>NZ_JAKKFG010000030.1:0-32693 GCF_022230905.1 Micromonospora salmantinae
GGGTGCCCGCCACCGAACAGCGCGTTGAGCAACACCACCTGGGCGTGGCTGGTGTCCTGGTACTCGTCGAGCAGCACCACCCGGAAGCGGTCCCGCTCTATCACGCCGACCCCCGGGTGGTCCCGGGCCACCCGGGCCGCCCGGGCGAGCTGGTCGGCGAAGTCCATCGCCTCGAAGTCCTCCTTGCGCCGGGCGTACGCCCGCACCAGCGGCAACAGGCGCAACCGGGTCTGCTGGAGGGTGAGCGCCTTGCGCACGTCGGCGTACACCCGACCCGGCCGGGACTGCACCTCGGCGAAGAACCGACCGGTCCAGGCCGCCAGGTCGTCCGGCGCGACCAGATGCTCGTCCAGCTCCCCGGCCAGCGCCAGCACCGCGTCGGTGATGGTGCTCGGCATCCGGTCCACCTCGGACATGTCGCCGTCGTAGTTGCGCACCAGCAGGTCGACCAACTGCCAGCGGGACGCCTCGGTGAGCAGCCGGGTGGACGGCTCGTAGCCGGCCCGCAGCCCGTGCTCGGTGACGATCCGCCCCGCGTACGAGTGGTAGGTGGAGACGGTGGGCTCACCCGCGAGCGGATCGTTCAGCGGATCCCGTCCCTGCCGGCCGAGTCGGCGGATCAGCTGGTCGAGCCGGGTCCGTATCCGATGGGCCAGTTCGCCGGCCGCCTTGCGGGTGAAGGTCAGCCCGAGGATCTGCTCCGGCCGCACGTACGAGTTGGCCACCAGCCAGACCACCCGGGCGGCCATCGTCTCGGTCTTGCCCGACCCTGCCCCCGCGACCACGAGCAGCGGCTCCACCGGGGCGGCGATGATCGCGGCCTGCTCCCGGGTGGGTGCCGGCAACCGCAGCAGCTTGGCCAGCTCCACCGGTGTGTAGCGAGGGCCGGAGTCCGCGAGTCGGGGCGTCGGGGCGGGGCCCGCGCCGAACAGGGTGGGCTGACTCACGGTGCCGTCTCAGTTCCCAACACCGGCGTACTCCTCGCCCTCACGGTGCCATCTCAGTTCGTGACTGCGGGGCTCGCAAGCTCACTCCTCGCCCTCACCTGTGCGTCGGACGGTGGGCGGCTCGACGACCTGGCGACCCTGCCCGGAGACCGGGCAGCTGGTGCGCACCGGGCAGACCCGGCACTTCGAGTTGGCCACCGCGGCGAACGTGGCGGCTGCCATCGTATCGGCGGTCCGCCGGACCAGCGCGGTCGCCCAACCGGCCGCCGGGCCCTCGCTGGCGGCCGGCTGGTTCTGCTCCCTGGCGTCCTTGGCGGAGGTCCCGAGCTGCACCAGCGCCGCGCCCCCGGACTCGTCACCGAACTCGGCGAACGCCCCCGCCTCCACCGCCGCCTGGTAGGCGCCGAGCTGCGGGTGCTCGGCAAGGTCGGTGCCGGTGACAGCAGTGGACTTGCCGGTCTTCAGGTCGATCACCACGAGCCGCCCGGCCTCGTCGACCTCCAGCCGGTCGACCCGACCGGTCAGGTCGACCGGCCGGTTCGGGTCGTCCAGGCGGACGGCGAACTCGTGCTCGATGGCGAGCAACCGGCGCGGATTGGTGGCGAGCCAGCGCAGCAGCTTGTCGACCATCGCCTCGGCGCGTTCCCGCTCCGGCCCGGCCATCCACCGGGCCGCCAGCTCGATCGCGTCGAACCGGGCGGCCACGTAGTCGAGCAGCGCGCCCCGGTCGGCGCTGGCGTCCTCGGCGAGCATCGCGGCGGCGTGCACCAGGTTGCCCACCCCCTGCGCGGTGCTGGTCGGGCCGCTGCCGCCGTGCCGTTCCAGCAGCCAGCGCAGGCTGCACCGCAGCGCGCTCTCCATGGCCGACGGGGTGACCCGCACCGGGTCGCCGTCGTCGACGAGCGGCCGGTCGTCGGAGAGCACCCGCAGCCCCCACCAGTCGTCGGGGTGCGCGCCGGGCACCCCGGCGGCGGCGAGCCGGGCCAGCTCGGCCGCCGCGGCGCGCCGCCGGGCCGCCGGGGCGGCCGGGTCGGTGATGGCGGTACGCAGTTCCGCTACCAACGCCGGCAGGGTGAGCGCCCGGGGTGGACGGGTGACCGGCAGTGCCCCGGGGCGGTGCGGCTCCTCGTCGCCGCTCTCGCTCGCCGCAGCGCCTCCGGTGCCGCCGGCGGACGGCTCGGTGCGGGGACCGGGCGGCGGGCCCGGCGCTGTCGGTGGGGTTGGCGGCGTGCTCGGCGGGGTCGGCGGCGGCGTGCTCGGGCCCAGCTCGTGCAGGAACCGGCTGGGTTGCTCCTCGTGGTCGTCGCCGCCGACGGCGGCCGACGCCACGGCGCTGACCAGCAGCCGGTGCCGGGCCCGACTGATGGCGACGTGGAAGAGCCGACGCTCCTCGTCCAGCAACGCCGAGGTCTGACCCACCACGTTCGCCGCGGTCGCCCCGTCCACCGACCGGCCGGCCAGCACGTCGACCAGTCGCTCGGAGCCGAGCAGGCTGCCGCGCAGCCGCAGGTCCGGCCAGATGCCCTCCTGCACGCCGGCCACCGCGACCAGATCCCATTCCAGGCCCTTCGCGGCGTGCGCGGTGAGCAGGCGTACCGCCGCACCCCGGTCGGCGGTCGGGGCGATGGTGTCGGCCGGCAGGTCCTGGGCGAGCACGTGGTCGAGGAAGACCTCGGTGCGGGCACCGGGCAGCCGGTCGGTGAACCGGGCCGCCGCGTCGAAGAGGACCAGCACGGCGTCCAGGTCGCGGTCGGCGGCCTCGGCCCGCCGACGCCGGGCCAGGTCGCCCTCGCCGGCCTCCGGGCGCCCCTGGTTGATCGCGTCGGCCCACCGCTCGGCGAGACCACTGGCGTGCCAGACGGCCCAGAGCACGTCCTCGGCGGTCGCACCCGGCCGGGCCGCGGCCTCGCGGGCGATGGCCAGCAGCCCGGCAACCGCCTGCGCCGGCTCCGCCCAGCGCCGCTCGATGCCGGCCAACTCCTCCGGGTCCTGTAACGCCTCGACGATCAGCTCCCCGGAGGGGCGTCGGTCTCCGCCGGCCAACGCGAGCGCGCGCAGGCCCTGCCGCAGCCGCCGCTCGGCCAGCGGGTCGGCCCCGCCGAGCGGCGAGTGCAGCAGCGCGACGGCCGCCTCCTCGTCGAGTCGTTCCGGCTCCAGCGCGCAGCGCAGCAGGAGCAGCAGCGGCGCGACCGCCGGTTGCAGGTGCAGGGGCAGATCCTCACCGTGCACCACTGTGGGTACGCCGGCAGCGTGCAGCGCCCGTCGCAGGGTGGGCAGCTGCAACGCGGTGGACCGCACCAGCACCGCCATCCGTGACCACGGCACGCCGTCGAGCAGGTGAGCCGAGCGCAGCGCGTGGGCCAGCCAGGCCGCCTCGCTGGTCGCCGAGCGGAAGGTGTGCACCTCGACCACGCCGGGCGGCGCGTCCGGCAGGGGGTGCAGCCGGCGGTGCGCGGCCGGACCCCGAAGCCGGCGACCCAGCCGGGCGATCGCCGCGAGCAGACCCGGCCCGGCCCGGTACGACGTGGTCAGCAGCACCTGCGCGGCCGGCGCACCGGATGCCGTCCGGAACCGGTGCGGGAACGTCGCCACCCCGGCCGGGTCGGCGCCCCGGAAGGCGTACGTGGAGGAATCCGGGTCGGCGAACGCGACAAGCGACTTGCCACCGCCGGCGATGACCGAGAGCAACTCCAGTTGGGCGGGGTCGGTGTCGGCCAACTCGTCGAGGTAGACGTACGCGAGCCGACGACGCTCGGCGGCCAGCAACTCCTCGTCGTCGCGCAGCAGCCCGCTGGCAGCCCGGACCAGCTCCGCCGGGTCGTACGCGATGGAGCCCCGGTTGCTGACGTCGCGCAACGCGAGCACTGCGACGTACTCCCGCAGGAAGCGGGCGGCGGCCGGCCAGTCGGCGCGGCCGAGCTTCTCACCCAGCCGCGCCAGGTCGATCGGGCCCACGCCGCGCTCGGCGGCGCGCATGAGCAGGTCGCGCAGTTGGCCGGCGAACGCCCGGGTGCGCAGGGCGGGTCGCAGGTCGGTGGGCCAGCCGACCGGGTCGTCCTCGGGCTCCTCGCCCACCACGTCCAGCAGCTCACGGATGATCAGATCCTGCTCGGGGCCGGTGAGCAGCCGGGGCGACGGTTCACCCCGCTCGGCGGCGGCACGGCGGAGCAGCCCGAAGGCGTACGCCGGGAAGGTGCGCACCAGCGGCTCGCGCAGCACCCGGTGGCCGTCCTGCGCGATCCGGGCCTCGATGCGCTGTCGCAGCGCGGTGGCGCCTCGGCGGCCGAAGGTCAGCACCAGGATCCGTTCGGGGTCGACCCCCTCGGCCACCCGGGCGGCGACCGCCTCGACCAGCGTGCTGGTCTTGCCGGTGCCCGGGCCGCCGAGCACGAGCATCGGCCCGTCGGTGTGCCCGACCACCTCGGCCTGCACCGGATCGGCCCGCCAGCCGCCGCCGGCGCCGGAAGCGCTGTCAGGCGTCGCCCCGTCCCCCCGCGCCGGCCCTCCGGGCCGCCGCACCAACCGGTACGCCTGCATCAGCTCATCCCATCAGACCCATACGACACCCACCCGCCCAAATCCCACCCCACACCACACCCCATCCACCCCCGCCGATCATGAGGTTAGCTGCGCGACACGCCGACGGCGGCGTCGCCAACTCCATGATCACCGCGGCCCAACCGGAGCGGGGTGGTCAGGTCAGGTGGGATTCCAGGACATCGAGGGCCTCGGTGACGGTGGTGGTGACCGTCAGGAGATCGCGGCCGGCGGGCTTGAGGAAGGTCTGGTCGGCCAGCGCGTCGAGCCAGTCCAGCAGGGGGCGGTAGAACCCGTCGGTGTCGATCAGCACCATCGGCTTGGCGTGCAGGGCGAGGGTGGCGGTGGTCCAGACCTCGAACAACTCGTCCAGGGTGCCCAGCCCGCCGGGCAGGGTGAGGAAGGCATCCGACTTGTCGATCATCAAGGTCTTACGGCTGGCCATCGAGTCGGTCACCAGCAGCTCGTCCGAGGCCAGGTCGGCGACCTCCAGATCGACCAGCGACTGCGGGATCACGCCGACGGTGCGCCCACCGGCGGATCGGGCGCCGTCCGCCAGCGCGCCCATCATGCCGACGCAGCCACCACCGCTGACCAGCGTGTGCCCGCGTCGGGCCAGCTCCGCGCCGGTCTCGGCGGCCAGATCCAACCAGCGCTGATCGAGGGTACGGGAGGAGGCGCAGAAGACGCAGATCGCCGCCATCAGTCGTGGTCCCGAGCCTGAGCGGCTGCGGCCTGCTGGTCTGCGTCGGTGCGCGCGACAGCCTCCTCGCGAACGGCCTCCTGCTCGGCGGAGAGCACGGCCTCCGATTCGACGATGTACCGGACCGCCTCGCTGACGTCGTCGGTGAGGCAGATCAGGTCCAGGTCGACCGGCCCGATCTTGCCGGTGGCGGCCATCGTGCCGCGCAGCCAGTCCAGCAGGCCCTGCCAGTAGGCGACGCCCATGAGCACCACCGGGAACCGGGTGACCTTGCCGGTCTGCACCAGTGTGAGCGCCTCGAACAACTCGTCCATGGTGCCGAACCCGCCCGGCAGCACGACGAACGCCTGGGCGTACTTGACGAACATCGTCTTGCGGGCGAAGAAGTAGCGGAAGTCGATGGCCAGGTCGACCCAGTCGTTGATGCCCTGCTCGAACGGAAGCTCGATGCCGAGACCCACGGAGAGCCCACCGGCCTCGCTGGCGCCCCGGTTGGCGGCCTCCATCACGCCGGGCCCACCTCCGGTGATCACCGCGTAGCCGGCTCGGGCCAGCGCACCGCCCAGCTGCTCGGCCAACTGGCACTCGGCGCTGTCCGGCGCGCTGCGTGCGGAACCGAAGACGCTGACCGCGGACGGCACGTCGGCGAGGGTGTCGAAACCCTCGACGAACTCGGCGAGGATGCGCAGCGCGCGCCAGGCGTCCTTGGTCTTCCAGTCATCCCGCCCCCGTGAATCCAGCAGTCGCTGGTCGGCGGTGCTGCTCGGGATCGCCCCTCTGCGCAGGGTGACCGCACCGCGATGCCGCTCCTGTCCCGGACCGCGACCGGCCTCCCGCCCGTTGCTCTGGCTCATGGGGCAACCGTAGTGGAGCAGCACCGGCCGGGTGCGCGGGGCGGGGACGCCGAGAAATTGTTCGGGATCATGGGCAACTATTCGGCGCTCCCGTACGTCTTACTATTCACATACCGGGTATGCCCCGGCGCGCGCCTTCGGGGGAGGAGACAGCGTGATCAGTAACAGCGAGATGATCCGGATCCGTCGCCAGATGCAGCGACGGATCCGAGACGTGGTGGCCGAACGCCGCCGCACCCGCCAGCAGAACCCAATCCCCACCTCCCCCACCCCCTCCGGAGCCGATCAAGAGGTTTGCGTCGCCGACAACGGGCCAGGCTGACGCAAACCTCTTGATCACCGGGGCGACCGGACGCGACGGGGCGACCAGGGTCAGGCCGGGGCCAGCCAGCGGTGCAGGGTTGCCGCACCATCGCGGATCTTGCTGATCTCGACGTGCTCGTCGGGGTGGTGGGCGAGGTTCGGGTCGCCCGGGCCGAAGTTCAGCGCGGGAATGCCCATCGCCGCGAACCGGGCCACGTCCGTCCAGCCCAGCTTGCCGATCGGCGCGGCGCCGACCGCCGCCAGGAACTCCTTCGCGGGGGCCGCGTCGAGCCCGGGCGCGGCACCGGCAGCGGTGTCGGTGACGGTCACCTCGAAGCCGGCGAACACCTCACGCAGGTGCGCCTCCGCCTCGGCCGGGGTGCGGTCCGGGGCGAACCGGTAGTTGACCTCGACCTCACAGAGGTCGGGAACCACGTTGCCGGCCACCCCACCGTTGATCCGTACCGCGTTCATGCCCTCGCGGTAGTCGCACCCGTCGATGGTGACCCGGCGTGCCTCGTATGTCTGGAGGCGTCGCAGCACCTCGCCGGCGGCGTGGATGGCGTTGACCCCGTGCCAGGAGCGCGCCGAGTGGGCGCGTACGCCGGTCGTGGTGACCACCGAGCGCATCGTGCCCTGGCAGCCCGCCTCGACGATGCCGTACGTCGGCTCCAGCAGCACCGCGAAGTCCGCCTGCAACCACTGCGGGAATGCCTGGGCGACGAGGTTGAGCCCGTTGTACCGGGACTCGATCTCCTCGGCCTCGTAGAAGAAGTACGTCACGTCGTAGCGCGGCTCGGGCAGCGTCACCGCCAGGTGCAGCGCGTACGCGGTGCCGGACTTCATGTCGGAGGTGCCGCAGCCGTACATCAGGTCGCCGCGCATGGTCGACGGAAAGTTGTTGTTCAACGGCACCGTGTCGAGGTGCCCGGCCAGCACGACACGCTGCGACCGACCGAGGTCGGTACGCGCCATCACCGTGTTGCCGTGCCGGTGGGTGGTCAGGTGCGGTACGCCCCGCAGCACCTCTTCGACACAGTCGGCGATCGCCTTCTCGTTGAGGGACACGGACTCTATGTCGACCAGAGCGCGGGTCAGCTGCACCGGATCGGCGAGGACCTCGGGGGTCAGCGGGTTCTCCATGGTTCGCACGGTACCTTCAGGTCTGTCAGCGCGAGGAGCGAGCCGAGGTCGGCCCGGCAGTGACCGAGAGGTGTAACAGTGACGTCCGCAGATTCCGCCTGGGGCATCGGCCTGGCTACGGTCACCGCAGACGAGCAGGTGCTCGATACCTGGTACCCGACCGGCAAGCTGGGCCTGGGCGAGCTGCCGCTGGTCGCCGGCGAGGACAAGGCGGACGTGCTCGACCTGCCGCCGGCCGCGCTCGGTGACCGGTCCCTGCCCGGTCTGCGTACCGTGCAGGTGGTGACCGTGATCGGCTCGCTGGACGACCCGATCAAGGACGCGTCCGACGCGTACCTCCGGTTGCACCTGCTCTCGCACCGCCTGGTGCGACCCAACCAGCTCAACCTGGACGGCATCTTCGGCAAGCTGGCCAACGTGGCCTGGACGTCCGCCGGGCCGTGCCCCCCGGAGCGGGTGGACGAGCTGCGGGTGATCGAGCGGGCCGCCGGCCGGCACCTGGCGGTGTACGGGGTCGACAAGTTCCCCCGGATGACCGACTACGTGGTGCCCTCCGGTGTGCGGATCGCCGACGCCGACCGGGTCCGCCTCGGCGCGCACCTGGCCGCCGGCACCACAGTGATGCACGAGGGCTTCGTGAACTTCAACGCCGGCACCGTCGGCACCTCGATGGTCGAGGGGCGGATCGTGCAGGGCGTGCTGGTCGGCGACGGCTCCGACATCGGCGGCGGGGCCTCCATCATGGGCACCCTCTCCGGCGGCGGCACCGACAAGATCAGCATTGGTGAGCGGAGCCTGGTCGGCGCGAACGCCGGCGTCGGGATCTCACTCGGCGACGACTGTGTGGTCGAGGCCGGCTGCTACATCACCGCCGCGTCGAAGATCACGCTCCCCGACGGCCGGGTGGTCAAGGCCCGGGAGCTGTCCGGCGTCGACGGCCTGCTGTTCTGGCGCAACTCGGTCACCGGGGGGCTGGAGGCCCGACCGCGCACCGGCCGGGGCATCGAGCTGAACGCCGCTCTGCACGCCAACGACTGACGGGCCCCGCCGGGTCCGCGACGTTCGGCCGCGGACCCGGACGGGGTACGCCTCAGCGCAACCGGTACGCCTGGATGATCCGTTGGGTCACCGTGTTGCCGGCGGTGTCCCGGGCGGTGGCCCGCAGCGACACGTAGCCGGGTCCGGCCGGATGCCGCAACAGAGCCGACCAGCCGTCGGCGGAGGTGCGGACCAGCTTCGCCCTGCCCCAGGTCTTTCCGCCGTCGTACGAGACGTCGACGGCGAGCTTCTCCACCCGGGTGGCCGGCGCGCCGGGCTGCCGTTGCACCCGGACCGGTACGACGAAGCCCTGACCGGCCGGAGCGCTGTTGTCGACCCGCAGCGACGGCGCGAAGCGCACCGCCGACAGCGGCAGTCGGACCGGCGTCTCACCGGCGACGTGCCTCGACCGGAAGGTCCAACTGGACTCCACAGCGGTGCTCAGGTCGGTGAAGCTTCGCTTCGACGACGTGACGAGCCGGTAGTCCGCCGCGCCCGGTGGCACTGCGAACTCCCCGTAGCCGGCGTACTCGCTCTCGCCGACCAGCGTGCCGTTGCGCCAGAGCTTGGTGTGCTCACTGTCGCTCAGCGAGAAGCCCGGATGCCCGGCCGCGTCACTGAACATCGGCACGTCGACCACTATGGTGTCGCCGATTCGGCTGACGCTTTGGTGCGGCCAGCGCGGGGTCGGGAAGGACGGCGTGTACGGCGCCTGGTTCCAGATCTCGTGGACCGTCCGTCCGGCCCGGTACGCGGTGGGGGTGGAGAAGAGCGCTGCCTTCGGGATCAACCACCCTTCCTCGTCCACCGTTCCGAAGAGGACCTCGGATTCCCACTTCACGCCCATGGTGTTGTAGTACTCGACCCGCTGGCCGGGCACGACGGTGGGCAGGATCACGGCCGAGTAGCCGACGTTGTACTCCAGCTCGGGGAGCACGATCCGCTCGGCCTCCATGCCCGGGTAGCCACCGCGGAACTTGTGCACGACGGTGGCCAGGTCCCGTCGGGCGTAGTCGCGGACGAACCCGGTGGGCATCCGGCCCGGGATCGCCTCGGCCAGCGAGTACAGGTACGGGCTGTTGGCCGAGTCCGGCGTGGTCCAGTTACTGCTGACGGTGGCGACGAACTTGTCGGCGGAAACCTGCTTGCCGAGCTGACCGCTGGTCAGGCCGGTGAACGTCTCCGCCCAGAGCCCGACGCCGTACCCACTGCCGTCGTCGGCGGTGAAGTTGCCGCTGAGGTCGATCAGTTGCGGGACGGCGGTCCGGTCCGGAACGGTCGTCCGCACCGGCTTGGCCCGGCGGGCGTCCACGACGATCCGGGTGTCCCGCTCGATGGCCACCTCGGGCTGCATCAACAGGGACATCCCGGGCTGCTCATCCTCCGGACCGGGCTCGAAGACGAGGCCACTGAGGCCGTAGTGCCCCTTGGGCACCCGCGCGGTGGCCACCCCGTCGGAACTGACGAGGTCCCAGAAGCCGTAGGTGTCCATTCCGACGAGGGACGTCCAGTGGTCCGCGGTGCGCGCGCCGGCGCGGTTCAGGTGCTCCACGGTGAGCGTGTAGCTCTCCACCTCCCGGTGCACGGCCAGCGGGGTGACAGCGACCGCCGCACCGGACCGGGCCACGATCCGCCCGGTCCAGTACCCGTCGGCGTCGCCGAGCCGGGTGTCGGTGGTGACGGTCGTGGCGGCCGTGCCGCCCGCCGGCACTGTGAGTTGGCTGGCGCCCAACTGGAACAGGCCAGCCGGTAGCGCCCGACCGCCGGGGCCGGCGCCCTCGATGCTCAGGTCCACGGTGACCGCCGCCGGACCGTCGTTGCGCCAGGTCACCGTGCGGGTGATCGGGGCGTCGTCACCGTGCGGCCAGAGCGTACGTCCGAACGAGACGCTGACCGGGTCGGTGGTGAGCTGCTGGGTGATCGCGTGTGCGACGTCGACCCGCCCGGCACCCTGCTGGTAGGCGGTCTGGTCCGGGTGTGGCTTGGCGGCTGCCATCAGGGTGGCCTTGAGCCGGTCGGCCCGCCATCCCGGGTGCTGCTGGGCCAGCAGCGCGGCCGAACCGGCCACGTGCGGGGTGGCCATCGAGGTGCCGGAGAGCGTGACGTAGCGGTCCCCCACCGGATCGCCGATGACGCCGTTGGCTGACCGCGCGGCGACGATGTCGACGCCGGGCGCGGTGATGTCCGGCTTCAGCGCGTCGTCGCCGACTCGCGGGCCACGGCTGGAGAAGTCGGCCAGTTCGTCGTCGCGGTCCACCGCGCCCACGGCGAGCCCGGCGTCGGCGCTGGCCGGGGAGCCGACCGAGCCGTCCATGCCGTCGTTGCCGGCGGCGAGGACGAAGAGGGTGCCGGTCTGGGCGGTCAGGGTCTGCACCGCCTCCTCCAGCGGGTCGGCCTCCGGGGTGTCCCAGCCGCTGAGGCTCATGTTGACCACGGCGGCCTTCTTCTCCACCGCGGCCCACTGCATGCCGGCGAGGATCGCCGAATCGGAGCAGCCGGTGTCCTCACAGACCTTGCCGTCCAGCAGCGTCGCGTCCGGCGCCACACCCCGGTACTTCCCGCCGGCAGCGGCGCCGCTGCCCGCGATGGTCGAGGCCACGTGGGTGCCGTGGCCGACCATGTCCCGAGCGTCGGCGACCTCGGTGAAGTTGCGCGCCTCGGCCACCTTGCCGGCCAGATCCGGGTGGGTCGCGTCGACGCCGGTGTCCAGCACCGCGACGGACACTCCCGCGCCGGTGAACCCGGCCGCCCAGGCGGCGGGCGCGCCGATCTGGGGCACGCTGTGGTCGAGGGTCACCCGTCGACGGCCGTCCAGCCAGATCCGCTCGACGCCCCCCGCCGCGTCGAGCCGAGCCCCGGCGGGACCGCTGGTGACCGCCTCCCAGACCCCGCCGAGGGAAGACTTGTCGCTGTTCAGGGCGGCACCGCGAATCACCGGCAGGTCGCGGGTCAGCCGCGTGCCGGGCAGGGCGGCCGAGGCACGCCGGGCGGTCCCCGTCGAGCCGTACTCCACCAGCAGCGGCAGGGTGTTGCGGTGGGCGTCGTCGTAACCCGCCTCGACCAGCCCGGTGACGTCGAAGAGTCGCCGGTCCACCCGGCCGGAGCGCAGCAACGGCACCGCGTCCGTCGGCGTCACTGTGAGGCGTCCGCGCTCGCGCTGGACCAGGAACTGCACGTCCTCGCGGCCGGCGCCAGGCCGGACCGAAGCGCCGGACGTGGTGACGGTGACCCGGTCACCGGTGATCAGCGTGACGGTGGTCGAGCGGTTGGCGGTGGGTCCACCCGCAGTGGACTGTGGGCCGGCGCCAACCGGTGGGGTGGGCACGGCGGGTGCGGCTGAGACGGGAGCCGGCGCGGAGAGCGCCAGCGCGAACACGAGGCCGAGAGCGGCCAATCTTCTTCCCTGGTGCAACGGATCCTCCTGGTCAAGCGTCTTGATGGATGGAGTCACATTGACAACCCAGAATTGCATACTGAGTATGCAAAAAGAAGACCGAAAAGTGACGGACCCGCCACGAGCCGACGAACCGGGCCGGCATGATCGGGCGGTGACCTCCATGAAGGACAAGATGCTCGCCGGCGAGCCATACATCGCCGACGATCCCGATATCATCGCCGATCTGGACCGGGCCGCCCGGCTGATGGAGCGCTTCAACACCAGTCCCGCGGCCGATCCGCAGGCCCGGATCGCCGCACTGCGTGAACTGCTCGGCGAACTGGGCGAGGACACCTGGGTCCGCCCACCGTTCTACTGCGACTACGGCTGGCAGATCCGGATCGGCCCGCGCAGCTTCGTCAACTACAACGCGGTCTTCCTCGACGTCGCCCCGATCACCCTCGGCGCGGACGTTCAGGTCGGGCCGAACGTGCAGCTACTCACCCCGACGCATCCGGTCGAGCCCGGCCCGCGACGGGACAAGTGGGAGGCGGCCAAGCCGATCACCATTGGCGACAACGTGTGGCTCGGCGGTGGCGCGATCGTGCTGGCCGGCGTGACGATCGGCGCGGACACCGTCGTCGGCGCGGGCGCGGTGGTCACCCGGGACCTGCCCGCCAACGTGGTGGCCGTCGGCAACCCGGCCCGGCCGGTCCGCGAACTCGGCTAGACCGTCGGCGGATCCGACAGGCGGACGACCAGGTCGGCCCGGTCGGCGGTGGGGGTGATCAGAGCGGCGTTCGACTCGTCGCTACCCAGCGCCCACGCCCGCGCCTGCTCCGCGGACCGACCGAACGCCTCGTGCCGGGCGGTCAGCCGGCGGTGCCGCACCTCGGCGTCCAGGTCGAGAAACCACGCCTCGTGCAGCAGCGGTCGGATCTCCTGCCAGGGGAAATCCGACAACAGCAGGTAGTTGCCCTCCGTCACCACCAGCCGGACCGACGGCGGCACCTCGATCGCGCCGGCCACCGGCTCCTCCAGCTCCCGGCGGAACTCCGGCGCGTAGACCGACGTCGGCTCCAACCGGTGCAGCCGGCGCAGCAGCGAGACGTACCCGTTGGCGTCGAAGGTGTCCACGGCGCCCTTGCGGTCGGCGAGGCCCAGGCGAACCAGTTGCGACTGCGCCAGGTGGAAGCCGTCCATCGGCACCAGGCGGGCGGCCGACCCGATCTCGGCGACGATCCGCTCCGCCAGGGTGGACTTCCCGGCGCCCGGTGCGCCGGCGATGCCGAGCAGTTGTCGCGGGCCGGCCTCGGCGAGCACCGACGCCCGCGCCACCAACTCGTCGGCGGACAGCACCCGGGCCGGCGGCATCAGCCCAGAACCGGGTCGCTGATGGTGAACCGCGCCTGCACCGCCGCCTGCACAGTCTGTGGCTGCGGGTCCAGCTCGAGCTCCGGCGGACCACCGCCCGCGCCACCACCCCCGGCAAAGGCCGCACGGGCGAACATCGGCCGGTCGGCGGGGCCCGCGTCGGCCAGCTCGATCAACGAGGTGACCCGGGCACCCAGCGCCTCCGCGTACTCCCGGGCCCGCAGCAGTGCGTCGCTGATCGCGGCGTGCCGGGCCGCACGATGGGCGGGGCTGTCCGGACGAAGCTCCCACCACGGACCGGCCACCTCGACCTGGTCCTGGTCGGCGAGCCGGAGCATCAGCTCACCCAGCGCGGTGAAGTCGGTGACAGTGACGGTGGTGGTGACACTGCCGTGCCAGGCGACCACCCGCTCACCCGAGCGCCGGGTCTCCGGACGCACCCGCAGGTCGCCGGTCTCCCGCCGGGCCACCGCCGGCCCGGAACCGTCCAGCAGCACCCGGACCGCTGCGGCCCGCTCGGCCAACCGGGTCAGCGTCGCCTCCCGGTCCCGGTCGCGGGCTGTCGCGGTGACCGCGAACCGGGCCAGCTCGGGCGGCACCTCCCGGTACGCCTCGCCGCGCACCTGCACCACCGGACCATCCACCGCCATGCCCCTCAGCCTAGTCAGCGACGGGGCGCCTTGCCGCGTAGGAGACAGTGTCCGCGTCGGCGTGCAGGCCGGTCAGGTAGCCGCCGGCCACCCCCAGCTCGCGCAACCAGGACACCTCTGCGGCGTGGTCACCACCGGCCGGGAACTGCCTGTCGTACGCGTCGAACCGCCGGTCGCGCAGCGCCACCCGGGAGGCCCGCGCCTCGTCGTAGCGTGCGGTGAGCGCCGCGGCGTCGTCGGCGCGCAGCGCGGCGGTGAGGTCGTCCAGGAACGCGGTCACCTCGGCCAGCTCACGCAGCACCCGGTCCCGGTTGCCGAGCAGCATGTTGGCGGTCCGATCGGCCGGGGTTCCGGCGACCCGGGTGCCGTCGGAGAAGCTGCCGGCGGCGAGCGCGAGGATCGCGTCGCGCAGCGGTGCGCGGTGCACGGCGCCGGCCAGCGCGCCGGCGAGCAGGTGCGGCACGTGTGAGGCGAGCGCGGCGGCCGAGTCGTGCTCCGCGGCGGACATCGGCACCACCCGGGCTTCGAAGACCTCCACCAGTAGCTCGGCCAGCCAACGGAACGCGGTGGTGGCCGGGCCGGGAGCCGGACAGAGCACCCAGGCCGCGCCGGTGAGCAGGTCCGGTCGCGCGGCCGTCAAGCCCGCCCGGTCGGTGCCCGCCATCGGGTGGCCGGGCACGAACCGGTGCGTCAGCCCCTGCGCGGCGGCGAACGCCGCCACCTGCTCCTTGGTGCTACCGACGTCGGTCAGCACACAACGCTCACCGGTCATCGCCGCCACCTCGACCAGCGTCGCCGGCAGGGTGGGCAACGGCCCGCACAGGAAGACCACGTCCCGGTCGGTCACCGCCTCGACCAGGCGGTCCGGCGCGGGTACGCCCACCCGGCGGGTCTCCCGCCGGGTGGCCTCGTCCGGGTCCCACCCGATGACGTCGATGCCGGCGGCGACCATCCGGAGCAGCACCGAGCCACCGATCAGGCCGGTGCCGACGACCGCCGCCCGCATCCGCGCACCTGGCCTGTCCACCACGCTCGACCGTCCCGGAGCCGCGATCAGGTGAGGCGCGCCGCGACGCCGGCGATGTGCTCGTCGGACTCGGTCAGCGCGACCCGGACATGCTGCCCGGCCGTCGGGCCGTAGAAGACGCCGGCCGCGACCAGGATGCCGCGTCGGGCCAGCCAGTCGACCGTCTGCCAGCAGTCCTCGCCCCTGGTCAGCCAGAGGTACAGGCCCGCCTCGGAGTGCTCGACGGTGAACCCGGCACCGGTGAACGCCGCAGCGAGCACCTCCCGCCGGGCGCGGTAACGCTCACGCTGCTCCTCGGCGTGTCGCTCGTCCTCCAGCGCGGCCACCATGGCCGCCTGCACCGGCCCGGGCACGATCATGCCGGCGTGCTTGCGGACCTTGAGCAGCTCGGCGACGAGCGCCGGGTCGCCGGCGACGAAGCCGGCCCGGTAGCCGGCGAGGTTGGACCGCTTGGAGAGCGAGTGCACGGCCAGCACCCCGGCATAGCTGCCCCCGCTGACCTGCGGAGACAACACCGACACCGGGTCGGCCGACCAGCCCAGAGGCAGGTAGCACTCGTCGCTCGCGACCACCGCGCCACGTTCGCGGGCCCAGTCGACCACCTTGCGCAGGTGCGCCGCGGGCAACACCCGGCCGGTCGGGTTGCCGGGCGAGTTGACCCAGACCAACCGGACCCGCGGGGTCGGCCCGAGCGAGGTGAGCGAGTCGGTACGAACGACTGTGGCACCGGCCAGCCGGGCGCCATCCTCGTAGGTGGGGTACGCGATCGACGGCACCACCACCACGTCACCCGGGCCGATGCCGAGCAGCGTGGGCAGCCAGGCCACCAGCTCCTTCGAGCCGATGGTCGGCAGCACACCGAGACCGTCGACGCCGGCGCCGCAGGCTCGGGACACCCACGCCGTGATCGCGGCCCGCAGCGCCGGGGTGCCGGCGGTCAGCGGGTAACCGGGAGCATCGGACGCGTCAGCCAACGCCCGCCGGATCACCTCGGGCACCGGGTCGACCGGCGTACCCATGGAGAGGTTGATCAGGCCCTCCGGATGCGCCGCGGCCAGCGTGGCCGCGGCGTCCAGGGTGTCCCAGGTGAACTCGGGCAGCCGCGACGAGACCGGCGCGGGCCGGTTCAGTGGCCCTCGCCGCGCGGCGGCTGCGCGGCGACGAAGGTGGCGTCCTTCTCCACCTTGCCGACCTTCGAGGCGCCACCGGGCGAGCCCAGGTCCTCGAAGAACTCGTAGTTCGCGCCGGTGTAGTCCTTCCACTGCTCCGGGACGTCGTCCTCGTAGAAGATCGCCTCCACGGGGCAGACGGGCTCACAGGCACCACAGTCGACGCACTCGTCGGGGTGGATGTAGAGCATCCGATTGCCCTCGTAAATGCAGTCGACCGGGCACTCCTCGATGCATGCCTTGTCGAGCACATCTACGCACGGCTCGGCGATGATGTAGGTCACCGGTCTTCTCCTCCGCAAGACTCGCCGCGATCTCCCGCGACGGTAAGAGCCTAGTATCTCGCCGGGGAGGGGGTCGATCGTGCTCCGACAGCAGGATGTGGGACACCGAATCGTGGTCCGCCGGATTGTGGGGATTCGCGAAGGCCGCCCACAATTTTCCGATGCCCTCGGCGAGCTGGTCGAGCTGAGCGAGACTCATCTCACGCTGGCCACCGCTCAGGGGCCGCTTCGGGTGCCGGTGGCGCAGGTGCACCGCGCCAAGCGCGTTCCGCCGACCCGTCGGCCGACCGCCGCGGCGGTCGTGGCGCTGGAACGCGCCGCCGACGAGGCCTGGCCGGCACCGACCCGGGGCAGACTCGGTGACTGGCTGCTCCGGTCGGCCGAGGGCTGGACCGGGCGCGCCAACTCGGCGCTGCCGATCGGCGACCCGGACCGGCCACTGGCCGCCGCTGTCGACGCGGTGGAGCGCTGGTACGCCGAGCTGGGGCAACCCGCGTTGATCAACACGCCGCTGCCCCTCGCCGCTCCGGTCGGCGCCGAACTTGACGCCCGCGGCTGGGGCACCCGCCCGCCGACGCTGGTGCAGACCGCGCCACTGCCCCTGCCGGCGTCGACACCCGACAGCGGCCGGGCCGACAGGTGGGCCAGTGCGGTCGTCGAGCTGGCCACCGCGCCCAGCGACGAGTGGTTGGCCATCGCCGCCGGCCGCAAGGGAGGTCTGCCGGACGCCGCCCGGCACGTCCTCACCGCCGTGGACCAGGTCCGCTTCGCCCACGTGTACGCCGACAACGCCCTGGTGGCCGTCGGCCGCGGCACGGTGACCGGCCAGGGGCGCTGGTTGGGCCTCAGCCTGATCGAGGTGGTACCGGCGGCCCGCCGTCAGGGGTTGGCCCGCCGCGTGATCCACGAGCTGGCCAGTTGGGGCGTGTCGGGTGGCGCGACGCACGCGTTCCTCCAGGTCGAGCAGCGCAACACGGCGGCGGTCGCGCTCTACCAGCGGCTCGGCCTCGTCACCCACCACACCTACCTGACCCGGGTCGCCCCGAACTGACCTCGGCCGCCGCCGGGCGCGGCGGCGGCCGGGCGGCCACAACGTCGGGACGGCCGGGTGTCAGCGGCGGACGACGCGGCGGGGCTTCGCGGCCTTGACCTCCGCGTACCGCTTGAGCTGCTGAGAGCGGTAGTCACGGCCGAGCGCGGTGAGCACCAGGTAGCCGATCAGCAACCCGGCGCCGGTGGCGAGCAGGTAGAGCCAGATCTGGGCGAAGAACGTCCCAGCGCCGCCGGCGAACGGGTTGTGACCGACCAGCAGGGGCCCGACCAGCACGGTCAGCAGCATCGCCACCGGCACCACGAGAGCCATGTCGGCGGCCCAGCCCGCCAGCGGCCGGCGTCGGCCCCAGCGGAAGGCGACCACGGCGAGGATCAGGCCGATCACCGTGAACATCGCCAGCGACACCCGGTCGGCGGCGGTGTCGTCACCGTCGAAGCCGAACCGGGTGATCAGTCGGGCGACCACGTTGACCGCGAACAGCGCTGCTACGAGCACCCCGAGGTCACGCCACCGCTTGTCCATTGCCGGACCCTCCTGCCGTACGCCCCGTCGCGGGGCTCGCATCCCTGGCAGGAATATCTACCACCCTTACCTGGGAGCCGTCATCACCCGGCAGCAACCAGAACCAGCGCGGCGTCAGCCGCCCAGCGTGGTCGGCTGCGGCGCGAGGATCTGCCGGAAGCCCATCACCGCGAAGGTCATCGCGCCGGCCACGATCATGGCCAGCCCGACCCAGTTGTCGCCGGCCAGCAACAGGTCACCCTCGTTGGTCCGGATGGCGGCGACCGCCATCAGCGCGAACCACGGCACCGCCGGCAGCGCCACCGCCCAGCGACGGCCCACCGCCTCGTACGCGAACCAGCTCAGCAGGATGTTGGCGCCGATGGCGAGGAGCACCGACACGCCGACCAGGTGCCCGCCGACGCGGAGCGTGGCGAGCAGCAGCTCCAGTACGCCGGTCAGCACACCGGCGAGGACCACGACGATCCCACCGACCAGCCGGACGCCCAGGTCCAGCAGTCGCGGCGGTGGCCCCGCCGGGAGCGGGGCTTCCTGGTCCTCCTCGACCGTCATCGGTGCGGCCGGCACTGTCACCGCAGACCCGCCGCCGTGACCGGGGACCGGTCCGGGGCGGTCTCCGCGGGCAGGCCGGCGAAGAGGTCGTCCTCCCAGCCGTACGGCCCGGCGCCCGGGCCCTTCTCACCGACCGCGAGGGTGAAGAACTCCACGCCCATGAACTCGCCACCGAAGTTGCCGGCGATCGAGTAGAGCCACGAGTTGGCCGGGATCTGGGTGGCGTGCGCCCGCATCGCGGCCTCCTTGGCCGTGTGCTGGTCGGTGCCGTCGATCCGGGCGGCGATCTGGGCGTCCGGGGTGCCGAACGGCAGGTCGGCGATGTTCTCGATGCCGCCGAACGGGTTGTCGGAGGACTCGGCGAAATGCGTCATGCCGGCCTCCAGGACGCTGAGCGGCAGGGCCGTCCAGTAGACCTTGAGCGGGGCGCAGCCCTCGGCGGTGGCCAACTCGACGGCGCGCATGGCCACCCGGTGCGCCTGGATGTGGTCGGGGTGGCCGTAGAAGCCGTTCGGGTCGTACGTGACGAGCACCTGCGGGCGTACCTCCCGCATGATCTCCACGAGGTGCCCGGCGGCCTCGTCGAGGTCGGCCTGCCAGAAGGCCCGGGGGTGCTCGTTTGTCGCGAGCCCCATCATCCCCGAGTCACGGTAGCGGCCGGCGCCGCCGAGGAAGCGGTGGTCGCTGACGCCGAGCGCGGCGCACGCGGCGGCCAGCTCGGCCACGCGGTATCCGCCGAGCTGGTCGGCCTCGGCGGCGGCGAGCTGCGCCAGCGCGGGCACGTGGATCTCGCCCTCCTCGCCGAGCGTGCAGGTCACCAGCGTGACGTGCGCGCCGTCGGCGGCGTAGTGGGCCATCGTCGAGCCGGTGCCGATCGACTCGTCGTCGGGGTGCGCGTGGACCAGCAGCAGGCGGCGGTCGGGCAGCATCGTCACGACGGTCACTCTAACCGGCGGTTCTCCCCCGGCCGACGCTGACGCGTCCGCCCAGGTCGGCCACATCACCCCCACTCCCGCTCTACGATTTGGGCTGTGGACTTTCCGGAGCTGGCCGCCCGCACCCGCCGGTTCAGCCACGGCGCGCCACGCGCTGTCTCGGTGGCTGAGGACGGCTCCCGGGTGATCTTCCTGCGCTCCGCCGGCCCCGAGGATCCGGCGGACGCGCTCTGGCTGCTGGACGTGGCCACCGGCGAGGAGCGGCTGGTCGCCGACCCGGCGACCCTGCTGGGCGAGGGCGGGGACGTCCGCTCCCTCTCCCCCGGCGAACGCGCGCTACGCGAGCGGCTGCGGCTCAGCGCCGCCGGCATCGGCTCGTACGCGTTGGACGCGGCCGGCCGGGTTGCGGTGTTCGCGCTGGCCGGGCGGTTGTTCCGGGCCGATCTGGTGCACGGCGACGTGGTGGAGGTGGCGGCCGTCGGCCCGGTGCTGGCCCCTCGCCCGGACCCGAGCGGGCAGCGGCTGGCGTACGTGACGGACGCCGCCGAGGGTGTGCGCCGGGGTGAGCTGCGGGTGATCGACCCCGACGGCACCGACACCCTGCTGGCCGGCGAGGACGCCGGGGTGAGCTGGGGGTTGGCCGAGCACATCGCGGCAGAGGAGTTCGGCCGGTTCCGGGGGTACTGGTGGGCGCCCGACAGCCGTTCGGTGCTCGCCGCCCGGGTCGACGAGTCCCGCCTGGAGCGGTGGCACCTGCACGACCCGGCCGAGCCGGCGAGCCCGCCGACCGCTGTCGCGTACCCCCGGGCCGGTGGCCCGAACGCGGAGGTCAGCCTGCACCTGCTGGACCTAAACGACGGCTGGGTCGACGTGCACTGGGACCGGGAGACCTACCCGTACCTGACCGGAGTCAGCTGGGGTGAGGGCAGTCCGTTGATCACAGTGCTGCGCCGCTCGCAGCAGCACGGGCTGGTGCTGGCGGTGGACCCGCGCACTGGTGAGACGCAGGTGCACGCCGAGCTGGCCGATCCGCGCTGGGTCGAGCCGATCGCCGGCACGCCCGCGCACCTGCCGGACGGCCGGGTGCTGGTCGGTGGGGAACTGGCCCACGACGGGTACGACGCCCGGTGCCTGTTCGCGGACGGCACCCTGCTCACCCCGCCGTCGCTGTACGTACGACGGGTGGTGGGTCGGCTTCCGGCCGCCACCGGCCCGGCGGACCTGCTGGTGGAGGCGAGCGACGGCGAGCCGAGCGAACGGCACCTGTTCCGGGTCCGCACCACCATCGGCGGTGGGGTGGACGCGCGCCGGCTCACCACCGACTCCGGCTGGTACACCGCCGCGGTGGGCGGGGACGTGCTGGCCGTCGGCGTCGCGTCGCTGGATCACGCCGGGGTGCGCTGGACGGTGCGCCGCGGCGATCAGGAGATCGCCGCGGTGCGCTCGTTCGCCGCCGTCCCGCCGTACGCTCCACTACCACTGCTGGAACGGGTGACCGATCGGCGGTTGCCGGCGGCGGTGCTCTATCCCGACAACCACGTGACGGGCCGGCGGCTGCCGGTGCTGCTGGACATCTACGGCGGCCCGGGGCACCAGGAGGTCGTGGCGGCGCGGGCCGCGTGGTTGGAGCGGCAGTGGTGGGCCGACGCCGGGTTCGCGGTGGTCACCATCGACAACCGGGGTACGCCGGGCGTGGCGCCGTCGTTCGAGAAGGCGATCCACCGGCGGGTCGCCGACGTGATCCTGACCGACCAGATCGACGCGCTCACCGCGCTCGCCGGCAAGCACCCGGACCTGGACCTGGGCCGGGTAGGGGTGCGCGGTTGGTCGTTCGGCGGGTGGTTGGCCGGGTTGGCGGTGCTGCGACACCCGGAGCTGTTCCGGTGCGGGATCGCGGGTGCCCCGGTGACCGACTGGGCGCTGTACGACACCGCGTACACCGAGCGTTATCTGGGGTTGCCGGAAGACGGCCTGGACATCTACGCGCACCACTCGCTCGTCGAGTTGGCCGCCGAGCCGGTCACCAGCCCGGACCAGGCCCGGCCGTTGCTGCTGGTGCACGGCATGGCCGACGACAACGTGGTGGCCGCGCACACGCTCCGGCTCTCGGCTGCCCTGCTGAGCACCGGCCGACCGCACGCCGTGCTGCCGTTGACCGGGGCCACCCACCTGGCCGCGAACGGCACCGCCGAGCGGCTGCTTCCCCTGGAACTCGACTTCCTCCGGACCCACCTGCTGTAGGCAGCATTCGATAAGTGGGTTCGGCACACCGAGCTCGACATCGCTGCGCCGATGATCCACGATTTCCTGGACCGCGCCATCGGTCGTTCCTGAACGCACAGCCCCGCGCGCAACAAGACGGGATGTCAGCCGGGACCACGCTCTGGCATCCGAGCAGGGACAATTCGGCGGTGTCGGATTTCACGAAGCCCCTCGGCTACCGCCTCATCACCGGGCCCGATGATGCTGAGTTCTGCGCCCGCGTCAGCACGCTTCTCGATCAGGGCTATCGGCTGCACGGGTCGCCGGCGCTGACCTTCGACGGCGAACGCGTCATCGCCGCTCAAGCGTTGGTGCTGCCGCGCCCCGCCGGCTCCGCGGGGAGCGCTGAGTAGAGACGCCCTGAAACTCGACTTCCTCCGTACCCATCTGGGGTGAACCCGCCACGCCCGCGGCGCCTGGCCCGCTGCGGCAGGCTGACGATCACCAACGTTCCACGAGGTGTTCCCGGCCCTGTGGCGGATCGTACGGTTCCGGCCAGTAGTCGATGATCTTGCTGATCAGCCCATGCTCGGACATCTCCAGCCAGACGCACGCGTCCTGCCGCTCGTCACCGACGCGAACGTCGAGCAACAGGGCGGCGACCCGGCCATCGGCGATCACCCGTCGCGGCCGGAGGTGCCAGTCGCCGGGATACTCGGTGTTGAACCGCAGGAACGCGTCCTTGCCGCGAATGCGCTCCCGAGTCTGCGGCATCTCGTAGACCACGTCATCGGTGAGCAGGACTGCCAACCCGGACCAGTCGCGGCGCTCCAGAAGATCAACGTAGGCGTGGGCGGCCTGCCGGGCCGTCGAGGTGTCGTCCACGACGCGGACCCTAGCCTCCACCAGCGACAATCTCGCGAGCCCTCGGCGGGCTCAACCCCGGGCGAGACGCCTCCTCAGTTCTCAGGGGCGTGCGTCGTACTGGGTCCGGGCTTCGAAGACGCGGTCCATGTGCGTCTCCGCCCAGTTCTTGATCGCGATCATGACCGGGAACAGTTCATGGCCGAGCGGGGTGAGCTCGTAGTCGACGCGGACCGGCACCGAGGCAGTGACCGTGCGGGTGACCAGGCCGTCGCGCTCCAGGGTGCGCAGGGTCTGGGTGAGCATCTTCTGGCTGACGCCGGCGATGCGCTGGGCGAGCTCACCGTGCCGCTGCGGGCCGTTGACGAGCGCCGGGATCACCAGGGCGACCCACTTGTCGGTGAGCCTGCTCAACAGCTCACGGGTCGGGCACTGCTCCAGGAACGCGTCGTAGTCACGTTTGGCCTGTTCGCGGCGTTGCGCTGCGGTCGACGTCGCCATTCTTACCTCCGTTGGTGCTCTAGGCACTTTAAGGTACCTACTTTCTCATAGTGCCGATGATTCGTACGGTCGTGGTGATCACGAAATCCCACGAAGGAGACGGCGATGCGCGCAATCAGCTATGCGGAGTTCGGAGGGCCGGAGGTCCTGCAGGTGGCCGAGGTGCCGGTGCCCGAGCCTGGGCCGGGGCAGGTGCGGGTGCGGGTCGCCGCGTCGGTAGTACACCCGGTCGATCTGATGGTCCGCTCCGGTCGGTTCCCGGCCCCGTTGCCGACCGGCCTGCCGTACACGCCGGGTTGGGACGTCGCCGGCAGCGTCGACGCGATCGGCCCGTCGGTCGACGAGTTCACGACCGGCGACGAGGTCATCGGCTTCTCACCGTGGCTGCAAACCACTGTCGGCGCCCACGCGGAGTACGTGGTCCTCGACGCCGCCTGGCTGACCTCCGCGCCCGCCGGTGTCCCCGCCACCGAGGCGGCGACCCTGCCGACCAATGGCCTCGCCGCCGCCCAGGCACTCGACCTGCTCGCGCTCCCCGCGGGTTCGACAGTGCTCGTCACCGGCGCCGCCGGGCAGGTCGGTGGGTTCGTTCTGGCGCTGGCCCGGACGGCCGGTCTGCACGCCACGGGACTCGCCGGAGCCGACGACCGCGAGTTCGTCGAGTCGCTGGGTGCCGCGTTCCTGTCGCGCGCCGACGATCCGACGGGGACATTCGACGCGGTCATCGACCTGGCGGTGATCGGCTCCTCGTTGCTGGACCTCATTCGGGACGGCGGCGGCTACCTGGCCGCGTCACCACCGCTTCGCCCGGAGCCGGTGCGCGGAATCCGGACCGTCGCGCTGGAGGTGCCACCGGACGGAACCCGGCTGGGCGAACTGGTCAAACTCGTCACCAGCGGCGACATCCCGCTCCGGGTCGCTGACGTGTACCCCTTCGCCGACGCGGCGACCGCCCACGAGCGGCTGGCCCAAGGCGGCGTGCGCGGCGGCGTGGTGATCGTCCCCTGATCCGCCGCAGCGAAAACTCGATGAGGGGCTTGCATCTCAAGCCGCTTGAGATCGCATAGTGGGCGTCGTGGACGGAAACGAGCTGTACACCATCGGAGATGTCGCCCGGCGGACCGGCCTGAGCGTCAGCGCGGTCCGGTACTACGCGGACGCCGGTGTCGTCATGCCGGCCGCCAGCACGCCGGCCGGCCACCGCCGGTACGACGTGTCGGCCATCGCCCGGCTGGAACTGGTCCGGACGCTGCGGGAACTCGACGCCGGCCTGGACGAGATCCGGCGGGTGCTGGCCGGCGAGGCGCCGCTACGAGAGCTGGCCGCCACCCACCTGGCCCTGCTGGCACGGCAGGAGGCACGGCTGCGCAGCCGGCGCGCGGTGCTGTCGGCCATCCTGCGGCAGGACTCCACTGCCGAGCAGGTCACGCTGATGCACAAACTGGTCGGCATGTCGGACGAGGAACGCGACCGGCTGATCGACGAGTTCTGGACCGAGGTCTCCGCCGGCTGGGAGCCGCCGGAGCGGATGGTCGAGTGGTGGCGGGCGGCCCGACCGGAGCTGCCCGACCATCCCACCGCTGCCCAGCTGGAGGCGTGGATCGAGCTGGCCGAACTGGTCCGGGACACCGAGGTCCGGCAGACCGTACGCCGCGAGTTGCACGAGGCGTGCACCACCGGGGCCGGGCCGCTGATGACCTCGTCGCCGATGCTGGACGCCCTGGAGGAGGGCGCGGCGATCGGCCAGCCGGTGATGGACGCGGCGCGTGAGCGGGTGTCGCCGGACTCGCCCAGGGGCCGGGAGATCGCCGACCAGTGGATCGGGTGGCTGACCGGCATCTTCGCGACGCCGGACAGCCCCGGGATCCCGGACACGCCCGAGTTCCGGATCCAGGCCGCCGACCAGATGCGCAAGGGCGCGGAGTGGGACCGCACGCCGCCGGAGCAGGAGGGGCCGTTCGACAGGTACCTGGAGTTGATCGGCACAGTGAACGACGCGCCGCCGGAGCGGTTCCCCTACGAGTGGCTGGCCGAGGCACTGCGCGCGTCCGCCGTGCCGGCCGCCTGATTGACGTTCCGCGGCCCGACACGTTGGCTCACCTGGTCAGGCGGCGGGGGGAAAAACGCCGCGAGCCGGACGGTGACGCGCATCGGCAACTCCTTGAGGTCAGGAACCATGCCGAGCCTTAATCCGGGAACTCCTGCTCGGACGTGCCGTCAGTGAGCGTGGTCGAGGGCGTTTGCGCGGGCGTCGGCGTACCGCTCGCGGACTGCCGGCACAGCGTCGGCGTCGTACACCTCGACCTGCCCGACCGTCCACGCCGGCGGTCGCTGCCCGCCCGACACCACCCAGGCCGCCTGGCGGGCGGCGCCGTCCGCGACGTACTCCCCCATCGGTGGAGGGACGAGCACGGGGCAGCCGAAGACCGTAGGCGCGATCCGGCGCACCGCCTCCGAGCGGGCGCCGCCGCCGACCAGGACGACCCGGTTGACCGTCACGCCCTGCGCGATCATCGCATCCAGCCCGTCGGCGAGTGAGCACAGAATGCCCTCCACCGCCGCACGGGCCAGGTGCGCGGGGGTCGAGGTCCGCAGGGTCAGGCCGTGCACGGCTCCGGTGGCGTGTGGGCGGTTCGGTGTGCGCTCCCCCTCCAGGTAGGGCACCAGGGCCAGCCCGTCGGCGCCCGGCGGGGCGGACAGCGCCAGCGCGGACAGCTCCGCATGGCCCACCCGCAGCATGGTCGCAGCCGCGTCCAGCACCCGGGCGGCGTTGAGCGTGCACACCACCGGCAGGAAACGGCCGGTCGTATCGGCGAACCCGGCCACGATTCCGCTCGCGTCGGCGGCCGGCACGTCAGAAACGGTCGACACGATGCCAGAGGTGCCGATCGACACGATGACGTCGCCCGATTCGGCGCCGACACCCAGCGCCGCCGCGGCGCAGTCGCCAGCACCGGGACCCAGCGGCGCGCCGGTGCGCAGGTGCCCGGCCCGGTCGGTCGGCCCGAGCACCTGCGGCAGCAGCAAGCCATCCCGACCGAACGCCAACTGGATCAGGTCCGAACGGTACGCACCGGTCGCGGCCGACCAGTACCCGGTTCCGCTGGCGTCGCTGCGGTCGGTGCGCAGAGCATCCAGCCCCGGCGCGCCGGCCAGACGCCAGGTCAGCCAGTCGTGCGGCAGACACACCGCAGCCGTACGGGCGGCGTTCTCCGGCTCGACCGAGGCCAACCAGCGCAGCTTGCTGACGGTGAAGCTGGCCACCGGCACCAGGCCGACCGCCTCCGCCCAGGCTCGCCGCCCGGCCTCGCCGCCGCCGAGATCCGAGATCAGGTCGACGGCGGCGCCGGCCGAGCGGGTGTCGTTCCACAGCAAGGCGTCCCGAACCACGGCCCCTTCGGCGTCCAGGCACACCATGCCTTGCTGCTGCCCGGCGACCGAGGCGGCCGCCACGTCGTCCAGACCGCCAGCCTGTGCGACCGCGTCGGACAGCGCCGCCTCCCACGCGGCCGGCGGCACAGCGGTGCCGCGCGGGTGCGGTGCGCGGCCCTCGCGTACCAGCTTCCCGGTCTCGGCGTCGCGGATGACGACTTTGCATGACTGGGTCGACGAGTCGACCCCGGCGACGAGCGGCACCGTTCCTCCCGGGGGTTGTCATGACGGGTCAGATGGCGTGATTGGGAGGGGGCGGATCAGGTAAGCGACGGCGATCCGGACGAGCGGGCGTTGTGTTCGTCGCGGGCGGTCGAGTCCGAGCCGAACCAGATCTAGTCATCGTCGTGGCAGGTCACGGCAACGGGCAAATTTGTTCAACGGCTGAATTATTTGACGGTTGCACAGCGTTGTCAAGACTGCGCGTCGCGATGCCAGCGTCGGAGCTGACGCCCTGGCGGACGGCGATCGCCCCGCCTGAATCGGGGGGTACTCCCCTGGGGTAGGCCGCAGACTCACAGCATTCCGAGGCCGATGGCGAGCTGCGTGATCGTCGATGGGGCGTCCGGGTCACAGGCGACCTGGGCAACCACGCCTCGGGCGGCTGGTCGGTCGCGGATCTCGGCGGGCAGGCCAACAAGAGACTCGTCCAGCGCTGGGAGCCTGGCGCGATCGCCGCACCGCGGTCCGGGTACGCCCGCGCCCTGGAAGTCGCCACCGGCCTGCCGGTCTCGCTGCTCGGCTTCGCCGCGATACCCAATGGCGACGTCGCCGATGATCAGCACGGCGGCCACGACCTGACCTCACCCATGTCCAGCCTGGCCACGCCGACGCCCAAGCCACTCGCGGTCCACGGGTCGTACGAGGGCGTGTGGCTCAGCCGCTACCAATACCACTCCAGCGGCCGGGGAGAATCATTCGCAGGGCAACACTTCGTGGTCGTACTCCAGCATGGGGATCGACTGACAGTGCGCAGCCTGCCCGGCTCGGCGGCCTCGTCGCTGTCAATGGATCTCACCGTGGACGGTGCCGTGGTCACCGGCACCTGGGTGGAGCAGACCGACCCGGCCGGCTACTACCGGGGAGCCCGGTACCACGGCGCGATCCAGTTACTGGTGGAGCCCACCGGTCGACGAATGGCCGGGAAGTGGGTCGGGTTCGGCAAGGACATGGACGTCAACACCGGCCCGTGGGAGCTGACCTTCCGGGATGCCTCCACGTCCAAGGCGACGCTCGACCAGTACAACACGTCGCCCGAATAGGGCGATCTCTGACGGCCAATGCGGGGGGACCACCCGAACCGATTGATCAAATGCGTGCGCACTTGACGCCGGAGCGCATAGTTGCTGTGGAGAACCCGCTGCGCCTCGCTGAGGAAGGTGCCCACGTGGACTGGTTGAGTGCAGCACTAACAGCCGGGGCGGCAGTATTAGGGTCTGCAGCGACGCTTGCCGCAGTGGTTATAGGCGGGAGAAGCCAGGCAAGGCGAGAGGCCAGAAGCCATGCCCGCGCACTGGAGAGTCGAGCGCGCGACGACCTGCTGGTGCGAATAAATAGCATCAACGAATGGACGCGATCGAATAGCCACGAGGCGTTACTCGCCACTCACCACCTCACTCGTGGCACTAATTTCAGTGTCGATTTTGAAAAATGGCTCAACACCTCAACGGCCTCACACTATCGAACCCTGTGCGACACCTTCTCAACCTCCCACCCGCAGCTGTACGCAGCGTACGACAGATTCGAGTCGATGAGAGTTGGGCTCTGGAAAGAGCTTGAGAGCGGTTACGCAAGAACCCGCATACTCCAGCGATCGACTGAGGGCGGCCAGGCAAGACTTCTGATAACCGCTCTCCTTGATCGACGAAGTGCACTCAAGGAACAACTGCGCACGGTCGCCAGGGAGTTGGGGAGCGACTTGCAATAACGACGCTCGGCGGCTCACACCCCGTGACCTGCCCAGCAATAACAGAAGGGTCCCCTCCCGACGGCGTTGTCGGGAGGGGACCCCTTCTGGTCTGCGGTGTGACTTACGGCTTGACGTGCGCGTTCACGAACGACGGGTAGCCGAAGACGCTGGAGATGAAGATCCCGCCCGCCTTGGACCCGTGCACGTTGTAGGCCACGTCGACGAAGAGCGGCACCACCGGCGCGTGCTCCTTCATGATCCGCTCGTCGAGCTTGGCCCACTCCGGGCCCTGCTCGGCCGCGGGCAGCGCCGAGATGCGGTCCATCTCGGTGTTGATCGCCGGGTCGTTGAAGTAGGACTGGTTGCTGTTGCCCTCGGCCTTGATGGTGCGGCCGTCGTAGAGCACCGGCAGGATCGAGGCCCCGCTCGGCCAGTCCGCCGCCCAGTTACCGATGTACAGGTCCCAGGGGTTGTCCTTCTTCTTGATCTCGTCGAGCTTCGCGTCGTCGGAGATGTTCCGCAGCGTGATCTTGAAGCCGGCCCGCTCCAGGTTGGCCTTGAGCTGGGCGCCCTGCTGCTGCTCGGTGGAGTTGTCGGCGACGCCAAGGACCAGCTCGGGCGTCTTCCCGCCGAGCAGTTCCTTGACCTTGTCGACGTTGCCGTTGGCACCCGCCGGGTACGCGTCGTACGCCTTGTAGCCGATGGTGGCCGGCGGCATCAGCGTGGTCAGCGGCGCGGCGACGGTCTGCCCGCCCATGGCCTTGATGAAGCCCTCGCGGTCGATGGCGTAGTTGAGCGCCTGACGGACCTTCAGGTCGGTGACCCGCTGGTTGTTGATGACCAACTGGTTGGCGCTCGGGGTCGGGGAGAGGATGCTGCGCGACTTGAGCGTGGCGTCCCCGGCCACCTTGGCGACCAACGAGGCGGGCACTGCGTTGAAGGCGAGCGCGCTCTGGTCGGCGCCGTTGTCGGCGATCACCCGGTTGTTGGCGGCGTCCGCGGTCGGGCCGAAGTTCCAGACGAACTGGTCCGGGTACTGGTGCCGGACCGGGTCGGTGTTCGGGTCCCAGTTGGTGTTGCGGTCCAGGGTGATCTGCACGCCGACCTGGTTCTTGGCGACCTTGTACGGGCCGGACGAGAACGGCTGCTTGTCCAGGTCGACGCCGGTGTCCTTGTCGGCCGGCAGCGGCGCGGTGGTCGGCAGCGAGACCGCGAACGGCAGGTCACAGCGGGGCTTGGCGAACTCGAAGCGCAGCGTCTTGGCGTCCGGCGTGCTCAGGCCGGGCGGCAGCGACGTCTTGTTCTTCTTGAAGTCCCATTTGGTGTCGAACTGCGGGGTGTCGGCCAGCCACTCCTGGATGTAGGTCGGGCCGCCGGACAGGTCCGGGTCGAAGGACCGGGCGATGCCGTACGCGATCTCCTTGGAGGTGATCGGCCGGCCGTCCTCGAACTTCACCCCGTCCTTGACGGTGAATTCCCAGACCTTGCAGTCGTTGTTGACGTTCTTGCCCGGCGTCTCGGCCAGGTCGCCCACCAGGACCAGGCCGCCCTTGCCGTCGTCCTTCCAGGTGGTCAGGTAGCGGGCGAAGAGCGGGTTGGCCATCAGACCGGCGAACGAGTACGTCCGCTGCGGGTCGAGGTGGGAGATCGGCGACTCCCTGATGATGGTGAAGGTGCCGCCCTTCGCGGCGCCGCTCACCTCGGCCGCCGGCCCCTGCGAGTCCTTGGGGTCGGTCGCGATGACCCCGGTCTGCTGCCGTTCGGTGTCGACAGTGGTGCCCTCGCCCGTGTTCTTCGAGCACGCACCCAGTGCCACAACCAGTGCGATCGCGCCGCCTGCGGCAACCGCCACGCGTGGTCTCATGAAGTACCCCCTTCACCCATGTGCCGTGCGGTTTCGTCGGGGCGAGAACCGCCGACGTCCCGAGGATCGTAAGGAAGAAAACCTACGAGTTGTGTAACAGTTGTCGATAAATTTCGCCACCGGCCCAGCCGCCGGTCACACGCTGGACATCGACAAGTCAGCGCAACCGCACCCGGGGGTCGATGGCCGCGTAGAGCAGGTCCACCAGCACGTTCGCCAACACCACGAAGACGGCGGCGATCAGCACGGTGGCCATGATGGTGGGCAGATCGCCCGAGCGCACCGCGTCCACCGCCGTACGCCCCAACCCCTGGATGCCGAACGTCGTCTCGGTGATCACCGTCCCGCCCAGCGCCCCGCCCACGTCCAGCCCGGCGATGGTCACCACCGGGGTGATCGCCGCGCGCAGCGCGTGTCGCCCGTACACAGTGGGTTTGGCCAGGCCCTTGGCCCGCGCGGTCCGGACGAAGTCCTCCGACAGCGTCTCCAACATCTGCGCCCGCGACAGCCGGGCGTAGATGGCCGAGAAGAGGAAGGCCAGCGCCACCCACGCCAGCACCAGGCCGCTGGCCCACTTCGCCGGGTTGTCGAAGAGGGAGGTGTAGCTCGGAACCGGCAGTAACCGCAGGTTGTAGACGAACACCAGCAGCAGCACCGCGCCCACGAAGTACAGCTGCAACGACGCGCCGGTCAGCGAGAAGCCGATGGCCAGACGATCCAGCCAGGTGCCCCGACGCAGTGCGGACACCATGCCGAGCCCCACGCCGAGCAGCAACCAGAGGATGGCCGCCGGGATCACGATGCTCAGCGTCACCGGCAGCACCCGGGCGATGGTGTCCGAGACGGCCTCGTTGGTGACGTACGACCAGCCCAGGCAGGGCGCGTCGCACCGGCCGCCCTGGGCGCTGCCCAGGTCCCGACCGGTCACGATGCCCTTCATGTAGCCGGCGTACTGGCTGATCAGCGGGTCGTTCAGGCCCAGGTCGTCACGGACCCGCTCCAGCCGCTCCGGGTTGCAGTTCTTCGAGCAGATGCTGCTGACCGGGTCACGCGGCAGGGCGAAGAACATCAGGAAGGTCAACACGCTCACCGCGAAGAGGGTCAGCGTGGCGGAGAAGAGTCGCTTGAGCAGAAATCGCGCCATGATTTTGACCCCTACCGGGACGACTTCGGATCGAGCGCGTCCCGCAACGCGTCTCCGAAGAGGTTGAAGGCGAACACCAGCGCGAAGATCGTGATGCCCGGGAAGAACACGTACGCCGGGTCGGTCTGGAGGAAGTCCAGACTGCGGTAGATCATTCGGCCGAAGCTGGGCGTCTCGTCGCTGAGGCCGACGCCGATGAACGACAGCGCCGCCTCGCTGGTGATGAACTGCGGCACCGCCAGGGAGAACGACACCAGGATCGGCGCCCAGATGTTCGGCAGCAGCTGCCGGAAGAGCATGTGCCCCAGCCCGGCCCCGCTGGCCCGGGCCGCCTCCACGAACTCCCGCTCGCGCAGCGCGATCACCTGCCCGCGGACCAGCCGGGCCGTACTGGTCCAGCCGAAGATGGCGAAGACGGCGATCAGCACCCCCACCCCGAAGGCGGACGACACCTGCCCCCGCTCACCGTAGAAGCGCAGCGTGATGGTGGGCGTGAGCGCCAGCGCGATGATCAGGAAGGGCATGGCCAGGGTCAGGTCGGTGATCCAGTTGATCACCGCGTCGAGCCAGCCGCCGAGGTAGCCGGCGAGCGCGCCCAGCACGATCCCGATCGTCGCGGTGATCAGGGCCGCCGCGAACGCGATGAACAGCGAGGTCCGCAGCCCGTAGATCAGCCGGATGAAGATGTCCCGGCCCAGCCCCGGCTCCAGACCGAACCAGTGCTCGCCGCTGACCCCGCCGGCGTACCCCAGCGGCATGCCGAAGCCGTCCAGCATGTTCTGGAACTGCTCCCGCGGGCCGATCCCGTAGACCATCTCGATCAGCGGGGCGGCCAACCCCAACAGCAGGAAGAAGACCAGGAGTACGCCGCTGACCATCGCCGTCCTGTCGCGGCGCAGCCGCAGCCAGGCGAGCTGACCGGGTGAGCGGCCGACGACGCCCTTCACGGCGGGCCCGCCCGGGTCCGTGCCGGACTCGATCTCGGCGAGCGCCACACCCTCCACCGGGGACAGGCTCACGACGGCACCTCCTCGACGACCGGGGCAGTCGACTCCGCCGACTGCGGGTTCGTGCTGGCCGCTTCCCCTTCGGGGCTCGTGCTGGCCGCTTCCCCTTCGGGGCTCGTGCTGGCCGCTTCCCCTTCGGGGAAGTGACACGCGGTGGCCTGCGAACCGCCGTCGCGCGGGATCAACGCGGGCTCCTCGGTGGCGCAGATGTCCTGCGCCTTCCAGCACCGGGTGCGGAACCGGCAGCCCGACGGCGGGTCCAGCGGGGTGGGCACGTCGCCGGTCAGCCGGCTCCGGCCCGC
>NZ_JAKKFG010000031.1:0-33067 GCF_022230905.1 Micromonospora salmantinae
GGCAACGACGGCGCGCCGGCTCCGGCACAGCCCGACCCCTGGGCCGCGCAGCAGCAGGGCTGGACGCCCGCCGAGCAGAGCGCACCCGCACCGACCTGGACCCCGAACGCCCCCGCCGAGCAGCCGGACTGGGCGCAGGCCCAGCCAGCCGCACGGGGCGCCGCGCAGGTTCCCCCGGCCACCGCCGCCTGGCCCGCCCAGGAGGACCCGGCCAGCGGCTGGGGCGGCGCGGCGCAGGGCAGCCCGCCCGCGGCTGACTGGCGAGCGACCGAATCTCCGCAATCCGACGCGCCGCAGGCCGCCGGCTGGTCCGGCGGGGCCCAGCAGGACCAGGCCACCGGCAACGGCGGCTGGCCCGCCGCCGGTGCCGCCCGCGACGACCAACCGGTGTGGACGCCGGCGGAGCAGTCGCCACCGACCTGGAGCCAGCCCGCCGAAGCGACCGAGCAGCCCGCCCCCGGCTGGGGTCAGGCCGCCCAGCCGAGCCCGGCCCGTGGCGCCGCCCAGGTCCCGGCCCCGCCGACGAACTGGCCCGCGCAGGACGATCCGGCCAACTCCGGCGGGTGGGCCGCGCAGCAGCAGCAGGCGCAGGCGCAGGCGCAGCCCGCAGTGTGGAACGACGGCAACGACGCGCGGCAGGATCAGCCCGCGCAGCCGGCCGCCTGGGGCGAGGCCGAGGGCCGTCCGCAGCAGCCCGACTGGGTGCTCTCCCAACCGGAGCAGCCGACCGAGCGGCCGGAGCAGGCAGGGTGGACCCAGGCGGAGCCGAGCAACCTCCCCGCCCGGGCCAGCGCCAGCGTGCCCACCAGCGGCGGCGCGCCCAACTGGGCCGCCGGCCCGGACAACGCCACCCAGGGCAACTCCGGCGGCGTGTCGGAGGTCGAGCCGTGGGCCCCCGGTGAGGTGTGGGGTCGCGCGGAGGCCGAGGCTTCCGCCCAGTCCCGTGGAGGCTGGGAGGCGGACCGGGGCGACGAGGCACCGGCCTACCAGCCCGGGCCCGCGCCGGGCATCTCGCCGGCGAACGCGGTGCCGCTGCCCCCGCAGGAGCAGCGCGTCCCGGGTGCCAGCCTGGCTGCCGCCCCGCCGGCCGATTACGCGCCCCAGGCACAGTTCGCTCCGATCCCCGAGCAGCCCGCCTACGCCGAGCGGGAAACCCCGGACGCCGCCGCGCAGTACGGTGGCCGCCCCGAGGACGTCTCCGCGAGCGGCGCGGTGGTGCCCGCCCCGCGTACCTCTCCGGAGTCCGGAGCGGGCCGCGCGGTCGTACCGGTGTCGGACGCCGAGTCGGCAGCCGGCGCAGCGGCCCGGGCCACGGCGAGCGCTTCGGTGCCGCTGGCCAGCCGGGTGATGCCGCCGACCGACCAGGCCATCCGACCGACCGGCACGGCCAACCCGCAACCCCGGGTGTACGGCCGTCCGGCGCGACCGGAGCCGGAGGCCGAGCCGGAGCCGGAGGCGTTCCAGGGCGACTCGGGCGCGGACCGCCAGGGTGCTCCGGAGTGGCAGAACGACGCGCCACGGCAGGCCACGCCCGACTGGCAGCACGAGGGGCAGCGACAGATCGCTCCCGACTGGCAGAACGACGCGCAGCGGCAGCAGTCCCCACCCGACTGGCAGCACGACGCGCAGCGGCAGGCTGGGCCTGGCTGGGGCGGCGAGTCCCCGGCCGATCCGCGCTTCGACGACCGGCAGCCCGCACCGAACGCGTTCAACGAGGCGCCGGCTGCGCCGCCGGCGTTCCCGCCGGGTGTGCCGTCCTTCGTCGACGCCCCGGGCAACAACAGGCCGGTGAACGGCACCCGCCCGCACTCCGGTGCCGAGCCGCCGGCGGACCAGTTCGGCGGCCCCGGGTCGCCTGCCGCCGGTGCTGCCACTGTGAACGGGGCGGCGACCTTCGGTGCGCCGAACTTCGGTGGCCCGGGCACCGGCGCGCCGGGCTTCGGTGGGCCGGCGACCGAACCGGCGCCGGGCGGCGGCTTCCCGTCGTTCCCGCCACCGCCGCAGCCCGCGCCGTCCTGGGGCCAGGAGGCCGGCCAGGCGGACCAGGGCCGGTTCGACTCGTTCAAGCCGGACGCCGACGAGCCGAAGGTGGAGCCACCGACGCCGAAGGTGCGCAACGGCCGGGTGCTGGCCGCGGTGCTGATCGCCGCGATGCTCATCCTGGCGGTGCCGCTCGGCCTGCTGCTGCTGCTCGGCAAGGTCGGCGGGAACGACACGCCGTCCTTCGACCCGGCAGTCGGTACCTGCGTCAAGCAGTCCGGGCAGGGCGGCGCCTCGGCGGCGGACTGCGGCGAGGCGGGCGCGTTCACGATCGTCTCGAAGGTGGACGCCAAGGAGAAGTGCACCGACACGACACAGCCCCACGTGGTGCTGCCGGGTGAGGGCACCAACCGGGTGCTCTGCCTGAAGCCGGCCACGAAGTAGCTGCACCGACGGCGGGGTCACGGGTAACCATGACCCCGCCGTCGTCGTACCCGCAGGTGGTACCGGAATCTCGCCCCCTCCGGCCGGACGCGGGCCGATGGTCAGGCACGATGGGTGCATGAGCGCACGAGTACGGGCTCCCGAACTGCGCGGTCGGGGCTGGCTGAACACCGGTGGACGCGACCTCAAGCTCGCCGACCTGCGCGGCAAGATCGTAATCGCGGATTTTTGGACGTTCTGCTGCATCAACTGCCTGCACGTCCTCGACGAGCTGCGCCCGCTGGAGGAGAAGTACGGCGACGTGCTCGTCGTGATCGGCGTGCACTCGCCGAAGTTCGAGCATGAGAAGGACGCCGACGCGCTCGCCGCCGCCGTGGAGCGGTACGGGGTGCACCACCCCGTACTCGACGACCCTGAGCTGGACATGTGGCAGCAGTACGCGGCCCGGGCCTGGCCGACCCTGTCGGTGATCGACCCCGAGGGTTACGTGGTGGCCACCATGGCCGGCGAGGGGCATGCCGAGGGGCTGGCCCGACTGATCGACGAGTTGATCGCCACCCACGAGGCCAAGGGCACCCTGCACCGGGGGACCGGCCCGTACGTCCCGCCGCCGGCACCGGAGACCGCGCTGCGCTTCCCGGGTAAGGCGGTGCTGCTGCCCAACGGCAACCTGCTGGTCTCGGACTCGGCCCGGCACTCCCTGGTCGAGATCGACCCGGACGGCGAGACGCCGGTGCGTCGGATCGGCTCGGGCGAGCGCGGCCGGGCGGACGGGCCGGCCGCCGCGGCGACGTTCTCCGAGCCGCAGGGGGTGTGTCTGCTGCCCACGCACGTCGCCGAGGTGGCCGGCTACGACCTGGTGGTGGCCGACACGGTCAACCACCTGCTGCGCGGCGTACGGCTGGAGTCCGGCGAGGTGGTCACAGTGGCCGGCAGTGGGCGGCAGTGGCGCGCCGAGGTCGACGACCACGCCCACGACGCGTTCGCCGTCGACCTCTCCTCCCCGTGGGACCTGGCCTGGTACGACGACAAGCTGATCATCGCGATGGCCGGCATCCACCAGCTCTGGTGGTTCGACCCGATCAAGCGGACCGCCGGCATGTACGCCGGCACCACTGTGGAGGCGTTGCGCGACGGCCCGCTGGCCGAGGCGTGGATGGCCCAGCCGTCGGGGCTCTCCACCTCCGCCGACGGCACCCGACTCTGGGTGGCCGACAGCGAGTCCAGCGCCGTCCGGTACGTCGAGAACGGTGTGCTGGGCACCGCCGTCGGGCAGGGTCTGTTCGACTTCGGGCACGTGGACGGTCCGGCGGAGACTGCGCTGCTGCAGCACCCGCTGGGCGTGTGCGCCCTGCCGGACGGCTCGGTGCTGATCGCGGACACGTACAACGGTGCGGTGCGCCGCTTCGACCCGGCCAGCAACCAGGTCTCCACCGTCGCGGACGGGTTGGCGGAGCCGAGCGACCTGGTGCTCACCCCGTCCGGTGAGGTGCTGGTGGTGGAGTCCGCCGCGCACCGGTTGACCCGGCTCGCCCCCGGCGCCCTGTCGGCGGCGGGTGCCAGCACCGTGGACGGGCCTCGGCACCGCACCGAGCGCAAGCCGACCGACGTCGCGGCCGGCGAGGTCACCCTGGACATCGTCTTCACCCCGGCGCCGGGGCAGAAGCTGGACGAGACGTACGGGCCGTCGACCCGGCTGGTGGTCTCCGCGTCCCCGCCGGAGCTGCTGGTGGACGGTGCCGGCACGGGCACCGAACTGTCCCGCCGGCTGGTGCTCAACGGCGAGGTCACCGCAGGGGTGCTTCAGGTGACCGCGCAGGCGGCGACCTGTGACGCGGACGTCGAGCACGCGGCGTGCCACCTGACCCGGCAGGACTGGGGCGTACCGGTCCGGGTGGTCGACGGTGCCGTGACCCGGCTGCCGCTGGTGCTTCGCGGCCTGGACGCCTGACGCGATCGGAGGGGCCCGCCGGCCCCTCCGATCACGCGAACGGGGCCAGTGTGATGTCGGCGTCGATCAGGGTGGCGCGGACGAGTTCGGCGGCGGACACCGCGCCGGGGGTGTCGCCGTGCACGCAGATCGAGTCGACCGAGCACGGGATGACTGTGCCGTCGACCGCCACCACGCTGCGTTCGGTGGCCATCCGCGCCGCCCGTTCGGCTACCTGCTCGGGGTCGGTGATCACCGCGCCGGGGGTGCCGCGCGGCACCAGCGCCCCGTTGGGCAGGTAGGCGCGGTCGGCGAACGCCTCGGCAACCACCGGCAGGCCCGCGCCCACGGCGAGTTGGGCGAGCGTCGAGCCGGGAAGGCAGAGTACGGGCAGCTCGGGGTCGTAACCGCTGACGGCGGCGACCACCGCCGCCGCCTGGGACTCGTCGGTGCTGGCCGCGTGGTAGAGCGCGCCGTGCGGCTTGAGGTAGCGGACCCGGGTGCGGAACAACCGGCAGAACGCGTCCAGCGCCCCCAACTGGTAGGTCACCTCGTCGCGTAGCTCGGCGAAGTCGTACGCGATGTGCCGCCGGCCGAAGCCGGCCAGGTCCCGGTAGCCGACCTGCGCGCCCACCGCGACCCCGCGGCGCGCGGCACCCTCGCAGACCCGCCGCATGGTGGACGGGTCGCCGCCGTGGAAGCCGCAGGCGACGTTGGCGGAGGTGACGAGGCTCAGCAGCGCCTCGTCGTCGCCGAGTCGCCAGATGCCGAATCCCTCGCCCAGGTCAGCGTTGAGGTCCATGGAATCTGACGGTAGTACCTGGCCGGGCCTGCGCGAGCGGGGTCACGTCGGTGACCACCCCGATGACTGGGTATCCACCGGTGGTCGGATGGTCCGCGAGGAAGATCAGGGGTTGTCCGTCCGCCGGTACCTGCACCGCGCCGAGCACGATGCCCTCGCTGGGCAGTTCGCCGGCCACCGCGCGGGGCAGCGCCGCGCCGGCGAGCCGCGCGCCGACCCGGTTGCTCACCGGGCTGATGGTGTACGCGCTGCCGAAGAGCCGGTCGAACGCTGTCGGCGTGAACCAGTCCTCGCGAGGACCGGCGCCCAGCGTCAGGTGCAGCTCCTCAGGCGGCGTGGGGCACACGGTCAGGTCCACCGGTGCGGGGGTGCCGACCGGATCACCGAGCGGCAGCAGGTCACCGTCCCGTAGCGGGGGCGGGCCGAGCCCGGAGAGGGTGTCGGTGGCCCGGCTACCGAGCACCGGTGACACGTCGATGCCGCCCGCCACCGCCAACCAACTCCGTACGCCCCGCCGGGCGGGACCGATCCGCAGCACCGTCCCCGCCGGCACGGTGAGCGGGCGTCCCGTGTCACCGGGTCGGGCACCCGCCTGGACGGGGACCTCGGCGCCGGTGACCGCCACCGTCGCCGCCCGGGTCAGCCGCAGGGTGCAGCCGGTCAGGGTGATCTCCAGGCCGGCCGCGTGCTCCGGATTGCCGACCAGTCGGTTGGCCAACCGCAGGGCACCCGGATCGAGAGCACCGGACCGGGGTACGCCCAGGTGCGCCCAACCCGGCCGGCCCAGGTCCTGCACTGTGGTGAGCGCACCGGCGCGGAGCACCTCGATGGTGGCCGGGTGGGTCACGCCGCCACCATCCGGACCGTGGTGCCCGGACCGAGTCGGGCCGGCGGGTCGGCGGCCACGTCGAACAGCACCAGGTCGGTCCGACCGACCAGCTGCCAGCCGCCCGGGGAAGCGCCCGGGTAGATGCCGGCGTACGGGCCGGCCAACGCGACCGAGCCGGCCGGCACCCGGGGACGGGGCGTGGCCAGCCGGGGCAGCGCCAGCTCGGCGGGCAGCCCGGTCAGGTAGGGGAATCCGGGGGCGAAGCCGCAGAAGGCGACCCGGAACCGGGTGCTGGTCAACCGGTGCCGCACTGCCGACACGTCCACGCCCCAGTGTTCCGCCACCGCCGGCAGGTCCGGCCCGTCGAAGGTGACCGGTACGACCACGTCCGCCGCGCCGTCGGCTGCGTCTCCGGCTGTGGCGTTGTGGTCCTGGGCGTCGGCGTGGCCTTTGGCGTGGGCGTGGGCCTGGTTGGGGCGGGTGATCGCGGCGGTGACGGCGGACGCCCATCGGGTCAGCTGATCGGCCGTGGTGGTCGGGTCGGGCAGGCCGTCGAGCAGCACGGTCCGGGCCGCCGGCACGATCTCCACGGCGATCAGGTCACCCCGCTCCCGACGCCGCCACAGCTCGGCCCGCCACGCTTCGACAAACGCGGCCTCGGGGATGTCGGCCACGTGTTCGGGGGTGTCGGCGGGGGCGGTGCAGTCGAGTAGCAGGGCGTGCGCCCCGACCTGTCGGATCCGCATCCGCTCATCCTCGCCGATGTCGTGCCGATTCGGTGTTCACGTTGACGGTGCCGGGTGTCACCAACGCCACTACTTACAAGTAACCTACGGTGCCGTAACCTGATTGGGTGACCACCTCCGCCCCGCTTCGCCTGAAGCCGGTCGACATCGGTAAGCCCCGGATGCGCGGCTGGCTACACACGTACGCCTTCTTCGTCGCCGTGGTCTGCGGCATCGTGCTCTGCTCGATCGCCGCCACCCGGCCGGGGTGGGCACCCCTGGTGAGCTGCCTCATCTACAGCCTGACGGTCTGCGGGCTCTTCGGCACGAGCGCGCTGTACCACCGTCGCGTGTGGTCAGAGCGCGGCTACCAGGTGATGCGCCGGATGGACCACTCGATGATCTTCGTGTTCATCGCCGGCACGTACACACCGCTCTGCGCGATGCTGCTCGCGCCCCGGCCGGCCACAGTGATGCTGGCCCTGGTCTGGGGCGGCGCGCTGGCCGGCGTGGCGGTCAAGGTGGTCTGGCCGCACGCGCCGCGCTGGGTGTCCGCGCCGCTCTACCTGGCGCTGGGCTGGGTGGCGGTGGCCATGCTGCCGGAGATCCTGCACGGGGGCGGCGTCGCCGCGCTGGTGCTGCTGATCGTCGGCGGCGCGATCTACAGCATCGGCGCGGTCTTCTACGCGTTGCGCCGACCCAATCCGTGGCCGACCGTCTTCGGCCACCATGAGTTCTTCCACGCCTGCACACTGCTGGCGGCGCTCTGTCACCACATCGCGATCTACTTCGCGCTGTTCGCCTGACCCGACCGACTTCGGGACCGGGCCCGCACCGCAAGGGTAGTGGGGGCCGGCGGTCCCGGCGCAGACGCGAGCCGGGGCCCCGCGACGCTGCGGGACCCCGGAGTGTGTGGGCGAGGATCAGACCGGTCGGCCCGGCCGACGCACCTCGCGGTACTCCTGCATGACCTGGTTGTCCTGGACCGGCACGACCCGGTCGGCCACCACGCGCTCCTCGCGAACCGGCGCCGCCACCACCGGGCGACGGCGGCTGTTCCAGAAGTAGAGGGTGGCGAGCAGGCCGGCGACGCCGGCGAGCATCAGTACCCAGCCGACCACGGCCAGGTCCAGCCAGCCCAGGTCGGCCTCCACTGCGAACGCGAAGATCGCGCCTAATGCGATCAAGAAGATGCTGCCACCAATGCCCATGTCTCGCTCCTCGGCTCTAACCTGGCGTACGTCGCGCCGCGGCCGTCGGTAGGGGTGCGGCATCCATCGACTTACCCAGGCGCAGAGATCGCCAATCGGGCAAGCTGGGGGCATGACGGACGCCGACCCCGACACACGGACTCTGGTGTTGCTGCGGCACGCGAAGGCCGAGCAGGGCAGCGACGCGGCGGACGACGCGGAGCGGCCGCTGAGCGCACGTGGAACCGCCGACGCGGCTGCGGCTGGGGCCTGGTTGGCGCACCAGGGGCTGCTGCCCGACGTGGTGATCTGCTCGACGGCCCGACGCACCCGGCAGACCTGGCACGGGGTGGCGATGGGGATGACCGGTTCACCACCGGAGGGTGGCCCGACCGGTCCTCGCCCGACCGTCCGTTATGAGCCGGGTGCGTACGACGCGCACCCCGAGGAGTTGTTGTCGCTGGTCCGCACTGTGGATCCGGCGGCCCGCACAGCGCTGCTCATTGCCCACAATCCGGGCATCTCGCTGCTCTCCGCGCTCCTCGACCCCGAGGGAGTGGACGACGAGGGTTTGCGCACGGCCGAGCTTGCGGTGCACCGCTGCCCGCTCGGCTGGTCGGAGTTGAGCAGGGCGGGAGCGCCGCTCACGGCTCGGCACACCGCACGCGACTGAGCCACCCGCCGATCCGACGGGTGGCTCAGGGGTACGTGTTGTGCGGGGATCAGGACGGCGGTGCGGTTGGTGGCGGCGGGTCCGGCGGTGGCGGCATCATCGCCGTCGGATGAGACAGCCGGTTCTCCTCCACGATGAGGGTTCGAGCCCTCTTGCGCCGGTCCTGCCAGAACCAGACAGTGGTCAGCAGTACGGCCAGCCCGGCCAGGATGAACACCCAGCCGACCGCGCGTACGTCGATCCACCAGACGTTGGCTCTCAGCGCGAAGGTCAGGATCGCGCCGATCGCGATGAGAAAAATGCCGCTTCCTACACCCATGTGCGCTGCACTCCCCCGTGCGGTGGCTCTGGGCGTTCCCTTTCGAGGTCACGCGACGGTTACCCGCCACGCCAGCGGCATACCCGACCGGGCTCGGCCAATACGTGCCGCCGTCGGGCGGAGACGGCGACGGCCGGCGGGGCAGAAGCCCCACCGGCCGTGGCAAGTGCCGGGTGGTGCGACCCAGCACAGGACCTAGAAGGCCTCCTCCGGGAGGTCCATGATGTCGAGGTCGGCACCCTCGATGATCCGCCGGTCGGCGCCGATGCGGGGAAGCACCTCACGGGCGAAGAAGCGGGCGGCAGCCACCTTGCCGGTGTAGAACGCCTTGTCGCTGGCGGAGACCTCGCCGGCCAGCGCCTTCAGCGCCACGTCGGCCTGCCGCTGGAGCAGCCAGCCGACCACCAGGTCGCCGATCGCCAGCAGGAACCGTCGGCTGCTCAGCCCGACCTTGTAGAGCGCGCGGGTGTCGCCGCCCTGCGCCTCGCCCAGCCAGCCGGTCAGCACGCCGAGGATGTTCTGGATCTCGGCCAGCGCCTTGCCGAGCGCCTGCCGCTCCTCCTTGAGCTGGCCGTTGCCCGCCTCGGAGGAGATGAACTCCTGGATCTCGCCGGAGACCGCGAGCAGGGCCTTGCCGTTGTCCCGAACGATCTTGCGGAAGATCAGGTCGAGGCTCTGGATGGCGGTGGTGCCCTCGTACAGGGTGTCGATCTTGGCGTCGCGGACGTACTGCTCCAGCGGGTAGTCCTGGAGGAACCCGGAGCCGCCGAAGGTCTGCAGGGCCTCGTGCCCGAGCATCTCGTACGCCCGCTCCGAACCGACGCCCTTGACCAGCGGCAGCAGCAGGTCGTTGACCCGCTTGGCCAGCTTGGTGGCCTTCTCGTCGCCGGCAGCCTCGGCCAGCGCGACCTTGTCCTGCCAGGTGGCGGTGTAGAGGACCAGAGCGCGAAGACCCTCGGCGTACGACTTCTGCAGCAGCAGCGAGCGGCGCACGTCCGGGTGGTGGGTGATCGTGACCCGGGGGGCGGTCTTGTCCGCCTGCTGGATCAGGTCGGCGCCCTGCACCCGGTTCTTCGCGTACTCGAGGGCGTTGAGGTAACCGGTGGAGAGGGTGGCGATGGCCTTGGTGCCGACCATCATCCGGGCGTACTCGATGATCATGAACATCTGCCGGATGCCGTCGTGCTTGTCGCCCAGCAGCCAGCCCTTGGCCGGTACGCCGTGCTCGCCGAAGGTCACCTCGCAGGTGTTGGAGACCTTCAGGCCCATCTTGTGCTCGACGTTTGTGGCGTAGACGCCGTTGCGCTCGCCCAACTCGCCGGTGGTCTCGTCGAAGTGGAACTTCGGCACCACGAAGAGCGACAGGCCCTTGGTGCCGGGGCCACCGACACCCTCCACGCCGACCGGGCGCGCCAGCACGTAGTGCACGATGTTGTCGCTCAGGTCGTGCTCACCCGAGGTGATGAAGCGCTTCACACCCTCGATGTGCCAGGTGCCGTCGGGCTGCTGGATCGCCCGGGTGCGTCCCGCGCCAACGTCCGAGCCGGCATCCGGCTCGGTGAGCACCATCGTGGAGCCCCACTGCTTGTCGATGAAGAGCCTGGCCCACTTCTTCTGCCGCTCGTTGCCCTCGACGTGCAGCACGTGCGCGAAGGACGGGCCGGAGGCGTACATCCAGACCGGCGCGTTCGCGCCGAGCACCAGCTCGGCGAGCGCCCACCAGAGAGCGCGCGGCGCGTTGGTGCCGCCCAGCGCCGGCGGCAGGTCCAGGCGCCAGAACTCGGATTCCATGAATGCCTGGTAGGACTTCTTGAACGACTCCGGCAGCGGCGCGGTGTGCGTCGCCGGGTCGAAGACCGGCGGATTGCGGTCACTGTCCGTGTAGCTGGCGGCCAGATCCTCGCGGGCGAGGCGGTCGACCTCAGCGAGGAAGCTGCGGGCGGTGTCGGTGTCGAGATCCGAGTACGGCTCCTGGCCGAACGCCCGGTCCGCCCCGAAGACCTCGAACAGGTTGAACTCGAGATCCCGGAGGTTGCTCTTGTAGTGGGTCATGCTCGCTGGCCCCGCTTCCGGACAGGTGTTACCGATCAGTAACCCCGACTGTATTACTCGCGGGTAGGCAGCGACAAGCGGATCAGCCAAGTGACGGCGATTACACACCTGCGGACGCGGTCGGCCGCTCAGCTCTCGGCGGCGCCGACCTCCCAGCTCGGGACGGCGACGGCCGCGCCGGTACGGGCGCCCACGTACTCCATCAGGACCAGCGCGATGTCGTCGTCGAGTCGACCGTGCACCCACTCGACCAGGGCGGTCTCCAGCGATGCCAGCCCGTCGGCGACAGTGCCATGGCCGAGCAGTCGCCAGGCCCGGTCGGCGGTCGGGAAGAACTCGCCGTCCCGCCGCGCCTCGCCGAGACCGTCGGTGAACAGCAGCAGCCGGTCCCCGGGCTCCAGCCGTTCGACCCGGGGGCGGACCACCGGCATGAACCCGAGCGGAGGCGCCGGGGCCGGCGGTTCCAGCGGGATCACCGCACCCCGGCGTAGCAGCAGCGGTGGCGGATGCCCGCAGTTGACGATCGTGAGGGTGCCGCCACGCTCCTCGACCAGTGCCGCCGTGACGAAGTCCTCGTCGCCGACGTTGCGGGCCACCGCGCGGTCCAGGTCGGCGACGACGGCCCGCAGGTCGGCCCGCTCGTACGCAACGTGCCGGTAGGAACCGAGGACGATGCTGGCCAGCCGGACCGCGTCCAGACCCTTGCCCCGCACGTCACCGATGATCATGCGGACGCCGTACGGCGTGTCGATCGCCTCGTACAGGTCACCGCCGATCTCGGCCGTCGCGGTGGAGGAGATGTAGCGCCCCGCTACCGAGAGCGTGCCGACCTGCGGCCCGAGCGGGCGCAACACCGCCTGTTGGGCCACCGCGGCGAGCTTGGTCAGCTCGACGATCCGCTCGGCCTGCCGCTGGCGAACCCACGCCACCGCCACGGCCATCCCGGTGGCGAGCGCGACCGCGACAACGTTGACCGAGGTGACCAACGAGACCTTCGGCGCGACCAGCGCGAAGCCGGCGCCGATCACCGTCGCCGCGACGCCCACCCCCAGAACCACCACCCAGGACGCCAGGGCGGCGGCGAGGACCGGCGCGGCCGCCAGGAGCGCGACGTAGTGCACCTTGCGGCCGTCCGCCGCCTCCACCGCCGACACGATCGCGAGCAGAGCGAGGGCCGCGCCGAGGCCGGCGCGGGATCCGGGGCTCAGCGGGCGACGGCCCGACTGGAGGAGTCGCGTGGGTACGAGGGACAGTTTGCCTGATCCACGTGAACCGGTGAATGAACCTGACCCCTCGTCCGAGGAGGTTCTGTCCGGCCGGCCCAGTCGGCCGGCCGAATCGGCGTCGCCGGTCCCGCTCAGCCGAGGACCTCGTAGCGGACGGTGAGCGCGCCCACGTCGACCGAGGCGATGCTGGCGAAGGCGGCCCGGGAGAGGTCCAGGCAGCGGCCGTCGATGAACGGGCCGCGGTCGTTGATCCGTACCGTCACCGACTTGCCGTTGGCCGGGTTGGTCACCCGCACCTTGGTGTTGAACGGCAGTGTCTTGTGCGCGGCGGTCAGCGCGTCGGGGTTGAACGACTCGCCATTGGCGGTGAGCTGCCCGTCGGAGTAGAACGAGGCACCGCACGAACCGCTGTCCAGCACCTTCGCCGCGGCCGTGGTCTTCTTGACGGTCGGCTTCGGCTTCGGCGACACGGTGCGCTCCTTGCCTCGGGAGGCGGCCTGCTGCGAGCGGGTCGCCGACGGGCTGGCGGTCACGCTGGGCGAGGCGCTGACGCTCGGGGTGGCGGCCGGAGCGCTGGGGGTGAGGCTGCTCGCGGCGGTGGTCGGGGTGAGGTCGAGAGCTACCGGCCCCGACTGGTCGGGGCCGGAGACCAACTGCACGGCACCTACAGTGCCTCCGACGGCGAGGGCGACGCCGACCGCCGCGGTGGCCACGATGCCCGCCGGCGAGGAGAAGATGCGGGTACGAGAGTGCTTGCCTGCCACCGGCCCGGTCCTTTCGTCGTCTGAACAAACCGGGTCGGACCGTAACGAGAGAAGCACTTCCGAAGTCAACGTGATCATGATGTTATGCCCGCATTTGCACAGGTACGTGTAGCCGATCATCCGACCCCGGGTGGGCCGGGTGGCCCGGGTGCCACCACGCCCGCCGCCCGTGCCGCAGGATGAGCGGATGCCCGCCGATCTGACCGAACGCCTGGCCGCCCTGTTCCACTGGATCGACCCCGGCCCGGACACCAGTCACCTGGTCAGCGACATCTCCGGCTGGTGGCGTGACCCGGCGGTGCTGGCCGAGCTGGGGCCGGCCCTGGTGGCGCCGTACCGGGCCGCCCGGCCCACCGTGGTGCTCGCGCCGGCCGTCACCGGGCTGCTCCTCGGGCCGTTGGCCGCCACCGCCCTCGGAGTCGGCTTCGTGGCCGCCCACAAGCCCGGTGACGGGCGACTTCCGGCCGGGTCACTCACCTGGGCACAGAGCCCACCGGACTACCGGGGCCGACGGATAGACCTCGCCGTGCGCGACCGACACCTCGGCCCCGACGACCGGGTGCTGGTGGTGGACGACTGGGTGCGCACCGGCGCGCAGCTACGCGCGCTCTACGACATCTGCGCCGCGCGGGGCGCCGAGGTGCTGGGCACCGCTGTGGTGGCCGTGGACTGCCCGCCCGAGGTCGCGGCCGACCTACGGATCACCGGCCTGATCGACGCCGCGGATCTGCCCGCTTGACCTGAAGCGAGGTTCAACACCGACGATCGGCGGATGAGCGACGGAGTTCTCGACGAGGCGTACGAGCGGCTGCACCACACCGGCCCCGAATATCAGAGCTGGCTGTCCAACCACGGACCGATGGCCGTCGAGGCGTTGGTCCGACACGGGCACCCGCACCGGGTGCACCGTTGGCTCGACGACTACCTCGGCCGCCTCGACGAGTTGCCCCGAGGGCTGCACCCGATCGACGACTGGCGGTCAGCGCTGGGCGATCCGAAGCGCGCCGGTGACTGGCTGGCCTACTTCGACAGGCAACTGCGCGAACACCCGTGGCGTGCGGTACTCGGCACCTGGTGGCCCCGGCTACTGCCGGGCATCGCCGCCGGCGCCACGCACGGTGTGATCCGGGTCGGGCACGCCGTACGCGCGCTCGACCCGGACGACGACAACCGACAGCGGCTCACCGAGTTGGGCCAGGCCCTCGGCTACTGGGCGGCCCGATGGCAGCCGATCCCCGGCACCGACCGGCTGCTCACCGGCGAGACGGACCAGCCGGGCACCGACGACAACGACGTGGCGGCCGCGCTGGCCGGGCTGCCCCGGATCGACGACCAGACCGGCGGCGTCCGGGATCGGCTGGACCAGCTGCCGGGCGTACCCCGATGGGAGCCGGCACTCGCGACGCTGCGCCCCGTGCGCAGCCCGGCCGAGGCGGAACGTGGGCTCACCACACTGGTGCACCGAGCCGGCCTGGACTACCTGCGCTTCGGGCACGCGGCGCCGGTCATGTTGGTGCACGCGGTCACCGCGCCGACCGCAGTGCTGCGTACCCTGCCGGCACTCGACAGGGGTCTGTGGGCGCCGAGCTTCGCCGCGGCCTGGGCCGCGACGGCGGCCATGACCACGGTGTACGCCCCGGCCAACGGCATCGCGCCACCGACAGTGACCCCCGCGACGCCGGCGGAGGTCTTCGCCCGCGCGGCCCGCCACGGCGACGAGCACGTGGTCAAGCTCGCCGACGCGATCCTCGACGCGTACGCGACCAGTGCTGACGAGCGGCTCCTCACCGCACCCGGCTACGCCGGCCAACTGATCTGAGCGGGGCGACGGGTATTGCGGCGGCGACCCGGCCCGCGCTGGCCTAGCCTCGGCAGGATGTGGCCTCGGATCGGTGAACTGCGCGCCCTCGCCCTCGGCACCCCCGGCGAGTTGCGGTCAACCCTCAACACCCTGGTGCTGGCCGGTGTGAAGACCGCGACGGCCGGCCGGCTCGCCGAGTACGCGGAAGAAGGCGAGGAGTTGGAGCACGTCGGCGAACGCCTGGCCCTTGTCGACGACGACAACGCGCTGGCCGGCGTCGTGGAGATCACCGGGGTCGAGGTGGTCCGCTTCGCCGACGTGCCCTGGGACTTCGCCCACGCCGAGGGCGAGGGCGACCGCTCGATCGAGGAGTGGCGGGCCGGGCACTCGACCTACTGGGCGCGGCTCGGCACCCCGGTCGACGGCGACACCCCGATCGTCTGCCTGCGCTTCCGCCTGGTTTCCGGCGGCGAGGGCGGTGTGGCCAGCGGCGACCTCGGCACCTGACCGGCCGTCTCAGCCAGGGCTTGGTGTGGCGGCCTCAGCCGCGTAGTTGTGGCAGCAACCGGGTCGCCACGTCCACCAGGATGGCCTCGTCACCGGCGTACCAACTGCTGGCGCGCGGCCAGTGCGTCACCACGTCGGTGAAGCCCAACTCGGCGGCCCGGCCGACCTGATCGGCGAAGAACTGTGCGCTGCTGAGCGAGAAGACCGGCGCCGCGTCCAGCGAGAGGTAGCGGTCCAGGCTGGCCGGGTCGCGGCCGGCCTCGTCAAGGGTCCGGTCCATCCGCGCGGACAGCGCCGACACACTGGCCCACCAACCCGCCAGGTCGTTGTCGTCACCGGTGCCGGTTGTCACCCACCCCTGCCCGAAGCGGGCCACCAACCGCATCGACCGTGGCCCGTTGGCGGCCACCACGAACGGCACCCGGGGCTGCTGCACGCAGCCGGGGTTGTTGCGGGCATCCACAGCGGCGAACCAGTCGCCACGCCAGGTGGTGCCGTCCTCCCGCAGGAGCAGGTCCAACAACTCGGTGAACTCGGCGAACCGGTCGACCCGCTGACGCGGCGGCAGCGTCTCACCACCCAGCACCGCCGAGTCGAAGCCGATGCCGCCCGCGCCCAGGCCGAGCAGCAGGCGGCCGGCGGAGACGTCGTCCACAGTGGTGATCTGCCTGGCGAACGCGGCCGGGTGCCGGAAGTTCGGCGACGCCACGAGGGTGCCCAGTCGAATCCGCGAGGTCACCGTGGCGGCCGCGGTCAGCGTGGCCATCGAGTCGAACCACGGGCCGTCGACCAGGTCACGCCAACCCAGGTGGTCGTACGTCCAGGCGTGGTCGAAGCCCCACTCGTCGACCTGCCGCCAGCGACGCTGCGACTCCGCCCACCGCTGGTCCGGCAGGATAACGATGCCAATCCGCATGATCGCCACCCTAGTCGGGCCGGTCCTCCGCCCCCAGCATCACGCTGAGCAGAGGACCGGGCCAGCGTTCGGAGCACCATCGCCGTCCGGCAGTCCTAGAGCTACCGCTGCGGCCAGCCCGTACCCTCCGGGGGTGCCCGCCGAAGCAACCGCCCCCCGCGTAGCCCCGGATCGGACCCGCCGGCTCCGCCTGATCCGCACGGTGGCGTTACTGGTCGGGGTGGTGGTTCCGTCGCTCATCCTCCGCGAGCTGATCGAGTTTCGGTTCGGCCGCGGGCCGGTCGCCGACCTCAGCGCGGTCGCGGTGCCGATGGCGGCAACCGCGTGGCTCGCGCCGTACGCCTCCTATCGGCGACGCGACGCGCTGCTCTGGCTGGTCGGCCCGGGCCTCTACTTCTTCGCGGTGATCGCCTGGCGGGTGGCCCTCTTGCCCTACCGGGACTGGAGCCCCCGCCCGGAGGAGAAGACCCGGATGCGCTGGTCACGCGACCCGGAACACGCCGGGACCTGGCTCCTGACCGAGCCCGCAGGTGACACGGGTCACACTTCATCCCGGTAGGGCCATCGTGTTCGGCTCCGACCCCTCCGGGAGCGGCACCCACCGGGAGGGGGCCGAGCTGACGCCGACCCGTAAACCTGAGAGGAGATGCCATGCCACAACTACTGCGGGTGCAGTGCTTCAACGTCTCGCGCGACGGGTTCGGGACCGGAGAGGGGCAAAGCCTGGAACGGCCCTTCGGTCACGCGGACCCCACCCCACTTTTCTCCTGGCGTGCCGCCACCGCCAGCTTCGTGTACCGCACCGAACCGGGCGGCACCCGTGGCCTGGACGACTACCTGACCCGCGACGCCGAGTGCAACATCGGCGCGGAGATCATGGGTCGCAACAAGTTCGGCCCCCAGCGTGGCCCCTGGAAGGACCACGAGTGGCAGGGCTGGTGGGGGGACAACCCGCCATTCCACACGCCGGTCTTCGTGCTCACCCACCACGTGCGCCCGTCGTTCAGCCTGTCCGACACCACGTTCCACTTCCGCGACGTCAGCCCGGCCGAAGCACTGGCCGAGGCGAAGCAGGCAGCCGACGGTCGGGACGTACGCCTCGGTGGTGGGGTGGCGATCATCCGCGATTTCCTCGAGGCCGACCTGGTCGACACGATGCACATCGCCGTCGCGCCCGTCGACCTTCACCGGGGCGAGCGACTGTGGGACAGCCCCCACGAGTTGCTCGACCGCTTCCACCTCGAGTCGGTGCCCAGCCCCAGCGGAATCACCCATCTCCTGTTCTGGAGGCGATGACCGCCCTCCTCCCGGCACGGTCGGCTAGAGCCGGGCCAGCACCAGCAACCGGTTGCCGTCGGGGTCGGTGACCCGCGCGGACCGCTCACCCCAGGGCTGGTCGACCGGCTCCTCGATGACTGTCGCCCCGCCCGTACGCAACGCGCCCACTGCTGCGTCGCAGTCGTCGGCATAGACGCACAACTCCCAGCGGTGCGAGTCGGCCGGCCCGCCAGCCTCCGGGTTGGCGGCCAGGCCGAGCTCGCTGCTGCCCAGCCGCAGAGCGACGAACTCCGGGGCGCCCTCGTCCGGGAACCGGTAGGTCAGCTCGAAGCCGACCACGTCCCGGTAGAACGCGATCAGTCGTGGCAGGTCAGGTGTCGTCACGATCGGAAAGGCTTCGGTGAACACGGACCACCTCCACGCCGGACCCTAGCCGGTGCCGAGGCCCGGCAGGAACTACCACTGTCGTTGCCGTTAATCGATGCGTTCAGACCCGTGTCAGTGGCCGTGTCAGGGCCATGTCAGGGGGGTGACAGCCCAGCCGCCGATGGTAGTTGCATGACGAGTTCAGCGATTGCAGTCTCCGGGCTGCGAAAGGCCTACAAGGACAAGGTCGTGCTCGATGGCATCGATCTGGATGTCCGTGCGGGCACGATCTTCTCCCTGCTCGGTCCGAACGGGGCGGGTAAGACGACGACGGTGAACGTGCTGACCACGTTGGTGAAGGCCGACGGTGGGACCGTACGCATCGCGGGGCACGACGCCGCCACCCAGGCCAAGGCGGTGCGCGCCGCAATCGGTGTCACCGGTCAGTTCGCGGCGGTGGACGAGCTACTGACCGGCCAAGAGAACCTGCAGCTGATGGTGGATCTCAGTCAGGTTCCCGGCAAGGACGGCAGGCGGGTCGTCACGGAGCTGCTGGAGCGGTTCGATCTGGTGGAGTCAGCACAGAAGCCGGTGTCGACTTATTCCGGCGGTATGCGCCGCAAGCTGGATCTGGCGATGACGCTCGTCGGCGACCCGCGAATCATCTTCCTCGACGAGCCGACCACGGGCCTGGATCCACGTAGCCGTCGCACGATGTGGTCGATCATCCGTGACCTGGTGGCCGACGGCGTGACGATCTTCCTCACCACTCAGTATCTCGAGGAAGCCGATCAGCTCGCCGACCGGATCGCCGTACTCGACCAGGGGCGCCTGGTCGCCCAGGGCACGCCCGACGAGCTCAAACGCCAGATCCCGGGCACTCACGTCCGGCTCCGGTTCGCCACCGTCGCCGAACTCGACGCGGCCGCCCGGGTGCTCACCGACTCCACGCGGGACGACGACGCACTGGCCCTGCGGGTTCCCAGCGATGGCGGCACGGCCTCGCTGCGGGCCCTGCTGGACCGGCTCGACGAGTACGCGATCAGCGCCGAAGGGTTCTCCGTGCAGACGCCGGACCTCGACGACGTTTTCCTCGCCCTGACGGGCAGCCGCACCCAGGAGGTCTCCGCGAAATGAGCACCAAGTCCCACTCGATCGTCATGCTGCGTCGCAACTTCAAGCACATCGCCCGAAACCCGACCTCGGTGTTCAACGCGGTCCTGATGCCCATCGTGATCATGTTGATGTTCGTCTACATGTTCGGTGACGCCTTCAACGTCGGGGTCGACTACATCGACTACGCGACTCCCGGACTGATGCTGTTGGCGGTCTGTTACGGGCTGGGGGCCACCGCGACCGCGGTGAACTCCGACATGACGAAGGGCATCATCAACCGGTTCAAAGTCATGCACGTCTCCCGCGGTGCGGTGCTGACCGGTCACGTCGTCGCCAGCGTGCTGACCAACCTGGTCGCCATCGCGGCCCTTGTCGGGGTGGCCTTCCTGCTCGGATTCAGCCCGTCGGCGAGCCTCCTCGGCTGGCTCGGCGCGCTCGGCATCATCGTGCTGCTCGGCTTCGCCGCCGGCTGGCTCACGGTCGCCCTGGGTCTTTCGGCGAAGTCTCCGGAAACGGCGGGTCTGGCCTCCGTACCGCTGGTCATGCTGCCGTTCTTCAGCAGCGCGATCGTGCCGGCGGACAAGATGGGGCCCGGGCTGCGTGAGTTCGCGGAATACCAGCCCTTCACGCCGATCATCGAAACTCTGCGCGGGTTCCTCAACGGGACACCGTCCAGCGGTAACGTGATCCCCGCCCTCGCCTGGTGCGTCGGCATTGCTCTCGTCGGCTACCTGTGGGCGCGTTCCACGTTCACGAAGCGAGCGTGACAGCGACCAACCGGTTCCAGTCCGTCCGACTGCCTTCTCGCGCCGCCTCTGCGAAGCTCACTTCGCCGAGGCGGCGCCGTACTTCCTGCTCGATCCGGGCCACATCCGGCTGGGAATGATCCTGCCGTCCGCGCACACCGCTGCTGGCCGCGAGCAACCGGGCGGCGTGCTCGTACTGGTCAAGGCGCAGCGCCAGGTCCGCGACGCCGACGATAACCCGCGCTATCGAGGGTGCGTGCCCTGTCTCGGCGGCCGCCACGCAGGCCGAGGAGTGGTGTCTGCGCGCCTCACCGAGATCGTCCGCGACATAACCGAGCAGGTCGTGCGTCATCACGCGGATGTACGCCTGCTTCGCCTCATCGCGCAACAGGGTCGTCGCGACACCGACCTGCCGGCCCACCTCTTCGGCATCGCCACTCCAGCGAGCGAGTTCCGCCTGTGACAGAGCCAGCACGGCCAACGCACCCGGCCACGTGACCCGCTCCGCGCATCGCCGCGCCTCGGCCATGGCAGCCGCGCTGGACTTCTCATCGCCAAGCAACCAGTACAGCTGAGCCTGCCGGGACCGCATCCGGATGATGTCCTCGACGGTGCCGACCTCGGTGACGACCGCGGTCGCCTCCTCGTAGAGCTCGCACGCACCGACGAACTCACCGCGTACGGCAATCAGCTCCGCCAGCTCGGTCAGGGCGAATGAGATCCCGAACCGTTCGCCGAGTGCCCGGAACTCGGCGAGCGCCGCCACGAGATACTCGTCCACCTCCGGACCGTCCTGGCCGAAAATGATCCGCATCTTGCCGAGTTGCAATCGGGCCAGTGCGCGTACCCAGGGATCCTCGTCGTTCAGCAGCGGTTCCCATGCGGGCAGGATCGCGTCCGGGGCTCGCAACATCCGTTCCAGCGGGACGACGAGTGCCGTCCCCGGGTGGCCCCCGTTACTGCGCTGGCTGAACTCGTACGCCTTGTGGATCCACTCCGCCGCCTGGTGCTCGTCGCCAGGCCCCGAGTTGATGAAGAGCACGACGAGCGCGTACACAGTGGCCCGGATTTCGTCGCTGACCTCACCAGGCGTCTCGGTGGCCGCCGTGATCAACTCCATGCCTTCGGTCCGGTGGCCACCGAGCCACCAGTACCAGCCGGCACCCGCGGCCAACCGCATGGCCGCGTGGGCTTCGCCGGCAGCGAGGGCACCGCGCATGGCGGCACCGATGTTGTCGTGCTCGACTTCGAGAGTGGTGAGCCATCTCACCTGGTCCGCGCGGCGAAGCTGCGGCTCTGCGGTCTCGGTCAGTTCGGTGAAGTACGCCAGATGCGCGTGGCGAGCCAGGTCCGATTCCCCCGCCTCGGCGAGGCGGTGCACGGCGTACTCCTTGATCGTGCCGAGCATCCGGTAGCGCGGGGCTTCGCCGCCCTCGGCGACCAACAGCGACTTCTCGGCCAGCGCGGTGACCAACTCGAGCACGTCATCCTGCTCGACCTCGTCGCCGGCGCAGACCCGTTCGGCCGCTTCCAGGCTCACCCCGCCCGAGAACACCGACAGCCGGCGCAGCACCGTCCGTTCGGCGTCGGTCAGCAGCTCCCAACTCCAGTCGACCACCGCGCGCAGCGTCCGGTGCCGGGGCAACGCAGTACGGCTGCCGCCGGTCAGCAGGCGGAACCGATCGTCGAGCCGCCTGGCAAGCTGGTCGATGGACATGGTGCGCAACCTGGCGGCGGCCAGTTCGATCGCCAGCGGCATCCCGTCCAGCGCCCGACAGATCCGCGCCATCGTCGACAGCGTGGAGGCGTCGACCGCCAGATCCCGCCGCACCGCGACCGCTCGGTCCCGTAGCAGTCGGACAGCCGGAGAGGTTTCGATCTCGCTGGCGTCGGCGTCGGCGTCCGGCAGGGCCAGTGGCGCGACCGGCCAGAGCGCCTCACCGGTGATGCCGAGCGGCTCCCTGCTCGTCGCGAGGATCCGCAGTCGCCGACACTCCCCGAGCAGCCGGTCAGCGAGCACCGCCGCCGACTCGATCACGTGCTCGCAGTTGTCCAGGATCAGCAACGCCTCCCGCTCGCGGATCGCGGCGACGAGCCGGTCGACCAACTCCATGCTCGGTGGCTCGCCGAGCAGAGCGTCCCGGAGTCCGAGCCCCGCAAGCGTCGCCTGCACCACGTCGCCGTCCGCGCCGATCGCAGCGAAATCGACCAGCCAGGCGCCGTCCGGCAGGTCGTCGAGCATTCTGCGCGCGGTTTCCGTGGCCAGCCGGGTCTTCCCGGAGCCACCCGGCCCGATCAGGGTCGTGAGCCGATGTTCGGCGACGAGCGCGCCGACCGCGGCAACGGCCTCGTCCTTGCCGATGAAGCTGCTCAACTCGGCACGAAGGTTCGTCTTCCGGCCCTCCGCGCGCCGTCGCACCTCGCCCCGCAGGAGCGCGACGTGCAACGCCGAGAGTTCCGGCGAGGGGTCGACGCCCAGCGCGTCGGCCAGGGCCTCACTCGTGCGCTGGTACACGAGCAGCGCCTCGTTGTCGCGGCCGCTCGCGGCGAGGGCTTGCATCAACCCGAGAACCAGCCGTTCCCGCACCGGGTGCGCGGCCACCAGGTCGGTCAGTTCCGCGACCAGCTCCGGACCGTGGCCGAGACTGATCTCAACGTCGAAGCGATCCTCCAGGGCCGTCAGACGCAGCCTGTCGAGTCGGGTGACCGCCGCGTCGAGCGCCGTACTGTCGACCAGACCGACGTCCTGCATCGCCGCACCGCGCCACAGGTCGAGGGCCTCGCGCAACCGTCGTACCCGCTGCGGGCCCTCATCATCGCGAGCCAGGCCGACGAGGCGTTCGAACCGTACGGCATCGACGACGTCAGGTTCGACCATCAACCGGTAGCCGTCCGTCTGTCCCTCGATCGACCCCTCCGGCAGCGCCTTCCGAAGCCGGGAAACCAGGCGGTGCAGGGCGTTCACCGCGTCATTGGGCGGATGTTCGCCCCAGATCCAGTCGACGAGGGTCCCCTTCGGGACCACGTGACCCGGGCTGAGCGCGAGGGCGGTCAGCAGCCCGCGCAGCCGCGCGCCCGGCACGTCGATGACGGTGCCGACGTCCGTGCGAACCTCGAATGGACCAAGCATCCCGACCTGCACCTGGCAGATCCTGCCATGAACACGAAAGGCATCCGTGTCGCCGATGCCCGCTCCGCCGACGGCGGTCGACCACGCCTTCCCGGCCCACTGGCACGCCGGGAGATCCCCGTGGTTCTCCTGGAACGCGTCTCGAAATGAGATGCGCACCGGCTGGCGCACCTGTTGGATCTCGACATGAAGCGTAAGCTTGTTCGTCCTCGAAAGGCACGCCCGGGGGACCACCTCGCGGTGCTCTCACCGTCCTTCGCCGCGGCCGGTGCCTATCCCGGGATCCACGAGCAGGCCATGCGACGGCTCGCCGACCTGACCGGCCTCGTTCCGGTCGAATACCCCACCACCCGCCAGGTGGGCGCGAGCGCGGCAGCGCGGGCGGCGGACATCAACGCCGCCTTCGCGGACCCCCAGGTACGCGGCATTCTCGCCGTCGTCGGCGGCGACGACCAGATCACCGTCATCCCCCACCTGGACGCCGACCTGGCCCGCGCCGACCCGAAGCCGTTCCTCGGCACCAGCGACAACACCAACCTGCACCACTGGCTCTGGGGCCTCGGCATCGCCAGCTTCTACGGCGGGTCCTCCCAGGTGCACCTCGGCCCCGGGCCTGCCGTCGACGACATCCACGTCCGGTCGCTGCGAGCGGCGTTACTCACCGGGGAACGGCTGGAGATCACCGACCCGGGTGAGTCCGAGGACATCGGCATCGACTGGGCAGATCCGCAGGCGTTGACGTCGTTCGGCGAGCGCGAACCGACGGAGCCGTGGAGCTGGTACGGGCCGCCGCGCGCAGTCACCGGCCCCACCTGGGGTGGCTGCCTGGAAGTCATCCAGTGGATCCTGACGGCGGGACGCTTCCCGTTTCCCCCGGAGGTCCTGCACGGCGGGGTGCTGATCATCGAGACGTCGGAGGAGCTTCTCCCCGCCCGCGAGGTCGGCTGGATCGTCCGATCACTGGGTGAACGCGGTCTTCTCAGCGCCGTCGACGCGGTCCTGGTCGCCCGTCCGCCGGTCTCCGACCACACCCGCCGACCCCCGGCCGCGGATCGGGTACGGCTCCGCGAGCAACAGCGCGACACTGTCGTCGACATGGTGGCCCGGTACAACCCCGAGGCGGTCGTCTGCGTCGGGGTCCCATTCGGTCACACCAGACCACAGTGGATCCTTCCCCACGGCGGCCCGGTCACCGTCGACGGCGTGGAACGTCGAATCTTCGCCGACTACCGATAGGGCCTGGCGGCGTGGAGGATCTTCGTCGTGTCCCCTTTGCCGCAACCCGACGACCTCGCCTACAGCGAGGCGACCGTCAAGCAGTTGATCGACGCGAACGCCCCCATCAGTGATGAAGACTGGCTCACCTACCTGTTCGTGGCCGACGCGGCCACGATGACCGACGTCGAACGCCCGCTGCTCGCTGTCGACCTGAGCCGCGAGCCCGCACCTTCCGCGTGCCGCCCCGCTGGTACGCGGACGTCTCAGCCAACCTCACCGTGAACGTCGAAGGCCCCGGCCGGGACTCACGTCCTGACCAGGGCCTTCGCAGTGGAGCGGGTGACGGGAATCGAACCCGCACTGTCAGCTTGGGAAGCTGATGTTCTGCCATTGAACTACACCCGCAAGCGGCACCACTGTACCCGAGTCGTCGAGCCCGTGCACCCAGGTACCCCCGGAGGCCGTAGCTGTCCACACCCCGCTCCGCCCGGGTCGACCCCGGGTTGATCTCGGCGGCGGCGGGCCGGTGCGTACGGCGGTGCCGGCTCCGTTGGTACGGAGCCGGCACCGATGATCTTTGAGCTGTGGTCAGGCGGCCGTGCACTGAACGTCACGGCTGAGGCGGGTCGGGCGCGCCTGCGGGACGGCGAGGGGCGCGGCCACCGCCGACGGGGCGTTTGGGTCGAGCCAGACCCGAACGGCCGGCCGACTCGGCGCGAGGCCCGGAATGCCGGCGATGTGCTGCTCGCGGCGGGTGAGCATGGCCACGTCGACGGTGAACTCGAAGAGCCGCCAGTCGACCTGCGGCTCGGCCCGGGCGCTCTGCGCCAACTGCGCCACCCGGATCGGATCGGTCACCGGACGGGCGCGCCCTGCCACGTACGCCTCGTCGTCACTCTCCTCCGCCGGGAACGAGTGCAGCGCGTAACGGCCGTCACGTTCGAGGTCGCGGCGCTTCGGCGAGTCGATGATGAAGCAGAACAGCCCCTCGGCGGTGATGACCGGGGAGACCGGATGGACGCGGGGCCCGCCGTCGGCGCGGACCGTGGCCAGATAGCCGAAGCCCGGCCCGTACTGCTGGAGGAGAACGCGGATCCCGTCGGCGAGTCGGGGCTCGTCGGCGGCGAATTCGGACCAGGAAGCCATGTGGGCATTCTATCGAACAAATGTACGAGCAGCGACCTCGACGCGCTGGTCACCGGCACCGAATCCGGCCACTTTTGGCAGCGCGGCTATGGTGGTCCGATGCTGCTCTCCGACCGCGACCTGGTCTCCGAGATCAAGGCCGGCACGCTGGGCTTGGAGCCGTTCGAGCCCACCCTGGTCCAACCGTCCAGCATCGACGTCCGACTCGACCGGCTGTTCCGGGTCTTCAACAACCACCTCTACACCCACATCGATCCCGCGATGCAGCAGGACGACCTGACCTCGGCGGTCGAGGTCCCCGACGGTGAGCCGTTCGTGCTGCACCCGGGGGAGTTCGTGCTCGCCTCGACGCTGGAGGTCATCTCGCTGGGTGACCAGCTCGCCGGCCGACTGGAGGGCAAGAGCTCCCTGGGCCGGCTCGGGCTGCTCACGCACTCCACTGCCGGCTTCATCGACCCGGGCTTCTCCGGTCACGTGACGCTGGAACTCTCGAACGTGGCGAACCTGCCGATCACCCTCTGGCCGGGCATGAAGATCGGGCAGCTCTGCATCTTCCGGCTCTCCTCGCCGGCCGAGCACCCGTACGGCTCGGTGGTCTACGGCTCGCGCTACCAGGGCCAGCGGGGGCCGACACCCAGCCGCGCCTGGCAGCACTGGCGGACCTGGCCCACCCGCTGAGGTTCAGCAGCTGGCCCCGAGACGACGAGGGCCCGCCGCGACGGATCGCGACGGGCCCTTCGATCACTCGGGGTCAGCCTGGACGGCCGTAGCTGTGGATCGGGCCGTCGTCGACCTTCTTCATCTTGACCGGTTGACCGGCCTGCGAGGCGTGCACCACCCAGCCGCCGCCGACGTACATGCCGACGTGGTGGATGTCGCTGTAGTAGAAGACCAGGTCGCCGGGGCGCAGGTCGCCCTTGCTGACGTTCTTGGTTACCCGGCTCTGCGCGGCGGCGTTGTGCGGCAGCGACACGCCGGCCTTCGCCCAGGCGGCCAGCATCAGCCCGGAGCAGTCGTACGAGTTCGGGCCTTCGGCACCCCAGACGTAGGGCTTGCCGATCTGCGCGCAGGCGAACTTGACAGCGGTGCCCGCGGCGCCGCCGGGGTAGCTGCCCGGGCAGGGTGCCGGGCGCAGCGGACCGCCGCCGCCACTGCCGTACACCTTGAGGCGCAGCTTCTGCAGGCGGTCGATCTCGTCGTTGATCTGCTTCTTCTTCGCCGCCAGCTGAGCTTCCGTGCGGGTCAGCTGGGCCACCATCTCGTCCAGTGGCGCCTTCTGCGCGGCCAGCTGGTCGCGCAGGTCGGCCACCTGGCGTACGTCCTTCTGCTGGTTGTGCGCGAAGCGGTCGAGCATTTCGAGCTGACCGACCACCTCGCTGGGCGACCGGCTCCCCAGCATCGCGTTGACTGTCGAGACGTTCTCACCCATGTAGGCGCGTACGGCCAGGGCGCTGACCTTGTCCATCGCGGCGTCGACCTGACGCTCCAGCGGGGTGATCCGGGCGGCCAGCGCATCGGCCTGCTTGCGCTTCGCGGCGAGGTCGGTGCGGGTGGCGTTGTGCCGTTCGATGACCGGTTCGAGCTTGTTCCAGTCGGCGTCGATCTGGCGCTCGATCTCGGCGACGGACGGGTCGGCGTGGGCCGCCGTGGCACTGCCGGTCAGAACGACGGCGATGCCGGCCAGCGCGGCGAGTGCGGTGGTGAAGCGGGACCAGCGTGGGCGCGGCACGATCGACGCCGGGCCGGCTGATGCCGACCGCTCGGACGACGGCCGCGGGGCATGGAGTGCCACCGGGGTTCCGTACTCCTTCTTCCTGACCGCCTACCGGGTTAGCTGACGGGTTCGGGCGGGAAGTCGGCGCCCTACCGCAGTGGCTGCGGATTCACCCCGAGGGACCTGGGTCCCCGGTTCGCTCGGAAACGACTCGGCGGTGTCGGTCCGTTACCGCCCGGGCTGGGCGGAGCTGCTGTCGGGCCAACAAATGACCAGAGTAGAGACGTCTGTTACCGATCCGCAACCCGTGCGGCAGTGACACTCCGTACGGATTGAACGAGGCAACCGACCGTGTGTGAAGAATTCTTTCCATCTACTTCGATAGATAGAAAGGTATTGACGCGACCTCCCGGACGGCGCGATGGTGACCTGACCTCACTCCGCGAGAATCTAGGGGGTTCGATGCACCATCCAACCCTGTCGACCGGCTGGCGCGGGCTGCTCGCCGCCACAGTGGTCGCCGCCGCGACCACTGTGCCACTCTCCGTCGGCCCGGCCGCCGCAGCGCCCATCACCGACCGCCAGCAGCAGTACGCCGCAGCGGCCACCGAGTACGGCGTGCCGGCCGTCGTGCTGCTCGGCGTCTCCTACCTGGAGTCCCGTTGGGACACCAACGCCGGTACACCGAGCACCAGTGGCGGCTACGGTCCGATGCACCTGACCGACGCGCGGCACGTGGCCGCCCTACCCGGACGCGGCCACCACGACGCCGGCGCCGAGGACCCACGCGGCGACGACTCCCGCACCGCCCGCGTACCCGCGCCCCGGCCGGTCGAGGCACCCGCGCCATCCACCGCCGCGTTGCAGACCGTCGACGCCGCCGCCACGCTGACCGGCGCCACCCCCGAGGCACTGCGCACCGACGCGGGCCTCAACATCCGGGGTGGGGCCGCGCTGCTGAGCGCGTACCAGAGGGATCTGGGCGCGCCGGTCGGCGCGGACACCGACCCGGCGGCCTGGTACGGCGCGGTGGCACGCTACTCGGGCGCGGACAGCGCCGACGCCGCGGCGGCCTTCGCCGACGAGGTCTTCACCACCATCGGCGCGGGCGAAGCCCGGGTGACCGACGACGGCCAGCGGATCACCCTGCCGGCCCGCGCGGTGCGGCCCGAGCGTTCCTGGCTGGACCGGCTGGGCCTGCGCCGGCTGGCCCGCCCGGACGGGGTGGAGTGCCCCCGCACCATCTCCTGCGAGTGGATCCCGGCGCCCTACGAGGCGTTCGGCGACGGGGACTACGGCAACCACGACCTCTCCGACCGGCCCGCGCGGCAGAAGATCGAGTACATCGTCATCCACGACACCGAGGCGAGTTGGGCCACGACCCTGCAACTGGTCCAGGATCCGACCTACGTGAGCTGGCACTACTCGCTGCGCTCCGTCGACGGGCACATCGCCCAGCACGTGAAGACCAAGGACGTCGGCTGGCACGCCGGCAACTGGTACGTCAACGCGAAGTCGATCGGGTTGGAACACGAGGGCTTCGCGGCGCAGGGCACCTGGTACACCGAGGCGATGTACCGGACCTCGGCGAAGCTGGTCCGGCACCTGGCGATGCGACTGGGCATCCCACTGGACCGCCAGCACATCATCGGCCACGACAACGTGCCCGGCACCATCCCCTCGACCGTGCGGGGAATGCACTGGGATCCGGGCCCGTACTGGGACTGGACGCACTACTTCGACCTGCTGCACGCACCTCGACTGGACACCGGCACCCCGGCCACCGGAATGGTCCGGATCGACCCGGACCACACCACCAACCAGCCGGCGTTCACCGGCTGCGTCACCCCGGGCGTGCCCTGCGCGCCACGCGGCTCCTCGGCGGTGGTGCTGCGCAGCGCACCGTCCGCGGACGCGCCGCTGGTCAACGACGTCGCGCTCCGCCCGGACGGCAGCCCGAACACGATGGCGGTGTCGGACCACGGAGCCCGGGCGTCCGCCGGGCAGACGTACGCGCTGGCCGGACGGCAGGGCGACTGGACGGCGATCTGGTACCTCGGGCAGCGGGCCTGGTTCCACAACCCGGCGTCCGCGCCGACCGCCAGCTGGACCGTCGGCGTCGTGGCCACGCCGAAGCCCGGACGGACCACCGTTCCGGTCTACGGAAGGGCGTACCCGGAGCAGTCCGCGTACCCGGAAGGGGTGCTCTACCAGGCGATCTCGCCGCTCCAGTACACCCTGGCCGCCGGGCAGCGGTACGCCGTCGGCGCGGTGCTGGCCGGCGAGTACTACCGGGCCAGCACGTTCGACGGCTCCTCGCCCGGCGACTGGACGGTGATTCGCGGCAAGAACCGGTACGCGCAGATCCAGTTCGGCCACCGGATCATGTACGTCGACCTCGCCGACGTGCAGCTCTTGCCGTCCCCGGTCGGCGCCCCCCGCTGAGAACCACGACGGCCCCCGGTCGGTGACCGGGGGCCGTCGTGTCGCGCGAGGTGGATCAGCCAGGTCTGCGGAACCCGGCGACGGGCATGGTGTTGATGCTGGACACCTGCACCGGCTTACCGGCACGTGGCGCGTGCACCATGGTGTTGTTGCCCAGATACAGCCCGACGTGACTCAGGCCGGAGAAGAAGAAGACAAGGTCACCGGGACGAGCGTCGGCTCGCGAGACGGCCTTGCCCTCGTTCCACTGGTCACCGGTGTGGTGCGTGAGGTAGATCCCGGCCGCCTTGTAGGCGTACTGGGTCAGCCCCGAGCAGTCGAACGAGTTCGGGCCGGTGGCGCCCCAGACGTACGGCTTGCCGACCTTGCCGCAGGCGGTCTTGATCGCGGTGCGGGCCGCCTCGTTGACCACACCGTTGATGGTCGGGCAGGCCGCGGTCTTGACCGTGGTCTTGGGCATCGATGCTTCGAGCTGCTTGATCTCGCCGTCGATCTGCTTCTTCTTGGCCGCCAGCTCGTTCTGCTGCTTGGTCTGGGTGACGATCAGCGCGTCCAGCTTCTGCTTCTCGCCGTCGTACTTGGCCCGCACGGCCAGCACACCCTCGACCTCCTTGCGCTCCTGCGAAGCGAGCCGGTCGAGGATGGTGAGCTGCTCGGTGAGCGTGTCCGGCTTGGCGCTGACCAGCAGCGCGCCGATGTCGTGCGACGGGCCCGAGATGTAGTAGCGGGAGGCGAGATCGCCAACCCGGTTGAGCGCCAGCTCGCTCTGCAGCGCCAGCGGCTCGATCTTCTTCTGCAGGTTCGCCGACTTCTGCCGGTTGACCTTCAGCTGCGCCCGGACCTTGTTGTACTGCTCGATGGTGGGCTCCAACTGCTCCCACTTCTTGTCGATCTGCGCCTCGATCTCGTCGACCGTGGGCGCGGCATGTGCCGGCGCGGTCAGCAGACCGGCGCCGACCGCCGCGGCGGCGACCAGGACGAGCACCCGGTGCGCAACGCGGCGCAGGCCACCAGAGCGAGCAGACGCAAACAGGTCGTGACGATGAGGGGGCATGGTTGCCACCGGCACCGACTCCTTTGCAACCGACCGCCGGGCGCCTCGCGTGAGGGAAGGGCCGAGGCAGACGACCCACAGCGGTCGGTGCCCCACATTAGGGAAGCTCGGGGCGGTAATCAAGGCGAGGGCGGTAACCATCACTGTCGTGCAACCGCTTGCACACCAAGGGTATTGGTCCATCACCCAACGATTGCAGTCAATACATCGTCAAGAGTCACCACACCGAGTGGCTTTCGCCCGTCGCTGACCAGCACCATGTGCCGCCGTTCGCGACGCATCGCCAGCAGCAGGTCGGCCAGCGTACGGTCCGGCGGCACCACCGCCAGCGGCCGGTAGACGTCGGCCGGCACCGGGGACCGGCGGCCCTGCCCGGCGTACCCGAGCACGTCCTTGACGTGCACAAAGCCCAACACCCGACGGGTCGACCGCTGCACCACCGGGAACCGGGACCGGCCGGTCCGGGTCGCCAGCACCTCCAGCGACGCCGGCGACACGTCCTCGGCCACCGTCACCACCGTCGACCACGGTTGCAGCGCGTCCGCCGCCGTCCGGGCGTGCAGGGCCAGCGCGCCGGTGATCCGCGCGTGCTGCTCCGCGTCGAGCAGCCCCTCGGTCCGCGCCTGGGAGACCAACCCGGCCAACTCCTCGGCGGTGAACACCGTCTTCACCGCCTCGGACGCCTCGATCCGCCAGAACGCGAGCACCCGCCGGGCCGCCCATTTCATCGCGAGCAACAACGGCTTGGTGGCCACACAGAATGCCAGCATCGCCGGGCCGAGCCAGAGCGCGGAGACCTCCGGACCGGCCAGCGTGATGTTCTTCGGCACCATTTCACCGACGACCGTGTGCAGAAAGACCACCATGCCCAGTGCCAGCACGAACGCCACCGGATGCACCACGCGCTCCGGCAGGCCGGCCGCGTGGAACGGCGGCTCCAGCAGGTGAGCCAGCGCCGGTTCGGCGATCGCGCCGAGACCCAACGAGCAGACCGTGATGCCGAGCTGCGCGCCGGCGATCATCAGGGGGATCTGGTTCATCGCCGACAACGCCCAGCGGGCGCGTTTCGACCCGGCCGCCAGCGGCTCGATCGCCGTCCGACGGGACGCGATGAGCGCGAACTCGCTGCCCACGAAGAACCCGTTGCCGAGCAGCAACAGCACTGTCACCAGCAGTTCAGTCATCGTCGTCCGGATCCGCCGGACGCAACACCCGGACCTGCTCGATCCGGTGCCGCTCCACCTCGACCACTGTGAACTCCCAGCCGTCCGTCTCGACCGTCTCGCCGGCGAGCGGGATGTGCCCGAGCTGGGCCATCAGGAACCCGGCCAACGTCTCGTACGGCCCCTCAGGCAGCCGGAAACCGGTCTGCTCGGCCAACTCGTCGGAGCGGAGCACACCGTCGACCAGCACTGTGCGCTCACCGCCCGGCACTGTCAGCTCGGCCGACCCGTCGTCGTCCACGCTCGCCGGGTCGAACTCGTCGGCGATCTCTCCGACCAACTCCTCGACGAGGTCCTCGACGGTCACCACGCCGTCCGTGCCGCCGTACTCGTCGACCACGATGGCCAGGTCGGCCCCGGCCGCCTTCAGCGCGGCCAGGACACCGTCCAGGTTCAGGCTCTCCGGCACGTACACCGGCTCGCGGGCCACCGAGCCGACCCGGGTCGACGCGCGGTCGGCCAGCGGCACGCCCAGCGCGTCGGGCACGCCGGCCACACCGGTCACCAGGTCCAGGGTCTCCTCGTACACGGGGAACCGGGTCCGCCCGGTCCGCCGCGACTGCTCCAGCAGCTCCGCCACGCTGGCGGTGGCGCGCAGCGCGACCACGTCCACCCTGGGGGTCATCGCCTCCGCGGCCCGCTTGTCACCGAAGCGGATGGTGCGACGCAACAGCATCGCGGTGTCGGTGGGCAGCGCGCCGGCCCGCGCCGAGATACCCGCCAGCAGGCCCAACTCCTCCGGCGAGCGGGCACTTGCCAACTCCTCCTGCGGCTCCACGCCGAGCGCCCGGACCAGTCGGTTCGCCGAGCCGTTCAACCCCCGGATCACCCAGCCGAACGTCCGGGAGAAGGTGTGCATCGGGCCGGCCGTGGCCAGTGCCGCCGGCATGGGCCGGGCCAGCGCCGCGTTCTTCGGCACCAACTCGCCGAAGAGCATGGAGATCAGCGTGGCCAGGGCCAACGCGATGAACGGGGTGAGCCGCTCGGTGCTGTCTCCGGCCAGCGGGCGCAGCAGCGGGGTGAAGAGCCGGGCCAGGGCCGGCTCGGCCAGGTAGCCCGTGAGCAGCGCGGTGATGGTGATGCCGAGCTGCGCCCCGGAGAGCTGGAAGGAAAGTTCGCGCAACGCTGTGCGTACCGTCAGGGCGGCCTGGTCGCCCGCGGCGGCCCGCCGGTCGATCTCCGCCCGATCGACAGTGACCAGGGCGAACTCGGCCGCGACGAAGAACGCGTTGCCCGCGGTCAGGGCTACGAAGCCGACCAGGGGCAACAGCGTCGTCAAGAGTAGGCCGTCGATGTCGCCTCACCTCGGCGAGATTCTTGCACGACGGCGGCGGCCCTCAGGGCCGCCGCCGTCGATGAACAAATCCCAGGGGTACGCGTCTCAGCCGCCGATCGGCGCGGTCTCCTTGCCGCCCTGCGGCTGCTCGGGCTTGACCGAGCGGAGCAGCACGCTGGCCACGTCGATCACCTCGA
>NZ_JAKKFG010000032.1:0-40924 GCF_022230905.1 Micromonospora salmantinae
GGGGGGGGCGCCACCCAGCGGCATGGATGGCTTCGCGGCGATGGACTTTGCCGACCGGCGCGCCCGGGGGGCGCGGGTGGCCCGGGACCACCCGGGGGTCGGCGTGATAGAGCGGGACCGCTTCCGGGTGGTGCTGCTCGACGAGTACCAGGACACCAGCCACGCCCAGGTGGTGTTGCTCAACGCGCTGTTCGGTGGCGGGCACCCGGTGACCGCGGTGGGCGACCCGTGCCAGTCGATCTACGGCTGGCGGGGGGCCAGCGCGGGCACCCTGGACCGGTTCCCCACCGAGTTCGCCCGCGCCAACGGGGAGCCGGCCCCGGCGCTGGGGCTCACCACGAGTTGGCGCAACCGCCCGGAGATCCTCCGGGTGGCGAACGCGCTCTCCACCCCGCTGCGGGCGGCGGGTGCCCGGGTGCCGGAGCTGCGCTCCGCGCTGACCGTCCGGGACCCGATCCCGCACCGCAGCCCGGGCGGCGCGGCCGGCGGCACCGTGCACTGCGCGATGCTGCCCACGTACGCCGACGAGGCCGACTGGATCGCCGACAGCGTGCTCGCCGCCTGGCGTGGGGCGGCCGGGATGCCGGGCGCGGCCCCGGAACACATCCCGGTGGACCGCCGTCCGACGACAGCCGTGCTGGTCCGGGTGCGCAGCCAGATCCCGGCGATCGAGTCGGCTCTGCGCGAGCGGGGCCTACCGGTCGAGGTGGTCGGGCTGGGCGGCCTGCTGGACACCCCCGAGGTACGCGATGTGGTCTGCACGCTGCGGGTCCTGGCCGACCCGACCGATGGCGCCGCGCTGCTGCGGTTGCTCACCGGCGCCCGTTGGCGGATCGGGCCACGTGACCTGGTGGCGTTGCACCGGCGAGCGCGGGCCATCGCGAACGCTCGGCGACAGGTGGCCGCCGACGAGGCATCGGAGATCAGCCCAGACCTGTTGGACGAGGCGACTCTGGTGGAGGCGTTGGCCGACCTCGGGCCGGCGCAGGCGTACTCGGCGGAGGGGTTCGCGCGGCTGCGCGCGTACGGCCGGGAGTTGGCGCTGCTGCGCTACCGGCTGGACCAGGCGCTGCCGGACCTGATCGCGGACATCGAGCGGACCATCGGCCTGGACGTGGAGGTCGCGGTGCGGGCCGGCCGGGACGGCGCCGGCGACGCGGGCCTGGCCCGGGGGCATCTGGACGCGCTCGGCGACGTGGCGGCCCGGTTCAGCGGGGAGACGCCCGGCGCGACCCTGTCCGGATTCCTGTCCTACCTGGCCGCCGCCGAGGACGAGGAGCGCGGTCTGGCGCCGGGCGAGGTCGAGGTGGTGGAGGGCGCGGTGCAGGTGGTCACCGCGCACGCCGCCAAGGGCCTGGAGTGGGACGTCGTTGCGGTGGCCGGGCTCAGTCGTGGGCTGTGGCCGGGGCCGGTCCGCAACTCCGACCACTGGCTGGGTGGGCTGGGTGTGCTGCCGTTCCCGCTGCGCGGCGACGCCGACGGCCTGCCCGAGTTGGCACTCGACGAGGCGGGGGACCAGCGGGCCGTGGCGCGGGCGGTGACCGACTTCACCGACGCGTGGCGGGCCCACGACGAGCGGGAGGAACGCCGGCTGACGTACGTGGCGGTCACCCGGCCGCGCCGGCTGCTGCTCTGCTCCGGTTACTGGTGGGGGGAGGGCACGAAGCGACCGCGAGGTCCGTCGGTCTTCCTGCGTGAGGTGTACGACGCCTGCCTCGACGGCGGGCCGGGGCACCTGATCGACGCCTGGGCGCCGGAGCCGACTCCCGACGCGACGAACCCCACGGCCGAGGTGGTGCTCCGCGCGGAGTGGCCCGCTGACCCGCTGGGCGGTCGCCGGCCGGCGTTGGCCGAGGCGGCCGGGCTGGTGCGTCGCCTGATGGCCGACGGTCCGGCGGCGGCGCTCCCGGGGCCGGTCGGGCCGGTGCCCCCCGGGCCGGTCGGGCCGGTGCCGCCGGTCGGGCCGGTGCTTGCCGGGCCGGTGCCGTCGATCGAGGTCGAGCCGGTCGAGCCGGAGGTGGATCCGGAGGTGGATCCGGAGGTGGCGCGCTGGCAGCGCGAGGCGGACCTGCTGTTGGCGGAGCGCGCCGAGCTGACCCGGCTCTCCGGTGCGGTCGAGGTGGCGCTGCCCGGGGCGCTGAGCGTCACCCAACTGGTCGCGCTGCGGCGTGATCCGGCGGCGCTGGCCCGTACGCTGCGTCGCCCGGTGCCGGCCGAACCCAACCCGTACGCCCGTCGAGGCACCGCCTTCCACGCCTGGTTGGAGCAGCGCTTCGGTGCCGACCGCCTGTTGGACCTGGACGAGCTGCCGGGCGCGGCCGACGCCGATGCCGCACCCGACGAGGCGCTGGTCGAGCTTCAGGAGCGGTTCCTGGCCAGCGAGTGGGCCGACCGGTCGCCGGTGGAGGTGGAGGTGCCGTTCGCCACTGTGATCGCCGGTGTCGTGGTGCGGGGCCGGATGGACGCGGTCTTCGCCCGGCCGGGTGGCCGGTTCGACGTGGTCGACTGGAAGACTGGCGCGCAGCCATCCGGGCCGGCGGCCGACGTGGCCGCCGTGCAGCTGGCGGTGTACCGGCTGGCCTGGGCGGAGTTGGCCGGCGTGCCGGTCGACCGGGTGGGCGCGGCGTTCCACTACGTCCGCCACGGGGTGACCGTCCGGCCCGCCGACCTGCTGGATGTGACGGGCCTCACGGCCATGATCGCCCAGTTGCCCGAGGATTCTGCCCAACGTTGACCACTGCGGGGAAAACCGTGGTAGGTTGACCGGGTTGCAGTTTTGGTTACCAGAGACTCTGTGTGCGCCTGGCGGGATTGTGGCCCCAGGCGCTCTTTGTTGTGTCCGGAGTTCTCCGGGCGGGGCGACCAGAAGCGACAGGCGATTCGCGCATCCCCGCGCGGAGCGCTCCTCTTCGGGCACGCAACAAGTGCATGTCCGACGTTCCGTCAAGGAGACGAAACACATGGCTATTGGCACCGTGAAGTGGTTCAACGCTGACAAGGGCTTCGGCTTCATCACCCCCGACGGCGGCGGCGCCGACGTCTTCGCCCACTTCTCGGCGATCCAGTCCTCCGGCTACCGGAGCCTGGACGAGAACCAGCGGGTCGAGTTCGAGGTGACCCAGGGCCAGAAGGGCCCGCAGGCGGAGAACATCCGCCCGCTCTGATCTTCGGATCGGTCAGCATTACCTGTCGCGCCCTCCGGGTGTGACGGTGACGGGACCGGCCCGCCCCGCTGCCGCCTGCGTACGCAGGTAGCGGCCCGGCGGCGGGCCGGCCTGTACTCCCTTTCGGTTCGTGCTTGTGAGTCCTGGCGGCCTTTTCCGCTGGTGACAGCGCCGACTTCGGCGCCCTCCCTCGACACGTGCCGCGTCGAGGAAGGCTTCCGCATGACCACAGTTATTCCTTCGTTCGCTCATACCGGTCTGGCGCCGGCGCTGCTCACCGCGCTGACCGCGCAGGGCATCAACGAGCCGTTCCCGATCCAGTCGGCGACGTTGCCCGACTCGCTCGCCGGCCGGGACGTGCTGGGCCGGGGTCGTACCGGCTCCGGCAAGACCCTCGCCTTCGGGCTGCCGCTGCTGTCCCGCACCGCCGGCCGTAAGGCGCGGCCGGGCCGCCCGCTGGCTCTGGTGCTGGTGCCGACCCGCGAGCTGGCTCAGCAGGTCACCACCGCCCTGGCCCCGTACGCCCGCGCCGTCGGGCTGCGCTGCGCCACAGTGGTCGGCGGCCTGTCGTTGCAGCGGCAGGCGGACGCCCTGCGCGCCGGCACCGAGGTTGTCGTCGCCACCCCCGGTCGGCTGCACGACCTGATCAACCGTGGCGACGCCCGGCTCGACCAGGTCGAGATCACCGTGCTCGACGAGGCCGACCAGATGGCTGACATGGGCTTCCTGCCGCAGGTCACCAAGCTGCTGGAGCAGGTCGCGCCGCAGGGGCAGCGGATGCTCTTCTCCGCGACCCTGGACGGCGGCGTGGACCGGTTGGTCCGCCGCTTCCTGAGCAACCCGGTCACCCACTCGGTCGACCCGGGCACCGCGACTGTCACCGCGATGACCCACCACGTGCTGCACGTCGACGCTGCGGACAAGCCCGACGCGTTGACCCGGATCGCCGCCCGTGAGGGCCGCACCATCCTGTTCATGGGCACCAAGCACCGCGCCGACCGGCTGGCCCGCCAGTTGCTCTCCAAGGGCGTACGCGCGGCCGCGCTGCACGGTGGCAAGTCCCAGCCGCAGCGCACCCGGATCCTGGAGCAGTTCCGCAACGGTCAGGTGACCGCCCTGGTCGCCACCGACGTGGCGGCCCGTGGCATCCACGTGGACGGCCTGGACATGGTGGTCAACGTGGACCCGCCGACCGAGGCGAAGGACTACCTGCACCGGGGCGGCCGTACCGCCCGGGCCGGCGAGTCCGGTTCCGTGGTCACGCTGGTCCTGCCGGAGCAGCGCCGGGACGTGTCCCGGCTGATGGCCACCGCTGGTATCCGGCCCGAGTCGGTCCAGGTGCGCGCGGGTGACGGAGCGCTGGCCCGGGTGACCGGTGCCCGCGAGCCGTCCGGTGTGCCGGTGACCATCGTCGCTCCGCCGGCGCCCGCCTCTCGGGCCCGTACCTCCGGCGGCTCGGCCGCCGATGGTGGCGCCCGTCCGGCGCACCGCGCGTCGGGCCGGTCCCGTCGGCCGCGTCGTCCCCGTACCGTCTGATCCTCTGCGCGTCGACCGACCCGTCCCGCTTCGGCGGGGCGGGTCGGTTTTTTCTGCGCGGTGTGCCGGGGCCGGTCGGCTGTCCGTGCGGCCCAACCGGTCGGCAGGTCGCGCCGGGTGGCCCCTCTGCTGAGTCGGTAATCAGCCTCCGCTGGGTCGGCTGGCCGACTGCGCCCCGGCCGGTCGTGGTCGAGGCTGATCGACGGGGGATGTCGGGCGGGGGGCCCGGCACGGGAGGGGTGACCATGGCGGGCGAAGCCGGCTCGGGCGCGCTGCGTGAACTGATCCTGGTGGTCGCGGTCGCGCTCGCCGGGTTGTTGCTCGCCATGGTTGCGGCCTTCGCGCCCTGGCATGCCACCTCGGCGGGCAACGCTCCCGCCGGTCTGGTGGAGATGCACAGTCCTGGCGACCCGGGCCTCGCCCCGGCGACCGCACACGTGGGCTGAGCAGCGACCGGCCTACCGGTGCCGGCGGAGGGGCAGGTCCGGTCAGGATCGGTACGAGGTGTGGTCGGGTCGGCGGGGCACCGGCCCGGCCACATCGCCTCGCCCCTCCGCGCCCCCTCCCGGCGCCGATCTTGCACTTTCGGATGTAGATATGGCGTGGGTGAGCAGGTCGGCCAGGGTGGTGCTGTCGACCACAGTGGCGATCGCCCCGTGCACCGCCAGCCAGACGTCGGTGAGCCCGGCGGCCACTCCGTGATAGCCGGCCCGCTCGGCCGGCAGACCGCGCACCGTGGTGAGCGAGCCGCCGACCGCACGCAGTACGGCTCCGACGGTGATCTCGTCGGCTGGGCGGGTGAGCGCGTACCCGCCGTCGGCGCCGCGATGGCTGTGCAGCAGACCGGCCCGGCGCAGGTCGAGCAGGATGCCCTGCAGAAAGCTGAGCGGGATGTCCTGCACCTCGGCCAGGCTGGCCGCCTTCACCAACTCGCCGACCCGGTCGCCACCGCCGCCGTCGCCGTCAGCACCACCGGCGGCGGCGACGGCGAGCATCGCCCGGAGCGCGTAGTCACTGCGCGCGGAGACGAACACGTCACTGACCAGCCTGGTCCAGTACGCCCCAGCGGCGCCGGATCGCCTTGTCCGCAGCGCCGAACGCGGCGTCCACGACCAGGCCGACGACCAGGATGACGATCATCGTGGAGAGCAGCCAGGGTGAGTCGGACAACTCGCGCGAGTAGGTGAGCTGGGCGCCGAGCGAGGTCTGCGAGATGCCCACCACGAGCAGCTCACCTGCCATCAGGCTGCGCCAGGAGAACGCCCAACCCTGCTTGAGCCCGGCGACGATCGCCGGGAGGGCGGCCGGTGCGATGACGTACCGGTAGAGGTTGAGCCCTCGGGCACCAAGGTTGCGGCCGGCGCGCACCAGCAGCGGCGGCACGTAGTCCACCCCGGAGATCACCCCGTTGGCGATGGACGGTGCCGCGCCGAGCACCACCACGAAGAAGATCGCCTTCTCGCTCAGCTCGAAGAGCAGGATGGCCAGCGGGAACCAGGCGATCGACGGCATGGTCTGCAACGCGGTGATCATCGAGCCGATGGCGGCGCGCAGCACCGTGGACCGGGCCACCGCGAGGCCCAGCAGCAGGCCGACGGCGACCGAGAAAACGTACCCGAGGGCGGCCCGGCGCAACGTGGTGGCTATGCCTTCCCAGAGCTGCGGACCCTGGGCCTGGGTCATCAGCTCGCGGCCGACCTCCAGCGGCCCCGGCAACGAGTACGGTGGCTTCCAACCCGTCCAGACCACGAACTGCCAGGCGGCGATGGTGATGGCCAGGGCGGCGAGCTTGGGCCAGGTGGCCGCCCAGATCCGGGCGCCCCGGGAGACCTCCTTGTCCCGGCCGGCGATCTCCAGCGCGTCGAGGCCGGTGATCTCCGCGTCGGTACGCGCCGAACTGGTGAGGGTGTCACTGGCCATGGCGGCCCACCTCCGTACGGAGCCGCTCGGTGACCTCGGCGGCGATGGCGGCGACCTCGGGGGAGTCGATCCGGCGAGGGCGCGGGATGTCCACCTCGGTGGAGTAGATGATCCGGCCGGGTCGGCTGGAGAGCAGGATGATCCGGTCGGCCAGCCGGGCCGCCTCGCGGACGTTGTGCGTCACGAAGAGCACCGAGAGTTTGCGCTCGGACCAGATCCGTTCCAGCTCGTCGTGCAGGATGTCCCGGGTCATCGCGTCCAGCGCGCCGAACGGCTCGTCCATCAGCAGCACCGGAGTGTCCAGGGCCAGCGTGCGGGCGAGCGCGACGCGCTGCCGCATTCCGCCGGAGAGCTCGTGCGGGCGCTTGCGGCCGAAGTCGGCCAGGTGCACCGTGCGCAGCAACTCGGCGACCCGCTCGCGGCGTTGGGCCCGGGGCAGTCGACGCAGCTTGAGGGGCACCTCCACATTGGCGTCGACGGTCAGCCACGGGAAGAGCGCCGGCTCCTGGAACATCAGTCCCGGGTTGGCGTCGCCGGCGAGGGTGATCTGCCCACCGCTGACCCGGTCCAGTCCGGCCACCAGGTTGAGCAGGGTGCTCTTGCCGCAGCCGGACGCGCCGACCAGGCAGACGAACTCGCCGGGTGCGACGTCCAGCGACACGCCGTCCAGGGCCAGGACGGCGTTCGCCCCGCGCCCGTACACCTTGGTCACGCCGGAGAGCGCGACCGCGGTGGTCGCGCTCTGCGGCGTCGTCGTGGTCGACGTCATGGCTGGACGACCTCGGGCTTGCCGTGCGCCTTGAGCGCGTTGTTGAGGTACTGCAGGTCGTACAGGCCCTTGAGGTCCACCGGCTCGGTCAGGTCCACGTCGACTGCGTGGTCGAGCCCGGCCTTCAGGGAGGACGAGATCGGGTCGTTTGTGAACTCCAACGTCGGCCACGCCTGCTTGATGAGCTTCAGGTCCAGCGGCTTGCCGGTGATCTTGCCGATCGCGTCGGAGATGGCCTGCTGCGCCTCGTCCGGCTTGGTGTTGACGAACTCGTTGGCGGCCACCTGACCGTCGACCAGCCTCTGCACGACGTCCGGGTGCGCCTTGAGGAACTTGGTGCTCACCAGCAGGTTGGTGATGACGAACTTCTTGTCCGGCCACAGGTCGCGCTCGTCGACGAGCACCTTGCCGCCGGCGTTGACCAGGCGGGAGACGAACGGCTCGGGCACCCAGGCGCCGTCGATCGCACCGCTGTTGAACGTCTCGATGGTCTGGGCGTTCTCCTGCGGCACGATCTTGACGTCGCCGCCACCCTCCTTGGTGGTCTTGAGGCCCTGCTGCTTGAGCCAGTAGCGGATTGCCACGTCCTGGGTGTTGCCCAGCTGCGGGGTGGCGATCTTCTTGCCCTTCAGGTCCTGAGCGCCGGTGATGCCGGGCTTGACGACCAGCGCCACGCCGCCGGACGCCGCGCCCGAGATGACCCGGACGGCCGCACCCTTGGACTTGGAGAAGGCGTTCACCGTCGGGTTCGGGCCGATGTAGGTGGCGTCCAGCGCGCCGGAGAAGACCGCTTCGATGGCGGCCGGGCCGGCGTTGAAGGTCTTCGGGTCCAGCTTGACGTTGGTGCCGAGCTTCTCCGCGAAGATGCCCTTCTGCACGCCGACGACCGCCGGCGCGTGGGTGATGTTGGGGAAGTAGCCGAGGCGCAGCGTCACCGGGCCGGAGCTGCCGCCCGCGCCCTCGCTGTCGTCGCCGCACGCGGCGGTGCTGCCCAGGGTCGCCGCGCCGAGGGCGGCGAGGGTGGCCAGGGTGACCAACCGGCGCAAGGGGAGCCGTCTCATCGTCCATCCAATCCGCAGTATTCCTACTTAGTTGGTAGGAAGAGTGGGTCAGGCTGCGGTCAGCGTCAAGGCCCATCCACATGGCGGGATGGCGGGTCTCAGCCACGTCACCGAAGGTGCCGCGAGGGCGTCGACGAGTTCATCCCCTCCGGCTGGCCGCACCGCGAGGAGGCCGAGCGGGTCGGCGCCGAGGTGCTGCCCCTGGTGACGGCCCCGGTCGCGGCGGCTCCGGGAAGGTCGCGGGTGGCGGAGGTGTCGACGCGCTAGGGTCGACTCCGTGGCGGCGCGGAGATCCAGAATTCCAGCGACGAAGTATCCGGTCGAGCGGTTCACCCTCGACAACGGCCTGCGGGTGGTGCTCACCCCCGATCGCAGTGCCCCGGTGATCGGGGTGGCGGTGGTCTACGACGTCGGCATCCGCTCGGAGCCGGAGGGGCGTACCGGCTTCGCCCACCTCTTCGAGCACCTGATGTTCCAGGGCTCGGAGAACCTGGAGAAGCTGGCCCACTTCCGGCACGTGCAGGGCGCGGGTGGCACCTTCAACGGCTCCACCCACCTGGACTACACCGACTATTTCGAGACGCTGCCGAGCAATGCGCTGGAGCGCGCGCTGTTCCTGGAGGCGGACCGGATGCGGGGCCCCCGGCTGACCGAGGAAAACCTGCGCAACCAGGTCGACGTGGTCAAGGAGGAGATCCGGGTCAACGTCCTCAACCGGCCGTACGGCGGCTTCCCCTGGCTCACTCTGCCGCCGGTCATGTTCGACACCTTCCCGAACGCCCACGACGGTTACGGCTCCTTCGACGACCTGGAGTCGGCGACCGTCGCCGACGCCGCGGACTTCTTCCGCCGGTACTACGCCAGCGGCAACGCCGTGCTGGCGGTCAGCGGGGACATCGACATGGCCGAGGCGATCGAGCTGGTCACCCGGCACTTCGGCGACGTGCCGGCCCGGCCGGCACCCCAACGGCCCGACTTCACCGAGCCCGACCTGAGCGCCGAGCGGCGCACCTCGTACACCGATGCCCTGGCGCCGCTGCCGGCGGTGGCCGGCGCCTGGCGCGTGCCCGACCCGGTCACCGACTTCGCCGGCTACCTGCCGTACGTGGTGCTGGCCGAGGTGCTCACCGACGGCGACGCGTCGCGGCTGGTGGAACGGCTCGTGCAGCGGGACCGCACGGTGACCAGCCTCGGCGGATACCTCGGTTTCATGGGCGACCCGTTCGACGTCCGCGACCCCACAGCGCTGCTGTTGCAGGCGCACCTGCCGCCCGGTGGCGATGTGGACAAGGTGCTGCGCACCATCGACGAGGAACTGGACCGGCTGGCCACCGACGGGCTGACCGACGGTGAACTGGCCCGCACCCAGGCCCGGATGGCGACCCACCTGCTGCGGGACACCGACGCGGTGCTCGGTCGGGCGCTGCGGATGGCCGTGCTGGAGCAGCAACGCGGCGAACCGGGTCTGCTCAACGAACTGCCCAGGCTGGTCGGCGAGGTCACCGAGGAGCAGGTCCGGGCCGCCGCGGCCACCCTGCGCCCGGAGCGCCGGGCCGCCATCGAGGTCATCGCCGGAGGCGCCCGATGACGACTACCACCACTGCTCAGGTCGGGCCTCGTACGCTGCCGCCGCTCGGGCCGACCCGCAAGCTCAAGGTGCCCAAGCAGGCCGAGCGCACGCTGCGCAACGGGCTCACAGTGATCGCCGTACGCCGGCCCGCCGTGCCCCTTGTCGAACTGCGGCTCTGGGTGCCGTTCGGCCGGGTCCACCTGGCCCGCGGCGCGATGCTGTCGCAGACAATGCTCTCCGGCACCGAGTCGATGACCAGCGTGCAGATCGCCGCCGAGTTGCAGAAGGTGGGCGGCGGGCTCTCCGCGGGCGTCGACCCGGACCGGCTGATGCTCTCCGGCGCCGGCCTGGTCACCGGTCTGGACCGGATGCTGGAGCTGCTGGCCGAGGTGCTGACCGGCGCCAGCTACCCGAGTGACGAGGTGGCCACCGAACGGGACCGGCTGGTCGACCGGATCCAGGTGGCGCAGAGCCAGCCTTCGCACCTGGCCCGGGAGGCGCTGCTCAAGCGGATCTACGGCCGTCACCCGTACGCGACGCAGACGCCGGAGCCCGGCCAGATCCGTGCCGTCCGACCGGCCGCGCTGCGCACCCTGCACTCGGAGCGGGTCCACCCGACCGGCGCGCAGTTGGTGCTGGTCGGCGACGTGCAGCCGGAGAAGGCACTGGACGCGGCCGAGCGCGCGCTCGGCGGCTGGTCGGGTGCCGGGCGGGTGGCCGAGCTGCCGGCGACCCCGCCGCTGGAGCCGGGGCCGCTGCTGCTGATCGACCGGCCGGGCTCGGTGCAGTCCTCGCTGCGGATCGCGTTGCCGGCGGTGTCGCGCACCGACCCGGACCACGCCCCGCTGCAACTGGCCAACCTGATCTTCGGCGGCTACTTCTCCTCCCGGTGGGTGGAGAACATCCGCGAGGACAAGGGCTACACGTACGGCCCGCACTCCGTGATCGAGCACTCCGTCGCCGGGTCGGTGCTGGTCGCCGCCGCCGACGTGGCCACCGAGGTCACCGGCCCGGCGCTGCTGGAGACGACGTACGAGCTGGGCCGGTTGGCGTCGCTGCCGCCGAAGCCCGAGGAGTTGGAGCAGGCCCGGCAGTACGCCCTGGGCACCCTCCAGCTCGGCATGTCCACCCAGGCCGGGTTGGCGGCGTTGACCAGCGCGTACGCCGGCAACGGTCTGCGCCTGGACTTCCTCGCCGAGTACGCGGCGAGGTTGGCGAAGGCGAGTATCGACGACGTCGCGCAGGCGGCGGCCCGCTACCTGGCCCCGGCTCGGGCGGCGATCGTGGTGCTCGGCGACGCGGAGCGGGTCACCCCGGGGCTGGCCGCGCTGACCACGGTCCACACCGAGCAGAAGGCGTGAGCGAGCGAACCATGGGGCTCAGCAGCGGAGCGCTGGCGTGAGCGGGGAGGCGGCGCCGCCGTTGGCGCGCTCCACGCTGGATCGGGCCGCGCACCGGCGGGGTGACTCGCAGTGGTTGACCGAGGCGTGGTTGCGCGCCCGGGTGCTGCTGCTCGATTCGACCGACGACGGTCGGACGCTGGCCCGCACCGAGACGTCGCCTCCGACGTTGGTGCTGTTCGGAGCGGGCGACGTGCCCGCCGGGTCAGAGTCGATGGCGATGTTCCTGGGTGTCGAGCCGGACGGGGTGCCGGTCTTCGCTGTCGACGCGCCCCTTCCGGCGATCCCGGGGACCCGGGCGGTCCACCTCCGGGAGGTGGGTCACCTGCTCGCCGACCGGGAGGCCGGCATTTTCACCACCGCGTTGGCGCTGGTCAACTGGCATACCCGACACGGTTACTCGACGATCACCGGCGCGCCGACCGCGATGGACGAGGCGGGTTGGTCGCGGGTGGACCGTAATGGTGGGCGGATCTGGCCGCGCACCGACCCGGCGATGATCGTGCTCGTCCATGACGGCGTGGACGGCCCGGACGGCCGCTGCCTACTCGGCAACAACGCCGGCTGGCAGGGCACCCCGGGTGGTCGTCGCTACTCCTGCCTGGCCGGCTACGTGGAGCCAGGGGAGTCGGCGGAGGCGGCCGTGCTGCGCGAGGTCCGCGAGGAGGTGGGCATCGGAGTGGAGCGCATCGGGTACGTGGGCAGCCAGGCCTGGCCGTTCCCCGGGTCGCTGATGCTGGGCTTCCTGGCCACCGCGAACCCGACCGATCCGGTGCGGGTCGACCCGTCCGAGATCGCGTTCGCCCGGTGGTTTTCCCGCCGGGAGATCGGGGCGGCGTTGGCCGGGCAGACGGTGGACGTGGGCGACGGGGCCCGGCTGATCCTGCCGCCTCCGTCGTCGATCGCGCTGTTCCTCATTCACCGCTGGCTGGACGGCTGGGTGGACGCCGACCGCTGAGCACGGTCCCGACCCGTGGCCGCCGTTGCCGCGGCGGTCACGGGCCGGGAACACGGGCCGTCGTGGTCGGCGGGTGCGAGTAACGCGGCGGGGGAGCCGGTCCGACCACGACGGACGACCTGTGAAATCAGGTGCCGGTGCGGCCCGGTCTGTGTCGGAAGGCGGGCCGCGACTCGATCAGCGGGAGGACCTTGACCCGTTGCTTGCCGGCACGGACCGCGCCGACGGTGGCCAGGGCGCGGGCCAGCAGCAGCGCGGCGTCCCGGTCCTCGGCGTGCACGATCTGCCGGCGCGGCTCGGGCGTGGTCGTCTCGTCGCGAAGTCGGTGGCCGTCCGCCCAAGCGGCGGCGATGTCCCCGTCAGCGACGGCGCGGATGTCGGTGCGAACGATCAGGAACCGCATGAGGGTCTCCGGATGAACCGCGACGGATGAGCCGGTGTGGAAGTTCCACGTACTCGAGGGCCATGTTACGCCCCGTGTTCGTCCCAGCAACTGAAACGCGCCTATCGGTTTCGAGCCTCGTCCGATCGGCGGATGGCTGCTCAGCAGGGTCGCCGCGTCGCAAAGCGACGGGGCCGCCGGCAGTGCGCCGACGGCCCCGTACCAGTCACCGAATCAGTTCAGATCGAACTGGCCCTTCTTCGCCCCGGTGATGAAACCGAGCCATCCCGCGCGGTTGAACAGCAGCACCGGGCCGCCCCGGTCCTTGCTGTCGCGCAGGGCGACCGCCGACGGTCCGGTGGCCAGTGGGGCGACCTCCACGCAGTTGGAGGTCTGGCTGCGTGTGCTGGTACGCCACGGGGCGTCCGCCAACGAGTGGGCGGAGACGGACGGCGTGTTGCGGATTTCGTTCATGGTTCTGCTCCTGATGTGCAGCGATCCGATGGGACGAGTGGTGCCGCACGTCCCGACGGAGGGTCCCCCGTGGATCACCGGTCCGTCAGTCGCCCTGATTCCCGGCGGCGTTGGGTCGGCGCCGTTGCCGGCCCGAACGCCACTGTGGATGGGGGCGTCGCCTCGGTCAGCCGTCCCGTTGCCTCGATCAGCCAGGAGAGGGTGTCCGAGGCGTTAAGTGCCGCCGTGCATAGCCACTCGAACACCACTTTATAGCGATTTAGCGTGATTGACTCGGTCGACATGACGTCGGTGAAGCCACCTTCGATGGCCAATGTCTCCGGATCGAGGGGATCGGCGAACCGATAGACCGAGAAGGCGGTCGGCGGAAGGTACCAACTGCCGATCTGGGTGTCCCGGGGCAGCACGTGCAGGGCCACGTTGGGCAGCAGCGCCAACTCGCAGAGTTGGAGCAGCTGTTCGTGCAGCACCTCTGGCGGACCGGCCCGACGACCGAGAGCCGCCTCCTCCAAGACCGCGGTGTAGCGGGGAGCGTGCGGCTCGCGGGTCAGCAGCGACTGGCGGGCCAGCCGCGCCTGCACCTCTGTCTCCGGCTCGTCGCCGGGCTCCGGCTCGCCCGCGCCCGCGTTCACCTGCCGGGCCGACACGATCCGGAGCTGGGCGTACCCGGGGGTCTGCAACAGGCCCGGCACCAGCACCGGGTTGTACTCGGAGATCTCCGCGCAGCCCGCCTCCAACTCGGCCCAACCGCGCTGTTGCTGCGTCATCACCGGGAAGTTCTTCAACCAGCCGCGCATGTCGCCGGCCTCGTTGGTGATGCCCAGCAGTTCGTCGTGCAGCGCCTGGTCGGCGCCGTAGAGGTCGAGCAGGTCGCCGACGTCCTGCGGGTCCGGTCGGCTGCGGCCGTTCTCCAAGCGGGACAGTTTGGACGCGGAGGCCCAACCGATACGCTCGATGACCTGATCGCCGGTGAGGCCCGCGGCCTCACGGAGGCGGCGCAGCTCGACGCCCAACCGGCGACGACGCAGGATCGGGCTGGGTGCGGCAGGAGGCACAGTGTCCTCTTTCCCGTCGACCGCCGCAGACGCGACGGTAACTGTATGAAATTCGCCCCCCACGGTCAGTATGGACGGCGCGACCGGTGTCGGAGGTTCCGGCGAGGGCGTGTCTTGCGAAAATCGCACCACGGGAATGCCGGATGACGACGGACCCGCGGTCGCGGCCCGTCGACCTCGCCCACCTGGGCAGCCATCCCGCCGGAGGGACCCATGCGCACGATCCTGCGCCGACCCGACTTCCGCCTGCTCTTCGGCGGCCTGCTGGCCAGCATGACCGCCGAGTCGATCCTGCTGCTCGCACTCGCCATCTGGGTCAAGGATCTGACTGGCTCGAACGGGTTGGCCGGTGCCACGATCTTCGCGGTCATCGCGCCGATGACGCTGGCGCCGCTGGTCGGCTGGGTCGTCGACCGCTACCCGCGCCGACCGTTCTTCGTGGCCGCGAACGTGCTGACCGCGGCCCTGCTCGCCCCGTTGTTCACCGTCCGCGACGCGGGCGACGTCTGGGTCGTCTACCTGGTGGCCGCCCTGTACGGACTCTCGTCCATCACGCTCGGCGCGGCGCTCAGTGGGCTCATCCGCGAGATGGTGCCGGTCGAGCTGCTGGCCGACGCGAACGGCGTGCTCCAGACCGTACGCCAGGGGATCCGACTGGTCGGCCCGCTGGTGGGCGCGGCGCTCTACGCGGCGCTCGGCGGGTGGGCGCTGGCCGGAATCGGCATGGTCGGATTTCTGACCGCGGCGGCGGTGGTCACCGCGCTGCCCACCCCGCAACAACTGCCACCGGCCGTACGGCTGCGGTGGCCGGCCGAACTGGGCGCCGGTCTGCGGCACCTGGCCGGCGAGCCGGCCCTGCGACGGGCCCTGCTCGGCTACGGGCTCGGATCACTGGTGATGGGCTTCAGCGAGTCGCTCATCTTCGCCTACGTCGACCAGGGGCTGAACCGGGATGCCGCGTTCGTGGGAGTGCTGGTCACAGTGCAGGGCGTCGGCGGGTTGCTCGGTGGACTCTGCTCACCGACGTTGGTCCGCCGGCTCGGAGAGGTCGGCACGCTGGCCGCCGGGGTCGCCTTCTTCTCGCCGGCCGCGCTCGCGCTCGCGTTCCCCGATCTGCGGCTCGGGTTCGCGGCGGTGCTGCTGGCCGGGGTATCGCTCCCGCTGACGATGGTGGGTCTGCACACGCTGATCCAGCGCCGTACGCCGCCTTCGCTGGTCGGCCGGGTCGCCGCGGCCACCCAGGCGGTGGTCAGCGGGCCGCAGGCGGTCTCCATCGGAGCGGGTGCCCTGCTGGTCGGGTTCCTGGACTACCGGCTGCTGTTCGTGCTGGTCGGGGTGGCCACCCTGGCCGCCGGCAGCTACCTGTGGCGGGGCCGGCATCTGAGCGCGCCGGCCGGGGCCCGCCCGCCGACGCCGCCCACCCGCCCGACGCTCCCGGCACCTCGCCGTCCGGTCGAGGACGCCGACCGAGCCGGGCTTCCGACACCCACCGACCGTGGCCACCCGTTCCCGGACACGACGAGCGGCCGCCCCGGGTGGGGCGGCCGCGCACCGAGAATGAACCGGAAGATCAGGCGTTGAGCGTCTCCAGGTGCTGCTTCACCTGGGTGATCGAGGGATTCGTCAGGGCACTGCCGTCGGCGAAGCGCAGCGTCGGCACCGTCTGGTTGCCGCCGTTGACGCTCATCACGAACTCCGCGGCCTTCGGGTCCTGCTCGATGTCGACCACCTCGTACCCGATGCCCTCCCGGTCGAGCTGCGACTTCAGCCGGTGGCAGTAGCCGCACCAGGGGGTGGAATACATCGTCAGCATCCTCGGATCCTCCAACTCCTCCGGCCGCGGCTTGCGGATCAAGCCGAGGCTGTTCGCTGCAACGCTGGGAGGAGCTGAGATGATTCCTGGTTGTGGTGGTTCACTCAGCGTCGGAACAGGTGCTCGCCGGGCTGGACCCGGAGCAGCGCTCCGCCGTGACCGCACCTGCCGGACCGGTCTGCATCCTGGCCGGCGCCGGCACCGGCAAGACCCGGGCGATCACCTCCCGAATCGCCCACCGGGCGCTCTCCGGGGAGATCTCCCCCCGGCACGTGCTCGCTGTCACCTTCACCGCCCGCGCCGCCGCCGAGATGCGACACCGCCTCACTCTGCTCGGGGCGAGCGGTGTCCAGGCGCGGACATTTCACGCCGCCGCGCTGCGCCAGGTGCGGTACTTCGCGCCCCGGCTGCTGGCCGGCCGCGCCATGCCCGAACTCCTGGACAGCAAGGTACGACTGGTCACCCTCGCCGCCGCCCGGGTCGGCCTGCGTACCGACCGGGCCGCCGCCCGCGACCTGGCCGGCGAGATCGAGTGGGCGAAGTCGTCGCTGGTCGAGCCGACGGACTACGTGGTGGCCGCGGCCCGGGCGCTGCGCGACACACCGCACGAGCCGACGAAGGTCGCCGACGTGTTCACCGCGTACGAGCAGCTCAAGCGCTCGAACGGCGTGATCGACTTCGAGGACATGCTGCGGGCCGCGGTGTGGGGCATCGAGGAGCACCCGGACGTCGGCGAGCAGATCCGCAGCCAGTACCGGCACTTCGTGGTCGACGAGTACCAGGACGTCAACCCACTCCAGCAGCGGTTGCTGGACGCCTGGCTGGCTGGCCGCAACGACCTGACAGTGGTCGGCGACGCCAGCCAGACGATCTACTCGTTCACCGGGGCGACCTCGGCGTACCTTGTCGACTTCCCCCGCCGGCACCGCAACGCCACAGTGGTCCGGCTGGTCCGTGACTACCGCTCCACCCCGCAGGTGGTCGGGCTGGCCAACGCGGTGATCTCCCAGGCCCGGGGCACCGAGGCGCGCCTGCGGCTGGAGTTGAGCGGGCAACGCCCGCCCGGCCCCGAGCCGGACCTGCGGATCTTCACCGACGAGCCGGCCGAGGCGAACGCGGTGGCCGCGCGCTGCCGGTCGCTGATCGACGCGGGCACGCCGGCGAAGGAGATCGCCGTGCTGTTCCGCGTCAACGCGCAGTCCGAGGCGTACGAGAAGGCGCTCACCGAGGCCGCGGTGCCGTACGTCGTGCAGGGCGCGGAGCGGTTCTTCGAACGTACCGAGGTGCGCCAGGCGATGGTCGCGCTGCGGGCGGCCACCCGCTCGATCCCGGGGGAGACTCCGCTGCCGGCCGCCGTCGTCGAGGCGCTCACCGCCGTCGGCTGGGCCCCGGACGCGCCCCCGGCCGGCGGCGCCGCCCGCGAGCGGTGGGAGGCGCTGTCCGCGCTGGTCCAGCTCGCCGAGGAGTACGCGGCCACCCCCGAGGTCGTGCCGATCGGCGAGGCCGCCTCGGTGGAGCGCCCGGTCACCCTCACCGACTTCACCGAGGAGTTGGCGCGCCGGGCCGCCCAGCAGCACGTGCCGACGGTGGACGGCGTGACGCTGGCGTCCCTGCACTCGGCCAAGGGGTTGGAGTGGGACGCCGTCTTCCTGGTCGGCCTCGCCGAGGGCACCCTGCCCACCACGTACGCCAAGACCGTCGAACAGGTCGAGGAGGAGCGCCGGCTGCTCTACGTCGGGATCACCCGCGCCCGGGAGTGGCTGTGGCTGTCGTACGCCGCCGCGCGCTCGCCGGGCGGCCGGGCCCGGCGGCCGTCGCGGTTCCTGCCCCAACTGGACCGCTCCGGCGGCACCGAACGGGCGACCGGCGGCGCCGGTCCGGCCCGCACTCCCGAGCGACGGCGAACCCAGATCGTCTCCTGCCGGATCTGCGGCGCCACCCTGCTCGCCGGCCCGGACCGCAAGCTCGGCCGCTGCCCCACCTGCCCGTCCGACATAGACGATGAGCTGCACGAACGGCTGCGCGAGTGGCGGCAGCGGGTGGCCGGTGCGCAGAAGGTCCCGGCGTACGTGGTCTTCACCGACGCGACGCTTGTCGCGTTGGCCGAGCGGCGACCGGGCCGGTCGGAGGAGTTGATCGCCATCGCCGGTATCGGCCCTCGCAAGTTGGGTCTCTACGGGGAGTCGGTGCTGGCCCTCGTGGCCGGTGCCGGGGTGGACGATGTCTGCCCGGAGAAAACTTTCGAAATCTCGTCGTAAATTCGTTTGCCCTCGCCCCGGCGCGAGGAATAGCCTCAGGACACACCACGCGAGCGGCGCCATTCCGGCTGCTCACGAGGTCGGTCCAGTCGATTCGAGGAACGTGAGGGAGGTGGCACCCGTGAAGATCTTCACCTATGAGCGTCTGGCGGCGATGCCGTCTGTCTGCGCTCCGCTGTCGGCTGTCCGGGTGGCCCTTACGGCCGCACGACCGTCGGTTCCACAGGTGCACCAGGTTCAGGCCGAGCTGATCCTGACCGTCGCGCCCGCTGGAGTCGAGGGGACCAGTGGCTTCACGGGCAATGGCATCCAGGTCGCCAAGAAGCGCATGGATGTCCGCGGCGTTCCACCTCGAGGTAAACCGGTCTGACCATCAGACTCCGGCTCACCTCGAGGCCGCGGAACCCGCTTACCGGGATCCGCGGCCTCAGTTTTTTGCCCGCCGTAAGTACGTCGGAATGCGATCCACGAGATCGAAGTGAGAGAGAGGTGACCGGGAGATGAGTCTGGCGTTGGCCCCCCTCGACATGAGCGTCGAGATGGAGGCGAACCTGCCCTGCCGGAAGTTCGACCCCGACCTGTGGTTCTCCGACTCGCCCACCGAGCTCGAGCTGGCCAAGTCACTCTGCGGGGACTGCCCGCTGCGTGTCGAGTGCCTGGCCGGAGCCGTTGAGCGAGCGGAGCCGTGGGGCGTCTGGGGCGGCGAGATCTTCGAGCGTGGCGCGGTTGTCCCGCGTAAGCGGCCCCGTGGCCGTCCGCGTAAGGAGGACGTCGCCCGTGACGCCGAGCTTCGGGTCGAGGCCGAGGCGCGCCTGGCGGCCAGTGGGCTGTCCGAGGTGCGTGGCGCGGTCCGGCTGGCAGCCTGACATGTTCCCGACCCGTTCCAACTACGCCGGTGGCACACCGGCAGTGAGTGAGAAAACGATGTTGAACGTTCCGAGTGGAGCCTTCGAGATGCAACTACTCCACGAAGCGTTGACCCGGGCTCGAATGCGCCGGCCTCAGGCCGGTCGTACCACCACGAGCACTGAGGCAACCCGATCCGCCCGTACCGTCGCCATGACCGGCCGCAACCAGGCGGCTCGCGACCTGGGTGTTCTCTAGTACCACCCCACGCAGAAGGGCGGGTGCCGACCGGCACCCGCCCTTCCCCATGTGTTCAGCCGTCCGGGCCTCGACGGTCAGGCGACCGGGGCGAAGCCGGGCAGCCAGCGCTCCAGGATGCTCCGGTAGGGGGCCTTCGCCTCCAACTGGCAGAGCACCCCGATCGACCCGAGCGTCACCCGGTGGATCAGCAGGTACGACGGTGGCAGGTTGAGCTGCCTGCTCAGCTGGTACGTGGGGGAGCGAGGGCTGGCCAGTCGACCCGCCTCGGCCCGTAGCCAGGCCCGGGTGAACCGGAACCCGTCCGCCGCGATGGGCTCCAACATGGGGCGGATGAAGTCGAGCACCCCCTCGGCGTCGATCTCCTCGGCCGAGCCGATGAACCCCTCCGACCGCAGCCCGGCCACGACCTCGTCGGCATCGCCGCGCAGGGCCGTCGCGGCGATACGACCGATCGGCTCCGGAGTGCCCTCCGGCATCCGGGCCACCGCACCGAAGTCGATCACCCCGAGTCGACCGTCGGGCAGCAGCCGGAAGTTTCCCGGGTGCGGGTCGGCGTGCAGCAGCCCGGCCCGCTGCGGCGCGGAGAGGTGCAGGGTGGCCATCAATCGGCCCGCCTCGTCCCGATCCTCCTCGGTACCCTCGCGGATGATGTCGGCCAGCGGGGTGCCCGTCACCCATTCGGTGACCAGCACCCGGGGCGAGGCATTGACCACCTCGGGGATGTAGATCTCCGGGTCGTCGGCGTACGCGGCGGCGAAGGTGCGCTGCGACTCGGCCTCCAACTCGTAGTCCAACTCCTCGGTGATCCGTTCGCGCAGCTCGGCCAGGAGCGGCTTGACGTCCAGGCCGGGTTGGATGGCCCGGAACATTCCGCCCAGTCGGGAGAGCTGCTTGAGGTCGGCGAGCAGGGCGTCGCCGGCCCCCGGATACTGGATCTTGACCGCCACGTCACGGCTGTTCGGTTCGCCCGACTCGTCGAAGCCCGGCTCGCGCCAGCGCGCGCGGTGCACCTGACCGATGCTCGCGGCGGCGGCCGGGACGTCGTTGAACTCGACGAACAGGTCCCGCCAGTCGGGGCCGAGCTGCTCGGCCAGCACCTTGTGCACGCTGGCGGCCGGCAGCGGTGGCGCCGCCTCCTGCAACTTCGTCAGCGCCTGCCGGTAGGGCGCGGCGATCTCCTCCGGCAACGCGGCCTCGAAGACCGACAGCGCCTGGCCGAACTTCATCGCCCCGCCCTTGAGCTGGCCCAGCACGCTGAATAGCTGCTCGGCGGTGCGCTGCTGAATCTCCGCGGAGATCACGTCGGAGGCCAGCCCGGTGACGCGCTTTCCCATCCCGAGAACGGTCCGGCCGGCGAAGCCGAGCGGTAGGGCGGCGAGCTTGGCGGTGCGGGACACGGCGCGGCGCGGGATGTCGGTCACCCGGTCATTGTTACCGACCGGAGGGCCCCGCTGCTGCTCTGCGGCCGGGCTGGTGCGGACACTCGGCCTCGCGAGCACTCACACGCCGGGTGTGGCGGCCAACCCCGACGACGGAAACGGCCGGCACCGGTGATCTCCATGGCACTGCCCAGCGTCTCCGGATGGCCGCCGTCCAGCTGCGTCAGCGCCTCGGCCAGGGCGTACCCGCAGGCGACGAGCAGCGTGCCGGTCGTTGCGGCGGCCACCGGGTCGGCGGCGGCGAGTTGCGCGGCGAGCCGGGGCCAGGCCGGGTCACGGTCGGCCCGGTGCAGCTCGACGCAGTGCAGGCAGGGCCCGGCTGGTGGGCGGACCAACGGCCCGATCACCGGTACGCCTTCGCGCAATGTGACCAGCAGGTGCGGCTGCCGGCGCTGGGCGAGACCGGCGGCGAGCAGCGCGGGAGGCCGGTCCGTGCCGAGCTGGATCACCAGGTCGATCCGCCCGGCGCGGCTCGGATGGGTGCCGGTACCCGGTGCGACGCGGTTGACCGCAGCCCGCACCGCCGGTGCGAGCGGCCCGCCCAGTTCGGCGGCGGGGATGCCAGTGCCGATCAGGTCGACGGGGCGTACCGAGCCGGTGAGCTGGGGAATCACCTGCCCCACGCCGGACTGGGCCAACGCCACCGTCAGCGGCCCGCCGAGCGCCCCGGCGCCGGTGAGCAGGACGCGGGCCGCCCGCCGCCTACGCAGGACCTGGGCGGGGGTGCCGGGCAGTCGGGCGGCGGCCAGGGCCAGCGCGCCGGCCTCCGCCGCGAGCCGGGCGCGGACCGGGCCGGTCAGGTCGCGGGGGAGCAGGCTGTGCGCGGCCACCAACAGGCCGGCGGCCCGCAGGGCGTCGAGCAGGGTACGCGCGTCGTCGGCGCTGACCTGGGCGGACGCCGCCTGGATCAGCACGGTCCGCTCGCTGCGGGTGCCGTCGAGCAGGTCGAGCAGGTGGGCGGCGCGGGGGTTGGCCAACTCCAGGAGGGCAGCCGGCCCAGGGCCGAGGCCGAGTTGCAGGGTGTGCCGGTCCCGCCAGAGCCGGTTGAGGCCGGGCAGCAGGGTGGGGCGGGGCAGTACGGTACGGCTCATGGTTACGAATCGTGACCGCGTGTTCGCGTTCAGTCGATCGTTATCCACAGGCGGTCAGGCCGCTGTTCAGCGCTATCCACAGGATTTGACGGGTTTTCCACAGCCCTTAGCGCCTGTTGTCGGTCACCCGACAGGGCTACCGCAGCGCTGGCACGCATTCCCGATTCGGCAACGGGGGTGGGGTGGCCACCCGGCCACCCCACCCCCGTTCACCCGTTCGGGTCAGACCTTGGCCTTGCCCAGGATGCGGTTCACTGTTGTACCGCATACCGGACACTTGCCCTTGGCCATGTTCATTCCGGTCTTCGAGACCTCGACGTGCCCCTCGAAGTCCCGCTTCTCCTTGCACTTCACGCAGTAACCGTTGTAGGTCGTCTGGGCCTGGTCGGCCACGGTGCCCTCCTCGTCTCGTCCGCCGGTCAATGCCGTTCCGGCGGGGTGCCCGGCGGCGGGCCACACGGGGCGCCGGCGCTGGGTCTCACTCCGCGGCCACCTTCGTGACCGCTGGTCCGCGGACCCTACCCAGGTCTGGGCAGTTCCATGTCAGCTGTGCATCGACACTGTGAGCAAGTCGACGTCGAGAGTGTGCATGGCGAAATAGGTCGGATAAGTCAGTTTGGCGGGGACACGCCGACCAAACCCTGACAGCCACCCGTGCGAGTGCCCCCGGGCGGCATCCGGGGCGGTGATCACCTACGGTGGAGACGTGCCGAGCACCGGCGCCATCGGCGTTCACCAAGGGTGACGAGATGGCGCGATGGCGCTACGGTCAAGAAATTTTCGGGACGGCTGGCGACCAATCACCATTTTCCGGGCGCGTGTCGTGCGGTTGACTCTTGCGGACCCCTGGTCAGTGGGCATTAGCTTTCCTTCGTGACACGTAGTCGAGGCTGCGCGGGCCAGTGATGGCGGGGGCGCGCAAGCCGGTCGTCGAGGTGCGGCGCAGTCAGCGTCGACGACGCACGGTGTCCGCGTACCGTGACGGTGAGCGAGTGGTCGTCCTCATCCCCGACCAGTTCTCCCGTGCCGAGGAGAGCGAGTGGGTCGACCGGATGCTCGCCCGGCTCGCCGCCCGGGAGGGGCGCCTCGCCCGGTCCGACGACGAGCTGCTGGCCCGAGCCAATCGGCTCATCGATCTCTACCTCGCCGGATACGCCGCGAAGGCGGTGCCGGCCAGCGTCCGATGGGTCACCAACCAGAACGGCCGGTGGGGTTCCTGCACGCCGGCGGACCGCAGCATCCGCATCTCGCACCGCGTCCAGGAGATGCCCGACTGGGTGATCGACTACGTGTTGCTGCACGAGTTGGCGCACCTCATCGTGCCCAGCCACAACGCCCGGTTCTGGGCGCTGGTCGGTCGCTACCCCAAGGCGGAACGCGCCCGCGGCTACCTCGAAGGGGTCGCCGCCGCCTCCTCCTGCGCGCCGCTTCCCACCTGATCCACACCCCGCCCCGAGTCTCTGGACGCCGGGCGCCGAGATCCACTCGCCTTCCTGAATGCCGCGCTATCCAGGTCTCCGGGACGCCGCGAATTCAATGAAAACCGAGTCGATCATGCAGCCGAGGCCCGCTCGCCGACGTGGTTCGGGATGGGTGGGGTGGCGGGCGCTAGGGTCGGGGGATGGCGCGACGGGTGGTGGTGGCGTTGCTCGGGCCGGTGCACTGGTCGCCGCCCGGCGTCGACCTGGCGCAGTGGCGAGCGGCGCTCGCGGAAGACGTCATCGACCTGTTCGCCACGCTCAACGAGGTGGAGGTCGCGGTCGCGGTGACTCCGGCCGACCGGGCCCTGGCCGATGCGCTGGTGTGGCCCGGTACGGCGGTGTACGAGGTGGCCGAGCCGACGCCGAACGCCGTGTTCGCCACGCTGAAGGGGTACGACCAAGCGGCAGTGCTGGTCAGTGACGTGCCCGACCTGCCCGCCCTGACCGTCGGCAAGCTGCTCCGCCCACTCACCAGCCGGCCGGTCGCGGTGGCCCCGGTCGAGGGCGGCGGCCCGGGTCTGCTCGGGGTCGCGGTACGACTGCCCGCGCCGAACTGGCTGCCGACGCTGGAGCTGGACACCGCGACGCCGGCTGAGGCGCGCGCCAACGCCCCGCGCCCGGGTGACGTGGCCGTCACCACCGGCTGGCGACGACTGCGCGGCCCGGCTGACCTGGCCACGCTGGACCCGGCCTTCGAGGGTTGGGAAGCGACCCGCGCCCTGCTCTCCGGGTCGGGCCGACCCACCTGAACCGCCGCACCTGACGAACGCGCCCGGGTGCCCGCTGTCGATGACGCGGGCACCCGGAGCGCAGGCCGTCGACGCGCGGGCGTCAGGACCTGGTGTCGCCCTCGCCGTCGGTCTCGTCGGACGGACCGGGCTGACCCGACTGACCCGACGGACCGGGCTGATCAGACTGGCCTGGGGCCTTCTCCTCCACCCCGCTGGGGGCGGTGAAGTCGAAGCTGTCCAGCTCGCTGAGGTCCATGTCGTTCATCGCGAAGGCGACCGGGTCGGCGAAGTCGTCGTCCGACGGGAGCAGGTCCGGGTGGCCCCAGACGGCGTCGCGGCCCTCGATGCCACGGTGCTGGGTGAGCGCGGCCCAGAGCGCCGCGGCCTCGCGCAGTCGGCGGGGGCGCAGTTCCAGACCGACCAGCGCGGCGAAGGTCTGCTCGGCGGGACCGCCTGCGGCCCGGCGACGGCGGAACGCCTCGCCCAGCCGGACGACGTTGGGCAGCCGGTCGCTGGCGGCGCTGTCGACGACGTGGCACACCCAGCCCTCGACCAGGGCGAGTGCGGTCTCCAGGCGGGCCAGCGAGGCCTTCTGCGCCGGAGTGTCCTCCGGGGTGAAGATGCCCTCCAGGGCGATCGCCTGCATCGACTCGGGGTCGGTCGGGTCGACCCGGCCCATCGCCTCCTCGATCGCCTCCCGGTTGACCCGGATGCCCGAGGCGTACATCTCGACAGCGCTGAGCACATGCCCACGCAGCCACGGGACGTGCTGGAACAACCGCTGGTGGGCGGCCTCGCGCAGCGCCACGTAGAGGCGGACCTCGTCCTCGGGCAACTCCAGGCCCTCGCCGTACGCCCGGATGTTGGCCGGGATCAACGCGGCCGTGCCGGCCGGGCCGAGCGGCAGCCCGATGTCGCCGGCGGAGAGCACCTCCGCGGCGAGCGAGCCGAGGGCCTGGCCCAGCTGACCGCCGAACAGCGCGCCACCGAGGGAGGCCACCATCGACTGCATCGGGCCGAGCTGGGCGCGCGCCTCGGGTGGCACCAGGTCGCCCATCGCACCGACCATCCGGCTGGCGACGGGGTCGCACAGCTTGCGCCACACGTCCAGCGTCTTGAAGATCCACTCATTGCGGTTCCACGCAACGGGGTTCTGGATGCCGGAGGGCCACGCCGAGGCGGGCTCCAACCACAGGTCGGCGAGGCGCAGCGCCTCCTCGACCGCGTTGCGCTCGTACATCGACACCGCCGGGTCACCGGCGGCCGCGAGCTGGCTGGCTGCTACCTGCCGGGCCAGGTCCCAGTTGACCGGCCCGCTGCCCGGCGCGGAGAGCAGGTGCTGCAACTGCGACATGAACTGCTGCATCTGCGCGGGATCGTTGGGGTCTGGTGGTTGCCCACCCGGGAGCGCGAAACCGAACGGAATATCAGGCACGACATCTACGGTACGCGGACCGCGCCCCAGGTAGCCGCCGCTGGCGTTGCGCTGAGGGCGAAGTCGCGCGCCGCATCCGGCGGGTGACCCGCAGCCGGTCGGTACGCTCTGCGGCATGAGACGTCGTGGCCTGACGGTCCTGCTCGGTGCCCTGTTCACCGCCCTGCTGAGCATCGGGGTGCTCCGGGTGCCGATTCCGTACGTGGTGCTGGGCCCAGGGCCGACGGTCAACACCCTCGGTACGACCGACGGTAAGGAGGTCATCCAGGTCTCCGGTCGGGAGACCTCGACCTCGGCCGGTCAGTTGCGGCTGACCACGGTGGGGGTGCAACCCAGTGTGCGGTTGCGGGGGGCGATCGCTGGCTGGTTCTCCGACGACGAGGCGGTGGTGCCGCGGGAGCTGGTTTACCCGCCGGGGGAGTCGACGGAGCAGGTCGAGCAGCGCAACGCCGAGGACTTCAAGGCGTCGCAGACCAGCGCGGAGACCGCCGCGCTGCGGGAGCTGGGCTTTCCGGTGCAGGTGGTCATCAAGACGGTGGCCGGGGACGGCCCGGCGGCCGGGGCGCTGAAGGCCGGCGATGTGATCACGTCGGTCGACGGTCAGCCGGTGCCGGTGGCCGCGAAGGTCACCGAGCTGGTCCGGGCCAAGCCGGCGGGCACGGCGTTGACCATCGGCTACACCCGTGACGGCGTGCCGGCCACCGCGACGGTGACCAGTCAGGAGCAGGACGGCCGACCGCGGATCGGTGTCGAGATCGATCAGCAGCAGCCACACCCGTTCACCCTCGGCATCGACCTGGGAGACATCGGTGGGCCGAGCGCCGGTCTGATGTTCGCCCTGGGGATCGTGGACAAGTTGACCCCGGCCGACCTCACCGGCGGCCAGATCATCGCCGGCACCGGCACCATCGACGACGAGGGCGCCGTCGGCCCGATCGGCGGGATCGCCCAGAAGCTGGTCGGCGCCAAGCGCGCCGGGGCGAAGGTCTTCCTGGTGCCGGCGGACAACTGCGCCGAGGCGGTCCGCAATCCGCAGCCCGATCTGCCGCTGTTGCGGGTGGGTTCGTTGGACGAGGCGATGACCGCTCTGGAGACGTTGCGCGCGGGTGGTCAGCCGACGCGTTGCTGACCGATGTGACCGTGCCCCGACACGCTCAGGAACACCCCGTACTCTGGGTGCCTGGTCGGAGCCGATCATATCGAGCGTGCGGAGCCAACAGTGGTCATGCGAAGCAGCAGCCCCCTCCCGAGGATGAGCCGGCGCGGGCGCGTCACCATCGCGGTCCTGGTCGGGGTGTTCGTGCTCTTCACCCTGCTCGGCTGGGGTGTCCAGGCCTGGACCGACTGGCTCTGGTTCGACGAGGTCCGCTACACCGAGGTCTTCACCGGCGTCCTGCTCACCCGGCTGGTGCTCTTCCTCGCCATCGGCCTCGGCATGGCGGTGATCGTCGGCGGCAACCTGTGGCTGGCCTACCGGTTGCGCCCGCGACTGCGTCCGCACTCGGTGGAGCAGGCGACCCTGGAGCGCTACCGGATGGTGCTCGGCCCGCGTCTCGGCACCTGGATCTCGCTGACCGCCGCGGTGGTCGGGCTCTTCGCCGGTCTCTCCGCGCAGAACCGGTGGAACCAGTGGCTGCTCTTCCGCAACGGCGGTGACTTCGGCATCAAGGACCCGGAGTTCGGGGTCGACATCGGCTTCTACGTCTTCCAACTGCCGTTCTGGCGTTACCTGCTCGGGGTCGCCTTCACCGCTGTGGTGCTGGCCGTGATCGGCGCGCTGGCGGTGCACTACCTCTTCGGCGGGGTCCGCCTGCAGGGCGTCGGCGACCGGATGAGCAACGCGGCCCGCGCGCACCTGAGCACCCTGGTCGCGGTCTTCGTGCTGTTGAAGGCGATCGCGTACGTGCTGGACCGGCGGGCCATGCTGCTGGAGTACAACGAGGGCGCCAAGTTGTACGGCGCCGGCTACGCCGACGTCAACGCGTTGCTGCCGGCGAAGGAGATCCTCGCCTACATCTCGATTGTGGTGGCGATCGCGATCCTCGTGTTCTCCAACGCCTGGATGCGGAACCTGGTCTGGCCGGGGATCTCGCTGGCGCTGCTCGGCGTGTCCGCGGTGGCCATCGGCGGCATCTACCCCTGGGCGGTGCAGACCTTCGAGGTCAAGCCGAGCGCCAAGGACAAGGAAGCGCCGTACATCCAGCGCAGCATCGACGCGACGCGCGCGGCGTTCGGGTTGGGGGCCACCGAGACGACCCCGTACGCGGCGAACAACCTCACCCCACCGGCGAACCTGGCCACCGACACCTCGGTGGTGTCGAACGTGCGACTGCTCGACCCGCAACTGGTCAGCGAGACGTACACCCAGCTCCAGCAGGTGCGTGGCTTCTACGACTTCGGCCCCAAGCTGGACATCGACAGGTACGGGGTGAACGGAAAGGTCTCCGACTACGTGGTCGGCGTCCGGGAGATCAACTACGGCGAGTTGACCGACCAGCAGAACACCTGGATCAACAGGCACACCGTCTACACCCACGGGTACGGGCTGGTGGCTGCCCCGGCCAACCAGGTGGTCTGCGGCGGGCAGCCGTTCTTCGTCTCCGGCTTCCTCGGCGAGAAGACCCAGGAGGCGTGCTCCTCGCAGACCGAGCAGATCCCGGCCAAGCAGCCGCGCATCTACTTCGGCGAGCGGATGGCGGCCGACGACTACGCGATCGTCGGCCAGGCCGACCCGAACAGGAAGGCCGAGTTCGACAGGCCGGTCGGCGACGGTGGCGGCGAGTCCTACACCTACACCGGTGAGGGCGGCGTCGAGATCGGCTCCTTCACCCGGAGGCTGCTGTACGCCATCAAGGAGCAGGAGTCGAACTTCCTGCTCTCCGAGGCGGTCAACAAGGACTCCAAGCTGCTCTATGTGCGTAACCCGCGCGACCGGGTGGAGAAGGTCGCGCCGTTCCTCACGTTGGACGGCGACCCGTACCCGGCGGTGGTGGACGGCCGGGTGCAGTGGATCGTCGACGGTTACACCACGGCGGCCACCTATCCGTACGCGGAGAAGGTCAACCTGCAGACCGAGACCACCGACGAGTTGACCAACCGGGGCACCTTCCAGCTGGCCCGCGAAGACGTCAACTACATGCGCAACTCGGTGAAGGCCACCGTCGACGCGTACGACGGCACCGTCAAGCTCTACGAGTACGACGACACCGATCCGGTGCTCAAGGCGTGGAACAAGGCGTTCGGTGGTGACCTGGTGCTGCCGAAGGCGGAGATCCCGGTCGAGCTGACCGAGCACCTGCGCTACCCGGCGGACATGTTCAAGGTGCAGCGCAACCTGTTGACCAAGTTCCACGTGACCAACCCGGGTGACTTCTACTCGGCCCAGGACTTCTGGCAGGTGCCAAACGTGCCGGACGCTCCGGACAGCGGCCAGAAGCAGCCTCCGTACTACCTGTTCACCCAGTTCCCGGGGCAGGAGAGCCCCCGGTTCCAGCTCACCTCGGCGGTCACCCCGAACGGCCGGCAGAACCTCGCCGCGCTGATCTCCGGGTCGTACGTCGAGGGGAAGCCCCGCCTGGAGGTGCTGGAGTTGCCGGACCAGACCCGGATCTCCGGTCCGGTTCAGGTGCACCAGCAGATGACCAACAACGCGAACATCCGTCAGCAGCTCAACCTGCTCTCCAGCAACCAGGCCCAGGTGCACTACGGCAACCTGCTCTCGTTGCCCTTCGCCGACGGGATGCTCTACGTCGAGCCGGTCTACGTGAAGAGCAACCAGCAGGACGCGTACCCGCTGTTGCAGAAGGTGCTGCTCTCGTACGGTGACGGCGGCTCCTTCGTGGCGCTCGCCGACAACATCAACGACGGCATCAAGCAGTTGGTCGAGCAGGGCAAGAAGGCCGGGCAGGGCACGTCGCCGCCGCCGACGACCGGGGGCAACCCGACGACGCCCACGCCGACGCCTTCGGGCACGGCGACGCCGGCGCCGACGGCGACCCCGAGCCCCGGCACCCCACCGCCGACCGGTGACCTGGCTGCCGCCGCGGACCGGGTGCAGACCGCTATCACCGAGGTCCGGGCCGCGCAGGCGTCCGGCGACTTCGAGCGGTATGGGCGTGCGCTGAAGGCCCTCGACGAGGCGCTCACGGCGTTCCAGCAGGCGCAGCAGGCCGCTGGTGCGCCGGGTGCCAGCCCGAGTGCCGGAGGCTGACCCGCCACCGCACGCAGTTCCTCCCCGAGCCCCCGTCGCTCGGACCGCATCAGGTCCGAACGGCGGGGGCTCGGCCGTTGTCGTGATCTGTGCGTATCTGTCACGTCACCGACAGCACCCTCCACCTCCGCAACCTGCGACGCCGGTCCGCCGTCCTCAATGCAACGGGGTGGGGACGAGGGGGAACAGTCGTGCGGGACGCGCAGAGCTTCGATGACTTCTACCGCAGCACCGCCCGGCGGATGGTGCGGTACGGCTATGCGGTCGCTGGCGACCACGGCGAGGCCCAGGACCTGGTGCAGGAGGCGTACACCCGGGCCTGGCGGCAGTGGGGGCGACTGTCGTCGCATCCGGCGCCGGAGGCGTGGCTGCGGCTCGTGGTGGCCCGGCTGGCCACCGACCGCTGGCGGCGCCTGCACCGTTGGCGGGTGGTGCTGAGCCGTACCGGACCACCGGCTGTCGCACCCCCGCCCAGCGAGGACGGGGTGCTCCTGGTCGGAGCGCTCCGGCAGTTGCCCGCCACGCACCGGCAGGCGCTGGCCCTGCACTACCTCTTCGACATGTCCGTCGAGGAGATCGCCCGGGAGACCGACGTCCCGGTCGGCACCGTGAAGTCCTGGCTGTCCCGAGGCCGGTCCCGGCTGGCCGCGCTGCTGCCCGACCTCTGCACCCTGGAGTTGGAGGCGAACGATGTCAGTTGAACTCTCTGCCCTGTACCGGTCGCTCAGCACCGTCGCGGACGGGTACGAGCTGACCCATCCCGAGTCGCTTCGACGGTTCGCCGACCGGCGGGCCCGGGCCCGGGTAGCCGGTTCGACGCTCGCGGTGGCGCTGCTCGTCGGCGGGGTTGCCGTCGGTGGCCGACTGGCGTACCCGGCGGACGGCGCCGCACCGCTGCCGCCGCCCGCCGACACCCCTGGCCCGCTGCCGACCGGGGCGACTGCGACCCCCCTGCCGTCGACGACACCGACTCCGGCGTCGACACCCCCGTCCCCGCCGCCGTCGCGGACCACCCCGAGCGGTACGCCGTCGCAGCCGGCCACCGGACCGGCGGCACCTCGACCGCCCACCTCGATCCCGGACCGCGCCTTCTTCGTGCTGGCGGCCCCGAATCGGACCGGACTGGAATCCTCGGGGGAGGGGCCGGCACTGCCGACGCTGTGCGGGACGCGCCTGCCCAGCGACTCGGCAATGGTCCAACGCCGTGGTCGCTACCTGGCCTACAAGTTGCCGGAGACGCCGACGGGGCACGTCCCGGACGGCAGCTACCGGCACACCATCACCATCTACCGGGCAGGCCGCGCCGACGACGCGTTGCGGGAGCTGCGGCAGGCCGTGCGCGGCTGCCCCGACCAGAAGCTGTCCGACGACAACAGGACGTGGCGGCAGCGGCTGCTGGCCTCGGGGGCGTACGGGGACGGGTCGGTGCTGTTCGAGATGCGGGCCCCGATGCCGGACGGGATGGGCGAGCCGGGTACGGAGGAGGTTCGGCTGGTCCGGGCGGTCCGGGTCGGCGACGTGGTGACGGTGCTCTGGGAGCAGGGTTGGGAGCACACGGCGGCCGTTCGGTCCCAGGTCGATGCGGACAGTCGACGGGCGGTCGCGGCGATCGAGAACTGGCTCGACTGACAACGGCCCAGGTCAGGGGTGTCGGCGAGTGCGGTATCGGCGTCGCTTTGCGGTGTCCCGGGTCGGTGCGCTACGGTTATCGAGCCGACGCGGGGTGGAGCAGCTCGGTAGCTCGCTGGGCTCATAACCCAGAGGTCGCAGGTTCAAATCCTGTCCCCGCTACGAGAGAAACACCAGTTCGAAAGCCCGTCTCCGGTTCACCGGCGACGGGCTTTCGACATTCCGGGGTGCCGGCCACAGCATTCCGGGGTGCCGGCCACAGCGGATGGCGACCCCACTGATCATCGCTCGGAACGGGTGAGTTAGTCTTAACCAGTCGACGCGGGGTGGAGCAGCTCGGTAGCTCGCTGGGCTCATAACCCAGAGGTCGCAGGTTCAAATCCTGTCCCCGCTACCACTGAAAGTGATACGAGTCCGGCCCCCACAGTGTGGGGGCCGGACTTGTTTGGTGCCGCTGTCAGAACTGAGGGGCCCGGACGGGCCGGCACCTCGTCGGTGCCGGCCCCCCCGGCGGGTTCTACCGCAGGCCGAAGGCCCGGGTGACGGTCTGGGTGACGCCGCCACCGTTGCGCTGCTTGGCGGTGACCCGGATCGACACGAAGTCGGCCCGGTGCGGCGCGTTCAGCGACGCCTGCCAGGTGCCCTTCTTCTCCCGCAGGTCCTGCCGGTGCCAGGTCGCCCCGTCGTCGTAGGAGATCTCCAACTCAAGTGACGACACGGCGTCTCGAGCCGCTGTGCTGCCCACCACCACGGGCGTGATCGAGAAGTCGGTTCGGCGCTTCGTCCGACCCGCGAAGTCCACGTCAGTTCCGTAGTCCAGTTGGACCAGCGGGATGGCCTGCACCTCAGTGCTGCCGCCGGAGACGAAGCTCCACTCGGTGTGCGTGGCGGTCGAGTACTGGCTGAACTCGGGCTTGCCAGTGGTCTCGACGACCAGTCGGTACGGCAGCTTCTCCGGCGACAGGTCACCAGCGCCGACCTCCGGCCAGCCGTCGAACCGGGTCAGCTGCTTGTCGCCCTGATAGAACGTGGCGATCTGCGACATGCTGGCCCCGCCGCTGTGGGCGGCGCCCGCGTCGCCGAACCCCTGGATGTAGGCGCTCATGGCCGTCTCACCACGGAACGGGATCTCGGTGCTGAGCAGCCGTGGCCGGGTGATCGGCCCGAACCAGCGGTCCTTCTGGACGCTGCCCGGCCGGTACGCGATGGCCTCCGTGTTGGACCGCGCCCAGTCGGCGACGTCGGCGTACTGCATCCACTTGATGCCGCCGCCTGCGGAGACCCAGTCGGTACGCGGCCCCGGCGCTACCGGCTCGAACGGGAACGGCCGTGCCGCCGCGTACTCGTACGGTGGGAAGTCCATCCGGGTCTCGCTCGACTGCTTCCCCGGGGGCGGGGAGAAGGTGAGATCGATCCGGGCGAGGTTGCGCGGGTCCGTCTTGGCGGACGGGTCCTTCGGCACCCCGCCGCTGTGGTAGTCCACCAGGTCGTACAGGTACTTCGCCCTGGGGTGGGCGACCACTACCAGTCGTACCGGGTTGCGGCCCGCGACGGTGATCTTCTGGATCAACGCCTCGCCCTCGTCCATGGTCACCGAGGCCACCGGGACCGGCCCGGGCGTCACCGCGTCGGGGTTGCCGTACCAGTCGCTCTTGCGACCGGCGCGGTCGTTGACCACGACGAGCATCGCCGCACCGGCGGTGTGCGCCGCCGCTGCCTGGTCCGTGGGGGTCACCGCGTCGTTGCCGCGGACGACCACTGCCTTGCCGCGGGCGGAGACGCCGGCGTAGTCGGCGGTGCCGCCGTCGCCCGCGAAGACGGCGTCCAGGCGCGAGGTGCCGTCGGGCAGCGGTGGGGAACCGGGCTGCGCGAGCGGGTGGCTGAGGTGCCGGCCGTGGTAGCTGATCGCCAGTGGCGTCTGCGCGGCGCGGATCCGGGTGGTGAAGACGAAGCTGCCCTTGCGCACCTTGTCCCTGGTCGGCAGGGCCCACAGGCTGTCGTAGGCGGCGCCCGGCCAGAACGTCTCGCGGAGGGCGCTCCAGTCGGTGGGTGTCGGCTCGCTCGAGGTGAAGGAGCGGTAGACGTCGATTCTGCTGTTGACGACGGCGGTCGGCTGGGGTGTCGCCACCTTCACCTGGCGGGCCCGCGCGGCGTCGAGTTCCACTACCCGGTTGGTCGTCAGGTCGACCTCGGGAGCGGTCAGCATCGCGAGCCCGAGGGAGCGGGGCCCGTGCAGACCCTCCACGTCCGCCGCCGTGACGACGGTGTAGGAGCCGGGCGCCAGGCGGGCGGTGAGCTTTCCGTCCGGCACCCACATGAAGGCGGAGCCGGTCTCGGCGTTGACGACCTCGACCTCGCCGCTCATGGGCCGGCCGGCGCGGTCCTTCAGGTGGATGGTGAGGTCGTACTTCTTGGACTCGACGGCGACCCCGACGGCCGTGTGCACCTCGCCGGCGGCGAAGCGGGCCGTGACCTGGGCTGAGTACCTGCCGGCGGGGAGGCCCGCCGGGGCCACCACGACGTCGACAGTCGCGCTGGCCCGAGCGGGCACCGTGACGCTGTCGGCGGTTGTCGTGAACGTCTGCGCGGGGGCGGAGTCGTTGTCGACGGAGAGCGCCAACGCGATCGGGCTGTCAGTGGTGTTGGTGTAGGTGATCGTCCGCTTGATGGGCTGTGGCGCGGTGCCCCAGCCGACGAGTCCGGCGTCCACCGACCCGGACGCGACGACCTGGTCCTGGTGGTACGCGGCGGCGACGTTCAACCGACCGCTACCGGCCTGATAGGCGTCGTAGTCAGGCGTGCGGACGCTGGTGCTCATCAGCGCGTCCTTGATCTGCCGCGCGCTCCAGGTCGGGTGCTTCTGGACCAGCAGGGCGGCCGCCCCGGCGACGTGCGGCGCTGCCATCGAGGTGCCACTGTCGGCGTAGTAGTAGCCCTCACCCCAGGAGATGTGCTGCGAGCGTGCCGCCAGCACGTCCACCCCGGGAGCGGTCATGTCGGGCTTGAGGGCCTCGTCGTTCAGCCGGGGTCCGACGCTGGAGAAGCCCGCCAGGTGGTCGGAGGTGTCCACCGCCCCGATGGTCAGCGCGGCGTCCGCGGTGCCCGGCGCACCGAGGGTGTACGGATCTGGTCCGCTGTTGCCGGCGGCCACGACGAAGAGGGCACCCGTCTCGGCGGTCAGCTGGTTGACGGCCTGGCTCAGCGGGTCGTCCTGGGTGTGCCAGGCGCTCACGCCGAGACTCATGTTGATCACTTTGGCGTGCTCGGCCCGCGCCGCCCACTCCATGCCCGCGATGATCCCCGAGATGGACCCGCTGCCGTACTCGTCGAGGACCTTGCCGATCACCAGGTCGGCGTCGGGGGCCACGCCCCGTTCCCTGCCGCCGGAGGCGGCGCCCGTCCCGGCGACGGTGGAGGCGGTGTGGGTGCCGTGCCCGTTCCGGTCGATCACGTCCTGGCCGGGGATGAAGCTCCGCGAGGCCACCACCTGGTCGGCGAGATCCGGGTGGGTGGTGTCCACCCCGCTGTCCAGGACGGCGACCCGGACACCGCTGCCGGTGCCACCCGCGGCCCACGCCGCGGGCGCGCCGATCTGGGCGGTGGTGTCGGCCAGGGTGGCCTTCGCCTTGCCGTCGAGCCACACCTTGTCGACGCCGGCCGCGAAGGAGGGTGCCGGGGTGGCAGCGCTGCGACCGGTCGGCGACTGTCCAACGGTGAGGGCCGACCAGAAGTCAGCGGCCTGCGATCGGCGGGTGCGGATCGCCTCGCCGCGGACGGAGGGAAGCTCCAGCGTGGTCCGCGCGCCGGGCAGCGCGGTGCCGGTCCTGAGCTTCGCCGTACCCGTCGTGCGGGTGACGATCAGGGGGAGTTCGGCGGTCCGCGCGTCGTCGTAGCCCTGGGCGATGAGCTGGGTGACGTCGAACAGTTGCTTGTCGAGTCGACCGGTGGCGAGGTACGGCATTGCCTCGTCCGGGTACACGTAGGTGTCCCGACCCTCAGTGGAGACGCGTACGGAGCCGGTGGCGCCCGGGGCGCGCTTGACATCCACCGTTGGGGTTGCGCCGTGGACGCCCGGGGTCACGGTCACCCGGTCGCCGGTGATCAGCGTGACCGTGACGGGTGCGCGGTCCGCGTTGCCGCTCGGAGCGGGTTTGGTCGGCGGCGGTGGGGGTGGCGGGGCGCCGTGCGCCGCCGTGGGGGTGAGGAGGGCGGCGACGAGGGTGACGCCGACCGCTGCCGCCGCAGATCTTCGGGTGCGAGAGATCCGCGCACTGTCTACAGAGTTGAGCATGAGGCGAATCCGATCACCTCGAGAGATTCATGTAAAGATCATCATCTTTGCCGGGACGTTGCGAGCGCGTTGCGCCCCGCACGGAGAGCTTGCGGACCATCCGGTCCCGTGGTTCGGCGTGGACCGACGTGCCGAGGTTGCGCGCTTCGGCGAGGATGGGCACATGTCTTCATTCGGTAAGTGGTGGGGCCGCCTGAGCGCGGTCTTCGGTGCGGTCGTACTGGCGGTCTTCGTACCCGTCGCGGCCTGGGCGTCCACGGGCACCGGCGAACTCGTGGTGGAGGCCGCCCGGCGGCGAGGCCGCAGCGGCTTCGGGGTGCTCCCGCTGCTCTGCTGCCTGGTGGTGGTCGCGATCGTCGTGTTCCTGGTGCTGCGGCTGATGCGCAACCGCCGGGGTGGCCCGCCGCGCTGACCGGGCCCGAGGCGTCGGCGGGTCACCAGCGGCCGGCTCCGGGCCGACCGCCGGTGCTCACACCGCCAGAGCCGCGATGGCCTGGGACAGGAAGCGCGCGGTGGCCTCACGGGTGCCGTCGCGCTTGACGCGGATGCGCTCGGCGGCGGTGACCAGCAGGGTGCGCACCTTGGCGTGCCCCTTGGGCGGCGGCGCCGGCGCCGGCCCGAGCAGGTCGGCGATGCTGGCGCCGAACTCGGCGGCACGTCGCTGCGCCGGGTCGGTGATGCTGCCCTCTGCGTAGCGGCGGACCTGGGCACTGGCGTTCAGCCCACGTTCGTGGCCGAGAACGGCGCCGACCTCACCATTTGTGGTCAGAAAGTTGATCACGTCGGCGACCGCGTCCGGGTGGCGGGTGCCTCGGAAGCCCGCCCAGTACATCGACGCTCGCGCCCACTGAGCCCCCGGCGGGCCGGGAATGCCGACGATGCCCAACTCGGACTCGGTGAGTCGTTGCAGCTCCGGGAGCTGGTGCGACCAGGCGAAGGACGCCGCCGTCACCCCGTTCACCACCAGTTGCCGGGCCGGCTCGCCGCTGTCGGCCTGCTCGACCAGGGCCGCGCTCGGTGTGGCTCGGCCCCGGCGGGCCCGCTGCCACAACTCGAACCACGCGATCAGCTCGTCCGCGCCGAAGCCGAGCTGGTTGCCCCGGTAGAACTCGCCGCCCTGCGACCGCAACCAGAGCCAGAGCGCCCGGTAGTCGCCCGACCCGTCCATGGTGCCGGCCACCCGGCGGTCGCTGGCCTCGGTGACCTGCGTGGCCCAGGAGATGTAGTCGGCCCAGGTCATCCCGGCGCGGGGCTCCGGCATCTCCAGCTCCCGCAGCAGGTCCCGGTTGAACACCACCACGGCGTGGGTCTGCCCGGCGGCCACCGCCATCGTCCGCCCCTGCACAGTGCCGTAGCGGATCAGACCTTCCGGCAGGCCCCGAAGATCCAGGTGGTGGTCGGTGAGGTCGAGGATGACCTGACGTTGGGTGTACTCGGTCAGCATGGCGTCGTCGATCTGGATCAGGTCCGGTACGTTCCCGCCGCCCGCCTGGGTGGCCAGCCGGTCGTAGTAGCCGTCGGCGCCCTGCCAGGTGACCCGGAAGGTGACCCTGGGGTTGCGATCCGAGTAGAGCCGTAGCGCCTTCTCGGTGAGCTCGGCCCGCTTGGTGCCACCCCACCAGAAGACCGACAGCTCGACGGGCCCGTCCTGGGTCGAGGTGGCCGCGCCGTCGCTGCACCCCGCCAGCCCGCCGGACGCGAGCAGAGGTGCGCCGAGCAGCGCGCCGAGCAGTCGGCGCCGGCCCGGGTCGGCGCCGAGGCGGTCGAGCGGGGGTCGAACAACGGGCACGGTGCTCTCCTGGACCTACGGGGGTGGCGGTCGGACCATTCACGCAGGCAGCACACGAAGGTGTCAACGTCCGTCCGGTCACCCTCGGCCGGGTGGTCGAATCAGGCCCTTCCCATGTCGCGTGGTGTACTAGGGCGCGTGGAACTTCTGCACTCGGGCAAGGTCCGGGACGTCTACGCCGACGGCGACGACCTGATCCTGGTGGCCTCGGATCGCATCTCGATCTACGACGTGGCGCTGCCGACGCCGATCCCGGACAAGGGTCGTCTGCTCACCGCGCTCTCGCTGTGGTGGTTCGAGCAGCTCGCCGACCTCGTGCCCAACCACGTCATCTCGGCCACCGACGTGCCCGCCGAGTTCGCCGGGCGGGCCATCCGCTGCCAGCGGCTGGACATGGTCCCGGTCGAGTGCGTCGCCCGCGGTTACCTGACCGGCGGCGGCCTGCGGGAGTACGAGCAGACCGGCGCGGTCTCCGGCGTGCCACTGCCGCGAGGGCTCGGCGAGGCGTCGATCCTGCCCGAGCCGATCTTCACGCCGTCGAGCAAGGCCCCGGCGGGCGAGCACGACGAGCCGATCACGTACGACGACGTGGTGGACAAGGTGGGTCAGGCCACCGCCGAGCGGCTGCGGCAGATCACCGTCGACATCTACCGGCGCGGCGCCGAGTTGGCCGCCGACCGGGGCATCCTGGTCGCCGACACCAAGATCGAGCTGGGTTGGGCGCCGGACGGCACCCTGGTCCTCGCCGACGAACTGCTCACCTCCGACTCGTCGCGGTTCTGGCCGGCCGAGTCGTACCAGCCGGGCCGGGTGCAGTTCTCCTACGACAAGCAGTACGTGCGGGACTGGGCCACCGGCAGCGGCTGGAACAAGCGGGCCCCCGCCCCGGACATGCCGGCCGAGGTGGTCGAGGCGACCCGGGCTCGCTACATCGACGTCTACGAGAAGCTCACCGGCAACCGCTGGGAGTGAGTGACCGCCGGACCGGCGTCACTCCACCCAGTCGAGGGTGCGCTGCACGGCCTTGCGCCACTGGCGCAGCTCCTTCTCGCGCAGGTCCGGGGCCATGGCCGGCTCCCACTGGGCGTCGGAGCGCCACTGCGCCCGCAGGGTGGCCAGGTCCGGCCAGAAGCCGACCGCCAGACCGGCCGCGTACGCGGCGCCCAGGCAGGTGGTCTCGGTGATCCGGGAACGGACCACCGGCACGTCGAGCACGTCGGCGAGGAACTGCATGAGCAGGCCGTTCGCTGTCATCCCGCCGTCCACCCGGAGACGGCGCAGCGCCACGTCCGAGTCGGCGTTCATCGCGTCGACCACCTCGCGGGTCTGCCACGCCGACGCCTCCAGCACCGCCCGCGCCAGGTGCCCCTTGGTGATGTAACCGGTCAGGCCGGCGATCACCCCGCGGGCGTCGCTGCGCCAGTGCGGGGCGAACAGCCCCGAGAACGCCGGCACCACGTAGCAGCCGCCGTTGTCGTCCACCGTGCGGGCCAACTTTTCCACCTCGGCGGCCGTGGAGATCAGCCCGAGGTTGTCACGCAGCCACTGCACCAGCGAGCCGGTGACCGCGATGGCGCCTTCGAGGGCGTACGCCGGCGGTTGGTCCTTGATCCGGTAGGCGACAGTGGTGAGCAGGCCGTGCGTCGACGGGACCGGGCTGGCGCCGGTGTTGAGCAGCAGGAAGCTGCCGGTGCCGTAGGTGCACTTCGCCTCACCCGGCTGGAAGCAGGTCTGCCCGAACAGGGCGGCCTGCTGGTCGCCGAGCGCACTGGCCACCGGCACCCCGGCGAGCACCCCGCCGGCAGTGCCGTACACCTCGGCGGAGCAGCGGATCTCCGGCAGCATCGCCGCCGGAACACCCATCGCGTCCAGCAGCTCCGGGGCCCAGTCCAGGGTCGTGAGGTCCATCAGCATGGTCCGGCTGGCGTTTGTCACGTCGGTGACGTGCTCGCCGGTCAGCTTCCAGATCAGCCAGCTGTCCATGGTGCCGAAGAGCACCTCGCCGCGCTCGGCGCGCCCGCGCAGGCCGTCGACCTCGTCGAGCAGCCAGCGCAGCTTCGGCCCGGCGAAGTAGGTGGCCAGCGGCAGGCCCGTGCGGGCCCGGAACCGCTCCTCGCCGTACGCCGACGCAAGCTCGCGCAGCAGCGGCCCGGTCCGGGTGTCCTGCCAGACGATGGCGTTGGCCGCCGGGCGCCCGGTGGCCCGATCCCAGACGACTGTGGTCTCCCGCTGGTTGGTGATGCCGACTGCGGCCAGCCCGGACGCGTCGGTGCCGGCGGCCCGCAGCGCCTCGGCGACCACCTGCTCGACGTTGTCCCAGATCTCCTCGGCGTCGTGCTCCACCCACCCCGGTCGGGGGAAGATCTGCCGGTGCTCGCGCTGGGCCACGGCGACGATGTCCCCGGCCCGGTCGAAGACGATGCACCGCGAGGAGGTGGTGCCCTGGTCGATGGCGGCGACGTACTGGGGGGTCACCGCAGCACCGTACCCGGACGGCGGCGCGGCGCGACAGGCGTCACGGCGGGTTCCGGCCCGCCGCCGTCGGCGGCCGTCCGCTTCCCCTACGATGTGCGAACGTGCGCGACATCGCAGTTTTCAGTGGAACCGCCCATCCCGACCTGGCTGCCGAGATCTGCGCCCACCTGGGGGTGCCGCTGCACCCGGTGCGGGTCTCCCGGTTCGCCAACGACTGTCTGGAAGTCCAGTTGCAGGCCAACTGCCGGGAGCGGGACGTCTTCCTGATCCAGCCGTTGGTGCCGCCGGTGCAGGAGCACCTGGTCGAGCTGCTGCTGATGATCGACGCCGCCCGGGGCGCCTCCGCCGGTCGGATCACCGTGGTGCTGCCGCACTACGCGTACGCCCGGTCGGACAAGAAGGACGCGCCACGGATCTCGATCGGCGCGCGGCTCGTCGCCGACCTGCTCACCTCGGCCGGGGCGGACCGGGTGCTCGCGATGACCCTGCACTCGCCGCAGGTGCACGGCTTCTTCAGCGTCCCGGTGGATCACCTGCACGCGCTGCGGGAGCTGGCCACCCACTTTCGGCGCTACGACCTCAGCAACACAGTGGTGGTCTCGCCCGACCTGGGCAACGCCAAGGAGGCCGCTGCCTTCGCCCGGCTGCTCGGCACGCCGGTCGCGGCCGGGGCGAAGCGGCGGTTGAGCGACGACCTGGTCAAGAGCAGCGCGGTGATCGGCGACGTGACCGACCGGGATGTCATCGTGCTGGACGACGAGATCGACAAGGGCAGCCCCGTGGTCGAGCTGGTGGAGGAGCGGCGAGGCCTGAAGGTCCGGTGGATTCGGCGGGCCTGCAGACAAGGGCTCTTCACCGGCGACACGTTACAGCGGACGCAGCACAA
>NZ_JAKKFG010000033.1:0-63314 GCF_022230905.1 Micromonospora salmantinae
GCCCTGACCGCGAGGCGGCGCTGCGAGGCAAGCCCCGCCGACCGCGGCGGCGCGGCCGGCGCCGAGCGCGTGGCCGCCGCCGTACGCGAGCGCTTCGGCCACCTCGACGTGCTGGTCAACAACGCCGGCGCGACGTGGGGCGCACCGCTGGAGGACTACCCCGAGGCCGCGTTCGACAAGCTCTGGGCGGTGAACGTCAAGGCCGTCTTCCGGCTCACCACCGCGCTGCTGCCGGCGCTGCGCGCCGCCGCCAGCGCCGACGACCCGACCCGCGTGATCAACATCGGGTCGATCGACGGCATCCGGGTGCCGATGATGGAGGTGTACGCGTACTCGGCCACCAAGGCGGCCGTGCACATGCTCACCCGCAGCCTCGCCCACCAGCTCGCCGGTGAGCAGATCACCGTCAACGCGATCGCGCCCGGCCCGTTCGAGAGCAAGATGATGGCGTTCGCGCTCGACGACCCGGCGAGCCGGGCCGCCATCGAGCAGCAGGTGCCGCTGGGCCGCATCGGGCGCCCCGAGGACATGGCCGGCACTGCCATCTACCTCTCGTCGCGCGCCGGCGCGTACCTCACCGGGGCGGTCATTCCCGTCGACGGCGGCATCACCACGCACGGCTGAGCACCGGCCGATCCAGGAACGCTGCCCGCGTACTCCCTGGGTGTGTGCCGGGCCGCGCGGACTCGGCAGATCCGCGCGGCCCCGGTATGGCCGGTGTTGCAGGTTCGGGCGGTCAGCGACCGGCGAGCAGCCGGTTCACCGCCGTGTCGACGTCCAGGTGCTCGGCCTCACGGCCGCGCGGGACGACGACGTAGGTCCGTCGAAGGAAACGCACCAGGACGCTGCGCGGCACCTCGAAGAGGGCGTTGCCGTCCGGTGACGAGAGGGCCAGCGCGACGAAGTCGCCGCGCGGTGTGGCCCAGGGCCAGACCCGCACATCCCCAATGCCGGCCGGCTCGTCCAGGCCGGTGACCAGAAGTTCGCGAGCGAACGACCAACTCACCGCCTCGCCCCCTGCCGATTCGGCATGGAACAGGACATGGACCGCATACGGGTCAGCAGGGTCGTAACGCAGACTGGCACGCACCGGCAAGGCGGTGGCGTCAGGTGCGACGAGCCTTAGCGACGTCTCGACCTCTACGGTCGTCGGTCGGATGACACTCATGGACGTTCTCCCCCCGGCACCGCTGCGGAACGCGCGTGTCCCGCTTTTCCCATACTCAGGTGCTACTCCTGGCTACGCTCCGCCATACGCTGACTTCACCCAGTGGTGGGAAGGGGGACGGAAAGGCCGCGTGAATGTGAGCATTCATGTAGGATTTCCGGTTCTGCCCAGTGCGTGATCCCGCCCGGTATCGGGTGGCTCAGTCGTCGACTTACTCCGGTAACGTCCAGTCGGCCGTTGCAGTGACGGGCCCGAGCGACACTGGGGGGTGAAATGGTGACGAAGCAATCCTCAGTGGAGCCGGCGGCGGCGCCCGGCCCGCCGAAAGTCGCGGTCCGAGCAGCCGAAAAGCGGGGGTACGGAGTGCCGATGGAACAGCCCGAACGGGCCGGTCGGCCGGCGTCCGACGCCGGTCGTCCCGGTGATGATGGCGCCGGTCGTGGTGGCGACGCCGCCGTTGGTCGTGGTGGCGGCACCGGTGTTGGTGGCCGTGGCGGCGTCGACGCCGGCCGTGGTGGCGGAGTCGCCGTGCAGGAGCGGCCGCGTCGGCCCCGCTGGCGTGAGCGGATCTCGCTGACCCTCGACCTCATCCGCGCCAACCCCACCGGCCGGATCGCACTCAAGATCTTCATCACCATCGCCGGTGCGCTGGTGGTGACCATCGGCATCGCCCTCATCCCGCTCCCCGGGCCGGGATGGCTGCTGGTGATCGCCGGCCTGGGCATCTGGGCCGTCGAATACCACTGGGCGCGCCGGCTGCTCGGCTTCACCCGCCGCCACGTCCACGGATGGACACGCTGGGTAACGAAACAGTCGCTGCTGGTGCGAATCGTGCTCGGCTCCGTCGGCCTGGTCTTCGTGGCCACGGTGGTCTGGCTGTCCCTCAAGTACAGCCTCGGCATCGACGTGGTAGCCGCGGCAATGCACTACCTCGCGACCCACTGACCCCGGATTTCCGGTCCGGTTCCACGATCGGGTAGAGTCAGTGGCGCTGAGGGCGATTAGCTCAGTGGGAGAGCGCTTCGTTCACACCGAAGAGGTCGCTGGTTCGATACCAGCATCGCCCACTCTCAGATTGCGCAGGTCAGAAGCCCGTTACCGGAGTCATCGGTAACGGGCTTTGCGGTATATGCCCTCACATTGGCAGCAGCACGGCTGCTTCTCGATTCGGGCCGCCATGGACCTGCCCGGTTGAGTGACCCGGGTGCGGTCCCGATCGGGCCTGCTGGCTGGAGAAGTCCTACCGCTACCGGCGCCCACCCTCACGAGCGGGTGTCCCCGCGCCGTGGCTCACGGGCTGACTGATGGCCGCCGGTCCGGTGGTCCGCCCACTCGCCAGTCCCCATTGCGAGGTCGCGTAGGCCGCCCCAGCCCGCGAAGGTTGCGCTGGCCTGCAGTCGCCGTAGCGGGGCGATCGTCCGCGACGCTGTTTCGGTGGCCTGACGGCGCAGGGCGTCGTTCTCCGCGGCGAGATCGGCGATGACGGTGGCCGCGGCGTCATCCTGCGCCCCGATGCGGACTCACCACCTCAACAGCCCGATGCAACGGCGGCTTCCGCACCATCGGGGCTGTGCGGTGTCGGAAATCGGCGCCGCCCAGCTGTAGGCAGCACTTCCGATGGTGACATCGACGTGCTTCGGTAAGCACACCACCACCGCACTTCACTGGGAGTAGAGATGACCCGGACTGTTCGGGACGGCTTCTTGGTCAGTCTGACCGCTGGCGCCCTCACCGCAACGCTGGGCCTGCCCGGCGTTGCCACGGCCGAGCCGAAGCACCGGCCCGTCCCGGTCTGCGCGCTCCGACCACTGCACTTACCAGCGGACATGAATGGTCGAGCTCTGGCGGTCGACCCGACTGGTCGGTTCATCGCCGGTATCGGCTACCGAATCGATGACGACGATTCGCAGCCGCTACTGCTGCTCTGGGCCGGGCCGCCGCGCCGACCCGGGCCTGGGGTGGGGGACGAACCCCGCCTCACCGTCGTCACCATAGGAGCGCCGGGGCAAGTCGAGAGCATCAATCGGTACGGCGTTGCCGTCGGCAATGCCTTCGTCGACAACGTCTACCGCCCCTGGCGCTACCGCAACGGGCGCCTGGAGTGGTTACCCGTCCTGCCGACGGTCTCCAACACCTTGGCGCTGGGGATCAACTCACGCGGCGACATCGTTGGCCAGGGCGCCGTTGAGCAGACCGAGACGTCCCTGCCGCTGCTCTGGCCCGCCGACCGGCCGGGCACCGTCGAGGTGATCGACGCCCCGTCCAACGCTAGCGCGAGGGAGATCCTCGACGACGGCACCATCATCGGTACCGCCGGCAGCTTCGGCTGGGTACGCCATCCCGACGCGAGGACGGACCGGCTCACCGCCCCCGGGGCCCGGTGGTCGGGGATCTCCGCGGCCCAGGGGACCTGGGCAGTTGGTCGCATCGGCACCGGCAGTGAGGACGGGGACAGCACCCTGGTGCGCTGGGACCTGCGGACTGACGTGGCATCCGCTGTGAACCCGGCGCTGGTATCGACGCAGGACGTCAACAGTCGGGGCACAGTGCTCGGCGACCGAGCCGTCGACCACGGCGACCGGCTCGTCGCCCTGGGCGGCGCCATCCCCGGTGTCCAAGACCCCTTCGGCTGGGGGATCGCCGATAACGGCCTCGTCGTAGGCTCGATCAACGGCTCCCGACTGCGCCCAGCGCGCTGGATCAACTGTTGAAAATAGTCGGCACCACGGCTTGTGTCTCCTCACGTCGGAGGCCATGGATGCGTCGAGGGGTCCTTAAGCACCGGCAGTCACGGAGGCGGCTCCAGTTAAGTGGGCGGGTGGGTCGCCAGGTGGGGCCGAATGGTCGGCTGCTGCGCGATCGTGGGATGGCCTTCGCCACCGTCCGACTCAGCCCCGTTGAGTAACCGGCCCCCGCGGACGTGGCCGAGGCGTCCACAGCATCAGAGTGCCGCCCTGATACGCCCCGATCACCACGTCCTGGCCGCCGACCCGCCCGGCGATCACCTCGTCGATCGGCTGGGGATGTGAGCCGAGCTGCGACATGACGATGCCCTCGTCTGGGGTGAGTGCCCGTCCCCGACTGCGATGATCGACGCGTGACGCACATCCCGGACCTGGCGCCCTATGACTACTACCCGGGCTCCCCGGACGCCATTGCCATTGGTTGGCTGGATTCGAGCATGCCCTTCACTACAGGAGCCTGCCCGCGAGACGTTCGAGATCGGTTGGTGAGCCTCGGCGCCAAACCGGTACGGCTCATGCGTGGGTACCACTACTGCCAGTTCTGCCAGGGAGCGGTCGAGCCTCCGCGCGTGATTCGGGCCGACATTCGGCTCTACGAAGCTCCCGATGTTGCGCGCGGGAACGGCGAGATCTGGCTCACCGGAGCGGACGGGACGAACTTCGCTGCACCGGCGCTGATCGGCCACTACGTTGAAGAGCATCGCTACCTGCCGCCTGATGGCTTCATCGAGGCGGTTCGGAGCGGTGTCTCCACCCCCGGCGTCGCATAGTGGGGATCCGGCTTCTGCCGGCCTCGGCTGGCAAGTAAGCAGCACGGCGACGACGCCGACGAGTTTGGGCGGCGATGTGCGGGCCTGCTGGCAGACGCTGATTGTCGGCGGGCTACAGGTTGTTGATTCGGGCCAGTAGGTCTGCCTCGGTGAGGTTTTCCAGGACCGCGTCCTGCTTGCGGCCCAGGACCGCCAGCAGCTTCTCCTTCTCCAGCTTCTTGGCCGCCGCCGCCTTCGCCGCCTGGTCCTCCGCGAGGCGGACGGCGATGACGTGCTTGACGACCTCCAGCTTGGTTTCCAAGGTTGCCTTGGCCGGATTGGCCTCGGTGGTCACGAACGATTCGGTGTCGACGGCCTTGAGCTCGGCGTTGACCGCCTTGGCCACATCATCGAGGCTGAAGCCGGACCTGGCGGTCAGCGGAAGCTCCCACAGCTGTTCCGTGGTCAGCAGTCCCTTGGCCGACGGATAGCGGAACTTCTCCCGTGTGGCCTTCTCGAAAATGGTCACGGTAGCCTCTCTGGAATAGCTGGTTAAGGGATCAGAACTGGATGCTGATGAGGCGGCGCCGGCCGCCGGTCATGGTCACCTTGGCGACCACAGAGCTGCGGACCGTGGAGCTGAAGCCGAGGCCGGACAGCTGATCCGCAGACGGCTCGCACTTGGTGCGGTCGCCGAGAACCTCGAACACCTTGCGGTGCGGTTGCAGGTCGCTGCGGAGGAACTCGTTGTAGATCCCCCGTGTCGGCTGGTCGTTCACGCACCCCTTCAGGATGAAGAAGTAGTGCCGGTTGCCGACCTCGTTGTCATCGAAGTAGTTCGGCGAGTACATGATGGTGGACACCGGTACGAACTGTTCGGTGGTGATGGCCCACAACTCCTTGCCAGCACTGTCCGGATGCACGTCCTTACCCGGCCGGAAAGCGGTGATCACCCCGCCGGCAACCGTCATCCGGCCCACCTCGACGGTCTCCTTGTGGCCGACCGCGCGCTCGTGGCTGTAATGCTCGATCTTCCCGTTGCTCTCGGTCTCGATCACGAAGCCGACCTGGGTGCTGTCCCGCTTGCGGTACTGGTTCACCTCGATCCGGTACTCACCGTCGGGGACACGGTCGGTCCAGGTGACGTTCTCCACGGGTTCGCGGGAGAGCGGCCCGCTGGCGTTCATGTCGACGTCCAGCTTGTTGCGCTTCTCCTGGTACCAGATGTGGTCGCCGTTGGGTTCGTACACGTGCAGGTCCAGGTCGTCGTGGTTGAACCAGGACAGGCTCACCCGCAGCTTGCCGGTGACGTTGCCGCCGGCCCGCTTGACCTTCTCCCTGATCGAGTCGGTGACGTTGCCGCCGTACGACCAGCCGAAGTCGTTGTCCCACTTGAACAACCGCGGAGCAGCCGGGTGCTGGCCGGTGGTGAGGCTGACGAGGTGCGGCTCGTAGGTGTTGGCGACCCACAGGTCGATGGTGGCGGCGCCGGGCAGGATGTCCTTCATGAAGGAGACCACGGGAATCTCCTCCGGCTTGGCGTCGCGAAGGAGCGCACCTGACGACCGGATGGTGGCCGCCTGCATGAGTAGCCCTTCGATGCCGTCCTTCATCCGCGCCTGGGTGTCGTTGTCGACCCACAGCACGTTGGTGACCGACACGTCGGACAGTTGGGCGAACCGTCGCTGCAACGACTCCTCGATGCCCAGCTCGGCAATGGTCCTCATGGCGGCCTTGACCATGCCCGGGCTGATCAACGCCGTGGGGCGCTGGTAATTCTGCGGCGCCACCTTCGCCTCGAACGACCGGACCGCCTGCTCCAGGTCGACGCCCGCGGAGAGATCCTGGACCAGGGTGCCGATCACCGTGTTGCGGAACCGGGCCGCCGGGTTCATGGCGTTGGCGAAGACGAAGGCACGTTGGTCGGTCGCCTGGGTCCACCAGTTCTGCAGCGAGCGGAACTCGGTCACCGCCCGGCGATGCTCCGCGCCGCGGTAGAGGGCGTTGTCGTCGACGAGGTCGACGACGGTGTCCAGAGCGTGCCGGGTCAGCTCGGCCAGGCCACGCTGGAAGACCTGCACCGCGGCGTCAAAGTTGCCCTGTGCCGCGCGGACGTCCTCGATACGATGCCGCTCTTCCACCCGGCCGTGCAGGTGGTGCCACACCTCGACCTGGCCGTCGCGCAGCGTTCGGGTGGTCTTCGTCCCGTACTGCGCCTGAGTGGACCGGAAGATGGTGGACAACGGCAGCGATAGAACGAACTCGTCCAGAGCGGCGGCGACGACGGAGAAGACCGGGTCGGTTGCCGACACCCCGGACCAGACGGTACGGACCCGCCCGTCGTGGATCTCGACGACGTTGCCGAAGTGCTTGATGAAACCGCGGCAGGTCGAGCAGTCGTACTCGGATCGCTCACGGAACCGCAGATTGGTGCCGGCGGGGAAGGAGTCGAGAAAGGTGAGCCAGAGTGAGTCCCGGTCGAGACCGTCGCCGACGGCGTACAACTCACCCCTGGACATCGTGGACAGACGCGAAGTCACATCCGTCACGAACTGCTGGAAATCGCCCACCGTTCATCCCCCTTGATCGCCGGAGATGCTACGCAGCGGACGCCAATCGGAGAAACGCGTTTGCGACTGTCCGCACGGTCACAGGCCGGCGCAGGTGGCCGGCGGTCAGTTGACCGGACGCCGTCGCGTAGCTCTTTCAACGCTCGGTCCCCGTGGGGTTGGTACCCGAGCTGGCCAACAGGACGCGTACTACTGCCACGTGGCCGACTTTGGTCTACGTGACCGGTCCTGCGATTCGGCGTTGCAGGTCGTCGAGTGTGGTCTGTGCGGCGGCGCTGTTGACGGCGTGCCAGTTGAGCCGAGCCGAGAAGCGCGTCAGCAAGCCGTCTGACCTCTCTGACCGGCTCCGCTGTAGCGACGCGGACCGGCGATCAGTCCTCGACGTCGTATTCGGACTCGTCGACCAGACCCATCACGAAGGTCTCGAAGTCGGGGGCGAGGACCGTGATCTGGTAGTTCCACTCCTGGTCGACGTGCACTACGGCGGGCTCACCGGGCGAGCGGTAGTCGAGGGCGATCATGTCGTGACCCGCCGACGGGCAGTCGGCGATGTAGATGCCGATGTCGGGGTAGCCCCATTCCGCCACCCAGAAAGCGCTGCCGATCTCGCCACAAAGGCTGAACCCGGCAGTTCGACCGACCGATGCCAACGTGTACACGCCAACGTGGTCATCAGCCCAGGAGGTTCGGCTGGGTGCGGGGTGGGCATCACGGGCGAATGAGCCGCCGTTGTGTCGACGGGCCAGGTCGACGTACGCGGTGGGCAACTGGTAGCCAAGCTGCGCTTCCACCGTCCGCAGAACCGCGTCGGTCAGCGGGTCCTCCAGCGGGCCGGAGCCGTCGAAGACAGTTGCGGGATCGAGCACGGGTCGACGGTAGTCGGCTGGGGTCCGGTGTTGAAGTGCCGGTAGCCCCGTTGCGTTCGGCATGTGAGGGGTTCTAAGGCGGCAGGCAGGCCGGTAGCGTTGGGTGGCACGGCGGCGTGGGCGCCGACGGTGCGCCGCGCGCTACGAGGAGGTCCGGGATGGATTCCTTGCCGGAGTTGACTTTCGGGCAGCGGTTGAAGGTCTACCGGGAGCGGTCCGGGAAGACCCGTGCGGTGCTCGGAGGGTTGGTAGGGCGCAGCGCCGAGTGGGTCAAGGCAGTGGAGACCGATCGCATCCTGCCGCCGCGCATTCACCTGCTGGATCGCATCGCGCGTGCCCTCAAGGTCGAGGTATCTGCCTTGGTCGGGGAGTTGAGCGCTCGGTCTGCTGTGGTCAACGGGCCGGAGCATCCGGCGCTGGCCTCGGTCCGGGACGCGGTAAACCGCTTCGCAATCTCGGACGAGGCTTCCCCGGAGTCGTTGACGAGCCTGAGGGAACGGCTTGTGGCGGCATGGCGGGCACGCCATCAGGCGTCGGATCACCGTACGGTGCTGGGCGGGTTGTTGCCGGGGCTGCTGCGCGACGTGCAGCGCGCCGCGTTGGCGTACGAGGGTGATGAGCGTCGGCAGGCTCAGGCCCTGTTGGCGGAGACGTTCGGTTTGACGCAGATGTTCCTCGCCTATCAACCCGCTGCGGAGTTGTTGTGGCGGGTTGCGGACCGAGCGATGGTGGCGGCGCAGGAGTCCGGCGACCCGGAGGCGGTCGCGGGCGCGGGGTGGTTCCTGTGCCAGGTGCATCGGGATGCCGGTGACTGGGACACAAGAAGTCCGGGGAGGCAGTGCGGCAGGCACGCCGTCATGATTACGCAGCGATCCCGTCGAGGTCGCGCCGGGCACGCCACCTCATCGAGGTCGCGCGGGCGCAGTACGGCAAAGACGACAAGGAAGCGGCCGTGATGACCCTCCGGCAGGCGTACGAGTCGGCCCCGGAGACGATCCGCTTCAACGGGTACGCCCGCCAGATCACCTTGGACCTGCTCGACGGCCCACGTTCCACTCGTGACGACGCCCGTGACCTTGCGATCAAGGTCGGTCTGCTCTCGTGATCCAGGGGTAGAAACCTTACCCATTCCGCTCCGCGACCCACCGTAGCTTCTTGCTCACGGGATGCGGCGGGCGGTGCGGGTATCGCCTGGTCGCCGCCTCCCTCAGCTTCGAGGCAGGAAGCCGTCCTCGTACTCGAACGAGGGAGGGTCCGTGCGGCGCGTCTCGTATGACGAGTACCTCTCGGCCACCGCTCTGACTCTCGCCCGCAAGGACCGGGATCCTTTTGAAGATCACGATTGAGCCCCGCTCGTGAGCCGGGGCCTGACCGGCCGTTGACGGTCCAGTGGATCTTCCGCTTTGCCATGCGCGGGTAGGACGCCCGGATCGGAGGCCGACCATGGAATCCACGGCACCGGGACCGGCACCCCGTTACGCCGCCGGGACGGCACCGACTGCGGAAGTGGTGACCTGACGAACCAAGATCGTATTCCTCTGCCGGAACACCGTTTGCCCAGCACGGAGGTGTTTGTCGACAGGTACAGGGTGGGCCGTCAGGTGCATCCGGCATCTCGGCGCCCCAGGCTGAGCAATCAGACGGGACCGGCTCAACGGAGGAGTGCATGGTGTTGTTACCCATCTACCATCCTGGAATGGACTTGGTTGGCGTCCATTGCGGAGCACGTTCGCGAGTATCCGGAGGTCGGCAGGATGTTCGAGCGGTTCACCGACCGAGCGCGGCGGGTCATCGTCCTGGCCCAGGAAGAGGCCAGGGTGCTCAACCACAACTACATCGGGACGGAACACCTCCTGCTCGGCATGCTCCACGATATCGAAGGCGTCGCCGGGATGGCTCTGACCCGCTGCGGGGTGTCCCTGGAGTCAGCCCACAGCCGGATCGAGGAGATGATCGGAACCGGTTCGGAACCACCGGTCGGGCACATTCCGTTCACGCCGCGCAACAGAAAGGTGCTTGAACTCGCCCTGCGTGAGGCACTCCTTCTGAGTCATTCCTACATCGGCACCGAACACCTCCTGCTGGGTCTGATCCGTGAAGGGGAGGACGTCGGCGCCCAAGTCCTAGCCCAGCATGGCGTCGATCTGCACCGGCTTCGCCTCGACGTCATCGAGCTTCTCAACGAGCGTGAGCCTGTCACCGGCAAGCAGCCTTCCACGCCTGCCCAGCAGCCTTCCATGCCTGCCCAGCAGCCTCCGGCCGCCGAGCGGGTGCCGGACGCCCCACCGAGGCCCGTATCGACTGGTGGCATGTTCGAGCGGTTCACCGATCGATCGCGGCGGGTCATCGTCCTGGCCCAGGAAGCGGCCAGGATGCACAACCACGACTACATCGGCACCGAGCATCTCCTACTTGGTGTGATCGATGAGGGCGAAGGCCTCGGGGCCGCCGCGATTGTTCGCCAGAAAGTCGCCCTGGAATCCCTACGGATACAGATCGAGGAGATCATCGGCCGAGGGCAGAGTCAGATGAGCGGGCATATCCCGTTCACGCCCCGCTCGAAGAAGGTGCTCGAGCTCTCCCTGCGTGAGTCACTTGAGCTGGGCGACACCTATATCGGGACCCAGCACATCCTGGCAGCGCTGATCAGCGAGGGAGAGGGCGTGGCCGCGCAGGTGCTGACCCACTTCGGCGTCACTCAGGACGCCACGCGTTCGGCGGCGTCACAGCTGATGGACGAGGCTGAGACGCCCGCTCGGGAGACAATCCCGAGTCCGCGGAATTTCAGGAGCGGCCACTTCGAGCGGTATACCGCCGGCGCGCGACGGGTTATCGTCCTGGCCCAGGAAGAGGCTCGGATTCTCCACCACAACTACATCGGCGTGGAACACCTGCTGCTCGGCCTGCTCCATGAGGGCCGAAGCGTCGGTGCCCACACCCTGATCAGCCTGGGTGTCACGCTGGAAAACCTCCGGCTTCAGATTGAGGAGGTCACCGGCCGCGGCCCTACCGAGCCGACCGGGCACATCCCGTTTCACCCCGGCACCAAAGATGCGCTGATCGCCGCCGACGACGAGGCACAGCAACTCGGCATCGAGTTCATCGACACCGAACACCTCCTCCTCGGAGTGACCCACACCGGCGACGACATAGCACTTCCCGCGCTGCTCCGGCTCGGTGTCGACTACCAGCGCATCCGCCGACAGGTCATGCAAACCCTCGCTCAAGACCAGGGGGTAGCGCCGGCCGAGCCCGCGGAGACGGCCGCGACGAGCGGCGACGCCGTCGAGAAGTGGGCGCGACGGCAAGCCGGCTCGGTGGCGCGCGGCCCTGACCAGTTCGCCCACATCTTCGCGGTCGTGCCGGGGCTGGTATTGCTCGGGCAGTCCGGCGTGCACCTTCCGCTCGGTTTCGTTGCCGACGTGGTGCGGCTCACCCACTACGGATCCCGGCCCGACGAGCGGCTCGCTGCCGTACACGCGCTCCCGGACATGCGGCGTCTACGCGAGTTGAACTGGCCGCCGGCGGCACGGGTCGGCTTCGCCGCGCTGCTCGGGGCCGACGCTCCGGCCGATCCCGGCGACGTTCCGCCGCCGGTCTCGGCGGCCGAACTGCGGTCGTCGCTCATCCGCGCCATCAGCCTGCCCGAATCGGACCTGGAACCCGTGCTACCGGACACCGGTGCCATCCTGAACGCCCGCCGTCGCGTCACCGAGGGCACGGTCACCGGCCTGCTGGTGGTCGGGCCGGGCTCGGTCGCGGTGGATCCCGCCTTGCCGCTGCGGATGCGGCAGGACTCGGCCGCGCTGCCCGCTCTTACCGGACCGCAACGGAGCCTCCTCGAATGGTCCGGTGCCCGTCCAGCGATCGAGGCCCGCACCCGGAGCGGGTCCACCGCCCGGGGGCCGGGGATGACCGGGGTCAGCCGGCGCGGACAGCTCACCAACCTGCTTCCTTCGCAGCTGGTGCTGCCGCCGGAGCTGCTGGTGCACCGATTCGCCGAACGCAGCCTGCTCTATCGACTCCACGAAACGCAGACCGAACCGCCGCTCGGCTCGGTGCGGATCCTGCTGGACACCAGCCCGCCGACGTTCGGATCCGTCGGCGTGGTGCTCCGTATTGTGGTGCACGCGGTCGTCTCGACGCTCTGGTCGGCGCGCCAACTGCCGACGCTGGTCTTCCTCGACCAGCCGGCCGTCGAGATTAACGTGCACAAGCCGTCGGACCTGGGTAACGCCTGGGCCCACTACAGCCTGGAACCGGCCGACGTGCCCGCGGCGCTCGCGTCTTGCCAGCGTGCGGACCGCCCGTCGGTATTGCTCACTCAGCACCACCTGGTGGCCGACCACGCGATCACCGGCACGCCCTGGTTGCGGCTGATCACCGCGCAGCTGCCCGGAGACGCGCCGGCGAATCCGGCCGCCCGGCCCTTCCATACCCACCTCACCGACCAGCCCAGCGAGACCGAGCTCGCCGCCGCCGTCCGCACGGCCCTCGCCCCGGAAGCCCGATGACGACAGCACGCGAGTTCATCTTCCGGGCGGTTGCCGAGGAGACCGACCTGCTGCTGTCCAGGGTCGAGACCTGGCAGCTGCCGCCGGACCGGTGGCCGGCCGTCGACGCCGCGCTCGCCGAGGTGGCCGGCGCGATGGCGGCCGGCGACCCGGCCGCTCTACGGAGTGCGGCCGCGTTGCTCGAGTCCACCGGGCCCGGACGCATCACCCGGCTCGGCGCGGAGCCGCCACAGGATCCACCACCGCCGATACGCGACCGGATCGTCCGGATCGTGCACCGTCGCAGCGAACCGCCTCCTACCCCGCCCGAATCGGAACCCAATGGAAATGACTGAACGGCAAGCTGTGCTTCAGCTGTTCGCGCCACTCGACGGCCCGGACGCGGCCGAGGCCTACCGGCAGGTGGGTACGGTGTGGCAGCGGTGCGCCACCACGCTGGACATCACCGAGCCTGCTCTCGGCCTGCCCGCCGGCCTACCGCCGGACGTGCCCCGGCTCGTGACGGGCCCCCTTGCCGCCGCGTGCGGCCCAGGACCGGGGGTCATCCAGGCGTTCGCCGGGTGCGAGGCCGGCGTTCTGTGCCTGTCGGTGGCGAACGCGCCTAAGTCCCCGGCCAGCCCATGGGCGGATCTGGCCGTCGTGTGGGACGACCTCCTGGCCGGCGTCGAAGCGGGACTGTTGGGCACCGTGCGACTATATGTAGGTTTTTATCCGTTGGGAGCGGCCGAGTCGTCGATCGAGGCCGCAGCGCGGGAGGCCCTGCCGGAGGCATGCCATCGGTGGCCGGCGCCGACACGGGTCGCCAAGCATCGGCTGGTGTGGGAGAGCGGCGCGGGCGAGGACGGGCGGGCCGGCCGGACCCTGGTGGTGGCGGCGCCGATCGGCACCGACGCGACGCTGAGCGCGTGGCTGTTCACTCCCGGAGCCGGCGCCCGCGCACCGCTCACCCGATACCTCGTCGACGCGGCGAAGGTACACGCGTTGGCGCGTGTGTGGCGCGACGAGCGCCGCACGATCGACCTGCTGGCCCGCGCGGAAAACGGGATCGACCGGCTGCTCGACGTGCTGGGCCCGGCCGCGACCGGCGAGGAACTGCGGGCGGCGCGGGAGAAGGTGGTGATCACCCAGGCGGAGTCGGCCGGGACGGTCGACACGCTCGCCTGGGTCCGCCGCGCCGGGCAGACCGCGACGGCGGCCGCCGCGAACCTGACGGCGACCCGCCGTGCTCATCTGGACGGTGATGCGCCGGCCGGGCCGTTCGCCGACGACCTGGCCCTGGCCGAGAGCCTGCGGGCACACCTCGACGACGACCTGATCCACCTCACGATCACCAGGGACCGGGCGCAGCAGCTCACCGACCTGGCCGGCAGCGTGTTGGCAAGCCGGCTGGAGGAGCGACAGGAGGCGAGCCGGCGGCGCATGGAACGTTTCGGGCTGCTCCAGGCGGCCCTGATCGGTGCCGTCCTGATGGGATTGACCGCGATTCAATCGCTCCAGTACGCCGTACCGATTCCGAACTCGGCAAAGCCGGCGCTGGTCGCCTCGCTCGGCGCGCTCGCCCTCTACCTGGCGGCGATCTCGATCTGGCTGGCGCTGCCGGTGGGCGCCTGGCTGGCGGACGCGGCGCTCGCGCTCGTGTCCGGGTCGGTACTGTGGCTGGCCGCCGCCTGGATCTCCCGCCAGGCGTTCGACACGGTGCTGCCGGGCCGGTTCACGGCGCTCGCCTTCGGGGTCGGCGTGGCGGTTGCCGCGACAACCGCGATCATCCGACACCGCCGGAGGGCCGCATGAACGAGGTACTCAGCGAACCGGAGCTGGCCGCGCTCGCCGAGGCATACCCGCTGGGGCCGCCCGCCACCGTCCTGCTGGAGCGGGCCGGCTTCCCCCGCGCCCATGTCCCCAGCATGATCGGCGTGTCCGCCGCAGTCTTCTGGCGCCTCGTCAACGCCGAAATTGCCGCCGGTGTGCTGGAGAACGGGAGTGAGCGCATCCTGAAGATCGCCGAGGCGCAGTATCCGGCGAGCCCGATCTTCGGATCGACAGGAATCCGCCGCGTCTTGCTGGTCGGCGCCGCACCCGACGGCCTGCCCGCGATGCGACCGGACCGGGATCTCGCCGAGGCTGTGCGGGCCGTCGAGCGCGGTGGGATCTCAGTAACCTACCGTCTCGCCGCCGACGTCACCGATCTCGACGTCCTCGGGGCCGAGCGGCCCCACCTGCTGCACCTCGCCTGCCACGGCGACGGCGAGTTCCTGATCTTCGAAGGGCCGTCCGGTCCTCGGCCCGTTGCCGTCGACGACCTCCTCGGTCTGCTTGACGGGTATGCGCGGACCAGCCGGCATCGGCTGCGCGGCATCTACTTGGCCTCGTGCGATGGCGCGGCCCAGGCACAACGGTTCCTGTCTGTCGCCGATCGGGTGGTCGCGTTCGCCGGGGAGCTTGCCGACGGGTGCGCCCCGGCGTTCACCGCCCACCTGTATCGCGCGCTGATCACCGCCAAAGACCTGCACGAGGCGGCCGGCCTCGCACTCGACCGGATGACCTCGGCCCAGCCGTCGTGCCGACGGCTCGCGAACCGCTTGATTGCGCTGCCGGGGAGGAGGAGTCTCAACAGGACGGACGGCTGATGGGTTTTCACCCTCAGTCATTCGACGATGGCATCAGGTCCTATGCGATTCCGGATAACCGAGTGGGGTGGGCCCTGAACTCGCATGATGAGGAAGCGGACTTCGACGCCGGTGTGGCGGCTGCCTTTGACCCACAGCGATACCTTCAGGGTGACGTCAGCGGACTGGCCGTCACAGGACTGCACTCGTGGTGGAACCACTTGTTGTGCGAGGGCTGCGGGCATAGCTTCCGCCGGGGCGAGCGCGTGCATGTGTCCGTCACACCCCGCACGGCGCACCACGCCGACCTGCCTGGCGAGTGTCCCAGACCGGCCGGCGGCGAGACGTCCGTCGAACTGCTGGACGCCGACGTCGCCGACTTCGCCGACGGAGTGGAGGCGGCCTGGCCGGCTGGCCACACCGTGCTCCGGCTCGCGCCCAGCGACTGGCGGGTTGCCCGCCCACCGGCACCTTTGCAGCGCACCCGTTGTCTGGTCTGCGCCCACACCCTGCGGGTCGGCGAGCGCGTCGTGGTCTGTCCGTGCAGCCCACAACGGCCGGAGTGCGCTGCGACCGTCCACCGTGACCCGGCCGCCGGCCTGACCTGCTGGGAAACGTGGTGTCCGAACGGAGTCGTCGGTGCCTGCCCAATCACCATGGCCCGCCGGGTAGGCGTACGCCCGTGACCGCCGACGACCGGTATGCCCGGCAGCGACTGATCCCCGGCTGGGACCAGGACCGACTCGCCGCGGCCACCGTGGTCATCGCCGGAGTCGGTGCGCTCGGTAACGAGGTCGCCAAGAACCTCGCGCTGGCCGGCGTGGGCCATCTGCTGCTGTGCGACCCGGACACCGTCGCACCGTCCAACCTTAGCCGCTGCGTGCTGTTCAGCGCCGCGCCTGGTGATCCGGTCGGCCGGGGCAAGGTCCAGGTCGCGGCCGAGGTGCTGCACCGGCTCGCTCCGCAAACCCGGGTGACCGGCCGTGCCCGTGACCTGACCACCGGTGTCGGCCTGGGCGAGCTGGCCGACGCCGACGTCGTGGTGGGCTGCCTGGACAGTGTCCGGGCCCGCCTGGACCTCCTCAGTCGGTGCGCGCTGGTCGAGGCGCTGCTGGTTGACGGTGGCACAGGGGCGTGGGGCGGCGAGGTGCGGGTCCGCCGGACGACCGCAGAGGGCTGCTACGCGTGCACCCTGACAACCCGCGAGCGCGGCCGCAGCGATGTGCCGTGGAGCTGCGCCGACGCCACCGGCGACCACACGGCCGCAGCAATGGTGGCCACCACCGCCCTGATCGCGGCCCAACTTAGCCTCGCCGCGTTGGGCGAGGTGATCGGCCGGCCGGCGGACTCGGGAATAACTGTCCTCGACGGCGGCACGGGGCTGACCCGGCGGGTGGAGGTCACCCGCGACCCGGGATGCCTGCATCACCGGCCGCTCGGCACGCGGGAGCCGGTCATGGCGGGAAGCCGGTCCACGGTGGCCGAACTCGCCGCTGAGCTGCCGCCAGGTGCGGAACCACAGGCATGGGCGGAGTTCATCGTGCCCGGCGCGCCCGGCGAACGGCCCCGGACGACCAGCCGGATCCTCGACGCCGCTGGCGACGCTCGGCTGTGCGACCTGGGCATCGCGCCAGCAGAAGTCCTGCCCGTCCGTACGACAGAAGGGGATTACCGGTGGATGAGGCTGAGTTCCTGAGGGAACCGGGCGGACAACCGGATCCCGCGGAGAGGGGCGTGGAGATCCCGCTGAACGAGGGCGAACATGAGGATCTTCTGCGGGAGATCGCGGAGGCGTTCAGCGACGAGGCGGGTGCCGGAAGCGTCCTCAACCTGATCGGCTTCCCCCGAGCCCAGCGCCCAAACTTCGCCGCGCACACGCCCAACCAGTATTGGGCCCTGATCGGGCAGCAACTGCGGCTTGGCGTGGTGCACAACCCGAACCGGCGGCTGATCGAGGCGGCGCTGCGGGTGTACGCGTATAACCCGGTGTTCCGCGGCCTCGCCATGCGCTACGGCCTCATCGCCACCGACGGCCAGCCCGCGTCGCCGCCGGCGGCTACGCCTGCGGCTTCCGAGGCCACCTCGGCGCCCGCCGAGACCGCGCCCGAATCATCGAGCGCGACCGAGCCGGCCACCTGCCACGTGATCGTGCGGGCGAGTTCCGAGGATGACCGGGCCGAGGCCACCAAGGTGCTGCAGCAACTGGGCCTGGATCCAGAGGATGTCTGGGCAACCGCGCACGCGGTGTCGTTCCGTGTCAACACGGCCGAAGTAGGCGCCCTGCGGCGCCTTCTCGATCGCACGGACATCGGCTGGACCGTGGTGCCGCCGACAGCCCGCGACTATCTGATCGGTGAGCTGTTCGTGGACGGGCCAGACGGCCGTCGGTTCCGGCTGGTCGACGCCCCCGCTCAACAGACAGTCGGCAACGTCGCGCAGGAGGTCGTCAGCCAGTACGGCACCAGTTTCGCCGACCGGGCCCGGCCGACCGTCGTCGATCACGTCGAGCTGGACGGCAAGGGCCGGCGGCTGGACCCGGAGCAGACCCTGCACGACGCCGGTGTCAGCGAGCGCAGTTACCTGCGGGTGGGTTTCCAGGCAACGGCGGGTGCGGTCAACCCGCTGATCCGGCAGGACGCGCTCAGCCGGGCCCGCAACGAGATCTTGGAGGCCGCCGAGAGCCGGCCCGACATGGTCGTCGGCGCGGTGCCGTTCACCCTGCCGACCGAGTATCAGATCGAGTTTCAGCAACCGAGCTTCGGGCCACCTGATGTCGCGGGCGGCGAGCCACGCCCGCTGTCGGACCACGTCGTCCTGATCCGGTTGCGCCCCGACTTTCCCGAAATCGCCCCGGTCGCCTACTGGCTGACGCCGATCTTCCACCCGAACATCTACCCGAACTATGACAGCGACGCCGCCCGGGAACGCCCCTACCAGCGCGGACTGGTCTGCCTCGGTGAGCTTGCCGAGGCGTACACACCGGGTTTGCACTTCGGAAAGCTCCTCGAAACTCTGATCGACATGGCCGCCTTTCGCAACTACGCCGTGTTCCAGCCCAGCGGTGAGGTTGGCCCGGACGGACGCCCCGAGCTGCTCGGCGACTTCTACGACGGTGCGGCCGCCCGGTGGGTGCTGGCCAACCAGAAGCTCATCGTGGCGATGGGCGGCCGTCCGGTGCGACCCGAGAAGCCGGCCAAGCCGGCTTACCGAAACTTCATCGAGGCTCTCTGATGACCTACGCCGCGGTGGAGCTCTACCGGACCGACACGCTCACCAAGTTCGGCAGTGTCGGGCTGACCGACCTGCTGACACCGGTTTTTGAAGCCCTGCTGGGCCGGCCGCTGGACGGCGCGGAATTCCACCTGACGCTGCTGCCGATCCAGGACCGAACCACCTTGCGTGGCGATCCGACGCTCGTCAACCTGCGCGGCAGCCACGGGTACCTGCAGGTCCGGATCCGGCACGGTTCCACGGTGGTCTACCAGCACCCGCACTCGGTACGCGAGATCGTCGGCTACCCGCTGCAGCAGCTGCTCGGCAAGAGCTTTCCTGAGGAGCACGAAATGGGTTTCGGAATCATCGCGGACGGCCTGGCCGGGCTGTCACTGAGCCGCCCCACACCGGCCAACGAGGGGAGTATCGAAATCCAGGCACGGCGGCGGCAACCGGTGTTCCACCTCGAGGAGATCTCCGAACCTCCGCCTTCGGCGACGGCGGCAAGTCTGGGCGCGCCCGAGGACGACGCCTCCGGGCGGGTGGGAGTCATTCTCACTCCAGAGGTACGCGACCAGCTACTCCACGACATGGAATTGTCCCGTGAGGTCGAGGAGGGCGGATTTCTCGTCGGCCGCCCGTACCGCGACTCCGAGCATCCCGACCGTCACCTCGTGCTGATCACCGCCGTGCTCACGGCCGAACGGACCGGCGCCTCGCTGCTGCACTTCACGTTCACCGGCGACAGCTTCGTCCGGGTCAGCGAGACCGTGGCGGCCCGACGTCAGTCCGAGAAACTGGTCGGCTGGTTCCACACACACCTGTTTCCGGCGACGGTCGAGATGGGGTTGTCCACGATCGACCTGGAATTGCACTCCTCCACCTTCCGGCGCCACTGGCAGATCGCCGGCCTGATCAATCTGCACGGGGACAACCGCATCCTGCGGTTTTACGCCGACCAGCAGGGCGTCATCGGCCCGGCGCCGTACCGGGTGCAGGCCGCGTGACCGCCGAGGCCACTGCGCGGGCCGTGCTGCGCTGGGCGATCCGCGCCGAGGGGCCGATCCCCAGCGGCGACCTGACGGCGCCGGGTGACCTGGCTACGCCCACCGAACAGACCCGACGCGGCCTCGCCGTGCTGGCTGCGGCCTGCGCCGCCCGGCTCGGCGCCGGCTCACCACCGTTCGGCGACGACACGCCCGCCGACACCGGCGGTGTGCTGCTCGCCGCGGCTCTCGGTGCCCGCGCCGAGGCCGCCACGCGGCTGGCCGGTCTGGCCGAGCCGCCGCCGATCACCGGGCAGGCCGGCTGGTCGGCGGCGCTCGCCCGGCACGCGGTCACCGAACGGGCGCTGGTGCAGGCGGCCCCGCTGGCGGAGAGCTTTCTTGCCGTGTCGCCGCTGTCCCGGGTGCTGCACCGGCCCACCCGAGAGGCCCTCGCCGCGCAATCCCACGAGACGGAGATGGCCCTCGCCGGCCAGCTCCTCGACAGGCCCGGCGGCGAGCGGGTCCTCCGGCACACCTGGGCCGCACCGTCGTCCGACCCGGACGCGTTGCGATGGCGCGGGCTGGTGCTGGACCGGCTGGTCACCAACCGTACGGGCTGGCTTCTCGACCTTTACGTTCTCGCCCGGCTGCGGCACGGGTCGGCCTGGGACCGGCGGAACCGCACCGCGATCCGGGAGGCGAGCCGTATGCGCGCCCGGCCGCCCGATGCGCTCGCCGTTCTGGGGTTCTGGGTCCCGCTCGCCCGGCTCGACTGCGACCAGCCCGACCTGCTGCGGTCGCGGCCGCTACTGGACGGCCACCGCCCGGTCCTCGACGCGATTCTGCGTCTCGGCCTCCTGCCGAGGGGATGACCGAGCCGATGCTTACTCTCGCCTTAGCCGCGGTTTACCCCAAGGCATTCAGCGACCGGTACTCGATCGCGCGGATGGACGAACCGGACCTCACTCTCGGTGACCTGCTGCGGGAGCATCCGGCGTTTGGGCTGCAGCCCCTCGAAGAGGAACATCTGCAGGTGCCAGTGAAGTCGCTGGCGTTGCGCGTCGAGCCGCTCGGCGGCGGTGCGACCGCACTGTACCTGCCGCCGGGCATCCCGCTGCCGCTCGGGAGCTCCGAACCTGCGCCGGAACCGGAGCAGGCCGCCCTCTCCTCTTCGGCGCAGCCGGCGGCCGGACCGTCCCTGGGTTGTCTGCCGAACGGCAACCCGGAACGAGTCAGCGAGCGCGAGGCTGTGCTCATCGCCCACGATGTCGAGATCAACCGAGCGGCGGCGTACCTCAACAGCGGCCTGTCGGTGCTGATCCGGTGTGACAAGCTGCTGGTCGAACACCTCGTTCGCGAGGTGCCGGGGCGGGCAGGGCGCGAGCCGCTCCTCGGCGAGCTGCCCGCCGTGGCGGCTGGCGACGTGATGAGCATGGGCACCGGCCGCCGGGCCGCGCTGCTGGCCACGCTGGCCCGCATGGTTCGGGAGGCGAAACCCCAGCAGGTCGTCGTCGTTCCGCATCTCGACCTGCTGGCCGGTGGCAGCGACGCGGCGCTGACGCTAGAGGGCCGGGAATTGACCGATGTGCTCTATTCGCGCAGTGAGTGCATCCTGCTCGGGTTCACCGACCCGTCGCTCATGATTCCCGAGGTCCTGGCGAACCGGTTCGGCGTGCAGATGCCGATCGACATCCTGCCCCGCGAGGTGACGACGTCCGGCAGCGGCCGGACCCCGATCGGCCAGGCCCTCGTAACCCGGGAGGAGGCAGACCTGTTCGACGGGTTCGACGCGCCGGAGCTGTACAAGCACATCGCCGGCATGAACGCGGTCCGGCTGCGGCATGCGCTGCGCTTCGCCTTCCACCAGCACCGGCCGACGACTGGTGCCGGTTGGGAGCGCCCCCGCTTCGCCGACCTCGTACAGGAGTTGCGGGTGTTCAAGGCCCGGGCGTCCAGCTCGTTCGAGATGCCGACGGTGACATTCGAGGAGATCGGCGGGTACGACACTGTCAAGGACGAGCTCAAACGCGCTTTGAAAATCGTCAGCGGCGCCGTCGACCTGCCCGAGGACCTGCGATACGACCTGGTGCCACGCGGGTTCATCTTCCACGGACCGCCAGGCACCGGTAAGACGCTGTTCGCGAAGGCTGTGGCGAATAAGATGGACGCCACCATCCAGGTGATCTCCGGGCCGGAGATTACCGACATGTACGTGGGTGAGAGTGAGCGCAAGGTCCGCGAACTGTTCGCCGAGGCCCGCCGCAACGCGCCGACCGTGGTGGTCTTCGACGAGTTCGATTCCATCGCGGGGCGCCGGTCAGGCCGTGGCGACGGCGGCAGCCGGGCCGGCAACGCGATCGTCGCCCAGCTGCTGACCGAGCTCGACGGCTTCCGTCCAGAAGTGCCAGTGCTGATCATCGGCACCACGAACCGGATCGACATCATCGACGACGCTCTTCTGCGGCCGAGCCGGTTCCGCCCGATCCGGATCGACCTGCCGGACGAGCTCGCCCGGCGGGAGATCGCCAAGGTGCACGCCCGGCACTTCGGGATCCCGGTCTCCGGCGGGCTGCTCGACCGGATCAGTCGCGCCACGGACCGGATGAACGGCGACGAGATCCGCTCGATCTTCCGCGACGCCCGCGCCGACGAGCTGGTCGGCGAACCGCGCCGCCCGGCCGACGCCCGCCGCCTCGGCGAACTGGTCGGCGCCCTACGGCTCGGCCAGCAGGAACACGAAATTGACAGCACCGAGGTTGCGGGCACCAGGCCGGGGCGGCGGGCCACCTTCACCGTCCTCACTCCGCTACGGCGACCGGCCCGGCGTCCCGTGCCCGAGGGCGAACTGACCGTCACCGAAACCGTTCCGACTGGCGGATCGGCTCCCGTGATCCGGCCGAGCGAGCCCAGCATCGATTCCGAAGAGGAGTAACCGTCGTGACCGTGGTGCAACTCGATCGTGACATCCGGATCAAGGCGGCGACGTACGCGACTCGGCTGGCCGAGGTGAAAACTCAGTTCGTGGACCGGGACGACGTCATCGACATCGTCGCCATGGCCACCCTGTGCCGCGAGCACGCCCTGCTGATCGGGCCGCCGGGCACCGCCAAGAGCAGCGTCATCGACCGCTTGCGGAAGCTGCTCGACGTGCGCTATTTCGCGTACCTGCTGACCCGCTTCACCGAGCCGGCCGAGCTGTTCGGCCCGCTGGACCTGGTGGCCTTCCAGCGCGGAAGTTACCGGGTGAACACCGATGGGATGCTGCCGACCGCACACATCGCCTTTCTGGACGAGGTTTTCCAGGGCAGCAGCGCGATCCTCAACTCGCTTCTCACGATCGTCAACGAGCGGCGGTTCTACAACGGCAGCGAGGTCGTCGAGCTCGACCTGATCTCGCTGTTCGCCTCGTCCAACGAGATCCCGGACGACCCGCTGCTGGCCGCCTTCTCCGACCGGTTCCTGCTGCGGTGCAACCTCGACTACGTTCCCGACGACTTGATCGAGGACGTGCTCGACATTGGCTGGCGCGGCGAACGCGACCGGATCCGCACGGAGGTGGCCGAAGGCGAGCGGGCGACCGCCCGTACCGAGGTGACGTTTCCGCTGGCCGAGCTCATCCAGTTGCAGAACGCGGTAGCCGATGTCGATGTCAGCGGCGTCCGGGACACCTTCGCCGAGATCCTGCGAACGTTCCGGTCCGAGGGCGTCGTCTTCTCGGACCGCCGCGCGGTCAAAGCCATGAAGACGTTCGCCGCCTCGGCGCTGCTCTCCGGCCGCCCGCGGGCCGAGCTGTCCGACCTAGGGCAGCTCGTGCACCTGTGGACACTTCCCCAGGACGAGGTCTCGATCCGGCGCATCCTCGCCGACCACCAGGTGTCGGTACTCGAGCGAGGCCGTCAGGTGCGGGACATCACCGAGATCAGCCTCGACGTGCGCCACATCATGCGGCTGCGGGAATCGGCGCAGACGGCCGAGGAATGGCGCGAGGTGATCCGGCGGCTGCACCGCCTGACCACCGAGGTGCAGCGGGACCATCCCGGCGGGCAGGAGGTGCTCGGGCAGCTGCAACAGTCCCAGCGCGAGACGGTGGCGGCGTACCGCGAACGTTTCGAGCCGAATGGCTGACCGGGCTCTGATGCTGGCTGCGGCGGAGTGCTATCTCGAGGCCGACGCCCCCGCGGATGCCGCACGCTGTTTCCTCGCCGCGGGCGAGCCAATACGGGCTGCCCTCGCCTATGTCGAGCAGGCGATGTACCGGGAGGCGGCCGAGGCCTACTTGTCCGAAGGGAAGTTCCTCTGGACCGCGTGGCTCCTGGCACACCGGGTCGACGACGTCCAGTCGGCTCGCGCGCTCGTCGAGCAGTACGGGCAGTTGGACGACATCCGCTGGCAGCTGGTTCGAGCTCGATGCGACGCAGCGCAGGACATACACGCCGAACGCATTCTCATGGTGCTCGGCGACGTTCAGCGTCTGCAGGCCGGGCCGGACGGCGCCACCGATCCGATCGAGGAGTGGGCAGTCGCCGTGGCGACGGCCCTACACCGGCCCGACCAGGCTGCCCTGATCTTCGCGGCCTCGGCGCACGGCGGGAGGGCCGGTGCTGTGGCGCGCTGGCGCGACTGGTTCAAACGGGAGTACGGCGAAGAACTCGTGCTCCCGCCCGGACTCGGTGGAGGGAATGACCAGTGACCGGTCCACGACCGATGCAACGCATCGAGCCCCTGAGCCCAGAGCCGGTGCCGGCCGAGCCGGTCGTCCCGTCGCAGAGCCAGCGGGCGCCGAAGCCCGTCGCGCCGGAGCGCCACGACGTCCTGTTCGCCTGCCGCTTCCCGGCGGCCGCCGGCGCCCTGGCGTTCGTCGGCGTCCTCCGCGCGACTAAGGCCGCGCCGGACCTGTCCGTTCTGCGCGATGGTGAGACCGGCGGATGGTGGGTGACCACCGAGGTCGACCTGCAACTCGGGCGGCAGCTCGCCCGTATGGTATCGGCCACCGCGTACGTGGCGTCCGGCGATTATCTGCTATCCGACCCCGGCTTCGGCCCGCCACCGGTGGGCGTCTCCGAAACGAAGTCCGCCGTATCGCGGAACACTCTCGTGAGCAGCGACGTCGTGACACTGATCCGGACCGCGGGGGTGCAGCGCGTGCCGGTCCGTCCGGTGGAACGGCTACGTATCCTGCTCGACGGTGCGGCCGCCGCGCACATCATCCGGCGCACCATCGATCTGGGCTTGAACGTGCGCCACCGGCCAGTCCGCCTCAGTCCGCTGTTCCCCGGCCCGGCCGGCACCACGACCTTGATCGAGCTGGCCGTGTCCGCGTATAGGGGCAACCTGCCTCCGTCCTTGGTCACCGCCCTGACCCGGGATCCGGCCGCGCTCACCTGCCGCATCGCAGGCAGCCAGGACGACCTGCTGATCGAACACACCGTTGCGGCCCCGCTCGACGACCACCTGCTGGCCGGTCTCGTCGATGCCGGAACGTGGGTCCTGGCCGCCTCGCCGTTCGGCTGCCGCCGTCTCGACGCGCTCGGCGAGTTCGCCGACAGCGCCGGACTGGTCCAGTTGGGCGAGGACTACCCGCTGATCGAGGAGGAACCGCCGGCCGCGCTGCCAGACCTGCAACTGCCGGCGGTACGGGTCGTTTCGCGCCGCACCGAGGGCCAGGCCCTGGACGCCGTGCTGGTCGACGATGCCGAGCTGTCAACCATCCGTTTGCTACTCGAGGGCGATCCCCTGGCCGATACCGCCCGGATCATCCTGGGCCGCGACCGGCACCTGCTGGTCGCGCCCGGCGGCATTCTGGTGCGAATCCCGGTCGGCCAGCCGCTGTACGCCCTCGGGCCCGGCCCGCTCTATCTGCCTCTGGGCTGTTCGCTGCGCCCCCACGTCCCACCGTCAGCCCGTCGCGAGCTGTTCCGTGCCGGACAGAATCGTGCAGTGGTGCTCACTCCGCGCAGCGGCTGGGTCTTCGATCCGGGCACCGCGATGCCGGTCTGGGCTTTGTGGGTGGGCGATCTGCCGGAACTGGTCCCCCAGTCGGCGAACGATGACCTGCGCCAGTTGCTCGACGATCTGAGGCTGGACCAGGACCAGCCGGGCCCCGGGTCTCACCCGCCGGACGACGAGGCGGCATCGTGGCACGAACTCGCCATGGAGGCGGAACTTGCCGGGCGCCTGAAGGAGGCGGCCGATCTGCATCGCCGGAACGCATCCCCGCTACGTGCGGCCCGCCTTTACGAACGGGCGGCGGCGGAAGCTCAGCCTTAGTTCTCCAGAGCGGCCGCCAGGGTCGGAGCGGCGGTGCGGGAGGCGATCAGGCCGCCACAGGCGAGCATGTGCCGAACGATCTAGGGGATCAGGGAGTGGTTGCCTGGCCTTTTCGCTGTTCAAGGCATCTTCTCTCAACGCAGCGCAACTGCCTTCCTAAACCGTCTGTCGGTCGAGCTGGCTCGGATGTACCCGGAACAGGCGTTGTCCGTCCTCGGCTTCGACCCCGTACGGTGCGGTCGAGACGACGAGTGCCTCGCCATCTCGGCCGACGATGCTGCACAGGATGTGGACAGGTGCAGGCAGGCGAGCCTCAAGGTGCGACTTGTCAGCGGTGAAGACCGGGACCTTGTCGACGAAGTACCACGACGTGCTGTTGACGTCGACGAGGCGAACCCGCACCCAGCCCGGGAAGTCGTGGCTGATCCACGAAACTGCTTCGCAGCGGAGGTGGGCTTCTTCGGCTGTCACGAATCGATCGTGCCGGGTTGCCTGCGCCGGTGGCAACAGTGCCGGACGCCCGCCGCCGCCGACTCCGCGGGTCGGCGAGGGACCAGTTCCAGGCGATGACCAGGCCGTCGAAGGCCGTTCGTGAATGACCATCGATGACCACTTGTGACGACGCCTGCACAGGTGGAAAGGTGTGGTCGGCCCACTGATCAGGCCGGCCGGGCCTTCCTTACCTGTAGTTGTTGGCCGGCGAACGGTCGACCTCGCGATCCGGCAAGGCCCCGCTCTGCGTGACCGATCACGCGGCCAGGCCCCGGGGCGTCCTCGTCGTCTGGGTCTAGGACGGGAACACCGTGCGGAGCACGTCGGAGACCAGTTGGCGCAGCTCTGGTGGGTTTTCTTCGGCACGAAGGTTCAGCAGGGTGATGAGGCGGCCGCGAACTCCCGGGTGGTCGTTGGCCAGGAATATGCGCAGGCCGGTTTCCTGGAAGGCGTGCCGCAGGTCGGTGCATGGATCGTCCCCGGTGTCGCCTCCCGTGACGCGCAGGTACGTGCAGTACCAGGCGTCGGCCGCACCGATGATCTCGTAGTCGGTTCCCGTTCGGAGATATTCGAGCAGCCTGGTCTGGACGCGCCGGCGGCCGAAGACGGCGAGCGCTGGTCTGATGTGTCGTTGAGTGTGACTTGGGTCAGGTTCGTAGACGGCCGCGAGCATCAGTGGTTCGAACAACTCCTCGGGCTGCGGCGGCACCGCCTCCCGCATGATCATCAGGGCCACGCTGCATTGCCAGTGCCGTCGGGCCCGCGGGTCGTTACGCTCATCGCCGGAAGGTGTCAGCGGCGCTGTGAGGTTGAGAGCGTTGAGTACGTCGACAAGAGACCGCTCGTACCGGTCATAGCGCTCGAAGCGAACCTCATCCACGGCCGAGACTTTACGTCGGCGCACGCGGCGACTGCGGCCTGCGCAAGCAAGCAGTGGGCGCCTGGGACTGTCAGAATCGTGTCGACGGAGCCGGTGCGCGGAGGCGAGGAGAAGGCATGAGCGACTGGAACGACAAAATCATCGCTGAGTTTCGCGACAACGGTGGGCAGGTCGGCGGTCAGTTCGCTGGCGCTCCGCTGCTGCTGTTGCACACGGTGGGCGCCAAGAGTGGCCAGCCCCGCGTGAACCCGATGATGTACCAGAAGGTGGACGGCGGCTATGCCGTGTTCGCGTCCAAGGGCGGTGCGCCCAGCAATCCCGACTGGTACTACAACCTGCTCGCTAACCCCAAGGCCCAGGCGGAGATCGGTACGGACAGGGTCGAGTTGGTCGCCAGAGTGGCCGCCGGGGACGAGCGGGAACGGATCTGGAGCGCGCAGAAGGCCGCGTATCCAGGCTTCGCCGACTACGAGCGGAAGACCACCCGCCAGATCCCAGTCGTCGTACTGGAACCCGCGCGGTAGGCACTCGACGTCACGTCGGTGCACCCGCGGCGCGCTCGCCCGCATGGCGTGAACGATCTCGCCCACCTCCACCACGAAGGTGGCCCGGTCACCGAAGCGACGTTTCATCAGCCCGCGAGACTGGCAGCGGCATGCCGCACGACAGTCCATTCGCAAGGCATTGAAAGATGTTGACGTAGATCATCTTGCTGGCTACGGTGAGCGCGCTGTGACGTACTGATGATACGGGGGCCGCAATGTTCGTCGGATCAACGTTGGATGCGCGCACCCGTCTCACTCGCCGTGGTGTTGCCGCATTGGCCGCGTCGCTGGCACTGGCCGCCGGTTCGATGCTGGTGGCACCGCCTGCGTCGGCGGCCGTCCGAGGGCCCTCTGGGACGAAGGCGCCTCTTCAGCCGGCAATCAGCTTCCCGGGCGGCGACAGCGCCGCCGAAGGTGGCCAGATTGCCATCACGTTCGCCGCGAACGGCGACACTCGGGTGACCAAGTTCCGCTACAGCGTCGACAACACGCATCTGGACGGCGAGGTCCAAGCGGCCTCGGACGGCACGGCCAGTGTGACGATCGACGTAGGCAGCGTGACGGGTGAGCGGCCGGTGTACGCGGTGGCGGTCGACCGCCGCGGCCGGCTGAGCCCCATGACGCAGGGAAGCTTCACGGTGTCTGCCATCTGGAGCCTCCAGGGCCAAGCGTTCGACACAACCACCTGGCTGCCGTTGGAGGGGGCGACAATTCGGCTGGAGCCGGCCGGGATCGAGGTCGTGACTGGCCCCGATGGTGCCTTCCAGTTCGTTGTCGACCCAGGTCTGTACAACCTCATCGGCACCTACGCTGGCCCGCCCAGCCTTTACGGCAGCCAGCAGGTGGAGCTTGACAACCAGGGGATGCGGTTCGACCTGTACCTCTTCCCGGACTCCGGGAGCTGATGTCCAGCCTCCGCGATGATGGATCGGGATGCCTGGCCCTGGCGCTTGGCGCCGGGGCCATCTTCCTGCCGCCAGGCTGAGGAGGGCGGCTGGACGGTCAGATCCCGACGCGGCGCGTCCGTCGGCGGGCGCGCGCCCGCCGACGGACCGCAACGCAAGACGGCGCCTATGGTTTGCGGGCGAGGAGCCCGACAAAGGTGTGATAGGTGTCGGTCTGCACCGTAGCCGGTGCGTCCGGCTCTGGGCGCCACTCGGCCAGCGGCACCAGCCCCGGCTCCAACACCGTCAGGCCATCGGCGAACGAGAGGATCTCCTCGTCGGTACGCCAGCGGCCGGTGCCCAGCGACTCGTTGAAGACCCGCTCGACCTCGCGGGCCTTGCGGGAGCCCTCCGGGTCTCGCTCGCCCGGGTCGCGGAAGTGCGAGATCGCCACGTAGCTGCCGGAGGGCAGCGCGTCGATCAACGCGGCCGCCACCGCCTTCGGGTCCTCGTCGTCGCCGAGGTGGTGCAGGATCGCGAAGAGCAGCAAGCCGATCGGCCGGTCGAAGTCGAGGAACCGGCGTACGTCCGGGTGGTTGAGGATCGCCTCCGGCTCCCGGATGTCCGCCTGGATCACCGTCGCGGTGCCCTCCGCGGCGAGCAGGGCCCGCCCGTGCGTCAGGACGATCGGGTCATTGTCCACATAGACCACCTGAGCCTTTGGGTTCTGCTCGGTGGCGACCTCGTGCACGTTGCCCTGGGTGGGCAGCCCCGAACCGATGTCGAGGAACTGGTCGATGCCCGCCTCGCTGACGAGGAAGCGAATCACTCGACGCAGGAAGGCCCGGTTCGCCTGGCCGGCTGCCGGCCCGTCCGGTGTGATCCGCAGGGCGTGCTCGGCAACCTTCCGGTCGACCTCGAAGTTGTCCTTGCCGCCCAGGAAGAAGTCATAGACCCGGGCCACGCTGGGAATGTTGGGGTCGATACCGGGGGGTGCCGCCTTGTCGCGGGTCACAGGCGTCTCCATTCGATGGGGATTGGCGCAGGTCGAGGTCTGCGGCGGTGCCGGTGTTCCGGCGAGTGTAACGATCGGGAGGATCGAATTTTGCCCCACTGGTATCGCTCCCAGTGAATCGTCCCCTCGGTAATGGCGACACACCGGGTCGCGGCCGGTAGCCGGCCGCGACCCGTCCCGCCCGAGCGACGCGGCCCCGGCGTCAGGAGCAGTTCTTGCCCTTGTTGATGCAGGTGGCGATGCGTTGCATCGTCTGGGCGGAGTTGACGTTGACGAAGTCGTTGTGGTCGGAGAAGGGGTTGTGGTTCTCCTCGGGGAAGGAGTCGAGGGCGTACTGGCCCTTGACCTGCACGTCGCGGGCGATGTCGTAGGCCACTGTGATCCGCAGTTGCGGGATCGCCCGGAAGCCCTGTGGGCAGCCGCCGGTGGCCTTGTCGGCGAACGCGACGTGGTTGCGGTGGTTGTCGCTGTCGACGTTCCTGCCGTCCCAGCAGCCGGGGAAGTCGTGGACGCGCTGCACCTGGCTGCCGGCGGGGCAGATCGGGTACTTGTCGGAGAGCCGGTCGGTGAAGCCCGAGCAGGTCCAGGTGGCACGGGCGTTGGCCGGGCCACGGCTGGTGGGCTTGGCGTCACCGGTGAGGGCCCGCAGGAACTTCGGCATCGGCACCACTTTGCTGACGGGGTTGCCGCGGTATTCGATCAGCACCTGCGCCGGGCGGACGATGCCGCCGGTGTTGCCGGGCAGCTCAAAGTTGGGCCCCTGCGGGTCGGGCAGTGCGGCGGCGCTGGTGGGTGCGCTGCTTGGTGCCGCCGGGGTGCTGGGGGCCTGGTCCAGTGTGCAGCCGGCGAGCGCTTCGAGACCCTGCGGGCGGGGGGCCTGCCGCCCGATCGCGGTGGCGATCCGGTCGAGCACGGCGACCCGCTTGGCGCGTAGCGGTCCGAGGATGGCGTTGTCGACGAAGGCCGGGCCGCCCTGGCCACGGCTGGTGACGAGGCGTTCGTTGGCTTCGGAGATCTGCCGGTCGAGTTCGTCGAGGTTGCGGTTCACCTCGGCGAGCGCCCGATCGGGTACGCCGGGCACCCTGTCCCGCACGGCGGGGCACTGGATCCGCGGATTCGCGGCCTGGGCCGCCTTCACACTCGAACGGTGGGCGCTGCCGGGCATCCGGGCGTGCATGTCGTCGTAGCTGACATCACAGTCGACAAGCGAGACCAGGCCAGGCTGGTTACCGCCGGCGGTAGTGATCGTGGTGCTGATCTGCCTGATCATCGCGGCACGTCGGGCCCGCAGCGAGTCGATGACCTCCCGGTTGAAGGCGGCGTCGATGCGGCCCCGGCTGCCGGTCATCCGCTGGTTCGCGGCGGCCTGCTGGCGATCCAGCTCGGCCAGCAGTCGGTCGACGGTGCTGCGGGCCCCGGTGGGGACGGCCCGCAGCCGTTTGCCGACCGAGGGGCAGACGACCATCGGCTGGGTCTGGGCGAGGGCCTGCTGGACGCCCTTGCCGCTGCGAACGGTCTTGTCGATTCGCACCACCGGCCAGAAGTAGGACGACTTGTCGCCGTTGCGGCAGGTGGTGCCGGAGGCGTCCAGATCGGCGTCGGAGGAGTTCGCGGTGATGGCCAGGTTGCCGACGAAGTCGTGGACGTGTTCGGCGCCGTTGCGGATGCCGGGCTGGGCCACCGGGTTGTCCGGGCTGAACTTGCCGTTGCCGTTCGTGCCGCAGTCGACGGTGAACCGGCCGGTCGACGCACCGGCGGCCGGCCTCGGGTTCCGCACGTTCGGCGGCACGTTCTCGATCGACACGAACTGGTCCAGGCTGGTGGCGGCATCCGCGGTGCCCTTGCCGCCACTGGAGACGAAGGTGGCGGTGAGCGCGCCGGTGGCCGCCAGCACGAGCGCGGCCATGGCGATTCGGGCCGGCCGGGTCTGGACCAGTGCGGTCCCGTTCTTTCTGCGGTTCATCGGAATCTCCTCAAAGCCGGAAAGGGCTCCGGTGATGTGCTGTCTCCCCTCGGTACGGGCCAACGGGCGGTCAACGGTCAGCGGTCACCGGGCACGTCATGGTTCGGTAAGAAGTCGGGCATGAGCCGCGCCGATCACCGGCCGAGGCGTGAGACACGTTGGCGATCATCGATCTCTTGCTGCATCGTCGAGGTATGACTGGCGTTCGCTCGTCCTCGCTGTTCCGCCGTCTGCGGCCGGGCCTGCTGGCCGCCGTCGTGCTGTCGACGGCGGTGCTCGGCACCGCTCTGAGCGCCGCACCGGCGGCCGACGCCGGCACCGTGACGCCCGCCGCGTACCCGCGGGTCGCCCCGGCACGCGGTGGGGCCGCGGGGTCCGTCGCAGCGCCGGCCGGAACCGCGCCGCCAACGTCGCCGACGCCGTCCGGTACGCCGAGCACCTCGCCCGCCCTGCCGAGTGCGCCCACGAACCTGACCGCCAGCGAGGTCCGGAGCGCGTCGGTCACCCTCACCTGGACGGCCGCCGCGCCCGGCTGCTGCGCCATCACCGGGTACGACATCACGTACTACCAGGAGTTCGGCGACATCGTCTTCAGCGCCAGCGTCGGGGCCGTCACCAGCACCACGATCACCGGCCAGCTTGGGGCGGGCCAGCAGTACACGTTCCGATTGATCGCCCGGGACAGCCTCGGGCAACGCTCGAACTGGTCGGACGCGCTGACAGTGGTCACACCGGTGACGGACACCGGCCCGGACACCACCCCGCCGACCGCGCCGCAGAACCTGACCGTCGGCGAGGTGACCGCCTCGACCGGCACGTTGTCCTGGTCGCCGTCGACGGACGACGTCGGCGTGCTCGGGTACAACGTCTACCGGTTCGACGGCTGGTTCACCTCGCAATTCGTCGCCACCGTGCCGGGTACGACGTACACGACGCCGCTGCCTGCGTCGACGCCGCTGCGGAACCTGTACTACGTGCGGGCCCGGGACGCGGTGGGCAACGTGTCGATCGCGTCGAACACCGTCACTCTGCCCACGACGACGACTCCGACGCCCCCGCCGCCCTCGACCTGCCGGGTGACCTACCGGAACCAGTCCGAGTGGCAGGGCGGTTTCGTGGCCACGGCGACGGTCCACAACGCCGGGGCGGCACCGATCGACGGCTGGGCCGTCACCTTCAACTTCCCGGGAGACCAGCAGGTCACCTCGGGGTGGAACGCCACGATCGGCCAGACCGGGACCACAGTGACCGCTCGTGACGTCGACTGGAACCGCGTCCTCGCGCCGAACGGCTCGGCGACCTTCGGCGTCCAGGGGCGGTGGAGTGTCAGCGACGCGCCGCCGACCGGCTTCTCGCTGAACGGCGCCCCCTGCACGGCGGGCTGAAGGAGCCTCGTGATTACCCATACGGTTGTGCCCCACCACCGCCGCGCCAGGGCCCTGCTCGGGGCGGTTACGGCCGGCATCCTCACCGTCGCCACCACGCTCGCCGGTGCGCCCGCGCCCGTCTCCGCCGCGAACACGCTCACCATGCGGGGTGCCGACGTCTCCTCGTTGCAGCGCAGCCTGGATCTCGGCGCCAGGTACCACGACGCCGGCGGGGTCGCCCGCGACCCACTGGACATCTTGAGGTCCGTCGGCGTCAACTACGTCCGGCTGCGCGTCTGGAACAACCCGATCAGCGGCTACAACAACAAGAACGCGGTGTTGGGCCAGGCGAGGGCGGCCAGGGCGAAGGGCCTCAAGGTGCTCATCGACTTCCACTACTCCGACACCTGGGCCGACCCTGGCAAGCAGTACAAGCCGGCAGCCTGGGCCGGCCACAGCCTGAGCCAACTGCGCACCGACGTCTACACCTTCACCTACGACGTCTGCGCCAGCCTGCGGGGGCAGGGCACCCCACCGGACAGTGTGCAGATCGGCAACGAGATCAACGTCGGGATGCTGTGGAACGAGGGCAAGGTCGTCAACAACGACTTCGTCCCGCTGGCCGGCCTGCTGAAGCAGGGCTACAACGCGACCAAGGCGTGCGGCAGCGGCATCCCCGTGATGATCCATACCGCAAACGCCGACAGCAACGCCAACGCCCGATGGTTCTACGACGGCATCCGCGCCCAGGGTGTGCAGTGGGACATCACCGCCCAGTCGTACTACTGCATGTGGCACGGCACCCTGGCGAACCTCTACAACAACATCGTCGATCTGCGCGGGCGCTACGGCAAGCCGGTGGTGATCGTGGAGACCGCGTACCCCTTCACCCGGAACAACGCGGACAGCGAGCCGAACGCCATCGGCGACGCGACCTGTGACGGCATCAGCGCGACCTGGTCCGGGCAGGCCCAGGAGTTCGACTGGGTGCAGAACACCGCCCGCAACGCTGGCGCCATCGGCGTCTTCTACTGGGAACCGACCTGGTACGCCGTCCGCGGCAACGGCTGGGATCCGGCCAACATCAACGGCACCGGAAACCAGTGGGACAACATGGCCGTCTTCGACTGGTCAGGGCGGGTGAACCCGGGCGTACGGTGGACGCCCTGACCCACTGCCGAACACTTCACGACCAGGCGGCGGGAAAGGCTCAGCAGGTGCGCGGCTGCCAACTCACCTTCGTCGCGAACATGGGCACATACAGGTCCCCGCCGCCCGGGCGAGCGCAGATCGCGCCGGAAAGCTGCGTCCCGAGGTAGTTGTAGGACCAGGTGATCTCGGCGTTGCGGGAGGTGCGGTTGTAGAAGTTGAAGGCCGGGACGTTGCCGGACCACTCGGTAGTGGTCACCAGAGACGGAGTCGCGGTCGGACCCTCTGCCGGGTGATCCCAGTTGGGCCAGATGCAGAACGTGCCCTGCGGACAGTTCCCGGGTAGCCAGGCTTCGTTCGATGCTTGGGAGCTTGCCGCCGAAGCGGCGGGGGCGGTGGCCAGCACGCTGGCGACGGACGCGGCGAGGGCGATGGATTTCAACAGCACGATTCACCTACCTGCATCGATAGTCATGGATAAATGCCAAAAGGCTACCGGTGGAAATTTGAAGGGTCAAGCAATAGGAGCGCTGATCAAGGTGTCGTCGCCGATCAGCCCCGGGCCTGCGTCGGATCGTCGCCCCGTCGGGCCGGGGATGGGCAGAACGCCGATAACGGCGCCGATCTGTCGCAGGCTGGTGACGAGCGTTCGGAAGACGCTCGTGGCATCAAGGAAGAGAAACCAACATGATCTTGCAGAAGCACGCGATCGGTGGTCAAGGGCTGGTGGCCTCGGTCGAGGGACTCGGCACCATGGGCATGACCGCGATGTACGGCACCCCGGACGACGCCGAGTCCGCCGCCACCGTTCACCGCGCACTCGAACTGGGCGTGACCCTGTTCGACACCGCGGACATGTACGGCCCGCTCACCGGGGAGGAACTGCTCGGCCGGGCGCTGAGAGGGCGTCGCCACCAGGCCCTCATCGCGACCAAGTTCGGCGGTGTGACGTTCGACGATGCCGGCCGCATCATCGGCGGCGCCAACGGGCAACCTGACTACGTGCGCAAGTCGCTCGACGGATCGTTGCGCCGGCTCGGCACCGACTACATCGACCTGTACTTCCAGCACCGGGTCGACCCGAACGTACCGGTCGAGGAGACCTTCGGCGCGCTCGGCGAACTCGTCACCGAAGGCAAGATCCGGTACCTCGGGATCAGCGAGGCGTCGCCGGAGAGCATTCGCGCCGCGCATGCCACCGCGCCACTGTCGGCGGTGCAGACCGAGTACTCGTTGTTCACCCGAAATGTGGAGACCAATGGTGTGCTCGACACAGTGCGAGACCTGGGGATCGGGTTCGTGGCGTACGCGCCGTTGGGCCGTGGTTTCCTGACCGGCTCGGTTCGTGGTCTGGAAGACCTGCCCGAGAACGACTGGCGTCGTACCTGGCCGCGGTTCGCCGAGGAGAACCTCCGGCAGAACCTGCTCCTGGTGGACCGGATCCGCGCCATCGCGGAACAGGCGGGTGTCACGCCCGGCCAGCTCGCGTTGGCCTGGGTGCTGGCGCAAGGTGACCACGTCACCGCAATCCCCGGCACCAAGCGTCGGACGTATCTGGAGGAGAACGTCGCCGCCGCGCAGCTCAGGATTGACGCCGGCTTGCTCGATGAACTCGGCGCCGCCGCTCCGGTCGGTGCCGCCGCCGGGGAGCGCTACGCCGGACCGGCCATGGCCGCGATCCAGGAGTAGCTTCCGACATCGACGGGATCTTCGCGGTGCCTCCAGCAGCGCTGGTGGCACCGCGATCCGGAAAGGGCAGTTCGTGGCGCGAACCGAACTCGGCGACTTCCTGCGGGCTCGCCGGCAGGCACTCCGCCCGGCTGACGTCGGGCTCCCACCACGCGGGCGGCGCCGCACCCCCGGCCTACGCCGTGAGGAAGTCGCACTCCTGGCAAATGTGTCAGTCGACTACTACGAACGACTCGAGCAGTCGCGCAACACCAACCCCTCGCAGGCTCTACTCGGCAGCCTGGCCCGGGCGTTGCGGTTCTCCGTCGACGAACGGGACTACCTCTACCGCCTCGCCGGACATCCCGCGCCGACGACCTCCAGCGTCAGCGGGTACGTCGACCCCGCGATGATGTTCCTCCTCGACGCACTCACCACGGTGCCAGCACACGTCATCGACGACCGGACCACCGTCCTCGCCCAGAACGCCCTCAGCCGCGCGCTGTTGGGCTCCTGGACCGACGGTGGCGACCGGCAGTCGAACGTGACCTGGCGCTGGTTCACCCACCCCGAATCCCGCGCGCTCAACGTGCCGGAGGAGCACGAGGCGATCGGCCGCGCATACGTCGCCGACCTACGCGCAGCCGCCGCCCGCAGCGGCCACGACCCCGTATCCGAACAACTGATCGCCGATCTCACCACTGTCAGCCCGGAATTTGCCCAGTACTGGTCCGACATGCAGGTCGCCCCGCTACAGACCACCCGCAAAATCCTCGTCCATCCGCAAGCCGGACGGCTGGACGTACAGTGCGACTTCGTTCTCAGCACCACCACGGGTCAGCGCCTGGTCATCTTCCGGCCTCAACCCGGCACGGCCACCGCCGACAACTTCGACTTTCTGCGCGCCCTCGGCGAACAATCCTTCGACAATTCCTGAATCGCTACGCCGATTCCGTCACCGCGATGGCGCGGTGGGCCGCTCCTGGGTAGCGTCTGGTCCCCAACTGGCCAGCAGTCGCAGCGCCTGCTCCGATCGCGACCCGGGCTCGGCGTGGTAGGTGCTCAGCATTTGCTCCGGATCACCGGGGAGCGCGAGTGTCTCGTAGCGCACTGTCAGCTCACCCACGAGCGGATGTGACAGGCGTATGACGCCGTGCGTCTTCTTCTTGACATCGTGGGTGGCCCACAGTCTGCGGAAGTCCTCGCTCTTCAACGACAGTTCGCCGATCAGGGACGCCAGCGACGGGTCGTCGGCATGTCGGCCGGCGCCCAGCCGTAGTTGTCCCACCACGTCGTACGCCTTGGCTTCCCAGTCAGGAAACAACTTCCGGGACGCCGGGTCGAGGAAAGCGATCCTGGCCCAGTTCCGGTCCGATGAGGTACGGGCTGCCCAGTCACCGAAGAGGGCGGAGGCGGTCTGGTTCCAGGCCAGCACATCAGTGCGGGGCCCCCATACGTACGCTGGCACGCCTTCCAACGCGGCGAGCAGTTCTCGTATCTCGGCCCGTACCTGTTGGTGTGGCGGCCTGGGTCGGCGCTGATGCCGCTTGGGCTGGGCCAGGCGCACCAGATGGGCGTGCTCGGCTTCGGAGAGGTCGAGTACGCGGGAGATCGCTTCCAGCACCTCACGTGAGACATTGCGGGCGTTGCCCTGCTCGAATCGCGTGTAGTACGCCGCGGAGACCCCCGCGAGCTGCGCGAGTTCTTCCCGGCGCAGACCGGGGACGCGACGCCGTCGGCTGTAGTCGGTCAGCCCAACATCGGCCGGTTTGCGGCGGGCCCTGCGGGTGCGCAGAAACTCGCTCAGCTCCGCGCGTTGGTCGAGACCCTGCTGCGGCTTCGGTTCGGTATCCGTGCCCGAAGTGGCTGAGAAATCGGTGTGAGTGACGTGGCGAGCTGCCATATCTCGATTATCCCACGCAGTTCGCACCTCAACCTGTCCCTGCCAGTGGTAGCCACACGAGACGTAGGCCAAGCAGGTGGCTGGCTAGCGCCGCGCCCTTGAAGCACGCTCGATGTGACCTGAGGAAACAGCTTGCAAGCCCATCCGGTGCACGCTGGCTTTCCGTCATCAATCCGCCCGGACGGCCTCGCCGCCCTATTTTCGAAAGAGCACCATGACCATCACCGCATTCAAAGACCTGAGCCCGACGACCGCGCGGCCGGGCCGCCTTCCGGGAATGGCATTGTTCGGCCTTTTCCTGGCCGGCTTTATCAGCATCCTCACCGAATGCCTTCCGGCGGGCCTCCTGCCCGAAATGAGCCGCACTCTGAACACGAGCGTCTCGCTCACGGGCCAGACGGTCACGATCTACGCGCTCGCCACAGCGCTCGGCGCCATCCCTCTCGCGTGGGCGACGGCCAGCTGGTCGCGCAAGCATGTCCTGCAACTTGCCTTGGTCGTGGTCGCCGTCACCAACGCGCTCACCGCGCTGTCCGAGAACTACACGCTGACGATGGTGCTGCGCTTCGTCGCCGGGCTGGGAACCGGACTCATCTGGCCACTTCTCGGTGGCTACGCCGCCCAAATCGCGCCAGAGGGACGACAAGGCCGCGCCATCGCCATCGCCCTGGCCGGAACCCCGATCGGGCTGGCCTTGGGCGTCCCGCTGGGAACCTGGCTCAGCAGCCTCGGGGGCTGGCAACTCGCCTTCTACGCCGCTGCTGCCGTGACCGTCATGGCCATGGCCTGGGTCCTGGTGGCCGTCCCGAACCTGCCCGGACAACCGGTAGACGCCCGCTTCAGGATCTCGCAGGTACTGGTCGTGCCCGGGCTGCGGCCCATTCTGTTCGCGCTGGCCACGTACATGATCGCTCACAATCTTCTCTACACGTACATCACCGACGTCCTGCTTCAGCTGGGGATGGCCGACCAGACCGGCTGGGTGCTGTTCGCCTTCGGAGTCACCTCCGTGCTCAGCGTTCTCGTGGTCGGAACCCACATCGACCGACACCTGCGCAGGCTTGCCGTGAGCAGCACCCTGCTCTTCGGGGCCAGCGTGCTCGTCCTGGGCGTCGTCGCGGACGCACCGGCGCTGGTCTACGTCGCCGTCGCCGCATGGGGCTTCGCGTTCGGTAGTTCCCCGAGCCTGTTCGTGGGCGCCACGATCAACGCCGCCGGAGAAGCCGCGAACGTCGCTCAGTCGATCACCATCACGGTCTTCTCGGCTTCTATCGCGACCGGGGGTCTCATCGGTGGCCTCCTGCTCGCCGGCCTGGGCACCGCCTCGATCACCTGGGCGGCACTCATCCTCCTGATCGTCGCGGCCGCAACTGTCATCGGCAGCGCCAAGTACGCGTTCCCCAGGAATGGCTGAAGCCGGGCGGCAGCGGTCGTTTCGGGAGCGAAGCTCTTGGTCGTCGTACGCAGCGGTGACCGCGTCACGCCAGTTGGCGGGAGTGGGGACGGCTGAGGTTCAGCGCGGCCGCGACGGCCTCGGCGTCCCGGTCACGTATGGCGAGCCACTCAAGCTTGTAACCGAAGCCGAGCGCGGCATCGGGAGCCATCAGCGGTTGAGGTAGGCGGCCAGGCCGCCGAGTTCCTCGCTGGCGATGAACACCGACCGCACGTTGAGGATGGCCTCCTCGACGTGGGCGGGGCAGCCCCACGCCGCGTCACCCCACGAATCGGCGATCTTGACCTCGGCTGGCGCGGTGCACCCGGCGGCGCCGCCGAGCTGGCAGTGCTCGGGGTGCGGCGTGGCGGCCTGCGCGGCCGCGGCGGCACGCATCTGGGTGGCGAGTTCAGCGGCGGCGGTGGCGCGCTGCTCGGCCTCGGCGCGCAGTTCCCGCTCCACGCTTAGCACCTTGGCCAGCTCGTCATTGGCCGACTTGGCGCGTGCCTCGGCGGCGAGTTTCGCCTGCTCGATGTGGTGGCGTTCGATGGCCAGGGCTGCGGTGCCGGCGAAGAGCCGGGTGAGGGCGAGGTCGGTGTCCTGCGGGACGCGCGGGGTACGGTGATACATCGCGAAGGTGCCCAACAGGCCGCCGTCGCGAGCCAGGATCGGCGTGGACCAGCAGGCCGCCAGTCCGGCCTGGTCGGCCAGGTCCCGGAAGTCGTCCCAGAACGGATCGGTGGCGATGTCGGTGACGATGACTGGTTCCCGCCGGTGGGCGGCGGTGCCGCACGAGCCGACACCTTCGCCGGTCGCGATGCCGTCGATGGCCTTGTTGTAGAAGTCGGGCAGGCTCGGCGCGGCGCCGTGGCGCAGGTGCCGGGCGTCGGAATCGGCGAGCAGGACGGAGACGAGCACCTCCTGCGGTGCGAGGTTCTCGATACAGCGGGCCATCCCGTCGAGCACCTCGGTCAGGGGTGCCTGGCGGGCGATCTGCTCCAGCAGGGCACGATGTTCGGCCATCAGCCGTTGGGCATGCTTGACCTGCGTGGTCTCCACGCCGAGCACACGGATCCCGGTCACGTTGCCGTCGGCGTCCCGACGCGGCTCGTAGGTGAAGTCGAAGAACGCCTCCCGGGCCTGCGGGCCGCTGCCCAGCAAGACCCGGACGTCACGGCCGGTGTACGGCTCACCCGTGCGGAAGACCTGGTCCAGGAGCGCGATGAATCCCTGACCGGCCAGTTCGGGCATCAGCTCGGCGATCGCCATCCCGACTCGGGCCCGTTCTTCGCCGATGGTGGCGAAGAACGCCGGGTTAGCCGTCTCCACCAGATGCGACGGCCCCGCCAGAGACGCGAAGACGGCGATGGACTGCCCGAACAACGCCCGCAGGTCCTCCTCCGCTGCCTGCTCGGCATCCGCCGAACCCGCAACAGCAGTAGACCGTTGGTCTGGTACGGCGGTCATGGTGTGGGTTTCGCCTCTCGTCTGCGGATACGGGCAACGACCGACGGCGCCACCCTTGAGTGCGGGTGGCTGCGGTGCGGCGGAGTTGGTTGGGGCCACCGCCGGTGCAGCGTACCCATCTGCCCGACATTCAGGTCCTACCCACCAACCAGGCACCGCAACCCGGCACTCGAACGGCCACGACAGCCAGCGAATGCGGTCCGGCCGGCGGTGTTCGTCAGCGCAGCTGAGGTGTGTGTTCCGTCGGGGCGAGCTGGGGTTGCTGTTGCCAGGGATCACCGGAGGCGCCGGCGGCGAGGTGTTGTTCGTAGCTGGCCACTTTGCCGTTGATGAGTTCGAGGGTGTCGCGAAGCAACGTGAGCCGCTCGGCCTCGTTGCCGCTGCCCTCGCGTACGAGCTGAGCGAGGCGGCTGATCGTGGTGAGCGGCATACCGGAGGCACGGAACTTCACGCAGTTTGCCAGCCACTCGACGTCCCGGGCGCTGTAGCCGCGCCTGCCAGACCCGTCGCGCCGCACTTCGCTGGCTAACAAGCCCTTACGCTCGTAGAGCCGCAGGGTGTGCACGCTCAACCCGGTGCGCTGCGCCACCTGCCCGATGCTCAGGCCGCTGTCCGCCATGGCGTCGACCGTAGCCATTGACCTAGACCTCGGTCTAGCATCTAGCGTCCGCGGCATGACCAGCGACACGACCCACACCAGGTTCGGTGCCCACAGTACGGCCGGAGACGTCCTCGCCGGACGCAGCGCAGCAGGCACTCGCCGACGTACCCGGGGTCGAGGTCGACCAGCTCGATCTCGCCGACCTCACCTCCGTCCGTGCCTTCGCCGTACGGTTGCTCCGCAGCCACCCCGCGCTCGACATCCTGATCGCGAATGCCGGCATCATGGCCTGCCCGGAAACCCGGGTTGGACGGCTGGGAAGGGCACTTCGCGGTCAACCACCTCGGCCACTACGCGCTGACGAACCTGTTGTGGCCCGCGCTCTCCGCCCCCGACACGGCTCGCGTCGTCTCGGTGGCCTCCCGGCGCAACCCGGCGTGGCGTATCCGGTGGGACGACGTGCAGTTCGAGCGCGGGTACGACAAGTGGGAGGCATACACCCAGTCCAAGCTCGCGAACATCCTGTTCGCCCGTCACCTCGACCTGCTCGGCAGGCCGCACCGCGTCCGTGCCTTCTCCGTCAACCCCGGCTGGGTCCTCACTCCCCTGCGACGGCACCTCGCAGCCGAGGAGATGGTCGCCGCCGGCTGGATCGACGCTGACGGCACTCCCGCACCGGGCCTGTTCAAGGCCGTCGAGCAAGGCGCGGCGACCCAGGTCTGGGCCGCCACGTCACCCCACCTCGACGCGAACGGCGGCGACTACTGCGTGGACTGCCGCATTACCGACGGCAGCCCCACGGACAGCAAGGCTGCGCCGATAGCACGACGCCAGAAGGTCGGCCTCGCCGTGGCCGCCGCCTTCCCAGACCGGGCCAACGGTGCCGCGGGTTTCGGAAGTCAGATCAGGGCTGCGGCGAGGGCGCGGAACGCGTCGGCGGGGAACGTCGTGTCGTCGCCGCCGTTGAGCACCTGGATCGCCACCTCGTCCGCGCCGGCCTGGTAGTGCTTCTCCAACCCGGCCACCACCTTCTCGACGCTGCCCCACGGGATCAGGGCGTCGACGAGGCGGTCACTGCCGCCGTCGGCGAAGTCCTCGTCGGTCCAGCCGAATCGCCGCAGGTTGTTGGTGTAGTTCGGCAGTGCGAGGTACCCGCTCGTGTACTGGCGGGCGGTGGCGCGCGCGGTGGTGGCGTCCGTGTCGAGGACCACCGCGACCTCGGGGGCGAGCAGCCGGTCGGGTCCGATTGCCGCCCGGGCTTCGGCGGTGTGCTCGGCCGGGACGAAGTACGGGTGCGCACCGGTCGAGCGGTCGCGGGAGAGTTCGAGCATCCGCGGGCCCAGTGCGGCCAGGATGCGCCGCTCGGGCGGAAGCCCGGCCGCGTCGAGGCCGTCGAGGTACTGCACCATCCGTGAGTACGGCTTGCGGTAGTCGGTGCCGCCGCTTTCCACCACCACCGCGTGGCTGGCGCCGAGACCGAGCAGGAACCGGCCGGGATGCGCCTGCTCCGCGTCCTTGGCGAACGCCGCTGCCTCGGGGGGCGACGAGTGCCAGATGCTCAGGATGCCGGTCGCGACCCCGATGCGGGTGGTCCCGTCCAGGATCTCCCGGAAGCGGGGGGCGACGTTCTCGCCGAAACCACCGGAGAACCAGATTCGTGAGTAGCCGAGATCCTCCAACTCGGTCGCGGCGTCGATGGCCGCGCCCTTGCTCTCGCTAGCAAGGAAGAACGGTTGCCATACGCTGACGAGTCGTTGTGCCATGCGGCAACCCTACGACCCGCGGGGTCAGGCGTCGCGGCGCAGCAGGATGGTGACGGCCACCCAGACGACGACCAGGGCGAGGCCGAGCCATGTCTGCCCGAGTAGGGCGAACATCGCGCCGCCGAGCACGAACCAGGCGGCCTGGAACGCGCGCTTGGCCGATGGGCGAAGCGGCACCCGGGCCCGTGGCGAACCGAGCGCACCCCAGAGCCCGGCGAGCAGCAGCGGTACGACGATGGCAGCGACGAGCCGGACGGTGGTCGGTGCCGCCAAGGCCCAGCCCCAGCGTGCGCCGACGGCGAGCACGGTGAGCTCCAGTAAGAGGATCAGCAGAAGTCCCGCCCCTCGAATCATGGTCACCGCCCCCGCTTGGACCTCATCGGCGATCTGTCCACCACGTCCCTCAAGCTGGCTAGCTTCCATAGCCCGCAAGCTAAGGCGATTAGCCAGCGTCGTCAAGCTTGAATGTGAACGGGTCGGTGGGGGAATGCGGAGGGACCGCGACCGCTCATGCGGCACTCGTGACACCGGTCGCCCACCCTCACCAATCCACTTGCCTGCTTCGCGCGCCGTTGAGTGCCGTGTTCAAGCGACCGTGCCGTGATGGCAGGTGTTCAGTTGGACACCCGCGAGCGGCTAGGAAGGGGAATTTGGTGTCCGTCTGAGCGATGTCCGCCCCGCTCTCGAGGGCTAGCGTCTGCGGTTCAGTGGCAACAAATGGGGGTTGAGCTGTGGATTATCGCTTCAACGCGCCGCCGAACTGGCCGACGCCGCCGACAGGCTGGGTGCCGGGCCCCGGATGGAAGCCAGACCCCGCCTGGGGATCGCCGCCGCCAGGATGGCAACTGTGGATTCCTATTGCCTCGGCTGCGGTAGCGATTACGCCACAACCCACGCCGCCTGCTTCCGCGGTGGCCTCCCAAACACCGCAGCCTGTCCCTGGGCAGCGCGTCGACGATCCCGAAATTCCCTTGTTCGGGGCACGTGGCAAAGCGCGTGAGCTGGCTGCGGAGGTCACGCATCTTCGGGCAGAGTTGCAGAATCTTCGGACCGAGATGGACCGCCTCGGAGCGCTGCCAGCGATCGAGTTGGAGCAGTACCGCGAGAGATTGGGTCGCGAGATTGCCGACCAGAGGGCGACCGCTCAGACGCAGAAGGCCGACTTCGACCGTCAGCTACTCGAGCTTCGCCGGCAGGTTGTGGTGACCGAGGAGACGGCGCTGCTCCAGGAAGCTGGTGTTTACCAGTACAAGCACCCCCTGTCGGATGCGGTCGCTTACCAAGCCGCGCTCGCTGGGCTGCAGGGCAAGATCAAGAGCATGGTCAAGCGGGAAGGAGGCGCGGTGCTCGCGGCGAACGGTTGGACCGTGAATGGGTCCGCAGCCGAGGGGCGGGTGATGATTCGCGACTTCTCAAAGCTCATGCTGCGGGCCTACACGCCGAAGCGGACAACTTGGTACGAGGTCTGAAGCCCTACAAGCTTGACTCGGCCGTCGAGCGCCTGACCAAGGTGGCCAGCATCATCGCGAAATTGGGTAAGACGATGCAGATCCGTATCTCGGAGAGTTACCACCGCCTCCGGATACAGGAGTTGGAACTCACGGCTGACTACCAGGCGAAGGTGGCCGAAGAGAAGGAACGCGAGCGGGAGGAGAAAGCCCGACTGCGCGAGGAACGTAGAGTTCAGCAGGAGATCGATCGTGAGCGGGCCCGCCTCGACAAAGAACGCCAGCACTATGCCAACGCGCTCGCCGCGTTGCAGGCAAAGGGTGACGTTGATGGCGCCGCGCAGATGCAGGAGCGGCTTACCCAGATCGACTCCGCGATTGAGGACGTCGACTACCGCGCGGCCAACGTGCGGGCCGGCTACGTGTATGTGATCTCCAACCTCGGTGCGTTCGGCGAGAAGATGGTGAAGGTCGGCATGACCCGACGCCTCGATCCGCTCGACCGCGTACGGGAGCTCAGCGACGCCTCCGTGCCCTTCAACTTCGACGTACACGCCCTGTTCTTCTCTGAGGATGCCGTTGGCATCGAAGCCAAGATGCACGCACGCCTGGCCGATCGGAGAGTCAACCTCATCAACCAGCGCCGCGAGTTCTTCTACGCGACTCCACACGAGGCCAAGGAGCACCTGCTGGCGTTGGCCGGCAACCTGCTGCAGTACGACGAAAGCCCCGAGGCCCTTGAGTACCGGCAGAGTCTCACCCAGGCGAAGGGACAGGCGGGATAGGGCTCGTAGCAGGTGGATACGTGTCACCTGGGGTTTGTGGCATGCACTCCTGCTCGGTGACGACGATGCCCACGCCGGGTGGTGGTCACTATGGTTGGTCGATGGACGTTGTCAGCACTGCCGACGTCTCGCCGGGCGACCGGTTCGCCTTCTGGCGGGAGGTCAGCGCGAAGCTCTGGGTGCCGTACGAGTTGGCCCGGGACCGGCCGACAGAGGCCGGTTTCGAGGCGCGTGTGGGCATCGCCGAGTTCGGCCCGGTGCAGGCGACGGTGATGACGACGATGGCGCACTCGGTGCGCCGTACGCCCCGGCTGATCCGGCAGGCCGACCCGGAAGTGTTCAAGGTGAGCTGCATGGTCAGGGGCAGCGGCACGCTGACGCAGGGCGGCAGACGCGCGGAGTTCGGTGCCGGGGATCTCGTGCTCTACGACACCTCGCGTCCGTACCTGGCCCAACTACGGCCGGACGATTCGACGAGCCGGATGCTGCTGCTGCGTTTCCCACGGGCTCTGCTGCCGTTTCCACCCCGGGAACTGCGGGAACTGAGCGCCGTCCGCATTCCCGGCACCCGTGGCGTCGGTGCGCTGTCGTCGCGCTTCCTGTTGCAGCTCGCCGACCAGATGGACGGTCTGACCCCGACCGAGACCGCGCGTCTGGCCACCCTGACGCTCGACGTGCTGATCACGGCATTGGCCGACGCGCTGGACACCCAGAAGGTCGTTCCCACGGACACGCGCCGACGGGCGTTGACCGCCCGCGTCCACGCCTTCATTGGCGACCATCTGGGTGACCCGGAACTGACCCCGAACGTGATCGCCGCAGCGCACCACATCTCCTTGCGGCATCTTCACAAGGTGTTCCAGCACGAGGGGCACACCGTCGCAGGTTGGGTCCGCGAACAGCGCCTTGAGCGGTGCCGACGCGACCTCGCCGAGCCCCGACTGGCCGGCCGGACGATCAACGCGATCGCCGCCCGATGGGGATTCACCAGTGCCGCGCATTTCAGCCAGGCATTCCGGGCCCGGTACGGCCAATCGCCCACCGAATTTCGTCAGCAGCTCCGGACCGTGCACGGAGACTAAACACCAGGACACGCAGCTACAACGACAGGTGCGGATGCTGCGGGCAGTCTCGTCTCAGTAAGTCGGCTCATCCGAGACGACAGCACTGAGAAGGAGAAACCATGCGTCCGTGGGCAAAGAGACTCCGTCACGCCACTGTCGTGGCCCTGGCCCTCGCCCTGCTGCCGATCATGGCCGGGACGGCGCAGGCCGCCGAGGTGGCCTACAACCAGAAGACCCAACGCCTCGATGCCAGACCGAACAGCGGGATGCCGATCAGTCTGGTCAGCCGCGAGATCACGCTTGTGGACGGCAGCTACGGCTGGTGGACCTTCCCCACGTCGGCGCCATGCCAGACCTACACCGGCCGCATCCTGCCGGGCAGGTACACCTGGACGGACCAACTCTGGCCCGGGGTCCCCAGCGTCGGAACCTACCGCCACCACAGCTATCTCACCGAGGAGAGCGGCGGTTGGTCGTACCACCTGCAATGTGACTTCCAGCTGTCCGCCACCGGCTCCTACAACTGGGGTAGCGGCCTCGACCCCCACTTCTGACATCGCATCCGCGAAAGGACAACCACCATGGGCAGTTACCTCCTGCGCCGTACATTCCCCGCATCGAGAGACCGGGTCTACGAATTCTTCGTCGACCCGGTCGCGTTCTCCCACTGGTTCGTCGTGCCGGGCTTCTCCACCCCCGCCGAACGGGTCCGCATCGACCCACGGCCGGGCGGGGAGATCCACGCGGTGATGGTGTCCGATGCCGACGCCACGCAGGTGCCTTTCGTCGTCGGCTTCGGTGACCTGGAACCGGCGGAAAAGGTGGTCCTCCACCCCGGTGAGGACGAACGCGTCACGATCACCCTCACCGACGTCCCGGAGGGCACCGAACTCGCGTACCGGTATGAAGGACCGGCGGCCGAGCCGGCGGACGTCGCCGCCGCTGACGTGATGCTGGACCGCATCGCGGAACACGCCTGACGGTCCGGTCGGCGACGACCGTCACGGTGCGAGGCCGGCCTGGATCGCCAGGATGGCGGCTCGTACGCGGTCGCGGCTGCCGGTCTTGGCCAGCACGTTTGTCACGTGGGTCTTGACGGTGCTCATGGACAGGTAGAGGCGTTCGGCGATCTCGTTGTTGTTGAGTCCGGCGCCGATCAGGGCGAGCACGTCGGTCTCCCGAGCGGTCAGCTGGTAGGCCGCCAACTCCACGCGGGTGGCCGGCCCGGTCGCGCGGACCCGGTCGAGGACGGCGCCGGTGACCTCGGCGGAGAGGACCGCCTCGCCGGCCGCGACGGTGCGCACCGCGGCGATCAGGTCACGGGCGCTGGACCGCTTGAGCAGGAACCCGCGCGCGCCGGCGGCGATGGCGTCCAGGACGTAGGCGTCGTCGTCGAAGGTGGTGACGACGATGACGGCCGGGGCGTGCGCGATCGTGGCCAGCTCGCGGGTGGCCTGCAGGCCGTCGAGCACCGGCATGCGGATGTCGACGAGGGCGACGTCGATGCGCGAGTCGCGACGTACGGCGTCGAGGAACTGTCTGCCGTCGGCCGCCTCGGCCGCGACCTGGATGTCGGGTTGGGATCGCAGGATCAGGCTGAAGCCGTCCCGGACCAGCTCCTGGTCGTCGGCGATCGCGACTCGGATCATCTGTTCGCCACCGGCAGGTTGGCCTGCACCACTGTGCCGCCACCGGGGCGCTGGCTCAGCTCCCAGCTCCCGCCGCGCGCGGCAACGCGTTCCCCGATGCCGAGCAGACCCGAGCCGCTCGTGGGTGCGCGGGGCGGCCCGATGCCGTCGTCGCTGATCCGTAGGCGGGCGTGGTCGCCGACGCGGGCCAGTTCGACCCAGGCCGCCGTGGCTTTCGCGTGGCGGGCGATGTTGGTGAGGGCCTCCTGGGCGATGCGGTAGGCGGTCAACACGCCGATCTCGTCCAGGCCCGGCTCGGGGTCCAACTGGACCCGCACCGTCACGCCCTGCTGGCGCAGCGGCTGGGCGAGCAGCTCGTCGATGTCGGACAGGCGCGGCGGGGCGCTCACCGCGATCGACGCGTCCGGATCGCGCAGGTGTACGACGAGCGTGTCGAGTTCGCTCAGTGCGGTGCGGCCACTGCCCGCGATCGCCCGCAGCGCCGCCCCCGGGTCGTCACTGAGCTGGCCCGCCTCGGCCTGGACCACCATCGCGGTGACGTGGTGGCCGACCACGTCATGCAGCTCGCGGGCCAGGTTGGTGCGCTGTTCGAGCCAGGCGGCCTGGCCGCGCAGGTCGTCCGTCTCCCGGGTCAGGGCGTGGCCGCGTGACCACGATCGCAACAGGATCGCCAGGACGTAGCCGGCCGTCACGAAGAAGAACGGCTGCTCGTACACCCCTCGCTCGTTGAACAGTGCGGTGGTGAGGGCGCCGGCCGCGCCGATCAGGCCACCCACCCACCCCAGCCAGGGGTGTCGGGCCGGATCCTCGCAGACCGAGACGAACACCAGGCCGGCGGCCGCGAGGCCCAACTGCACCGACTCGCCGGTGCTCACGATCGCCACGAACCCTGCGCAGACCGCGAAGACCAGGGTTCGGTAGCGGGGGCGCAGCGCCGTGGCTCCGAGGCCGACCGGCAGCACCAGCCACGCCCAGCCCGCCGGCACGGACACGCCGTCCTCGACGGTGGTGACCACGGCGGCGATGATCAAACCAACCGCACCGTACGCGAGCCGGCGCACTCGCTCGGGGTCGCGCAACCGTTCGCGGATTCCAGTCGTCACCCGCACAGTCTCCGCGACCAGCCGGAAGAGCGGCCAGTACCCAGGTACCGGATCGGCCGGCACCCCGGTACCGCCCTCGCAACCAGATCGGCACCGCGGCACGTTCCGCGAAAACGCTCGCCGGACGACTCTGCGGGAGTGACTCTCGTCGACTCCCGCGCCGCCATCACCGTCGGCCCGCTTCGTACGGTTCCCAACTACATCACCGCCGTTCGCACGGTCGCCGCCGTCACCGTCGGTATCGTGGCCCTCGTCTCCGGGTCGGTGGCATTGATGGCGGTATCGTACGGTATCTACTGGATCGGTGACGTGCTCGACGGCTGGGCCGCCCGCCGACTCGGACAGGAGACCCGGGCCGGGGCCGTCTTCGACATCGTGAGCGACCGCGCGTGCACCGCCGTACTCTGCGTGGGCCTCGTCTCCCTCGTGCCGGACGTCGCGGTCGTGGCAGTGGTCTTCCTGCTCTCGTTCCTGGTGCTGGACACCATGCTGTCGCTGGCGTTCCTGTGCTGGCCGGTGCTCAGCCCCAACTACTTCCACCTGGTCGACCGGCGGGTGTGGGCGTTGAACTGGTCGCCAGTGGCCAAGGTCGCCAACACCGCCGGCGTCATCGGCGCCATCGCGTTCGGGCAGTACCTGCTCGCGCTGGGCGTCGCCGTCGCCGTTGTCGCGGTGAAGCTGTGGTCGGTCGCCGCGGTGGTCCGGCTGCTCGAACGGGACGGCCGGGCATGAGCAGCCTCGCCGAGGCCGTGGTGGCGCTCGGCTATGGTGTCGCCTCGGCGCTCGTCCCGATCGTCAACGCCGAGGCCTACGCCGTGGTCGCCGGGCAGCGCGGCGGCCACGCTCTCGTCGCCGTGGTCGCCCTGGCGCTCGGGCAGACCGCCGGCAAGCTGCTGTTGTTCGAGTCGGCGCGTCGCGGGTCGGGGCGACTGGCCCAGAAGGTCGCGAAGCGGGGAAAGTCAGGGCGCGCGGCGACTCGGGCCGCGCGGTGGACCGAGCCGATCCGACGCTGGCTCTCCCGCCGCCGCACCGCCCTACCGACAGTGCTGGCCTCCGCCGCGGTCGGGGTTCCACCGTTGGCCGTCGTCAGCCTCGCCGCCGGCACCGCGGGCCTTCGACGTTGGGAGTTCGCCGTCGCCTGCCTTTCCGGGCGGGTGATCCGTTTCGCAGTGCTCGTGCTGCCAGCGGTGCTGGCCTGACCCCGGGGCCCGGTCAGAGGAGCCGACCGTCGTGGGCGAGCAGGGCGATCTGGGTGCGGTTGTCGAGATCCAGCTTGGTCAGGATGTGCGAGACGTGGGCCTTCACCGTCGTCACGCTCATCAGCAGCTCGCTGGCGATCTCGGCGTTGGAGCGCCCCTGCGCGATGGCCAGCACGACGTCGCGTTCCCGGGGTGTGAGCACTGCCAACCGCTCGTGCGCCCGCTCGTAGGACTCGGCCCCCGACGCGACCCGCTGCATGAGGCGGCGCGTCACGCCCGGAGACAGCATCGGGTTGCCGGCCGCCACCGCCCAGACCGCCTGGCTGATCTGCTCGGGCGGGGTGTCCTTGAGCAGGAAGCCGCTCGCGCCGGCTCGGAGGGCCCGCACCACGTGCTCGTCGGTGTCGAACGTGGTGAGCACGATGATCTCGGGCGGCCGGTGGCGGCGGCGCAGGCGCTCGGTGGCGGTGATGCCGTTCATGCCGGGCATCCTGATGTCCATCAACACCACGTCGGGCAGGTGCCGATCCACCGCCGTGATCGCCGTGGCGCCGTCGGCGGCCTCGCCCACCACCACGATCCCGTCGGCGCCGTCGAGCATCAGCGTGAGCATCCCCCGTACGAGAGGATCGTCGTCGACGATGACGACCCGGATCGGACCCGTCACGTCGGCCACGGCAGCCACGCGATGAGGTGGAACCGGCCTGCGGCGTCGACGTGGTGGGCGACCCGACCGCCGGTGAGCGCAGCCCGTTCGGCGAGGCCGATCAGGCCGGTACCGGCGCTGACGGTGGCACCGCCGTCGGGCGTGGTCGGGTTGCTCACCGCGATGCTCAGGCCGGCGCCGGGCGCGCCGCCGAGCACCAGCCGGACCGGCTGACCAGCGGCGTGCTTGCGGGCGTTGGTCAGGGCCTCCTGCGCGATCCGGTACGCGGTGCGGCCGACCGTCGGGGGGATCTCGACCGGCGGACCGAACGGGTCGTCGACCTCGATCTGTTGCCCGGCGGCCCGCGCCTCGTCGACCAGGCGCGGCAGGTCGGCGAGGGTCTGCCCGGGTGGTGCGTCGGTCGGCGACTCGGTGTCGTCGCTGCGCAGCAGGGTGATGACCTCGCGCAGCTCGTCGAGGGCGTGGTGTGCGCTGGCCCGGATCACCCCGGCGGCGGCGCTGAGCCGCTCGGGCGGCGCGTCCGGCCGGTACTCCACCGCGCCGGCAGCCGCCGCCAGCAGGGACAGCCGGTGGGCCAGCACGTCGTGCATCTCCCGCGCGATCCGGCTGCGCTCCGCCGCCCGCGCCTCGTCGACCCGTCGTTCCTGCTCCTGCTCGGCCCGTCGGGCCCGGTCCCGCAGCGCCGCCAGCAGGGCGTTGCGGGCCTGCGCCCAGGTGCCCCAGCCGAGCAGGGCCGCGTAGGCGATCGTCATCAGCACCAGCCGCCACCCGTACGGCAGGCTGGGCACCGGCCGCCAGAACGCCTGCACCGCCTCGCCCGCCACGCCGACCGCCGCCACCGCCGCCGCTTGCCGAAACGGTCGGTTGCGGGCAATGAACAGCACCGCGAAGCTGGCCACCGGCGTGGCCACCGGAGACAGCGCGACGAGCAGGCCGGCCAGCACGCCACCGATCTGCGGGCGGCGGACGACCACCGGTACGAGGGCCAGGGCGGCCATCGCCAGCGCGACGTCGACGCCGACCCGGCCGGCGGAGCTGGACCGGGTGGCGGACCACAGCATGGTCGCGACGAGGACGCCGATCGCCACGGTCGTCAGGACCACCGGGACGGAACGCCACGTCCGCGGCGGCTTGACCTCGCACGTCGCCGCATCCACACGGCGCACGCTACTGGGCTCGCGGCCGGCCGGACCACCTCCTTTGGTAGTACGCCGGGCCGCCAGCGGGCGTACCCGCCGTGGCGCCTGGACCGACGCGTCCGGCCCGGTCCGGTCCACAGACTCAGACCATGACGAACAACCTTCTCCTGGGACGGGCCGCGGTGGCGGCCGGCGCGATCATGGTGGCGGTGGTCGAGTTCGCGCTTCTGGACTCGGCGGCCGGCGTCGACCTGGCGGTCAGGTCCGCTGACTCGACCCGGCAGATCACTGTGGCCGCGGTCATCGTGGCCACCGCGGTCGCGGCACTGGCCGGCTGGGCGCTGCTCGCGGTGCTGGAACGCCGCACCAACCGCTCCCGCGGCTGGTGGACCTCGATCGCGGTCGCCGTCCTGCTGCTGTCGCTCGCGGTCGGGCCGCCGAGTGGCGTCGGTGGGGGAGCGAAGGCGACCCTCGCGCTGCTGCACCTGAGCGTCGGCGTCATCCTCATCCTCGGCCTGCCCCGGTCTCGTCCGGGAGGGGCGAGCCGATGACCACGCTGACCGTGCGCAGAGACGTCGACTCCGGGCCAGGTGCTCAGACGATGCGACGGAGCACCGTCTCCACGGCGTCGATCAGCGGATCCCCCTCGGTCCGTGGGTGCCGGGCGAGACCGAACTCGACGTCCGGCAGGACGGGCAGGGCATCCGTGTCACGGCAGATCATGACCGGTTCGAGGTTCGCGGGCATGAGCGCCGCCACGCCGAGCCCGGCCCGCACCGCGGCGAGGACCCCGACCAGGCTGTTGCTCTCGAAGGCCACCCGCCAACGCCGATCGGCACGCTCCAGCGCGTCCAGCACCGACGTACGCCAGGAGCACGGGTTGGAGAAGAGCACCACCGGCAGCGGATCGGCGCTCACGTCCACACCCTGCCCGGTCGCCCAGACCAGCGGGGCGCGCACCGTCCAGCGCGGCGGCCCGGGAATGTCCGGTACCGCGTCGAGCACGAGTTGGACGCGGCCGGCGTCGTAGGCCTCCCGCATGGCGGCGTTGGAGCAGCTGAGCACCTCCAGCGTCGCGCCGGGATGCAGTCGGGCGAGGTCGGCGAGGGCCTGCGGAAGGTGGGACGCGGCGAGGTCTTCGAGCAACCCGACGCCACAGTGGCCGGTGAGCGCGCGTCCGGTTTCGGCGAGTGCCTGTGCGGAGAGCGAGAGGATGCGTTCGGCGTACGGCAGCAGCTCCTCGCCCGTCCGGGTCGGCGAGACACCGGACGACGACCGGTGCAGCAGCGGACGACCGACGGCGCTTTCGAGCTTGCGCAGCTGCTGGCTGAGACCGGGCTGGGTCTGCCCGAGCGCCGTCGCCGCACGGCTGATGCTGCCCTCCCGCACGGCGGCGACGAACGACCGCAGCAGGGCGGTCTCCAGGTCCCTGGCCATAAGCAATCATTATGCCAGCCTCAACGAGATGGCGTCTTCTTATGGCGGGCGGGCGGAACTAGCGTCAACCGGGTGACCAGCTACCGGCAGGTGCTCGCCGTGCCAGGGATGGCACCGCTGCTGGGCGTCTCGTTGCTTGCCCGCACCGCGATAACGGCCGATGTGATGGCGCTGACCCTCTTCGTCGTCCTCGGCCTGGAACTGAGCTACGCGGCGGCCGGTGGGGTCGCGGCGGCCCTGACCGCCGGAGTGGCGCTGGGCGGGCCACTGCTCGGCCGCATGATCGACTCACGGGGCCTGCGCCTCGTCCTGCTGGTGACCGTCAGCGCGCAGGTCGTGTTCTGGCTGGGCGTGCCGGTCCTGCCGTACGGGTTCCTGCTGGTCGCCAGCTTCGTGGCGGGCCTGTTGATGGTGCCGGCCCAGGCGGTGAGCAGACAGGCGATCGCCGAGATGACGACGGCGCAGCAGCGCCGGGCCGCGTTCGCGCTGGAATCGGTGCAGGGCGAACTGTCGTACATCGTGGGCCCGGCGGTGGTGATCCTGGGCGCGGCGACGGTGTCCCCCGACGTGGTGGCGTGGGGGGTCGGTGCCGCGATCCTGGCCGGCGGTGTCGGCATCGCCCTGCTCAACCCACCGATGCGCGCCCAGGACGAGACGGACGCCGCCGCGGCGGAACGACCCCCACGCCGGCAGTGGCTGGACGCCAGGATGATCGCTGCGCTGACGATGGCGTTCGGGACGACGACGCTGCTCAGCGGCGTCGACCTCGCCATCGTCGCCACGCTGCGGGAGGCAGGTCAGGTGTCCTGGGCCGCCGTGGTCGTCGTGGTGTTCGGCGTGTCGTCGGTCATCGGCGGGCTGGTCTACGGCGCGCTGACCCGGCCACTGCCCACCTGGCTGCTGCTCGCCCTGCTCGGGTTCGTGACGATTCCCGCCGGGCTGGCCCACGACTGGCGGTGGTTGTGTGTGGCCGTCGTCGGCAGCGGACTACTCACCGCGCCGACCCTTGGCACTGTGGCCGACGTGGTGAGCCGCCTGGCGCCGCCCGGTGTGCGCGGCGAGGTGACGGGTCTGCAATCGTCGGCGCAGAGCGCCGGTTTCGCGCTCGGAGCCCCGCTCGTCGGCGTGGCGATCGACCTCTCCGTGCCGGCGGGCGGTTTCGCGACGGCCGGCCTTGCCGGCCTCGCCGCCGCGGGCACCGGATACCTGCTGTCCCGCCGCTCGCCCGCGCGAACGGCGGGAACGAGTCGAGCAACGTCCGATCTCAGTTCGCACAACTCCTCGACGTCACGCCCGGCCCGTACCGGAGGGTTTTCCGACAGCAGGCGAGTCGGACCGGCGTATAGCTGGGGGACTGGCGACGGTCGGCTCCGGCGCGACGACGCGCCCGCGATGTGCGTCCACGGCGAGCAGCGTGAGGGCGGCCAGCGTCAGCAGTCCGCCCGTGAGCGCCAGCGGGCGTGCCCCCGAGGTGGGCAGGAGGGCACCGCCGAGCAGTGATCCGCCGGCGATGCCGGCGTTGAAGGCGGTGCTGACACCGGCCGACGCGATGTCGGTGCTGCCCGGGGCCAGTTGCAGCATCCGGTTCTGCACTGCGGAGCCGAACGCCGCGTACGCGAGGCCGATCCCGGCGAGAAGCGCGACCACGCCCGGCTTGAGCGCGCCGAGCACGTACAGCCCGAGCAGCGAGGCCGTGCCGATGCCCAGCGGCGTCAGCAGCGAAGCGATCGGTCGGGTGTCCAGCGTCCGGGCCGCGACCAGGGTGCCGACGACGCCCGCCGCGCCGGAGACGAACAGCAGCGGCGCCAGCACCGCGTCGGCGAAGCCGCTGACGTCGAGCAGGAACGGTGTCACGTAGGTCTGCAGGGTCATGAAGCCGCCGATGCCGAGGGCGGTGGCGATCAGCAGTACGGCGAAGCGCCGGCCGTGCGGTGCGCTGCCCCGGGCAGCGCCGCCGGCGGCCGGAGGATAGGAGGGGAGAAGGATCAGCACCGCGGCGGCGATCGCCACACCGATCCCGGCCAGCACCGCGAACGCCGCGCGCCAGCCGGCCTGCTGCCCGAGCCAGGTGCCGAGGGGTACGCCGAGCACCGGGGCGAGCGTCGCCCCGGTCGCGAACAGCGCCACCGCCCGGCCGCGCACCGCGACCGGGAACGGCCCGATCACTGTCGCCGTGGCGACGGACCAGAACAGCGCCTGGGCGAGGGCGGTCACCAGGCGGGTGCCGGCCAGCACTGCGTACGTCGGTGCGAGCGCGGCGGCGGCGTTCGCGGCGGCGAACAGGAGCATCGTGACGCCGAGCAGGTGCCGCCGGGGGACGCGCTGAGTCAGTCGGGTCAGCGGCACGGACGCCAGCACCACCACGACGGCGTACCCACTGACCAGCAGGCCCACCTGTGAGCGGGACCGGTCCAGATCGGGTGCGATGCGGGTCAGCAGACCGACGGGCAGCAACTCGGTCGTGATGAACGCGAACGCGGCGAGGGAGAGCGTGACGAGCACGGCCCTGGCCCTTCGCGGCGACACCTCCGGTGCCATGGTCCACCCCCCATTCCAGGTGGTCACCGTAGTGGAGGGCACGACTCCCGCTCCGCGCACGGGCCTCGGCTACCGTCGACCGGATCGGCTGGCCGGGCCGGTCGCCGCGATCGGCGGCCGGCCCTGTGGTCACGATCGCGTCCGGAACGGGGCAAGGACGGCGCGGATCTGATCGGCCGCGCCCCAGTCGTCGTCGAACTGGGCCAGCACGGCGAGGTGCTGTCGCAGCTGGATGACCGGCATCCGGGCCTCCCAGTCGGCGTCGAGCGAGGTCAGCTCGGCGTAGACCTCGAACATCCGTCGCGCCTCGGGCGGGGGCGAGGTGGACCACACGTGCGCGAGGTCGACCTCGGCCCAGACGTACGACACGGCCGGGTCGATCAGCGCCGGCTCTCCGTCCGCGGTGGCCAGGACGTTCTGTGCCCACAGGTCCCCGTGCGTCAGACACGCCGGACGCTCCGGCAGCAGGTCGGGCAGTCGGTCACAGAGCCGTTCCAGCGCCGACCGGTCCTGCGCGTCGAGCGCCGCCTCGACGCGGGGCTCGTCGAGCCAACGCAGCAGCCGGTGCTCTGCGAAGAAGGCGAAGCCGTCGTCGTTCCACGTGTTGACCTGCCGGCGACGGCCCAGCCAGTTGTCGTGGTGCCAGCCGAAACGGGGATGGGTCGTGCTCAGGTGCAGGCGGGCGAGCAGGTGTGCGAACTGCTCCCAGAAGGCCTCGCTGCGTGGCCTCTCGCGCAACACCGACAGCACCAGGACGTCGCGATCCGCCAGGATCACCTCGGGTGTCGCCACACCGCCCAACTCGCGCAGGGCGGCCAGCCCTTCGGCCTCGGCGACGAAGACGTCGTCGGCCGGCGGGTCGGCGAAGCCCTTGACGAACACCGGTGGGGCGTCCCGGCGGGTGGCGATGCCCGCGAGCGCCGCGAGCCCGCCGGTCACCGGCTGCACCGAGACGACCTCACGCATGCCGGCCAGGTGCAGACGCTCCAGCAGGGTCACGGGACGCTCCTCAGGTCCGGCGTACGAGGTCGCCCGATCCTATGTGGCTGGTCACGGCTCGCCCCGCCGGTGGTAGGGGTGTTGGACACTGCTGGGCATGGGTGACGTGTCGGTGGATCAGCAGCGGCTGGAGCGGATCGTCCGGGAGTTCGGCGCTCGGTGGACGACGGCCGCCGCCGACATCGAGACCTACCAGGCGGCACAGGTCTCCGACGCCAGTCACCGCGAGGTGGTCGGTCCGCTGCTTGCTGCCAGTGGGGCCAGTGGAGTTGTCCGGGTCGAGGGTCGGGAGGTCGCGGCCTGGGGCGACCCGGACGTCCCGGAGATGGCGTTCAGCGTCACCAAGTCGGTCGCGTCGGTGGTGGCCGGCCTGGCCTTCGACGACGGGCTGTTGGTGCCGGACCAACCGGTGCACCAGGTCGTCGACGTTCCCGAGTTCCGGGGGCCGCACAACGAGCAGATCACCTGGCGTCATCTGTTGCAGCAGTCGAGCCAGTGGGAGGGCGAGCTGTGGGGTAAGCCGACGGCCGTCGACGCGCAGAGCTTCCGCGAGCGGACCGAGGTGCACGGCACACCCCCGGGCCAGGGGTGGGCGTACAACGACGTACGGATGAACCTGCTCGCGTACGCGCTGACGCTGCTGTTTCGCAGGTCGCTGCCGGAGGTGCTGCGGGAGCGGATCATGGACCCGCTGGGCGCCTCCGACCGGTGGTCATGGCACGGGTACCGGACGAGCGTCGTCGACCTCGACGGCCGCCGGGTCGAGGTGGTCTCCGGCGGCGCGCACTGGGGCGGGGGACTGATCGTCCCGGCCCGGGACCTGGCCCTGATCGGGCAACTCTTCCTGGACCGGGGGACCCATGCCGGGACCCGGCTGCTCAGTGCCGAGTGGGTTGACCAGTCCTGGGCCCCGTGCCCAGTGAAACGGGAGTACGGCTATCTGTGGTGGCTCAACGATGAGCAGGTGCCGTGGCCCGGAGCCCCGACGACCGGCCGCAGCGCCCGGGGCAACGGCGGACGACACCTGCTGTGGGTCGACCCGGCCCGGGAACTCGTCCTCGCCTCCCACTGGACCGAAGAACCGCTCGATCTGATCCGGGAGGTCTCTCGTACCGTCACGCGCCCCACCGGCTGACGGGAGTTGATCCACCGGTGGGCGCGGTCGAGGATCGATGTCGTGGATCTGCCTCGGGACCGGGTCTCGCTGCTGGGCGAGCCGGACCGGCTACCGGGTTGGTTCGTCCGGACCGACGACCAGCCCCACGTGCTCGAACTGCGCCAGGAAGGGGTCACGCAGACCGCGAGGCCAGCAACCGAGTAACCGGATGGTGCCGACGGTCCGTGCCCGATCGGCAGGCCGGCCAGTGGCGTTCCCAGGAAGGCCGCTTCGATCTGGTTGAGGTCGTCTCGCACGCCGACAGCTTTGCCGATCACCCGAAGTGGTCGGCCAGCTTCGTCAGTTTGCTGACGTAGGCCGGCCAGTCGTAGTCGTCGGGGATGTTGGTGTTGGTCCGCCGGAGGCCGATCGCCGCGTCGTGCTGTTCGCGCATGATGTCGGCGTGCCCGGCGTGCCGGGCGAGATCGCAGGTCACGTGGATGATGATCCGCTGTAGCGTCACGTCCTGCCGACCTGGCCGCCACCACGGCACCTGCCCCGGCGCGTCGAGCGGTAGCTGGTCGATCGTCTGGTCGGCGAACGCGCCGACCCGGCGATACAGGTCGATCAGCCCGTCCTTCGTCTCGTCCTCACTGGCGTACCAGTCTGCCTGCGGGTCCTCGTCGAACGCCGCAATGGGGACCAGTTCGTCGGGCGTCGGGAATTCACGACCGAAGGTGGGCCCGAAGTAGCCGGCTTCGACATTGAGGCAATGCTTGAGCGCACCCAGCAGGTTGTTGCCGGTCGCCGTGCGGGGCAGCCTGACCTCCCGTTCGCTGAGCCCGTCGAGCTTCCAGACGAGGTCTTCGCGGTTCTCCCGGAGGTAGTGGTGCAGCGCGGCCTTCGCATCGTTCAGATCAGCCATGCGGGCCAGTCTTCCCTATCCGCCGGGCCCGGTGGCCCGGGGCCCGGCGGGCCGGTGCCGGGGCACCGGCCCACCGATCGACTCGATCTACCCCGGGGCGTCAGCCTCCGGTGCAACTCGCTGTGGTTCCGCTGCCGCTGCCGCTGCCGGTGCCCTGGAAGCCGAAACTGGTGGCCTGACCTGCGGCCAGTCGCCCGTTGTAGCTCTGGTTGGCGACAGTGATGGTCCCGCTGGTACCGCTGCTGACCCCGTTCCAGAGCGAGCTGACCGACGCGCCGCTCGGCAGGGTGAGGGTGACCCGCCAGCCGGTCAGCGCTGTGGTTCCCGCGGTGACGCTGACGTTGGCGACGAACCCGCCGTTCCACTGGTCCTGGACGGAGTAGGCCGCGGTGCAGCCGGGGGTGCCGGTCGGCGGCGGGGTGGTGGGCGGCGGCGTGGTCGGGGGCGAGGTGGTGGGCGGCGGCGTGCCGTCGTCGAGTGTCAGGTTCTTCTGCTGGACGCTCCACTGGCTGCGGCACAGACCGCAGTCGGCGCCGACGAAGTTGCGGCCGGCGGTGGCGTCGCCCTTCAGGCGCCACTTGAGGTAGAGAGTCGCCACCCGGCCGAACTCGCCGCCGTTGGCCTGGTCGTAGGTGCCGCCATGCCCGACGTTCAGGTTGCCCATGAAGGCGGGCAGGCCCGCGGGCAGCTTGCCCCAGTCGTCCATGGCGTTCGGGTAGGCGATGTCACTGGGCCCGCCGACGAAGTAGGCGATCGGCTTGGTCAGTCTCCTGAGCTGGTAGTCGTCGGCGTCGTTGAGCAGACCGCTGCTGAAGATGCCGGTCGTGGTGACGCGCGGGTCGTTCGACACGGCGTACGCCTCCAGGCCTCCGCAGGAGAAGCCCGCGACGGCGACCTTGCTCGTGTCGATCTTGTTGTAGTACTTGCTGCCCTGCCGGGAGTTCTCCGCGACCGCCCAGTCGACGGACTGGGTGAGCATCTGGGAGGTGGTGGAGCCGGATCCGTTCGGGGCGCCGTTGGCGATGGCGAGGAAGCCGTGGGAGGCGATTTCGCGAAGGAAGTTGCCCTGGGAGAGGCCGTTGGCCGAGCAGCCGCCGTTGCCCCACACGAGGATGGGCAGGCGTTCGGACGGGAGGGTCTGCGGCCGGAAGATGGTGTGGTTGGCCAGGGTGGCCGAGGTTTCGTAGTCGGCGGGGTAGGGGCCGGACCCGCCGATGGCGGCGGACGCCGGTGTCCCGCCGAGCGCCATGATCACGGAGGTGACCGGGACGATGGCGGCCGCCAGCCCCGCGTAGATCCTTGCTCGCCTTCTCATTGAATCCTCCAGGAACAGTCACGGTGGCGCTCCCCGCGGTGGCGGTGGTGTCACTCGCGCCCCGACGACAGTGGTCAGCGCTGGCCACGGGTCTGGTCGACGTGGGCGCGTCGCGGCCTGGGCGACGGCCGTGCCCTCGGTCGCCGCTGCCCGCTCATTCAGCGCCGGCGACCGCCCGGCCGCGGTCCCTACAGGCGCTCCGATGGGAGCTGTATGCAGTTACTATCACTGTCGCAACGAAAAGTGTCAATGTATCGTCGGCTCTGACCGGCCGGGACGTCGTCAGCCGGCGAGTGGGCCGCTGCCGTGCTTTCCGCCGGTCGGCTCCGGCCGTGAGGGATCCCTCGACGCCTGGAAGTGGGTGATCCACAAGCCGGCATCCGGCCAGTGCGGCGTCGCCACCTCGACCAGACGCGCCTGAGCGAGCGAGCCGAGCGTGGTGTGGATGTCCAGGAAGGTCTCCCTGGCCTCCTGGCGAGGCCAGGGCTCAGGCAGCAGGTGCGGGGGGAGATCCGGGTCGACGTCGGCGAACTTCCGCCAGGAATCCATCGCCGACGTCCGAGCCACCAGCGCCCCGGCCGGGCCCACCTTCCCGTTGCGCGCGGCTGCCCGCAGCTCCGCGTACTGCTCGATGAAGGTCGAGTACGCGGAGGCGAGACTGGCCAGGTCGTACGCGGAGGCCGGCCCGTGTGGCCCCGCCTCCTCGTCGAACCGGGCGTGCAGGACCGACCAGCGGGCACCCCCGACGTGGTGCAGCAGCTCGCGCAGCGCCTCGCGCGCCGGCACGGCGTCGGATCCCGGCCGGATCCACACACTGTCGTACAGGCCCACGAACCCCAGTGCGGTCAACGCCCTGCGGAGCGCATGACGGGACGCCTGGCCGGCGTTCGGAACGGAGAAGGAGGCCAGCACCCATTCGCCGGTCCAGGGCGCCGGGTGGGAGCCGAAGTTCAGGAAGTGCCGCATCCGGGAGCGGTGCTTGGCGATCGCCTGCGGCGTGAGGTGGTAGACCGGCGACCGACCCCTCCTTCGCGTCGCAATGAGACCACGCTTGACCAGCCGGGACAGCGCGGCACGGGCGCTGGACTCGCTGATCCCGAACTCCCGCAGAATCGCGATGACCGCCGTCGACGGCAGGTCGGCGTCAGAGGAGTCGAGGTATTCGCCGAGCACTGTCGTCAGCAGATGCTGGGGGCTCGACCCCGCCTGGGCCCGGGGCACTCGGACGTCGTCGGCGTTCACCTCATCAGACTGCCGCACCCGGATACCCGCGGCATGTCCGGTGCGGCGGGGCAAGGCGCCTTCCGGGGCGGGTGGAGGCACTATCGTTCTGGCGTGCAGATCCGTTTTGACGTCCCCGCCGATCCCGCCTACCCGAGCCGGGTGGCCGCCGCGCTCGGCAACGTCCGGCTCCGCAGATTCGGCTACATCGGAGCGGTCCTGGCCACGGTCGGGGTCATCGGTCTCGTCGTCTCGCGGGGGTTCGGGTGGGGCGAGCGGAGTTCGCCGCTGTGGACCGCGCTGGTAGTGGCCGGCGTGCTGTCGATGCTGTACCGGCCGTGGGTGCTGGCGCGCGCCCGACGCCGCTCCGGTAGCTACGCCGTCGAGGGCGCCTACGACATCACCGATGACAACATCATGATGCGCAGCGGCTCGGAGTCCGGCGGCATCGCCTGGGACGGGGTTGCCCAGGTGCGGGAAGCCGGAGATTTCTGGGTCGTGTACGTGGGCCGAATGCCGGCGACCGTGATCCCGCGCTGGCTGATGTCGGCCGAGGACGCCGAGACGTTGCGCGCCCACATGACCGAACGAGGGCTGCTGCCCCGTCGGTGAACCAGCCTGCCGCCGGCCGCTGGGGGATCGGACTACCGCGTCCGAGCCGGTCGCGACGGAGCACCGAGGAGCCCTTCGTGTCGGCATCTCCGCACCTGACGGTCGGCGGCTACCTATTCTCGACGGGGATGTACCAATCCGAGTAATGGCCGTCGGCCCGACGCCTGACAGGAGGCCGTCATGAGCACCAAGGATCGACCTGAGGGGATCAGCCCCACGGCGGTGGAGTCAGCACCCGGGCTGTGGCGGATCGATCTGCAACGGCACGACCTCAGCGTCCCCGGGCGAGAGGTCATTCAGACTCGGGTGGAGTTCACTCCGGATTCGCCACCGTTCAAGCATTTCCACCCCGGCGAGGAGATCATCTGCGTTCTGCAGGGAACCCTCGAGTATCGGCTGGAGGGGCAGCCACCCATGGTGTGCAATCCCGGCGACGCGCTCACGGTTCCGTACGGTGTGCACCACCAGGCCCGCAACGTTGGCGACGGTATCGCTGTCGAACTGGCCACGTACGTCGTCGAGAAGGGGAAACCACTTCTCACCAAGGTGGATTGAGATCTCCACGGCCAGCCGTGGCCAGCGCGTCACCCCCCAGCGCCCGGGGGTGCCAGGACAGCGGCGGCAGCGCGACTCATAAGGTGAACGGATGTCGGTCAAGCAGGTCCAAGTGACATTCGACTGCGCCGAGCCTGTGCGCGTCGGTCGTTTCTGGTGTGAGGTGTTGGGGTACGTCCCGCCGCCGCCCCCTGAGGGGTTAGCCACCTGGGACGATGTCGATTTCGAGCAGGGTTCGTGGTTCGCGTGCAGTGACCCGTCGGGGGTGGGCCCGCGGCTGTACTTCCAGCGGGTGCCCGAGGGCAAGGTCGTCAAGAACCGGGTGCACCTCGACGTGCGGGTCGTCACCGGGCTCGTGGGCGAGGAGCGCCTGGCCGCCCTCGAGGCCGAATGCGCGCGGTTGATCCCCCTCGGCGCGGTACGCGGGCAGCTGTTGCTCGCCGACGGCGAGAACGAGTCGTGCCTCAACATGCAGGACGTCGAGGGCAACGAGTTCTGCCTCGACTAAAGCGTGTTTCAGGAGTCGTGGTGGCTGGTGAAGGTCCCGGCGTGGCGGTGATCGACAATTGAAGAGGTCTCCGGTATCTGGTTCTGCGACCAAGCAAGAACTTCATACCGGAGACCTCGTGGCCGCCTTAGCGGTGACGAGGCGGCAGCACCCGCCGCACTCTCAGCGTCCGCGGCCCCCCGCCCTCCTCCCTCGCGCGCAGGTGGCGGTCCGTCCGCCGCTGTGGCCTCACAGCAGCACGC
>NZ_JAKKFG010000034.1:0-8668 GCF_022230905.1 Micromonospora salmantinae
GGCGGCCAGCCCGCGTGGCGGCAGGCCGGTCGGCGCGGTTCACGGCTTCGGGGGGATGCGGCGGCGGACGTCCTCGGAGGTGGACGGGCCGGGCGACCAGCGAGCCACCCAGGGCAGCTCCTCCGATGGGGTGAGCACGCCCTCCTCCAGCCCCGCGTAGCGGCCGGCGAGGATGCGCTTCGCCGCGGCGGTGTCGACCGAGTCGGTGTTGTCCCAGAGCGCGGCGAACAGGGCGGCCACCCGCACCCGCGCCTGCCGGCAGAAAAGGTCGGCCAGCTCGACGTTCTCCGGGCGGCTGTCCCGTTCGGCGGAGGCCCGGACGCAGACCGCGGACATCGCGAACAACTCGGCGCCGATGTCCACCACCCGACCGAGAAACGCCTGCTTACGCTCCATCTTTCCCTGCCAGCGCGACATCGCGTAGAACGTCGACCGGGCCAGCTTGCGCGACGAACGCTCCACCTGGCGCAGGTGCGCGGCGAGCGGGCCGAACTCGGCGTACGCCGAAGGGCTCTGCCCCCGACCGACGGCGAGGGTGGGCAGCCACTTCGCGTAGAAGGCGCCCGCTCGCGCGCCGGCTCGGGCCTTGCGGCCCAGCCCCGCGTCCGGGTCGATGATGTCGCCGGCCACCGACAGGTGGGCGTCGACCGCCTCCCGCGCGATCAGCAGGTGCATGATCTCGGTGGAGCCCTCGAAAATCCGGTTGATCCGCAGGTCGCGCAGCATCTGCTCGACGGCGGCCGGGCGTTCGCCGCGGGCGGCCAGTGAGTCGGCCGTCTCGTAGCCGCGCCCGCCCCGGATCTGGATCAGCTCGTCGGCGATCTTCCAGGCCATCTCGCTGGCGTACAGCTTGACCAGCGCCGCCTCGATCCGGATGTCGTTGCGGTCGTCGTCGGCGAGCAGGCAGCAGAGGTCGAGCATGGTCTCCATGCCGTACGTGGTGGCGGCGATGAAGGAGAGCTTCTGCGCGACCGCCTCGTGCTCGCCCACCGGTCGTCCCCACTGGACCCGGTCGGCGGCCCACCCCCGGGCCACGTTCAGCGCCCACTTGCCGGCGCCCACGCACATGGCCGGCAGTGAGAGCCGGCCGGTGTTCAGAGTGGTCAGGGCGATCTTCAGCCCCTTGCCCTCACCGCCGATGACGTTCTCGGCGGGGACGATCACGTCGTGGAACCGGGTCAGGCTGTTCTCCAGGCCGCGCAGGCCGACGAACTCGTTGCGCCGCTCGACGGTGATGCCGGGGCTGTCGCCGTCCACCACGAACGCGGTGATCCCGCCCCGACGTCCCTCCGTGGCCGGCACCCGGGCCATCACCACCAGCAGGGTGGCCACGATGCCGTTGGTGGCCCAGAGCTTCACACCGTTGAGCCGGTAACCCGTGCCGTCCTCGGTCGGTTCGGCGATGGTGGCCAGCCGGGCCGGGTCGGAGCCGACGTCGGGCTCGGTGAGCAGGAACGCGGACACCTCGCCGGCGGCGAGCCGGGGCAGGAAGCGTTGCTTCTGCTCGGCGGTGCCGAACATCTTCAGGGGCTGCGGCACGCCGATCGACTGGTGTGCCGAGAGCAGCGCGCCGATGGCCGGGCTCACCGAGCCGGCCAGCATGAGCGCCCGGCAGTAGTGCAGGTTGCTCAGCCCGAGCCCGCCGTACTTCCGGTCGATCTTCATGCCGAACGCGCCGAGGTCGGCCAGGCCGTGGAAGACCGAGTCGGGTATGGACCCGTCCCGCTCGATGGCCGCGCCGTCCACCTCGGAGGCCAGGAAGGCGCGGAACCGACCAAGGAACTCCTCCGCCCGAGCCACGTCGTCCGGATCGGATCGGGGCCACGGGTCGATCAGGTCGAGCCGGAACCGGCCGAGGAACAACTCCTTGCCGAAGCTGGGTCGGTCCCAGGTGGATTCGCGGGCGGCCTCGGCGACCTGCCGGGCCTCCTTCTCGGTGACCTGCCCGGCTTCTGCGGGCAGCGGCGCGGCGGCACCGGCGGTGGTTTCGGAGTCGGGGCCGTCCGGTGCCGGTCGGCCATTCTGCGTCGTGGTCACGGCTGCCCCCTCGAAGCTCGGTGCGGCTGCGTCGACGTGCGCGACTACCGCCACGCTACCCCCGGTTGTTACCCAGGGGTAGCGCTGCGTGAAGATCGGCGCGATCAGCGGCTGTTGATCGTGTCCGGGTCGTCGTCCTCGTCGTCGATCTCGTCCTCACCCCAGTTGCGCCGGGCGAACGGCAGCAGCATCCAGAAGGTGAGGAACCAGAGCCCGGTCAGGGCGCTGAGCACGAAGGCGATCGGCCGGTCCAGCACGAAGTCGGTGATCAGCAGCACCGCGCTGACCATCGCGATCAGCATGAAGGCGAGACCGCCGCTGGCCATCCGGTGGGCGAAGCGGACCAACTCCGGCTTGCGCCCCTGCCGGAACAGCGCCCGGTGGAACGCCACCGGCGAGATGATCATCGCGGTGGCGGCGGCCGCCGCGAGCAACGCCACGATGTAGACGTCGCGCTGGAACTCCGTGGTCTCGGTGAACCCGTTACTGAACGGCAGGGTGAGCAGGAAGGCGAAGAGAATCTGCACGCCGGTCTGGGCGACCCGCAACTCCTGCAGCAGGTCGGCGAAGTTGCGCTGCCAGCGCTGCTTCTCGGTCTCCTTGGACACGCGCTACCTCCGGTGAGACGCTACTGCCGGCGGTCCTGGCCGCCGGCAGCAACGCCAATGCCCCACCCGGCCGAGCGCGAAACAGGTTCACGACATCTGCCGTTCATCTCGGCGACGCAAGTCGGCCGCCAGCACCGGGTCAGGACCCGCGTCGGATCCGCCCCGCGTACCGAGCTTCCAGCTCGTTGTTGTGCGCGTCGCCGTCCGGGATGTTCGCCGACAGGTAGACGGGGGGCCGCTCCCCCGCCGCCAGCAACCGCGCCACCACCTCCACTGTCACCTGCTGCGCCAGCAGCGCCGCGGTGATCGAGGAGACCGCGCCGACGGCGCCGCCACCGGGCAGGGGCAACGTCGCGTCGCCGTACGGCGCGCCGTTGTCGAGCACCACGTCGGCGAGGTCGCTCAGCTTGCGCCCGGACGGGTGCCGGGAGGTCATCCGGCCGGAGTGCTGCGCCGAGGTGATCGCCACCAGCCCATGACCGTGTTCCTTCACCAGCGTGGCGAACTCCACCATGGCGCCGTTGACCCCGGAGTTCGAGGCGAGCACGAAGACGTCGGTGGGACGCACCGGGGCCAGCTCGTAGAGGCGGTGCGCGACGGCCGGGTCCCGTTCCAGCAGCGGCCCGAGCCGGTCGGCCGGTTCGCCGCCGAGCAGCACCAGGTCGCGTAGCGCGATCCGGTTGGTCGGCACCAGACCGCCAGCCCGTCCGGCGATCTCCATGGCGAGGGCCTCCGAGTGCCCGGTGCCGAACGCGTGCACCACGCCGTCGGCTCGGACGGCCTCGGCGATCAGGTCGGCGGCCCGCCCCACCGCCTCCCGCTGACTGGCGGCCACCCGGCCGATCGTCTCGGTCACCACGGCCAGGTAGTCCTCGGCACTCACCGTCATGCGTCCTCCGTCGTTCGATTACGGGCCAGCCAGCGAACCGCGAAGTCGACCGCCGCCCGCTGGCGCATCAACCTGCCGGTCCCGGTGCCGACCGGTGCGGTGCGTACCGCGCCGGTGGCCTCCAGGTCCTCGCCCAACGCGGCGAAGTCGTCCGCGTCGAGTCGTACGTCCTGCCACCACACCCACTCCCGACCCCCGTCGGCGGTACGCACTGCGGCACCGAGCCGCTCCCGCGGCGAGCCGGGGCAGCGGTACTCGGCCAGGTGCAGCGAGGTGCTCACCGAGTGGTCCACGCCGAGCAGCAACACGTCGGCGTCCAGGTCGTAGAGGCGAGCCAGCGGGGAGCCCTCGCCAAGGGAGTCGGCCAGGGTGTGCCCGGCGACCACCTGCTCGGCGGCCGGCCCGAGCGCGGCGAACGACACCTGCGGATGGGCGCTGCGCAGCGCGCCGGGCCAACCGCGGACCGTCTCGGCGAGCGCACCCATGAACCGGCTCGGCGTGATCACCGGGTCGAAGCCCGGCATCTCCGAGCGGATCAGCGGCCACCAGCCCGCCGGCACCGGCGGGTTGCGCCACTGCGCGGGGTCACTGTTGTCGGGCGTGTGGGTGGGCACGACGATCGTGCCGTCGGGGCCGAGCGCGTCGCGCAGGGCGAGCACCATCGCGTGCGGGCCGCCGCTGACGAAGCCCAGCGGACGCAGCGCGGCGTGCACCAGCAGCGTCGCGCCGGGGCGTACGCCCAGCACGCGCAGCTGCGCGGCGATCGAGCGACGGCTGCCCGGCCCGCTGGCGTCCGTCGTCACGTTGGCTCTCCCTCGCGGACCCGCACGGCTCAGGCCGTCCCGCCGGCTCGGGCCAGGATCGCCTCGGCGAGCGGGGCCGGCGCCGCGTCCGGGATCCAGTGACTCACCCCGGGCAGCTGCACGAAGCGGTAGTCGCCTGTGACGTTCTGCGCGCACGCCTCGGCGGCGGTCCGGCCGATGGCGACGTCCCGGTCACTCCAGACGTACGTGGTGGGCACCGCGACCGGGCCGACGCCGGCCAGGTCGGCGCGGGACATCGCCCGGTACCAGTTCAGCGCGGCCGTGAGCACACCCGGCTCCCGCATCGGGTCGGCGTACCGGTTCACCCGGGACGTGTCGCCCACCCCGCCGAGCAGCTTGCGCAACGCGGTGGCGTGCCACGCCAGCAGCACCTTCTCCGCCTTGTCGGGCTTGCGGAACAGCGCGATGTACGACGAGCGGGCCTTCTGTTGGGCGTCGGTGCTCAGGGCGTGCGCCATGGCCGCCGGATGCGGTACGGACACCGCGGTCAGCGTGTGGACCCGCTCGGGGTACCGGGCGGCAACCGCCCAGGCCACGACGGCGCCCCAGTCGTGGCCGACCAGGTGCACGGCGTCCAGCCCGAGCGCGTCGAGCACCGCCACCACGTCGGTGACGAGTTCGGGGATCCGGTAGTCGGCCACCGCCGTGGGCCGGGCACCGGGTGAGTAGCCGCGCTGGTCCAGCGCGTACGTGCGCAGCCCACCCGCGTGCAGCGCCGGCACCACGTCGTCCCACTCGCCGCTGTGCTGTGGAAAACCGTGCAGCAGCAGGACGGGTACGCCGTCCGTCGGACCGCCGACGGTCACCTCGAACGTGAAGCCTCGCGCGTCAACCCGCATGATCGGAAGCGTACCCAGCCGGCGGTGCGCCGGTCGCTCCCGCAGGTCAGGCGGGTGCCCTGCTGGGCCCGCGCCCCTGGTCGGTGTTAGCGTCAGCGAGACAACTTCATATCCGACAGGGGAGCGCACAGCGCTGAGAGTGCGGGCACGCCCGCAGACCCTCGAACCTGATCTGGGTAATGCCAGCGCAGGGAGTTCGGTCGACCTCCAGCCGCGCCGCAGTCCGGTGCCACCGGACGCGGCGTGCGTCTTCTCCTGGTTCGCACTCACGAACTGGGAGCAACACATGACATCCACCACCGACACACACCGTTGGCGCACCATCGACATCGTGGTCGCCTCGGTGATCGCTGTCGCCTTCGGCGTCATCTTCTGGGCCTGGGGCCTGGTCTGGAGCGCCACCGAGGGCGCGTTCGCCTTCTTCCCGCCGGCGCAGACGCTGCTCTACGGCGTCTGGCTGATGCCGGCGGTGATCGGTGGGCTGGTCATCCGCAAGCCCGGCGCCGCGCTCTACTGCGAGACCGTGGCCGCGGTCCTGTCCGCGCTGCTGGGCAGCCAGTGGGCCGGCACGGTCATCCCGCAGGGCATCGTGCAGGGCATCGGCGCCGAGCTGGCCTTCGCCGCCTTCCGGTACCGGTCGTTCCGGCTGCCGACCGCTGTGTTCGCGGGCGCACTGACCGGCCTCAGCGCCGCGTTGTTCGACTTCTTCGTCTGGAACGTCGACTACGCGCTGACCGACTACCGCATCCCGTACGCGCTGCTCACCATCGTCAGCGCCACACTGATCGCCGGCCTGGGCGGCTGGCTGCTGACGAACGCCCTGGCCAACACCGGCGTCCTGGACCGCTTCCCAGCAGGCCGAGACCGAGCCCTGATCTAACCCCCTGGTCGACGATGTTGATCAAGAGGTTTGCGTCAACGGAAGGCGATTTCCTGACGCAAACCTCTTGATCACCGGGGATAGGCGGGCGCGCAGCCTGGAGGGGTGGGTTGGTGGGCGGGGTACTGCTGCGGGGGTTCGGGTGGCGGCACGCTGGGCGGCGTGCCTGGGCCGTGCGCGGGGTTGACCTGCGAGTCGAGGCTGGGGAGCGGGTTCTGCTTCTTGGGCCCTCCGGGGCTGGCAAGAGCACTTTGCTCAGCGCGTTGGCCGGGCTGCTCCCCGAGGACTCCGGCGAGCAGGAGGGCACCGTCGAGATCGACGGGCTCGACCCACGCAAGGGGCGGGAACGGGTCGGCATCGTCTTCCAGGATCCGGAGACCCAACTGGTGATGGCGCGCTGCGGCGACGACGTCGCGTTCGGGCTGGAGAACCGGGGAGTGCCGGCCGACGAGATCTGGCCCCGGGTGGACGAGGCGCTGCACCGGGTCGGCTTCCCGTACCCCCGCGACCGCCACACCGCGGCGCTCTCCGGCGGCGAGCAGCAACGCCTCGCCCTGGCCGGCGCCCTGGCCCTGCGCCCCGCCCTGCTGCTGCTCGACGAGCCGACCGCCAACCTCGACCCGGCCGGGGCCGAACTGGTCCGACACGCGGTGGCCGGGGCGCTGGACGCCGACACCACGCTGATCCTGGTCGAGCACCGGGTCGCCGAGGCACTGCCACTGGTCGACCGGGTGGTCGTCCTGGAACCGGGTGGCGGCGTCCGCGCGGACGGCACACCAGAGGCGGTCTTCGCCGCCCACGGCGCCGCCCTGGCCGCCGAGGGGGTCTGGGTGCCCGGCCACCCCATCGCGCCCCGGCCGGCCACCGCCGGCCCCGGGGATCTGTTGCTCACCGCCGACCGGCTCGGCCTGCCACCCCGGCTGGGCTCCACCGACCTGGCGGTACGCGCCGGTGAGGCACTCGCCGTACGCGGACCCAACGGCGCCGGCAAGTCCACCCTCGCGTTGCTGCTCGGCGGTCTGCTCCGGCCCGGCAGCGGGCGGGTCACCGCGTCCGCCGAGTTGGCCGGCGCGGACCACCGCACTCCCCCGCACCGGTGGCGGGCGCCCGCGCTGGCCCGACGAATCGGGTCGGTCTTCCAGGATCCGGAGCACCAGTTCGTCACCAGTACGGTCTTCGACGAGCTGGCGCTCGGCCCGCGCCGCACCGGTCAACCCGAGGCCGCCGTCAAGGAGACAGTGGCCGGGCTGCTGGACCGGCTGCGGCTGGCCCGGCTCGCCGCCGCCAACCCGTACACCCTCTCCGGCGGCGAGGCGCGACGGCTGAGCGTGGCGACCGCCCTGGCCACCGCGCCACGCCTGCTGATCTGCGACGAACCCACCTTCGGTCAGGACCGGCGGACCTGGCGGGAGCTGGTCGACCTCTTCGCCGACCTGCGCGACGCCGGGCACGGCGTGGTCACTGTCACCCACGACGCGGACTTCGTCGCCGCGCTCGCCGACCGCACCGTCACCCTGCACCGTGCACCGGACGACCACCGATGATCAGCATCGAGCCGGTCGCCGCGCCGGACGCGCCGTTGGCCCGCCGCAACCCGGTGGCGAAGGTCGCCGCCGCACTGGTCTTCTCGTTCACCCTGCTGGCGACCCTGGACCCGGTGGCCCCGGCGATCGCCATCGCCCTCGAACTGGCCGTCCTGCCGCTGTTCGGCATCCGCTACCGGGTGCTGGCCCGGCGGGCCTGGCCACTGCTGCTCAGTGCCGCCGGCATCCTGGTCACCCTGGTGCTGTTCGCCGCCGACCGGTCCGGTCGGGTCCTGCTGGACGTGGGACCGGTGCTGGTGAGCACCGGCGTCCTGCTCACCGCGCTCGGTCTGGTCCTGCGGGTGTTCGCGGTGGCCCTGCCCGGTGTGATCGTCTTCGCGACCACCGACCCCACCGACCTGGCCGACGCGTTGATCCAGAACGCGAAGGCGCCGGCCCGGTTCGCCATCGGGGCGCTGGCCGCGTTCCGGCTGGTGCCCCTGCTCGGTCAGGAGTGGCAGATGATCAGCATGGCTCGACGCGCCCGGGGCGTCGACGCGGGACGCAATCCGGTGGCGAAGCTGCGGCTCTTCGCCTCCACCGCGTTCGCGCTGCTGGTGGGGGCGATCCGCCGAGGCACCAGGCTGGCGGTGGCGATGGACGCGCGTGGCTTCGACGCCGGCACACCCCGTACCGTCGCCCGCCACCAGCACTTCACCCGCGCCGACGTCCTTCTCATCGCCGGGGCCGTCGTACTCGCCGCAGCCGCCCTGACCACGAGCCTCGCCCTGGGCACCTTCCGCCCCCTCATCAGCTGACCCGAGCCGGCCTTCTGCCCGCTGCCCGCCGCCCGCCGCCCGCCGGCAAGATCCGCCACTACATCCCTGGTGTTGCTGTCGCCACACAGCGTCCCGCGCCACGCGCCCCGCGCCCCGCGCCCCGCGCCACGCGCCACGCGCCGCCGACCCGCGCCCCGCGCCCTACGCCGCCGATCTTGCGGTTCCTGTCGTTGATTCATCCCGGTATGCCGGTGATGCGACGACAGAAAGTGCAAGATCGACGGGGCGG
>NZ_JAKKFG010000035.1:0-16009 GCF_022230905.1 Micromonospora salmantinae
GGGCCGTCGACAGATCGGTCAGGTGGCGTCGATCGTGCCGGTCAGCAGCAGGGCCAGGACCAGGGTGCCCAGCGCGACCCGGTACAGCACGAAGACGTACAGGGTGTGGTGGGCGACGTAGCGCAGCAGCCAGGCGATGGCCGCGTAGCCGATACCGAAGGCGATGAGGGTGGCCACGATCGTCTGGGCAACGGTGGGCACCGAGGTGCCCGGGGCGGACGGTTCGAAGACGTCCCCGAGGCTGAACACCCCGGACATCACCACCGCCGGGATGGCCAGCAGGAAGGAGTACCGTGCCGCCGCCTCGCGGGTCAGGTTGAGCAGCAGACCGGCGGTGAGCGTGCCGCCGGAGCGCGACACCCCGGGGACCAGCGCCATCGCCTGGGCGAAGCCCATCACGATGCCGTCCTTCATCCGGAAGTTCTCCAGGGTGCGGGTCTGCCGCCCCCAGTACTCGGCGAACGCCAACACGAAGGCGAACACGATCAGCGTGGTCGCCACCACCCACAGGTTGCGCCCGGCGGTCTTGATCTGGTCCTTGAACACGAAACCGAACAGCCCGATCGGGATCGAGCCGACGATCACGTACCAGCCCATCCGGTAGTCGAGGCTGGAGCGGACCGACTTGTCCCGGATGCCCACCAGCCAGGTCCGGGTGATCCGCCAGATGTCCTTGGCGAAGTAGATCAGCACGGCCGCTTCGGTGCCGAGCTGGGTGACCGCGGTGAACGACGCGCCGGCGTCCCGGTCGAAGAAGATCGCCGAGGTGATCCGCAGATGCCCCGACGAGCTGACCGGAAGGAACTCGGTCAGTCCCTGGACGATGCCCAGGACGATGGCCTCGACCCAGGTCACTCGCCGACTCCCGAGAGGTCGAGAGCCTCGGCGACGGTACGCAGGGTCTGCACACCGCTGTCCCGGTCGGCCACGAAGAGGGTCACCGACAGCGTGGTGACGCCGGCCGCCGCGTACTCCCGCATCCGCTCGGCGATGCGCTCCTTCGGGCCGAGCAGCGAGGTGCGGTCGATGAACTCCATGGGTACGGCGGCGGCGGCGTCGCGCTGCCGCTTGGCCAGGTACAGGTCCTGCACCTCGCGGGCGGCGTCGCCGTAGCCCATCCGGGTGGCGAGCTGGTTGTAGAAGTTCTGCTGCCGGCTGCCCATGCCGCCCATGTAGAGCGCGGCGTACCAGCGGACGAGTTCGGCGCAGGAGGCCACGTCGTCGCCGATCACCACGGGCACCGACGGCACCACGTCGAACCCCGCCAACTCCTTGCCGACCTTGGCCCGCCCGGCTTGCACCGAGGCGAGCTGCTCCTCGGCGAACTCCGGGGCGTAGAACACGGCCAGCCAGCCGTCGGCGATCTCGCCGGCCAGCTCCAGGTTCTTCGGGCCGACCGCGGCCAGGTAGATCGGTATGTGCTCGCGGGGTGGGTGGAAGCCCAGTCGCAGGGCCTTGCCCGGGCCGTCCGGCAGCGGCAGCGTGTAGTGCTCGCCGTCGTACGCCACCTCCTTGCGGGCGATGGCCAGCTTGACGATGTCGACGAACTCGCGGGTCCGGGCCAGCGGCTTGGCGAAGCGCACGCCGTGCCAGCCCTCGGACACCTGCGGGCCGGATACACCCAGGCCGAGCCGGAACCGGCCGCCGGAGAGCGCGTCGATAGTGGCGGCGGTCATGGCGGTGGCCGCCGGCGTACGGGCGGGGATCTGCATCACCGCGGCGCCGACGTCGATCCGTTCGGTCTGGCCGGCCATCCAGGCGAGCATGCTGGGCGAGTCGGAGCCGTAGGCCTCCGCCGCCCACACCACCGAATAGCCCAGCCGGTCCGCCTCCTGGGCCAGCGCCAGGTGGTCGGCCGGTGTGCTCCACGCCGTCTGGTATCCGAGACTGAGCCCGAGTCGCACTGGTCCTCCCCCATCCGTGGCACAGGTCGCCCCAGGTTACGCAATGCCGATAACGGACTCGATCACCGGCTCGACCCCTTTGATCCCCCCTCCATCGGGGCAGCCCGGGGCGGCGGAACCGGCAGAACCGGCAGAGATACGGGAGCGAGGATATCGGTGGCGGCAGGTTCGAAATAAGGTTCACCCATGCAACAGCGACCGCTCGGCCGAAGCGGGCTGGCGGTTTCCCGGCTCGCGCTCGGCACCATGACCTGGGGCCGGGACACCGACGCCGACGATGCGGCCGCTCAGCTGAAGAGTTACCTCGACGCGGGCGGCAACCTCATCGACACCGCCGACGTGTACGGCGACGGCGACGCCGAGTCGGTGATCGGCTCGTTGCTGGGCTCCCTCGTCCCCCGCGAGGAGCTGCTGATCGCCACCAAGGCCGGGTTGCGCCCCGGCAGCGGCCGACGTCGGGACGGCTCCCGGGGGCACCTGCTGCGCACGTTGGACGCGTCGCTGCGCCGACTCGGCACCGACCACGTCGACCTGTTCCAGGTGCACGGGTACGACCCGGACACCCCGCTGGAGGAGACCCTGGCCGCCCTGGACCACGCGGTGGCCAGCGGCAAGGTCCGCTACGTCGGGGTGTCGAACTTCTCCGGCTGGCAGACCGCGCGGGCCGCCGCCTGGCAGACCGCCTGGCCGGGGCGGGCGCCGGTGGTCGCGTCCCAGGTGGAGTATTCGCTGCTGGAGCGGGGCGTGGAGCGGGAGGTGCTGCCCGCGTGCGATGCGCTCGGCCTCGGCGTGCTGCCCTGGTCGCCGCTGGGCCGGGGCGTGCTCACCGGCAAGTACCGGCACGGTCGGCCGGCCGACTCCCGGGCCGCGTCGCCGCACTTCGAACGGTTCGTCTCGACCTACCTGGAGCCGCGCTGTTCCAGCATCGTGGAGGCGGTGGCGACCGCGGCCGGTGGGCTGGGGGTGTCGCCGCTGGAGGTGGCGTTGGCCTGGATCCGGGACCGGCCCGGCGTGACCGCGCCGATCCTCGGCGCGCGGACGGTCGGGCAGTTGCTCGGCGCGCTCGCAGTGGAGCGGATCACCCTGCCCGAGGAGATCACCACAGCGCTGGACGACGTCTCCGCGGTGCCGGTCGGCTACCCCGAACGCGACGGCTGAGCAGCCGCCGGGTCACGGTTGAGGGCGCTGCCCGGGGAGGTCGTGGATCGCGGCCAGGAAGCGCGACTGGTCGTCGCGGAGCGCGGGCTGGGTGAGCCGGATCCACGAGCCGTCGTCGAAGACGATCGTGGACGTCAGCTGCACGAGCCCGGTCGCGCCGCGCTCCGAGTCGACCCGGGCCACCCGGTCGCGTCGCACACTCCACAGCACCCGCGGCTGCCGTCGGTCGGGCCGGTCGGCGTCCGGACGGGGGCCCATCCGCAGCAGGTGCAGGTGGGTGTCGGTCACCGCCAGCGGGGTGCCGTTGTAGCGCTCCAGGAAGAGCAGCAGGCTGCCGGCGAGGGTGGCGAGGTCGCCGCTGAAGACGAACCGGCGACGGTAGGCGATCTCGGCGAGCTGCTCGGCCAGCGGGCGGTACAGGCTGAGCCGGAACAGGGCGCGGAACGCTTCCTGCTCCTCGGTGAGCGGGATGGGATCCCGCTGCACCCGCTGGTGTGGTGGGGCTGGCTCCGGTTCGGCCGCCTCCGGCACACCGGCGGCGATGGCACCGGCCTTGCCGGGCAGCAGCAGCACGCCAGCGGCCAGCCGGACCGGCGTCAGCACCGCGTCCACCCAGACCACCGGGTTGACGATGTTGAGGAGCCCGAACAGCACCTTCGGGTCGAGCGAGTCGACGAACTCGTCGGCCATCACATCGGCGAGCTGCCGACCAGCCTTGTGGGTCTGCGGGGCGCGGACCGGGCCCAGCCCCACATAGCGCAGCTCCTGCCCGGGCAGCAGTGGCGCGACGAGAGCACGTTCGGGTTCGTCGCTGGTGCGGAACTCGTCGCGCAACTCACGGGCCTTGTCCCGGGCGGCCCGCGCGCCGCCGAGCACCGCGTCGGTGAACCGACCGAGCCGGCCTCGCTCCCCTGACATTGCGCGTTCCTTTCCAACGACCTGCCGGCTGACCCCGGCGGCGGCTGCCCGGTCGGCGACAAAGTCGCCGCAACAGGGCCAAATTAGGCACCACAACTTGATGATCGACCCGACCGGGGCCGGCATCGTCAGGATCTGCCCTCCCACACGGGCATCTCGGCGACCGAAACCGCGAGATCGGCGCGACGAGGCACGGGGCGGTACGAACCGCCCGCGGTGGCGTCGTCGGTCACTCCGGAGGGGGTGGCGAACGGCCGCTGGGCTGGGCAGCATGGAGAGCATGGACTACGAGTACGCGCCACTGCGGCTGCCGCCGAACGTCGACCGGTTGACCGCGGCGGCGCAGTTGGCGATCCAGGCGGAGTTCTCCGGATGGGAGTTGGCCCGGGTGCGGCTGTACCGGGACGGCACGCGGCAGGTGGTGCTGCGTCGGCGGCGGGTCAACCAGCCGCAGCCGGGTCTGTCGTACTGACACCGGGCGGTGCCGCCCGAGGCCGGAGTCGGCCCCGGGCGGCACCCGGCCTAGTGCTGGTGCCCGGCGTGGTCGTGGTCGTCGTCGAGCTCCAGGAACGGGTGCTCGTCGAGCCGACCGACCAGCCGGTCGTCGGCAGCCGGCTGGAACGGGCCGACCGCGTCGTCGTCGTCGAACGACTCCAGGTCGACCGGGGTGCCCACCTCGCTGACCATGACCACCCCGTCGAGCGGCTCCAACTCGGGGACGTCCAACGCGCCGAGCGAGCCGTCACCACTCTGCAGCAGCTCCAGCACCGCCTCGCCGACGCCCTCCACCGGCGCCGGCTCGTCGTCCTCCGGGGTGCCCTCGCGACGGGCCGCCTCGGCCACCCGCAGCAGCGCGGCGACGCTCGGCACCCGGTAGTCACGACGCTGACGCACCGAGATCACCCTGGGGTGCGGGTCGCTGGCCTCGGCGCCCTCGCCGCCGCCGAAACGCTCGTCGGCCTCGTCCGGGTCGATCGAGTCGACATCCCACGGCGTCACCTCGCCGAAGGCGTCGAGCAGCCGCTCGTCGTACGCGAAGGAGGCGTTGTTCAACGCCACGTACGCCTGCCAGACGTCGTCGTCGTCGACGCGGCCCTGCGCGGCGCGTACGGCGGCCAGGTGGTGGCGGGCCGCTTCGATCACCCGCTCGAGAGCGGCGTCCAGCTCACCATGCTGGTCGGTCATGTGGGGCAGTCCCTTCACGTTGGGGAGGTTGCGCGCCGGCGGCCACCGCCGGACACGACTAGCAGGTGCGGAGGAACCGGTCGAGAACCCGCACGCCGAACTGTAGTCCGTCCACCGGAACGCGCTCGTCGATGCCGTGGAACAACGCCGAGAAGTTCAGGTCGGCGGGCAGCCGCAGCGGGGCGAACCCGAAGCAGCGGATGCCGAGCTGCGAGAACGCCTTGGCGTCGGTGCCCCCGGAGAGCATGTAGGGGACGGGTCGCGCCCCCGGGTCCTCCGCTCGCAGGGCCGCCGACATGGCCTCGACCAGGTCACCGTCGAAGGTGGTCTCCAGTGCCGGCTGCCGCTGGACGTACTCGATCGCGATGTCCGGACCGACCAGCTCGCGCAGCTGCCGCTCCAGCAGCTCGGACTGGCCGGGCAGGCTGCGGCAGTCGATGGTGGCGGTGGCCCGGCCGGGGATGACGTTGTCCTTGTAGCCGGCGCTCAACCGGGTCGGGTTGGCGGTGTTGCGGATGGTCGCGCCGATGATGTTGGCGATGGGGCCGAGTTTCGCGATGGCCGTCTCCGGGTCGTCCGGGTCCAACTCGATGCCGAGCAGGTCGGAGACCTCGGTCAGGAAGGCTCGCACGGTGTCGGTGACCACCACCGGGAAGCGGTGCCGGCCGATCCGGGCGACCGCCTCGGCGAGGGCGGTGACGGCGTTGTCGTCGTGCATCATCGAGCCGTGCCCGGGGCGGCCCTTGGCGTGCAGCCGCAGCCAGTCGATGCCCTTCTCGGCGGTCTCGATGAGGTAGAGCCGCTGGCTGTCGTTCACCGAGTAGGAGAAGCCGCCGACCTCACCGATCGCCTCGGTGCAGCCGTCGAAGAGGCCACGGTGGTTGTCCACCAGGAAGCGCGCCCCGTAGTCGCTGCCCGCCTCCTCGTCGGCGGTGTACGCGAGCACGATGTCGCGCGGGGGCCGTACGCCGGTGCGCTGCCAGTGCCGCACCACGGCGAGCACCATCGCGTCGAAGTCCTTCATGTCGATGGCGCCCCGGCCCCAGAGGTAGCCGTCGCGCAGCTCGCCGGAGAACGGGCCCACCGACCACTCGTCGGCGTCGGCGGGCACCACGTCCAGGTGGCCGTGCACCAGCAGCGCGCCCCGGCTCGGGTCGGTGCCCGGGATGCGGGCCACCACGTTCGCCCGGCCCGGCGCGGACTCGTGCAGGACGGACTCCACGCCCACCTCGGCGAGCTTCTCCGCCACGTACTCGGCCGCGCGGCGCTCGCCGACGCTGGTGTCGTTGTCACCCGTGTTGGTGGTGTCGATGCGCAGCAGGTCGCGGCAGAGGTCCACGACCTCTGCGGTGGGGTCGGGTCGGGCGGAGGCGGCATCGCTCGTCATCGCCTCTTCATACCAGCCCGAGGTGGTCGACGGGCCGGCGCACCGACGCGGACGGTCCGGCGCGGGTGTGCGGGCGGACCGTACGCGCCCGCGCCCGTCAGCTGACGCATCGACTGGTGTTCCCGGCCCCGCTGCGCGCGACCGCCTCGGACCTCAGTCGGAAACACGTCGCAAGAGCCGCCGTGCGGGACCTCGGCTCAGCCACGGACGAACCGTACAGTCGAGGCTCTGGCGATGACTGGATGCGCCTGCTTTCCGCCGCTCTACGCAGGGATGCGATGTGACAGAGTCCGCGCCGCGCCGCCTCCGAACCCGCACCGTTCTCACCCGTGACCAGGCTCGGGCGGGCGTCCGAGGCCACCGCGTCCCGGTCACCGACGTCGGCGGCGCCACCCTCGTCGTCCGGTGCGACATCCCCCCGGGTGGCGCGTCCCGCCGAAGGTCCCTCCGGCTGACCCGGGCGGCTCTCGAGAAGAAGTATCCGGGCCGCGACTGGCCGGACGAGCAACTGGTCCAGATCACAGTGCCCGACTGGCGGTGGCGCTACGCCCTCGCCGCGCTCTGCGTGCTGGCCGGCCTGATCGCCGAGGCGTGGCTGTACGCGTTCGCGCTGGCCCTGATCTGCGCGGCGCTGGCGGTCAGCGCCGCGCACGCCCGGTTGCACGACGTCGACCGGTTCGATCCGGCGGTGCGGCGCGGCTTCGCGGCCACGCTGCGCGACAACCTGGCCGGCACCGCCCGACTGTATCTGTTCCCGCTGGGCGCGGTGCTCGCGTTGTACCTCGTGGCCGCGGCGGTGCTCGGATCGCTCATCGTTCCGACGGCGACGCAGGACACGATCCTGGCCACGCAGAACGTCCTGGACGATGCCGCCGACCTGGTCGGCAAGCTGAAACTGCCCGAGTGGGGCCTGGCCCTCGTGCTGCTCGGGGCGTGGCTGCTGACCTCCCTGTTGACGGCGGCCGGCACTCCCGGCGCAGCGGGGGCATGGCTCAACGGGATCGTCCGCGGCTACGGACGCTACAGCGGGCCGGCGGTTGCCACGGTCACCGCGCTGTCAGTGTTCACCCTGCTCACCGGCACCGTGGCCACCCTCCGTGGACGGGTGCAACTGGCCGCCGAGTGGACGACTGACGACTACCGGCACGCCGCGGCCGCGGTCGAGGAGCGGCTGGCCGGCCAGGTCCTCGAACAGGTGGTCCGCGCGCTGCGCGAGCAGCTGCCGACGGACTACCAGCAGGTGCTCGCCGGCACCGTCTCAGTCCAGGTGATCAGCGAGCTGGAGCGGATCCGGGCGGCCGACGGCGACCGGTCCCGCGACGATCCGGTCGTCGCCACCGAGGAGGATCGCGTCGCCCGCCGGGGCGCCCTGCCGGACCAGTCGGTCATCACCGTCTCCGGTGACGCCCCGGCGCTGCCGACTCCCGGCGATCTGACCGGCGAGGACGCCGAGACGGCGCGACGCTGGGCGGATACTGCGCCGCCTGTCGCGGCGACCAGCGTCGCCACTGACGGGGGCAAGGAGGTCCTCGCGCAGATGCCGAAGGTCGCGACCGAACTGGCAGCGTGGAAGCGACTGGGCGATTGGGCCCAGGACCATCACCCGGCGGCCAAGCCACTGATCGACGCCGTCGCCGAGGCCTTCGACACCCAGTTGCAGGACCGGCTGCGAGCCCAGGTGCCGCCGCTCGTTCGGAAGATCTCGGCCCGGTCGGGCGACGTGCAGGCGGCCATGAGCACTGCCGTCCGCGACCTCACGGCGACGATCGACATCCCCGCCATCGCCGGCCGGTACGCCGATCAGGCGCGGCAGGCCGTCACCGCCGCACAGAACACCCTGTCGGCCCTCACGGCCAGGCGTCAGCAGTCGACGGCGCGGGCCGCTCTGCTCACCGAACTGCTCCAGGGGAACACCCACGAGAGGGCCCTCGCGGACACCGCCAACGCGAGCGAGGCGGTGCGGCGCGCGGTCGTCGCGGAGCTGCGTTCCACAATCGACACCACGACGGCGTCGCCCGATCTCCGTCGCGCGGCCGCCGTGACCCTGCACAACCTGTCGGGCCGCGGAGTCCGGGAGGTCACCGCCACCGACCTCGCCAAGGCGGTGCGGATCTGTGGCTGCGGCACCTGACCTCCGCTTATTCCGCAGGGGACTCCCGGCGCCCGGCTGAGCGCGCCACTGCCGTTCGTCGAGACCGAACTGGCAGCCCCGGCGCGGGCCGGTTTCGCGTTGGCCGCGTTCGGGTACCGCCGCCCACGACCGTACGTCCCTGCCGGAGCTTCCGCCCGCCAGTCGAGGAGGGCACCATGTCCGCTGTTCCCCTGCCGCCGCTGCCGCCCGCGCCCGCACCCGAGGAGGGTTACCGACCCGGCGGTCGCAGCATCGCCGACATCGTCGACCGGGAGCACCGGCAACTGCTGGCGTTGCTGGACCAGCTCTCCGGCCCGGACACCACACCGCAGGAGGGGTTGGCGGTGCTCACCGCCGCGCTGTCGCGGCACCTGTCCGCCGAGGAGCAGTACCTGCTGCCGGCGGTCCGCGCGGCGCTGCCGGCGGCCACCGAGCGGGTGGATGCGGAGATCAACGCCGACGCGGCCCTGCTGGGCACCCTGAAGGGGCTGACGGACGAGGCGTTGACCGAGGTCGCCGAGCGGGTCCGCCGGCATGTCGACGGGGTGGGCGCGCTGGTCACCGAGCTGCGCGCGGTCGCGACCGAGGAGGAGCTGATCCGGCTCGGCAACCGGTTGGAGATCGCCGAGGAGGCCGCGCCGACCCGACCGCACCCGGGCACGCCGGCCACCCCTCCGTGGAACCGGATCGTGGAGCCGGCGGTCGGGGTCGTGGACAAGGTTCTCGACGCGGTGACCCGGCGACCGACGTACCTGGCGGACCTGCCGGAGCCACCGCGGGACCGGTGACCGGCGACCGCCGGCAATGCATTCATTATCACCGATCCGCTCGGGCTATTCCGCCAGCAGACGCGTAGTCCTACCGTCACCCTATGAACCTGGAGCTGCGTCACCTGCGGGTGGTCTGCGCGATCGCGGAGACGGGAAGTGTGACGAAGGCGGCCTCGGCGCTCGGCCTGGCCCAGCCGGCGCTCACCGCCCAGCTCCAACGCATCGAACGGACGCTGGGCGGCCCGCTGTTCGACCGGGACCGGCGCGGGGCTCGACCCACCGCGCTCGGTGAGCTGGTGCTGGCCCGCGCCCGGGTGCTGTTGCCGGCCATGAAGGGGTTGCAGGACGAGGCCGCCCGGCTGGCCGGGGCGGGCGACACGCCGCCGTGCTACCGGTTCGGCGGGGTGAACAGCCCGATCCTGGGTCGGCTGGTGCACCGGTTGGCGGCCGAGCAGCCGCCCGCCCAGATCACCACGTACGCGTCCTGGTCGGTGGACGAGTTGGCGCAGTTGGTGGCCGGCGGTCGGCTGGACTTCGCGCTGGCCGGCGTGTGCGGCGACGCCAGTCCGTCGGCCGGGTTCGGGTTGAGCTGGCAGGAGGTGGCCGTCGACCCGGTGCTGGTGCTGCTGCCGGAGACCCATCCCCTCGCGGCGCAGGACGAGGTCCGCCTGGCCGACCTGCGCCACGAGCAGTGGGTCGCCGCGCCGGGTGACGGCTGCTTCGCCGACTGCTTCGCCGCCGCCTGCGCCCGCGCCGGCTTCACCCCCCGCAAGGTGTACGAGACCGACATCCGCGGCTGCGTCGACCTGGTGGAGGCCGGCGTGGCGGTGGCCCTGTGCCAGGCGACGTTCCGCCCGGTGAGCGGTCTGGTCACCCGTCAACTCGCCGGGACGCCGCTGCGCTGGCGGCTGCTGCTCGGCTGGCATCCGGACTCCCCCGCCGCCCAGGGCGCGGAGCTGGTGCTGGGAACGGCCAAGGCGGCCTACGTCGACTCGTTGGCGCCGCATCCGGCGTACCTGGCCTGGCTGCCCCGCAACCCGGGGTTCGGCGTCCGGCAGCCCATCGGGGTCCGGCCGGGCTGAGCGGCCGGTATTCCCGGCCGATGGCGGTGCGAACCGCCGTGGGCCGGGTATCTGGCGGACATGACCGACCTCTACCCGCCCGCCGACGACCGCGAACTGCTGCGCCAGGCGGCTGCCGCGCACACCGCCGCCACCCGCGAGGTGGAGGCGTTCCTGCGCCGACTGCCGACGGTGCCCGACCCTGCCGACGTGACCGAGTACGCGAACCTGCTCACCCGTGAGGACCAAACCCGCGGCGACCGGGACGCCGCCGCCGACGCGGCGGGCCTGACCATCGCGAGCCTGGAATCCGACAAGGGCCAGTAGCAGGACGCCGAACGGTGCCGTCCCTGCCCGGGACGGCACCGTCGTGCGGTCGCTCAGCGTTCGACGAGCGGGTCGTGACCCAGGTCCAGCAGGGAGTGCCGCCAGCTGTCGTCGGCGTTGCCGCGCGACGGCTTGGCGTCCATCAGTTCGCGGATCCGCTCGACCGCCTCCCGCATCACCTCGATGTCCTCGGGGGTGAGGTCCACCTTGCGCTTGTTGAGCACCTTGAGGATCTCCCGGCCGGGTTGGGGCAGGTCGAGGTTCGGGTTCGGGCTGAACGACTCCTCCCCCGAACCCCTGGTCAGCAGCCAGGTCCGCAGTTGCTCCGACGGAACGTTGACCTCGGCGTGGAAGTCCTCCCAGAGCACTTCCACCTCGGGGTCGAGCCGCGCTTCGCGTACCATCAGGTCTCCTCTCCGGGCGGCGGCCCGGACGTCTCCGGGTCGTCCTGGTCGGTCTTCGGATGCAGGCCCTCCGCGGGCACCCGCGTGCGGCGGGGGTTCGCTGTGGGCGGCGCCAGGATCGGGTCGGGATGGTCGTCCTCGTCCCGGTGTTTCGCGGACTCCGCGGGCTGGTGCGGGTCCTCGTGTTCGTCCCTTCGCGCCGGCCCGCTCATCGCGGGTGTGTGGTCGTGGCGGCGGTGTACCCCCGCTCGCCCGCTGTCACGTCGAAGGTGAGCGCGCCGTCGCGGACGTCCACAGTGACCTTCTGCCCCGGCGAGATCGCCGACTCCAGCAGCATCCGGGACAGGTGGTTGTCCACCTCCCGCTGGATCACCCGGCGCAGCGGGCGGGCACCGAACTCCGGCTGGTAGCCGTGTTCGGCGAGCCAGTCGATGCCGGCGGTGGTGAACTCCACCTGGAGGTCCTGGGCGTGCATCCGGCGGCGGGTCTCCTCCAGCAGCAGGGCGGTGATGTCGCGCAGCTGCTCGGCCTCCAGCCGGCGGAAGATGATGACCTCGTCGATGCGGTTGAGGAACTCCGGGCGGAAGTTCTCCTGCAGGCGGCGCATGAGCCGCTCCCGCAGCTCGTTGCTCTCCTGCTCGCTGCCCACGTCCCCGGTGCCGAAGCCGACCGAGCGCTGAGCGCCGGTGATCAGCTCCGAGCCGAGGTTGCTCGTCATGATCAGGACGGTGTTCTTGAAGTTCACGGTGCGACCCTGGCTGTCGGTGAGCCGCCCGTCGTCGAGCACCTGGAGCAGGATGTTGAACACGTCCGGGTGGGCCTTCTCGATCTCGTCGAGCAGCACCACCGCGTACGGGCGGCGCCGCACCGCCTCGGTGAGCTGACCGGCCTCCTCGTAGCCGACGTATCCGGGCGGCGCGCCGACCAGCCGGCTGACCGTGTGCCGCTCCTGGAACTCGCTCATGTCCACCCGGACCATCCGGTCCGCCTCGCCGAACAGCGCCTCGGCCAGGGCTCGCGCCAACTCGGTCTTGCCGACACCGGTCGGGCCGAGGAACAGGAAGCTGCCCATCGGTCGCTCCGGGTCGGCCAGCCCGGCCCGGGAGCGGCGTACCGCCTCGGCGACCGCGGTGACCGCGTCGTCCTGACCGACCACCTTCTGGTGCAGGTGACCTTCCAGGCGCAGCAGCCGGTCGCGTTCCTCCTCGGTGAGCTGGCTGACCGGGATGCCGGTGGCCCGGGAGACCACCTCGGCGATCTCCTGCGGGCCCACCTCGGGCACCTGGGATCCGGACGAGCCGTCCTCGCCGTTCGCGCGGCGGATGTCCTCCTCCAGCTCGGCGATCCGGTCGCGCAGCGCGGAGGCCCGCTCGTACTGCTCGTCGGTGACGGCCTGTTCCTTGTCCCGGCGTACCTCGTCGAGTTCCTGCTCCAGCTCCCGCACGTCGGACGCGGGGGTGCGGGTGCGCAGCCGCACCCGGGCGCCGGCCTGGTCGATGAGGTCGATCGCCTTGTCCGGCAGGAACCGGTCGGTGACGTACCGGTCGGACAGCTCGGCGGCGGCGACCAGCGCCTCGTCGGTGAAGCGCACCTGGTGGTGGGCCTCGTACCGGTCGCGCAGCCCGCGCAGGATGGCGATGGTGTCGTCGACGCTGGGCTCGGGCACCAGCACCGGCTGGAAGCGCCGGGCCAGGGCGGCGTCCTTCTCGATGCTCTTGCGGTACTCGTCCAGCGTCGTCGCGCCGATCACCCGCAGCTCGCCGCGGGCGAGGGCGGGTTTGAGCATGTTGGACGCGTCCATTCCGCCCTCGCTGCCGGCGCCACCGGCCCCGACCAGGGTGTGGATCTCGTCCATGAAGATGATCAGTTCGTCCCGGTGTGCCCGGATCTCGTCGATCACCTTCTTCAGCCGTTCCTCGAAGTCGCCCCGGTAGCGGGTGCCGGCGACCAGACCGGCCAGGTCGAGCTGGACGACCCGCTTGCCGAGCAGGGTCTGCGGTACGTCCCCGTCGCAGATCCGTTCGGCCAGCCCCTCGACGATGGCGGTCTTGCCGACGCCGGCCTCGCCGATCAGCACCGGGTTGTTCTTGGTACGCCGGGACAGGATCTCGATGGCCTGTTCGATCTCGTCGGCCCGGCCGACCACCGGGTCGATCTGGTCGTTGCGGGCCAGGTCCGTGAGGTCCTGCCCGTACTGGTCCAGGGTGGGGGTGCCGCGGTCCGGCTTCGGCCCGTTCATCGGCCCGCGCTCGGCGTTGGCGGCCTGCAACGACTCGGGTTGGATCCGGCCGGCGGCCAGCATCCGCCCGGCCGGCGACTCCGGGTTGAGCGGCAACGCCATCAGGATGTGCTCGGGGCCGATGTAGTTGGCGCCCATCGCCCGGGACAACTGGTGGGCGTCGAGCAGCGCCCGCTTGGCGGCGGGGGTCAACGACAGGTTGGGCGGCACCTCCCCGCGCGGCGCGCCGTCGCCCTTCCCACCGAGCGCGTTGAGCAGGGTGTCCGGGTCGGCGCCGGCCCGGCGTACCAGGTCGCGCAGCGATTCGCGTTGCAGCGCCGCCCAGAGCAGGTGGTCGGTGTCCAGGTCGCTGCTCTGGCGCTGGGCGGCCCGCCGGGCCGCGTCGGCCAGCATCTCCCGGGCGTCGGCCGTCATCAGGCGGGTGATGTCGACCCGGTGCGGTGGCCGGCGCCCTCCCTCGCCCCGGCCGAAGTACCTGGCCAGGAATTCGTCCCACGGGTCGGAGCCGATGTCACCGGGTCCCATCATGTCTGTCCTCCGCAGTCGGGCGCGGCACGGTCGGCAGGGGCTACCCGGCGCGCGCCCCGACAAACGCCGCAGGTGGTCGAGCACCGGCATTCCGGGAGTGGCGTCGGGTCAGGGCCGGGCGATGGTGGCAGGCTGACGGGATGGATGAGACCCCGCTGCTGATCGTGGATGGCGCCAACGTGGTGGGCTCGCGCCCGAACGGGTGGTGGCGTGACCGTGCCGGGGCCGCTGCCCGGTTGCGCGACTCGCTCGCCCCGGTGGCGACCATCGGGTTGCCGGCCCGGCTGACGGCCCCGGTGGAGGTGGTCCTGGTGGTCGAGGGGGCCGCCCGGGACGTGCCGGGCACCGAGGGTGTCCGGGTGGTCTCCGCCGCCGGCTCCGGCGACGACACGGTGGTCGAGCTGGTCGAGGGCGCGCCGCGGCGTCGACGGCTGGTGGTCACCGCCGACCGGGAGTTGCGCGGGCGGGTGACAGCGCTGGGCGCCGAGGTGTACGGCCCGCGCTGGCTCCGCGAGAACCCGACCAGCAACTGAGAAATTCTCGCACTGGGACTCCCACAGATCGGACTCCCGGCACTTCCGAGGGCCTTCCGGACAGGCGGGCAGGAACACCGACAGGGCGGATGTTCTTTCGGAACCGCCGATAGGCTCTAATGGAGATCTCCCCGCCCCCAGGAGGTTCCGCCGTGGCGAGCGTCGCCGAGCTGAAGGCTGCCATCGATGTCGCCCTCCAACAGATCGGAGACGGGCAGACAGCCGTGCAGGCGGCCGGCGAGAAACTCTCCGAGGCACAGCAGACCCTGGCCGGGGCGCTGGAGGGCAGCGGGCACGAGACGGTGGAGGCGGCCCAGGCGTCGCTGACCCAGGCCAGCCAGGAGCTGGAGGAGTGTCTCGCCGCGACACTTGTCGCGGTGGAGCAGGCGCAGCTCTACGTCTCCACCCTGTAGGCCGCCATGTCCATCATCGAGGATGTCGGCGGGCAGGTCCGTGCCGCCACCGAGGAGTTCCCGGTGGCGCTGCTCGGGCAGGCGCTGGAGAAGTTCGGCCTGGCCGCGGAGCGGCTGCGCTGGGTACGACAGGAGTCGGCCAACCCGATGGGGGTGCCCGAGCTGTCCGCCGCCACCGAGCACGCCGAGAGCGCCGGCTACGCGCTGCGGGTGGCACAGGAGCAGCTGTCGGCCTATCTGACGGCGATCGGCCTCGGCGCGGACGGAGCCCCGGCGCCCCGCCCTGAGCAACGCGCTCCCCGACACGACACGCCACCGGCGTCCGGGCCGGCCGCGGTCGCGCCGGAACCGGCCGAGCAGGTGCGGATGCGCCGGTGGTGGTCGGTGCGGGTGGCCGAGCTGACCGGCGGGCGCGAGGGCACCGACGACGAACCCGACGAGCGGGTGGACGACTCCCAGGAGTTGCTGCGCCGAGTGGTGGGAGGTGTCCGCTCCGGCGACCGCGACCGGCTCCGCAAGGAGCTGCGCCGGGCCCCTGCCGACGTGGGGCTGGGCATGGCGGCGCTGGCGCCGCCGCTGTTGCGCGAGCTGGCCGGGGAGCTGCTCGGGCACCCGCCGCGCGCCACCGACCTCGGGCGGCTGCGCGGCGAGTTGGACGGACGCGTCCGCGACCTGCTGCCCGGGTTGCCGCCGCCGGTGCTGGAGACGCTGCTGACCCGGGTGTGCCGGATGCCGCCGCCGCGCGCCTCCGGGGAACCACCACACGCCGCCGACTCCGCGGTGACCGCCGGGGTGGCGACCGGGCTGCTGCTCGCCCGCCTCGGCCGGGACCTGCCGGCCAGCGGGGCGAGAGAACCGACAGGCGCGAGAGAACCGGCGGGCGCGGGGCAGCGAGGCGACGCGGGAAAGCCGACGCGGGCCGGGCAACCGGCGGGCACGCAACAACCGGGCGGGACCGGGCGGCCGGGCGCGGCTCCCCCCGCCGGCGGTGCGGTGCAGCGGCCGGGCGCCACCACGCAGCGCTCCGGTGGCCTGCCGCCACGCTCGGATG
>NZ_JAKKFG010000036.1:0-4172 GCF_022230905.1 Micromonospora salmantinae
CTGACCCAGCTTATGAAACACGTCTTAGGTAACTCACGTGCCCGCCCACGTCTGCGGAACGCCGATGCGGATGTTGTTACCTGACCCGGCGCCGACCTGGTCGTGTTTTTCCTAGCTAAGGTGCTCGGTCATCTCCTCGTTCAACGCGGTCTCCAAGACCGGCTTGGTCAACTGCTTCAGCAGCCCGTCCGGACCCGTCAACGACAGGCCCTGCTCCTTCGCGGCCCGGACCAACTCGGCCGCGGCTTTCGCCTTAGCCGACGGCTCGGGCCGCTTCTTGCGTCCAGTCTGATCGTTCAGCGTCACGGTCATCACGGCACCCTCACCAGGCACAACGCCCCGGCAGGTCTGACCGGAGACACCCTTAGATCCACAGACTCCGGGCTAACACAGTGGTCCACTTCGAGCCGTAGGTGTTCAGCATCGTCATCGGTGAGGCAATCGGTCGTGTCGCCCTGCCAACACGGTCCGCGCGCACCTTGAGCGAACCGTCTGCGGGATGCAGATGGCACGCGGCCATTGACCGCGGTCCTGGCGTGCGCCATGATCGCTCTCAACTTGATACTGATGGCCGTCGCTCGCACATCCATTGCTGATGCGAGGCGGCGGTCGCGCGTCGGCGTCTCACGGGGGAGATCGTTGCCGGATGACCATGTCCAGAGTCAGGGCTGCCACCACATCGGAATCTCGGGCGCAGGCGGCCGAGGGCGACAGACCGGATGATCGGCAACTGACCGTTGGTCGTCGCCGCCTGCTCACCGGTGGGTCCATCGTCGCCGCGTCACTGGTAGGTCAGGGCCTCCTCGGCAGCTCCGCACTGGGGGCGGCGGGCACCGAGCTGTCCGTCGGAAAGGTGGAGATCACTCCGGCGGCGGACACGTACCTGGCCGGTTACGGCGTCGATGTGCCCCGCCAGGCGTCCGGGACCGCCGCCCCGCTGTTCGCGCGGTGCACAATCCTGTGGCACGAGGGCGTGCCCCGCGTCATCGTCACCGCCGATGTTCTCGGCTTCGCACGTGGCCTGCACCGGTCGATCCGCAGCCAGGTGGTCGATCTCGGGCTGGCGTCGGAGAACTTCGCCCTGACGGCCACGCACACACACAACGGTCCAGTGCTCCCCGACAAACTGGACCCGTTCATCTCGTACGGGATGAATTCCACTCTGCAGGCACAGGTGCGTGCCTACGGCGACCAGTTGGTCACGAAGATCGTGCAGCTGGTCCGGGACACACTTGAGGGCCCACGAACGGCGTGCACCCTCGACTACCAGGTTGTCGACCAGCACTTCTCGAAAAACCGGGAAAATCTGCCGTACGTCGAGTCGGACGTACCTGTCCTGACGGCCCGTACGCCGGGTGGTGAGCCGCTGGCCGTGCTGTTCAGCTACGGGTGCCATCCGGTGGTGGCGGGGTCGCAGACCATGTTCGACCCGGACTACCCGGGGGACGCGGTCACCCGGATCGAGCAGACGACCGGGGCCTTCGCCCAGTTCCTTCTCGGGCCGGCCGGCGACCAGAACCCTGACGGCGCGCGGGGTTGGGCCCAGCGGAGCCTGCGGGGCGCCGAGCTCGCGCAGGCCGTCACGACGGCGCTGCTGCGGCCGGGACGGCCGGTCGCCGGTCCGACGACAACCCACTACCGGGAGGTGAGCCTGCCGCTGGATGTGACGCTGACCGCGGGCAATCTTCGGGACGTGTCCGCGGCCTACGCCGTGCGGTCCAACAACCTTTCCCTGCCGGGTTACTACCGGCGGCACGCGCAGCAGATGATCGCCCAAATCGACGCCGGCACGTTCGCGACGTCGATTCCGGTGCCCCTGCAGTCCTGGAGGTTCGCCGGCAGCCCGGACCTTCGGCTGCTGCTGGCCGGCGGCGAGATCGTGTCCGGATACGCCGTCTACTTCCGGGCGCGATACGGCACGTCGAGCCAGCTGCTGTTCGCCGGCTACGCGAACGAGGTACCCGCGTACCTGCCCAGCGACGAACTGCTGCGCAGGCCCGCGACGTACGCCGGCGGGATCGACACCGACTTCCCGGGCATCGCCGGCGGCTCGATGACCGTCTACGGCTGGTTGGGGCACCTCAGAGGAAAACCGACAGCTGCATCTCCCGACGGAGCAGAGCAGATCCTCATCAGAGCGATCACCACGGCGCTGACGGCCTAGCAGACCCTTCAACCAGGCAAGCGCCCACACCGCGGCCTACGTCATACCGGCTGACAGCCGTTAGCCGTGAGGGATAGCTGGAACAAAGGATTCTCCGCATCTCCTGGGCGGAGGGCGGGGCCGCCTTGGCCCTGAAACCGATCACCACGTCGTTCCATCATCTGGAGGTTCGCTTGTTACGACGACTCATCGCTTCGTCCATTGCGGTCGTGGCACTACTCCTGGCCTCGACGGCGTCACCGGCGGTCGCGGCCGGTTACATGTTCAAGCCGGGACACCCGATGTTCTTCGGATTTCCAAACAACCCAGATGACTACTGCACCGGCGGCTACGCCGTTCGAGGCACGTCCGGCATGTTCATCACTACCGCCGGGCACTGTTTCGGCACTTCCGGTCTGCCGCCGGCAGCGCAACGCGTCGTCTACGGCACGGACACCCGCTTCGGATACGCGATAAGGAACGACAACATCGGCGACTACCGCGACAACAGTTTCGATGGAGCATTGGTCAAGCTCGACGCAGGAAACGACGCCCAGCAGATCGTCGTCGACCCGCTGACAGGCAGGTCACCGGGCAACGGACGGGTGATGGGCTACTACAACAATAGCGCCCTAACCCCGGGCTTCGTCATCGGAAAAATGGGCCGGACAACTGGTTGGACCGAAGGCTCCGTGACGAACTGGCAGCACGTCGGTTACGACGAGAACGGCGACGGCATTGCCGACACACTTGACTATCTGCTGTGCTCGACCGTCCCCGCGGCTCGCGGTGACAGCGGGGGACCGGTCTGGCGGATGGACGCCAACGGCGTCATGGCGATCGGAATCGTGGTCGCTGTACTGAACGAAAACGGAAGGATGTGTTTCAATCCCATCCAGAACGTTCTCAATCGGTTCGGAGCCTGGCTGCCGGTGTTTGCTGCAAAGGGCGCCAGTGCCTCGGCGTCGACCGCCCAGCCTCTTGTCGTGACCGAACGCTCCGGGCCCGCGGTTCCGATCAACCTCACGCCGGTATCGGCCACGCGCCTCTAGCCCGGGACGTCCGAAAGTTCGATCCTCGTTCGTGCGAGCGACCCTTGGCCGGCATCGCCGAAAGCTGGCAGCTTGCTGTAACCCTCGGTCGGCGCGGATCCCGTCAGCGATGCATGACGACGGACGGACGCAGTCCCCTATGGTGGTGACCTCTTCGGATCCGCCGAAGAGGTCACCACCATAGCTAGGCTTGCGCGAGCCTCGCCTGCTTGCGCACGGCGAGCTTGTCGAACCTGGTGGCCGTGGCTCGATGGCGTTTGAGCCGGTTGATGCCGCACTCGACGGCGTGACGCTACTGTAGATGTGGGCGTCGAAGGTCGGCGAATGGTCGGAGTACCTCCGTTGCGTCAGCTCGCCGCAGGGGAGCTGCCCGCCGGTGACCTTGAGGTCCGGCTGGAGCGGGTCGACGGCGAGACTCTCAGGTGGTCATGGGCCGCCGCCGACGAGCCGATCTTCCCTGATCCGCTGGACACGCTGCCGGAAGACGAGTCGAGTACCGTACGGCTGACGTCCGGCCCCGACGGCTTCACGCTGCGGCACGAGGGGGTGCTGGGTCGGCACGCCTTCGCCCTCGGCCTGATCTGGGACCATCTGCTAGTCGCCGCCGGGTCGTATTCGTGGGTGGAGACGTTGCGTGGGCAGGCGGCCGAGGCGACCGCATTGGCCGAGAAGTACCGCCGCCTGCGGGCCGAGCGGTGGGGAGGTGCTCCACCGTCGGATCGCGTCCGCGGACTCTTCAGCTAAGGCGTGTTTCATAAGCTGGGTCAGAGCCATTCGCAGATGATGGTGATGGTGAGGATGGCCTGGAACCGGACGGCCAGCTTGTCGTAGCGGGTGGCTACGCCGCGGTGGCGCTTGAGCCTTTTGATGCCGTTCTCGACGGCGTGTCGCATCCGGTTAGAGGTTTGGGTCGAACTTGGGCGGGCGTCCACCGCGGCTGCCTTTGGCTTTGCGGTGGGCGTCCTGGTCGGCCTCGC
>NZ_JAKKFG010000037.1:0-5542 GCF_022230905.1 Micromonospora salmantinae
ATCTGGAAGATTGTCCGGCGGCGTCCTACTCTCCCACACCCTCACGAGTGCAGTACCATCGGCGCTGGAGGGCTTAGCTTCCGGGTTCGGAATGTAACCGGGCGTTTCCCCTCCGCCATGACCGCCGTAACTCTATGAACATATCAAACAACCCCGGCACACAATCACGGGTGTTCGCTTGTTCAGAGTTGCACAGTGGACGCGTAGCAGCTTAGTAGTCAAGTCCTCGGCCTATTAGTACCGGTCAACTGAACCCGTTACCGGGCTTACATTTCCGGCCTATCAACCCAGTCGTCTAGCTGGGGGCCTTACCCCACAAAGTGGGTGGGATACCTCATCTTGAAGCAGGCTTCCCGCTTAGATGCTTTCAGCGGTTATCCCTTCCGAACGTAGCTAACCAGCCGTGCCCTTGGCAGGACAACTGGCACACCAGAGGTTCGTCCGTCCCGGTCCTCTCGTACTAGGGACAGCCCTTCTCAAGTATCCTACGCGCACGGCGGATAGGGACCGAACTGTCTCACGACGTTCTAAACCCAGCTCGCGTACCGCTTTAATGGGCGAACAGCCCAACCCTTGGGACCTGCTACAGCCCCAGGATGCGACGAGCCGACATCGAGGTGCCAAACCATCCCGTCGATATGGACTCTTGGGGAAGATCAGCCTGTTATCCCCGGGGTACCTTTTATCCGTTGAGCGACACCGCTTCCACTCGCAAGTGCCGGATCACTAGTCCCGACTTTCGTCCCTGCTCGACCTGTCAGTCTCACAGTCAAGCTCCCTTGTGTACTTGCACTCAACACCTGATTGCCAACCAGGCTGAGGGAACCTTTGGGCGCCTCCGTTACCTTTTAGGAGGCAACCGCCCCAGTTAAACTACCCACCAGACACTGTCCCTGAACCGGATAACGGTCCGAAGTTAGATACCCAAATCAACCAGAGTGGTATTTCAAGATTGCCTCCACCCATACTGGCGTATGGACTTCACCGGCTCCCACCTATCCTACACAAGCTAATTCGAGTACCAATGTCAAGCTATAGTAAAGGTCCCGGGGTCTTTCCGTCCTGCCGCGCGTAACGAGCATCTTTACTCGTACTGCAATTTCGCCGGGCCTGTGGTTGAGACAGTGGGGAAGTCGTTACGCCATTCGTGCAGGTCGGAACTTACCCGACAAGGAATTTCGCTACCTTAGGATGGTTATAGTTACCACCGCCGTTTACTGGCGCTTAAGTTCTCCGCTTCGCCCCGAAGAGCTAACAGGTCCCCTTAACGTTCCAGCACCGGGCAGGCGTCAGTCCATATACATCGAATTACTTCTTCGCATGGACCTGTGTTTTTAGTAAACAGTCGCTTCCCCCTGCTCTCTGCGGCCATACAACGCTCCACCCGCGCGGGGCTTCACGTCTCCGGCCCCCCTTCTCCCTAAGTTACGGGGGCAATTTGCCGAGTTCCTTAACCACAGTTCGCCCGATCGCCTCGGTATTCTCTACCTGACCACCTGTGTCGGTTTGGGGTACGGGCCGCTAAGAACTCGCTAGAGGCTTTTCTCGGCAGCATAGGATCACTGACTTCACCTGAATCGGCTCGGCATCACGTCTCAGCCTTCATGTGTTGCGGATTTGCCTACAACACGGCCTACACGCTTACCCCGGCACAACCACCGGCCGGGCTCAGCTACCTTCCTGCGTCACCCCATCGCTTGACTACTACCCATCAGGTTCCCACGCTCCCTCAGCTCAGTCCGAAGACCTCACCAAGTTCGGGTGGTTAGCACAACGAGGTTCATCAGGGACGCTCTTTCGCGGGTACGGGAATATCAACCCGTTGTCCATCGACTACGCCTCTCGGCCTCGCCTTAGGTCCCGACTCACCCAGGGCGGATTAGCCTGGCCCTGGAACCCTTGGTCATCCGGCGGAAGGGTTTCTCACCCTTCTTTCGCTACTCATGCCTGCATTCTCACTCGTGCCGCGTCCACAACTGGGTCACCCCGCTGCTTCACTCGCGGCACGACGCTCCCCTACCCATCCACACACCTGCACAAGGAATCAAGTCCAAGCGAGGATAAAATGTGAATGCCACAGCTTCGGCGGTGTGCTTGAGCCCCGCTACATTGTCGGCGCGGAACCACTTGACCAGTGAGCTATTACGCACTCTTTAAAGGGTGGCTGCTTCTAAGCCAACCTCCTGGTTGTCTATGCGACCCCACATCCTTTTCCACTTAGCACACGCTTAGGGGCCTTAGCTGGTGATCTGGGCTGTTTCCCTCTCGACTACGAAGCTTATCCCCCGCAGTCTCACTGCCGCGCTCTCACTTACCGGCATTCGGAGTTTGGCTGATTTCGGTAAGCTTGTGGGCCCCCTAGACCATCCAGTGCTCTACCTCCGGCAAGAAACACGCGACGCTGCACCTAAATGCATTTCGGGGAGAACCAGCTATCACGGAGTTTGATTGGCCTTTCACCCCTAACCACAGGTCATCCCCCAATTTTTCAACATTGGTGGGTTCGGCCCTCCACGCGGTCTTACCCGCGCTTCAGCCTGCCCATGGCTAGATCACTCCGCTTCGGGTCTAGGACACGCGACTGAATCGCCCTATTCAGACTCGCTTTCGCTACGGCTCCCCCACACGGGTTAACCTCGCCACATGCCACTAACTCGCAGGCTCATTCTTCAAAAGGCACGCCGTCACCCCGCAAGGCTCCGACGGATTGTAGGCGAACGGTTTCAGGTACTATTTCACTCCCCTCCCGGGGTACTTTTCACCATTCCCTCACGGTACTTGTCCGCTATCGGTCACCAGGAAGTATTTAGGCTTACCAGGTGGTCCTGGCAGATTCACGGCAGATTTCAGGGGTCCGCCGCTACTCGGGAACACCCACAGAAGGTCAGCAACTTTCACCTACCGGACTCTCACCGTCTACGGTCAGCCATTCCAGACTGTTCGACTAGCCACTGACTTTGTAACTCCTCGAGCGCATGTCAGTACACTCAGCGGGGTCCCACAACCCCGACCACGCAACCCCTGACAGGTATCACACGCAGCCGGTTTAGCCTCGATCCGCTTTCGCTCGCCACTACTCACGGAATCACTAAATTGTTTTCTCTTCCTACGGGTACTGAGATGTTTCACTTCCCCGCGTTCCCTCCACACACCCTATGTGTTCAGGTGTGGGTGACACCACATGACTGGTGCCAGGTTTCCCCATTCGGACACCCTGGGATCACAGCTTGGTTGACAGCTCCCCCAGGCCTATCGCGGCCTCCCACGTCCTTCATCGGCTCCTGGTGCCAAGGCATTCACCGTTCGCCCTTGACAACTTGACCACAAAGATGCTCGCGTCCACTGTGCAATTCTCAACAAACGACCAACCCACAACCCGATCCGCCCCACACCAAACCCAGCCCCCGAAAGGACCAACGGTATGTGGGGCCAGGCCATGCCTGGCAGACTTCCAGCCCCCACACAGGAGGCCGGCGCGTCTCTGAAACAACAACCAATGGTTGTTCCTTCAGGACCCAACAGGGTGCTCACATTCTCCCCCAGCCGCACCAACAGCATCCGTTCCCACCACCCGAAGATGGCTGTACTAAGCGCCGCCGGCCGTTGCCAGGGCAAAACTTGCCAGTGTCTCCGCCATTCGAGCACCCCGACCCAACATTCGTGGGCCGCGGGCTCCTTGCACCCTTTCGGGTGAAGGTGCTCCTTAGAAAGGAGGTGATCCAGCCGCACCTTCCGGTACGGCTACCTTGTTACGACTTCGTCCCAATCGCCAGCCCCACCTTCGACGGCTCCCTCCACAAGGGTTGGGCCACCGGCTTCGGGTGTTGCCGACTTTCGTGACGTGACGGGCGGTGTGTACAAGGCCCGGGAACGTATTCACCGCAGCGTTGCTGATCTGCGATTACTAGCGACTCCGACTTCACGGGGTCGAGTTGCAGACCCCGATCCGAACTGAGACCGGCTTTTTGGGATTCGCTCCACCTCACGGTATCGCAGCCCATTGTACCGGCCATTGTAGCATGCGTGAAGCCCTGGACATAAGGGGCATGATGACTTGACGTCATCCCCACCTTCCTCCGAGTTGACCCCGGCAGTCTTCGATGAGTCCCCGCCATAACGCGCTGGCAACATCGAACGAGGGTTGCGCTCGTTGCGGGACTTAACCCAACATCTCACGACACGAGCTGACGACAGCCATGCACCACCTGTGACCGCCCCCGAAGGACCTCACATCTCTGCGAGTTTTGCGGCCATGTCAAACCCAGGTAAGGTTCTTCGCGTTGCATCGAATTAATCCGCATGCTCCGCCGCTTGTGCGGGCCCCCGTCAATTCCTTTGAGTTTTAGCCTTGCGGCCGTACTCCCCAGGCGGGGCGCTTAATGCGTTAGCTGCGGCACAGGAAACCGGAGAGGCCCCCCACACCTAGCGCCCAACGTTTACAGCGTGGACTACCAGGGTATCTAATCCTGTTCGCTCCCCACGCTTTCGCTCCTCAGCGTCAGTATCGGCCCAGAGACCCGCCTTCGCCACCGGTGTTCCTCCTGATATCTGCGCATTTCACCGCTACACCAGGAATTCCAGTCTCCCCTACCGAACTCTAGCCTGCCCGTATCGACCGCAGGCTTGGAGTTGAGCCCCAAGTTTTCACGGTCGACGCGACAAGCCGCCTACGAGCTCTTTACGCCCAATAAATCCGGACAACGCTCGCACCCTACGTCTTACCGCGGCTGCTGGCACGTAGTTGGCCGGTGCTTCTTCTGCAGGTACCGTCACTCTCGCTTCGTCCCTGCTGAAAGAGGTTTACAACCCGAAGGCCGTCATCCCTCACGCGGCGTCGCTGCATCAGGCTTCCGCCCATTGTGCAATATTCCCCACTGCTGCCTCCCGTAGGAGTCTGGGCCGTGTCTCAGTCCCAGTGTGGCCGGTCGCCCTCTCAGGCCGGCTACCCGTCGTCGCCTTGGTAGGCCATCACCCCACCAACAAGCTGATAGGCCGCGAGCCCATCCCAAGCCGAAAAACTTTCCACCACCAGCCATGCGGCCAGCAGTCCTATTCGGTATTAGCCCCCGTTTCCGAGGGTTATCCCAAAGCTTGGGGCAGGTTGCTCACGTGTTACTCACCCGTTCGCCGCTCGAGTACCCCGAAGGGCCTTTCCGCTCGACTTGCATGTGTTAAGCACGCCGCCAGCGTTCGTCCTGAGCCAGGATCAAACTCTCCAACAAAAAATTAGTTGAACAGCATCCTGACAACAAACAAATGTTGCCAAAGGAATCCCAACCAGCCAGCAAAAACTGACCAGTCCGGGGTATAAATCATAATTGGCACTGGCTTTACAAGCACCCTGTTGAGTTCTCAAAGAACAACCACACACCGACCAGAAGCCCCACCACAGTGGAACCCCAACCGGGGCTAATTCCCGCTCCCACACCCGGCGCTTTCAGCGCCAGGCACTTTTACTACGTTACCCGCTCGTTTCCGCCGTGTCAAACCGATATTTCGCGGTTCGCCATGCTTCAACCCGATAACGCGGGCACCATGTCGC
>NZ_JAKKFG010000038.1:0-4006 GCF_022230905.1 Micromonospora salmantinae
CGTGCAGATCACCGAGTTGGACATCCAGGGCGCGTCGGCGAACACCTACCGCAGCGTCGTCGAGGACTGCCTGGCCGTGGCCCGCTGCAACGGCATCACCGTGTGGGGCATCCGGGACAGTGACTCGTGGCGGGCTTCGCAGACCCCGCTGCTGTTCAACAACAACGGCTCGAAGAAGCCAGCGTACGACGCGGTTCTCGCCGCGCTGAACAACGGCACCACGCCCACGGACCCGCCGACGGACCCGCCCACGGACCCGCCCACCGATCCGCCGACCGACCCGCCCACGACTCCGCCTCCGGGCCCGGGTGGCTGCACGGCGACGGTGTCGGTGAACCAGTGGACGGGTGGCTTCGTGGCGAATGTTCGAGTGACGGCCGGCTCGTCGGCCCTCAGCGGCTGGACGGTGACGATCGCGCTGCCGTCCGGCGCGACGGTCACCAACGCGTGGAGCGCCAACCGCAGCGGTAACACCGGCACGACGAACTGGACGAACGTGGCGTACAACGGCCAGGTCGGCGCCGGACAATCCACCGAGTACGGCTTCCAGGCCAACGGCACCGCCGGCAGCCTCAGCCCCACCTGCTCAGCCCGCTAAAGCCCCACCGGCCGGTGCGGAGGCGGCTCCCGCCTCCGCACCGGCCTCTCCCAGCTGTCGTTGATCAAGAGGTTTGCCTCACCCTGCCCGGCCTGTCATGACGCAAACCTCTTGATCACCGGGGACGAGGGCTAGTCGCCGGAGAAGCCCCAGAAGTAAATTTCCTCCGGCTTGCCCTCGGCGTCGTGCAGGACCGCGCACCGGCCGAACCATCTCTGCTCGGCCAGCCCCTCGATCGCGGGCAGGTGCTCGCGGGTCAGCCGCTCGGTGCCGGCATGGCGCATTGCCTCGGCAGCGCTCACCGGCTCGACAGTGCCGAATTCGGGCCGTTCGCCCTCGTCGAGGACTCGGTAGACGTCGAGGATGGAATGAGTGCCCGACTCCTGCACCCATTCATCGTTGAACAACTCTTTCATGGTGGCGGGGCGGTTCGGATAGTCGCTCGCCGAGTTCGGGGTCTCACCCCGGGCCCACCAGTACTGGCCCTCGGCGAAGACAGTGTCCCGCAGGGCATCCAACGCCGCGTCCAGGTCTGGTTGGTACGAGACGACGTAGCTCCACCCGGATGCGCCCACCACTGCCTCTTTCCCTCAACATGTCAACGGTGCCGGCACGGTAGCGGGCAGCACCGACATCGGTGAGATGGGACCGTGGTGGCTAGCCGTCGATGCGGATGATGTTGCGGATCTTGTTGGACGCGTCCAGGGCGGCGACCTTGTACGCCTCGGCCAGCGTCGGGTAGTTGAACACCGCGTCGACCAGGTAGTCGATAGTGCCGCCGCAGCCCATCACCGCCTGACCGATGTGGACGATCTCGGTGGCGGCGGTGCCGAACACGTGCACCCCGAGCAGTCGGCCGTCGTCGGGGGAGACGAGCAGCTTCAGCATGCCGTACGAGTCGCCCACGATCTGACCCCGGGCCAACTCGCGGTACCGGGCGATGCCCACCTCGAACGGTGTCGAACTCTCGGTCAGCTGCGCCTCGGTCTGCCCGACGAAGCTGATCTCCGGGATCGTGTAGATGCCGATCGGTTGCAGGCCGTGCATCTCCCGGATCGGCTCGCCGCAGGCGTGCTGCGCGGCCAGCCGGCCCTGCTCCATGGACGTGGACGCGAGCGCGGGAAAGCCGATCACGTCGCCGACGGCGTAGATGTTCTCCACCTGGGTGCGGTAGTTGGCGTCCACAGTGATCCGGCCGCGTCGGTCCGCCTCCAGCCCGGCCGCCTCCAACGCCAGGTCGTCGGTCTGGCCCTGCCGCCCGGCCGAGTACATCACCGTGTCGGCGACGATCTTCTTGCCGCTCTTGAGGATGCACAGCGCCGCCGTCTGGTGCTTCTCCACGGCGGCGACCTCCTCGCCGAAGCGGAACGCCACGGACAGGTCGCGCAGGTGGTACTTGAGTGACTCGACGACCTCGTCATCGCAGAAATCCAACATCCGCTCGCGGCGTTCCACCACGGTCACCTTGGTGCCGAGCGCGGCGAACATCGAGGCGTACTCCATGCCGATCACGCCGGCGCCGACCACGACCATGCTGCGGGGTACGGCCTGGAGGTTGATGACCCCGTCGGAGTCCACGATCGTCCGGTCGTCGAAGTCGACGCTGTCCGGGCGGGCCGGGCGGGTGCCCGCCGCAATGACGATCTTGTCGAAGGTCACCTTGGACTCGCGGCCGGAGCCGCCGTCCACCCAGATCGAGTGCGCGTCGGCGAAACGCCCGGTGCCGGTGATCATCGCGACCCGGTTGCGGGCCAGTTGATTGCGGATGACGTCGGTCTGCCTGGTGATCACGTGCTGGGTCCGGGCCGCCAGGTCGCTGACCGTGATCTCGTCCTTGACCCGATAGCTGCTGCCGTACAGGTCCCGCTGACTCAGGCCGGTCAGGTAGAGCACTGCCTCGCGCAGGGTTTTGGAGGGCACGGTGCCGGTGTTTATGCACACCCCACCGATCATGTCGCGGCGGTCCACGATGCCGACCCGCCTGCCGAGCTTGGCGGCGGCGATCGCGGCCTTCTGACCGCTGGGTCCGGAGCCCAGCACCAACAGGTCGTAGTCATACACAGGCGTTAGCGTCGCAAGATGTCGCGGCCGGCGCCAGACCCCGGAGTCGAGCGTTATTCGTCTGCCACAGTGCAGAGGCCGCCGTTCAGCGTGATCTCCTCCGGCAGTTGCGTGCCGGAGGCGACGAGCCTCAGCGACACGGTGCCACCCGGCGGGATCACCGCGTTGCGACCGGTGTCGCGCACCCGCAGGTAGCTGTTGTTGACACGGTCGACGACCTTCGCGCCCCAGATGCCGTGGACCTGCTGGCTGGCCCAGAACCGCCACGTCATCGTCCACCCGTCGACCGCCGTGGTGCCGGTGTTCTCGACGACGAGGTGCGCCACGAAGCCGTCCGACCACTGCCGTACGACGGATCGGACCGCGCAGCTCGGCGGCGGCGGCAGGGTGGTCACGGTGACCGGTGCGGACAGGGGGGACAGGTGTCCGACCTCGTCGCGGGCCCGCACGACGAAGGTGTACGTGGTGTTCGGCGTCAGCCCGCTGATCTGGGCACTGTTCACGGGCGGGTACTGGTAGACCTCACGGACCCGGGTGAGTGTGCCGCCGGCGTCGACCCGGAACACCTCGTATCGGTCGAGCGCGACGTTCTCCACCGAGTGGGCCCACCGCAGCCACACCTGTGTGGCGGCGACGTCGTACGCCACCGGTTGGCCCGGCGCGCTCGGCGGTTGGTCGTCGCCCGGTGGCATGGTCAGCCGCAGTGTCGGGTTGGACACCGAGCTGTTGCCAGCCGCGTCCAGAGCCCACACCGAGAAGGTGTACGTGCGCGACGGCCGCAGGTTGGTGATCCGGATGCTGTTGGTGTCGGTCGAATACTGGGCGCCGGAATCCTCGAATCGCGCGCCGACCGGGTAGCGGACCACGCCCACGTCGTCGGTCGAGGCCGCCCAGGTCAGCTCGACCGAGGTGGTGTCGATGGCGACGACGGTGATCGGGCCGGGCGCGGTGGGCGGTGCGGTGTCGTCGGCGGCGTACGCCGGCGTCGCGCCGGCGGCGACCAGGGTTGCCGTCAGTGCGCACGCGACCAGCGTGGCGGCCTTCGACCGGATTCCTTGACTTCGACGTTCGCGCACGATGAATACCCCCGACTCCGGCCGCCCACCGCTTCCATCAATCCATCTCCGTCGATACTAGGTCACTGTGGTTCGGCAGGCTGCCCCGCCGGGCTCGGCCGCCGACCTCGGCGCGCGCAGTCGCCCCAGGGCTGGTGGATGTGTGCCGCTCGTTGCCTTTGGAGCTGAATCGTCTACGACATCGGTGGCCACCGGTGCCGCTGATTCGTTGACGACATCAGCTCCAAAGGCAACGAACAAGGCACCAACCCGCCCGCGAGCCGCCGCCCGC
>NZ_JAKKFG010000039.1:0-538 GCF_022230905.1 Micromonospora salmantinae
GTCGGTCAACGTCCCGTTCTGCCAGCGGAACGCCCGCCCGTTCGCCGCGCCCACCACCTGGCCCCGGTTGTTGACCCCGAGGGCCTCGCTGCCGATCTGCGTGAACACCCCGTCGCGCAGCCGGCCACCGACGCAGGTGCACGGGTAGTCCTGCGGCGGCACATTGAACCCGCCCACCACGTCGCCCGCGTTGTTGAAGTCGGTGGTGAACTCGTAGAAGTACTCCCGACCCAGGTCGGTGAAGACCCCGTTGCGCCACAGGAAGCGGTGCGGCATGTCGCCGGCCGGTTCGCTGGTGCCGAGCACCTGCCGCCGGTCGTTGACGCCGATCGCCACGCTGTTCTCCCCGCCCAGGGTGCCCAGGTCGTGGAGCTGACCGTCGCGCCAGAGCACCGCGCGGGTCAGGTAGTCCGAGCCGAAGGAGGTGATCGCCACGTCACCGAACTCGTTGACGTCCACGGCGCTGGAATTCGTGTCGCCAGGTAGCACGCCCAGGTCGGTGATGACACCGTGGCGCCAGAGCACGGCGTGCCGGGCG
>NZ_JAKKFG010000004.1:0-694053 GCF_022230905.1 Micromonospora salmantinae
CCACCACCCCGCCACCCACCACGCCACCTCCGACCACGCCGCCGCCGTCGACCGGCGTGGTACAGATGGAAAAGCTGGACCGAGGGCTGATCAGCGTCCGCTCCGGCAACGGCAACCTGGTCTCCTGGCGCCTGCTCGGCACCGAAACCTCCGGGGTCGCGTTCAACCTCTACCGGGGATCCACCAAGGTCAACGCCAGCCCGATCACCGGCGCCACCAACTACCTCGACAGCGGCGCGGCGGCCGGCTCGGCGTACACCGTGCGGGCCGTGGTGGGCGACACCGAGCAGGCGGCGTCGGCGTCGGCGTCGCAGTTCGGCGCGGGCTACCTGGACGTGCCGTTGCAGGTCCCGGCCGGGGGCAGCACCCCCAGCGGCGAGAGCTACTCGTACAGCGCCAGCGACGCCTCCGTCGGTGACCTCAACGGCGACGGCAACTACGAGATCGTGCTCAAGTGGGAACCGTCGAACGCCAAGGACAACTCCCAGTCCGGCTACACCGGCAACGTCTACGTCGACGCGTACACACTCACCGGCACCCGGTTGTGGCGGATCGACCTGGGCCGCAACATCCGGGCCGGCGCCCACTACACCCAGTTCCAGGTGTACGACTACGACGGCGACGGCCGCGCCGAGGTGGCGATGAAGACCGCCGACGGCACCCGCTCCGGCACCGGTCAGCTCATCGGCTCGTCGTCGGCGGACCACCGCAACTCCAGCGGTTACGTGCTCTCCGGCCCGGAGTACCTGACCATGTTCAACGGGCAGACCGGCGCGATCGCCTCCACAGTCAACTACGATCCGCCGCGCGGCACCGTGTCGTCCTGGGGCGACTCGTACGGCAATCGGGTGGACCGTTTCCTCGCCGGCACCGCGTACCTGGACGGGCAGCGCCCCTCGCTGATCATGGCCCGGGGTTACTACACCCGCGCGGTCATCGCCGCCTGGGACTTCCGCAACGGCACTCTGACCAAGCGCTGGACGTTCGACTCGAACTCCTCCGGCAACGGCGCCGCCGCCGGTCAGGGCAACCACCAACTCTCCGTGGCCGACGTCGACGCCGACGGTCGCCAGGAGATCGTGTACGGGGCCGCCACCATCGACGACAACGGCCGCCTGCTCCACTCGACTGGCAACGGCCACGGCGACGCCATGCACGTGGGGGACCTGGACCCGGGCCGCGCCGGCCTGGAGGTGTTCAAGGTCGACGAGGACGCCAGCAAGCCCAGTTCCTACTTCGCCGACGCCCGTACCGGTCAGGTCCTCTGGTCCACGCCGGCGTCCGGCGACAACGGCCGGGGCGTCTCCGCGGACATCTGGGCGGGCAGCCCCGGCGCGGAGTCCTGGTCGTCAGCGGTCGCCGGGCTGGCCAACACCAGGGGGCAGAACGTCGGACGCAAACCGTCCTCGGCCAACTTCCTCGCCTGGTGGGACGGCGACCCGGTGCGGGAACTGCTCGACGGCACGAAGATCGACAAGTACGGCACCGGCGGTGAGACCCGGCTGCTCGACGGCAGTCAGGTGGCGTCCAACAACGGCACCAAGTCCACGCCGACGCTCTCCGGCGACATCCTGGGCGACTGGCGCGAGGAGGTGATCTGGCGGACCACCGACAGTCGGGCGCTGCGCATCTACAGCACACCCACCCCGACCAGCACCCGGATCTACACCCTGATGCACGACCCGCAGTATCGGGTGGCGATCGCGTGGCAGAACACCGCCTACAACCAGCCGCCGCACCCGGGGTTCTTCATCGGCAACGGAATGGGCACCCCACCCACACCGGACATCCACCTACGTTGATGCAACCCCTGGCGGTCCCGAGCGGGGTCGCCTAGGGTGGCAGGCACCGGGCCGCAGCCGCGGAATCCGCTCAGCTCCGGCCCGGTGCGCCACACCGCGGCATTCCCAACCCGTCCCGACCGGGAATGCCGTACCACCACCGGCACCAACATTAGGCACCGTCCGGGTCGGCGGGGTGACGCTGACGTGAAGATCGTGTTTCACGCGCTCCGGCGCAGACCGCCCGCCACCTGCTCGGCGATCAATTCGTACGACCGCACCCGGTCCTGCACGTCGTACACCAGCGTGGTCAGCATCAGCTCGTCCGCGCCGGTGCGCTCCACCAGGTCGGTCAGCTGCCGACGCACCGTATCCGGCGAGCCCATCGCCTGCCCGTCACGGCGCGCCACGACGAACTCCCGCTCGATCTCCGAATACGGGTAGGCCGCCGCCTCGTCGGGCGTGGACAGCGGCTCCGGCCGCCCGGAGCGCAACTTCAGGAACGACAGGGCACTCGGCCCGGCCAACCATTCGGCCCGCTCGTCGGTCTCCGCGCACACCGCGTTGACCGCCACCATCGCGTACGGCTTGTCCAACCACTGCGACGGCCGGAAGTTCTGCCGGTACAGGGCCAACGCCGGCAGGGTGTTCTGCGAGCTGAAGTGGTGCGCGAAGGAGAACGGCAGACCGAGCAGGCCGGCGAGCTGGGCGCTGAAACCGCTGGAGCCCAACAGCCACACGGCCGGCTGCTCACCGCGGCCCGGCGTGGCGATGATCTGCCCCGGCTTCTCCCCGCTGAAGTAGTTCATCAGGTCCGTCAGCTCGCGCGGGAAACCCTCCGCCGACAGGCCCTCCATGGTGCGCCGCAACGCCAGCGCGGTCACCTGGTCGGTGCCCGGCGCCCGCCCGATGCCCAGGTCGATCCGACCCGGGTGCAGCGCCTCCAGGGTGCCGAACTGCTCGGCCACCACCAGCGGCGCGTGGTTGGGCAACATCACCCCGCCCGACCCCAGCCGGATCGTCGAGGTGTTCGCCGCCAGGTGCGCCAGCAGCACCGCGGGGGCGGAGCTGGCGATCGCCGGCATGTTGTGGTGCTCGGCCACCCAGAACCGGTGGTAGCCCAACTCCTCGGTGCGCCGGGCCAACTCGGTGGTGGCCTGCAGCGCCGCGCCGGCGGTGGTGCCCTTGGCGACCGGGGCAAGATCAAGAACAGACAACGGTACGGTGATCACACGCTCAGCCAACCCGTCACCGACCGGCTTTGTTCCAGCATGCGGGTTTTCGTCGGCCACCTCACCCGCCACTCACCCCATCCCACGCGCCTGCTCGAAGATCAGACTGGTCTGCGTGTGCTGCACCACCGGATCCACCGCCAGATGGTCCAGCACGAAGTCCCGCAACGCGTCGCCGGACGCCGCCCGCACGTGCAGCACGTAGTCCTCCGCGCCGGCCACGTGGAACACCGACACCACCCCCGGCAGCCGCACCGACCGGGCCCGGAACGCGTCCACCGCCGCCCGCTCGTGCGCTGTCAACCGCACCGACACCAACGCCTGCAACGGCAGACCGAGCGCCGCCGGATCCACCTCGGCGTGAAAGCCACGGATCGCACCACGCTCGCGCAGCGCCCGGGTACGCGTCAGGCACGTCGACGGCGCCACACCCACCCGCTCGGCGAGAGCGTTGTTCGGCAGCCGGCCGTCCGCCGCCAGCTCGGTCAGGATCGCGCGATCCACCTCGTCCAGGGCCGAATACGGCCGCAGATCATTCGGCTCAGAGGGCATTGCGCCATCCTCGCCCGAACCCAACACGGAAACCAACCCCACTCACAGAATCATCTGCCGAACCATTGCCCATCAGTCGCCAGATGTTCGACGCTACCGCCATGACAACGATGGACACCCGGGCCGTCCACGCCGGCCGCGACGACCTGCGCACCCTCGGCGTGCACGTACCACCCATCGACCTGTCGACCACCAACCCGCTGCCCTCCATCGACGACGGCGGCGCCGCGTACGAGCAACTCGCCACCGGCGGCACGCTCCCCGCCGACGGCGGCGCCGTCTACCAACGGCTCTGGAACCCCACCGTCGCCCGCTTCGAAACCGCCCTCGCCGAACTGGAAGGCACCGCCCAAGCCGTCGCCTTCGCCAGCGGAATGGCAGCCCTCACCGCCACACTGCTCGCCGCCACCCGCGACGACCGCCGGCACGTCGTCGCCGTCCGACCCCTCTACGGCGGCACCGACCACGTCCTCGCCACCGGCCTGCTCGGCACCACAGTCACCTGGACGCGCCCCGACGAGGTCGCCGCCGCCATCCGCCCCGACACCGCACTGGTCATCATCGAGACACCCGCCAACCCCACCCTCGACCTGGTCGACATCGCCGCCCTCGCCGCCGCGGCCGGCGACATCCCACTGCTGGTCGACAACACCGTCGCCACCCCCGTACTGCAACAACCCGCCCGCCACGGCGCCACCCTCGTCCTGCACAGCGCCACCAAGAGCATCGGCGGACACGGCGACGTCCTCGCCGGCGTCGTCGCCTGCGACGACACCTGGGCCATACGGCTACGCCAGGTCCGCGCCGTCACCGGCGCGATCCTGCACCCCCTCGGCGGCTACCTGCTGCACCGCGGCCTGCAAACCCTGCCGCTGCGGGTCCGCGCCCAACAGGCCACCGCCGAAAAACTCGCCGGCTGGCTCGCCGACCACCCCGCCGTACACCGAGTGCACCACCCCTCCGTGCACGACCCGGCGGCGCTGGTCGGGCGGCAGATGTCCGGACCCGGCAGCCTGCTCGCCTTCGAGGTACACGGCGGCGCGCCCGCCGCGGCCGCCGTCGCCGGCGCCTGCCGCCTCATCACCCACGCGGTGTCCCTCGGCGGCGTCGACACCCTCATCCAGCACCCCGCCTCACTCACCCACCGGCCGGTCGAGGGCGACGCCAAACCCGCCGCCGCCCTGCTGCGACTCTCGGTCGGCCTCGAAGACCCCGAAGACCTCCGCGCCGACCTGGCGCACGCCCTCGACACGATCACCTGACCCTCAGCGCAGCTCGCGGTTGCCCAACACCCGCACCGGCGAACCCTGCCGAGCCACCCGCAACATCGCCCGACCGATCCCGTCGGTGGTGGTGACCTGGTTCGGCAGCAACCGACGCAGCACCGGAAACAGCGGACGGGTGACCGCGTACCCGAACCGGTACCACAGCGTCTTCGACACCGCCCCGTACGTCGGCTGGATGAACCCCGGCCGCGCCGCGAAACCGTTGGGCAGCAGATCCATGATCGCGTTCTCGGCACGCCCCTTGACCCGCGCCCACATCACCCGACCCCGACCCGACGAATCGGTCCCCTGACCCGAGACGTAGACGAAGGTGACCTGCGGGCTCACCTGCGCGAACAACCGCGCCGCCGCCATCGGGTAGTCGTAGCTGACCCGCGTGTACGCGACCTCGTCCAGACCCAACGAGGACACCCCCAGGCAGTAGAAACACGCGTCTACACCGGTCAACTCGGCCCGCACCGCGTCCAACTCGCCCACGTCCGCGACGGTCAGCTCCCGCAGCTTCGGATCCCGCACACCAGTCGGCCGCCGACCGACAGTCAGCACCTCCCGCACGTCATCGGCGAGCAGGCACTCGCGCAACACGCCCTGACCGACCATCCCGGTCGCACCGAAGACAACCACCCGCATCAGATCGCACCCCTGTCGCCGCCACCGCCACCGGCCTTCCGGCCGCGCGTCAGCCAGGCTGCCACGGTCGGCGTGATCCGCGCGGTACCGGTCAGGACTTGGGGCCGACGTGCCGGTCCAGCGTGGCGACGGCGTCGCGTCGCGCCACCGACAACGAGTTGCGTCGGTTCATCCGCCAGGCGACGCCGAGCAGGTCGAGGCTCCACTGGCAGAGCCCCATGATGTCGGCCGACTCGTTGACGAACATGTAGCGCGGGTAGACGTACGCCTTGCCACGCACCGTCACCCGGTTGGCGAACCGGCAGCCGTCGGAGTGGAACAGCCCACGCAGGAAGTCGCCCGGGTGTGCCGTCACGAGATCGCGCTGCCAGTCGGCCAAGATGATCGGGCGTTCGTGTTTTTTTGCCAGGGCCATGCTGAGGGAGCAGGCACGGCCAGTGCTTGCCGGAACTTTGCACGCTGACGCAGCCGACCTGCTGGACGCGCTGCACCCTCGCGGCGAGCACTGCTCGCATAGCGGCGTCACAGGCCTCGATCAGGCTGGCCACCTGTCGCTGCAGGCGATGCGAAGCACCGGGACCCGGGTGGACGTGACGAGATGACCGTCGCCCAGGTAGAGGCCAAGCAGGTATAGGTATGACGACGGGTCTGTCTGAATGTTGACGTTGGGCCGGCAGCGGAAGCAGCGAGACTCGGTGCACTGCTGTTGTGGCTCAGCCTGCCCCCTGCACCAGCCGCGAACGGTTGGATAGGGAAGTCTCAGTCGTCGGGCGACCTCAGCGACCGTGCTGCCGGCGAGGTGCTGCCGCCGTGCTCGTAGGCGCAGTTCAGGTGGGTGCACAGCACGATTTTGGAACAGCCGTACGACAATTTGGTGCCCCCGGTGGGATTCGAACCCACACTGTCGGAGGTTTGAGCTCCGCTTCTCTGCCGGTTGGAATACGGGGACGCTTGGCCGAATGCTCTGGTGGCCTCCCATAGGTTACCTACTACGCTGAGGGCGGCGACACCCGGTCGGGTTGGTGTCGGCTTATGACTGGTGGGGGTAGGGCTGGTGGCTGAGATGCCGACGGATGCCGAGCGTAGGCGCGTACTGATCGCCGAGGACGAGGCGCTGATCCGGCTGGACCTCGCCGAGATGCTGGTCGAAGAGGGTTACGAGGTGGTGGGGGAGGCCGGCGACGGCGAGACAGCCGTACGCCTCGCCGAGGAGCTGAAGCCCGACCTCGTCATCCTCGACATCAAGATGCCGATCATGGACGGGCTGGCCGCCGCCGAGCGCATCGCCGGTGCCCGGATCGCCCCGGTGATCATCCTGACCGCGTTCAGCCAGCGTGATCTGGTGGAGCGGGCGCGGGCGGCGGGCGCGATGGCGTACCTGGTGAAGCCCTTCCAGAAGAGCGACCTGGTCCCGGCGGTGGAGATCGCGCTGTCGCGTTACTCGGAGGTCGCGGCCCTGGAGGCGGAGGTCGCGAGCCTGACCGACCGCCTGGAGATCCGTAAGTCGGTGGAGCGCGCCAAGGGCGCGCTGATGACCACGTACGGGATGACCGAGCCGCAGGCGTTCAAGTGGATCCAGCGCACGGCGATGGACCACCGGATGACCATGAAAGAGGTTGCCGAGCGGATCCTCGCGGAGACCGCTGGCGGCGAGGTGACTCTGCCGGCTCCCTGATCGGCATCGACCCGTGTCGAGGCGGATGACGGCAGTGCTCGGCGTTCTCGCCGTGCTGGCGGCCGCCTGTGAGTCCTCGGCCTGTCCCGACTGTGAGCAGCCGCCACCGGTCCGGCCGGCCTGGCAGTCGGTGGTCCTGCCGGACCCGCCGGGTCTGCCGGGTCGACCGGTGCTGCGCGACGCCACCGCCTGCGCCGACCGGTGGTACGTGGTCGGCGGCGTGGTCGATCTGGCCGGGGAGACCCGCCCGGCCGCCTGGAGCAGCCCGGACGCCAGTTCCTGGGGGCCGGTGCCGACGGCGCCGGTGACGTTCTACGGCAAGCAGCACGTGCTTTCCGCGGCGGCCTGCCGGGACGGGCGGCTGGCGGTGGTCGGGGCGAAGAGCGGGGGCGCGCACGGCAATCCCCGCACCGGCACCTGGAGGCAGGCGTCGGACGGCACGTTGCACGAGGTGGACGCGCCCTTCGAGCGGTACGCCGGGCCGCGCGCGGTCAATGTGGCCCGGTTGGCGGCGGGGCCGCGGGGCTGGTTGATCGCCGGTAGTCGGATCGACGGTGCGGCGGTCTGGATCTCCCCGGACGCGGCCGGGTTCGCGCTGGTGGAGGGCGCACCAGAGTTGGCCGGTGACGAGCGGGGGCGGACGGCGGCGTACGACGCGGTCGCCGTGCCGTCGGGCTGGCTGGTGGTGGGTGCGTTGCTGCCGCCGGGGGGTACCGCGTTGGTGCCGCTGGCCTGGTCCTCGGCGGACGGCCGGAGTTGGCGGCGGGCCGCCCTGCCGGTGGTGGACGGGCGGGGGCAGGCGCAACGGGTGGCGGTGCTTGGTGAGGTGCCGGTGGCGGTCGGGCCGGTGCGGGCTGGATTCGGCAGTTGGCGGCTGACGACGCAGGGCTGGCTGCCGGCGGGCGGGTTCGGGGCGGCCGGACCAGGTGTGGCGTCGGTGGTCGGGCTGGTGGCCGTCGGGCGGAGGTTGGTGGCGGTGACGAGGGAAGGGGACCGTCACGCACTGTGGCTCTCGGTCGATATGGGCGAGTCGTGGCGGGCGATGATCATGCCGCGGCCGGTACCGGACAGCGGAGACACTGCGGTCGCGGTGACCTCGACGGGAGATCGACTGCTGCTGGTGACCGACGATGGGAAGACGTCGCGTGCCTGGTGGGCGGGGGTGTCAGACCTCGATCGGTAGCTGACGGAGGCCTGCTGGCCGGTGCCGACGAAACAAAGGTGAAAAGACTTCACGACCGAAGGTTCTTACAGGGATCGTTTCGAATCCGCCACGGCGTGTAACGGTTCGGTCAACCCGCTCGCTTGGGGCTTACGTCACAGCTCCACGGTGGGATAACGTCCGGCCCCAGACCGGCGACGACGGTCTGGTTCGTCCGCCCCCGCAAGGGCCAATAGCCAGCGGGTGGTTCGGACCATGGGACGAGGAGGGTTCGGGCCTTGAGGCAAAAGCTCGCGCGCGTTATCGGTGGGGTCGCCATGGTGGCGCTCGTCGCCGGCGGAACCGCATGCTCCAGTGGCGACGATGCGGCAGGCGGGGGCGGTGACGCCTGCGGCAGCAAGATCGCATTCTTCGGCGCGCTGACCGGCAGCTCGGCCGCGCTCGGCATCAACGAGAACAACGGTGTCAAGCTCGCCGTCGACAAGTACAACAAGGAAAACGCCGACTGCAAGGTCGAGCTGGCCTCCCTGGACTCGCAGGGCAGCCCCGACCAGGCGCCTGGTCTGGCGCAGAAGGCGATCGACGACACCAAGATCCTCGGCGTCGTCGGCCCGGCCTACTCGGGTGAGTCCGAGGCTGCCGGCCCGCTGTTCAACGAGGCTGGCCTGGTGACCATCACCCCGTCCGCGACCCGGCCGAGCCTGGCCGACCAGAAGTGGAAGACCTTCTTCCGCGCGGTCGGCAACGACTTCAGCCAGGGCCCGGCGGCCGGCAACTACATGAAGAACGTGATGAAGGCCGACAAGGTCTACGTCATCGACGACCAGTCCGCGTACGGTGCCGGCCTGGCCGACGAGGTCAAGAAGGTGCTCGGCTCGGCGGTTGTCGGCTCGGACAAGGTCCAGGGCGAGGGCAAGCAGACCGAGTTCTCCGGCGTGATCACCAAGGTCAAGGCCGCCAACGTGAAGGCGATCTTCTACGGCGGTTACTACCAGGAGGCCGGCCTGATCCGTAAGCAGCTCACCGCTGCCGGGGTCACCGCGCCGCTGGTCGCCGGCGACGGCGTCAACGACGGTGCGTACATCACCTCCGCTGGTCAGGCGGCGGCCGAGGGCACCATCCTCACCTGCCCGTGCCAGCCGGCCGCTGAGGCCCGTGGCACCTTCGTGCAGGAGTTCAAGGCGCTCACCGGCACCGACCCGGGCACCTACAGCGACACCGCCTACGACGCGGCGAACATCCTGCTGGCCGGTATCAAGGCTGGCAAGACCACCCGTGAGGGCCTGCTGGAGTTCGTGAAGGGCTACAGCGGCGAGGGTGTCGCGGCGAGCTACAAGTTCACCGAGACCGGCGAGCTGGACCCGGCTCAGGTCAAGGTCTGGGCCTTCAAGGTCACCGGCGGCAAGGTTGTCCCGGACCAGGAGATCCCGAAGTCCTGATGTTGGTCGCTGCTTCGGCGATTGAGTTGTGATCGCGGGTGCGGCCGGGAGCTGCTCGCTCCCGGCCGCACCCCAATTTTCTCTCCAGACGTGATGGAGCGTCCCTCCCTTGGACTTCAATGGACTGTTCTCCAACTTCGGGGAACTCACCACGACCGGCCTGACCCAGGGCGCGATCTACGCCCTGGTCGCGCTCGGCTACACGCTGGTCTACGGCGTGCTGAGACTCATCAACTTCGCTCACTCCGAGGTCTTCATCGCCGGCGCGTTCGCGGCGATCTGGACCTGGAACGGCTTTGGACTCGACCAGAACTCACAGGTCAGCGGGGTTGGATCGATCCTGTTCTACCTGCTGGTGGCGATGATCGTCGCCGCCATCGCCTCGGCGGGCACCGCGACGGTGATCGAGCGGGTGGCGTACCGGCCGTTGCGTAAGCGCAACGCCCCGCCGCTGGCCTTCCTGATCACCGCGATCGGCGCCTCGATCGCGATCTCCGAGGCCTTCGGCATCTGGACCCGCCGACTGCCGGAGGGCGCGCCCAGTCTGGTGAGCAGCAAGCCGCTGTTCCACCTCTTCGGCGTGCCGATCGACTCGATCCAGCTGCTGACGATTGGCGCGGCGCTGCTGATGATGGTCCTGCTGGACCTGTTCATCAACCGCAGCCGTACCGGCCGGGGCATCCGGGCCGTGGCCCAGGACGCCAACACCGCCGCGCTGATGGGCGTGAACAAGGACCGGATCATCCTGATGGTCTTCATCACCGGTGGTGCCATGGCCGGTGTGGCCGGTCTGCTCTACGACGTGCGGATCCAGACCCTGACCTACAGCGTCGGCTTCCTGCTGGGGCTCAAGGCCTTCACCGCCGCGGTGCTGGGTGGTATCGGCAACCTGCGCGGGGCGCTGATCGGTGGCCTGCTGCTGGGCGTGGTGGAGAACTACGCCGCCGGTCTGTTCGGCAGTCAGTGGAAGGACTTCGCTGCCTTCGCGGTGTTGGTGGTGCTGCTGATGTTCCGGCCGACCGGTCTGCTGGGCGAATCGCTGGGGAGGGCACGGGCATGACGACCGTCCTGGAGAGGGTGCGCTCTGGCCGCGAGGCGGCCGGAGAACGGTGGCGCGGCGCGCCGCGCTGGGTGCGTTGGGCGTTGCTGGTCGCGGTGATCGCGTTCTTCTACGCGCTGCCGAACAGGGAGTTCTACCAGTATCTCGGGCCGATCCCGACCCCTGGTGCGAACTTCACGCAGGTGCTGTTCACCGTCTCGATCTACGTGCTGCTGGCCGTCGGGTTGAACATCGTGGTCGGTTTCGCCGGCCTGCTCGACCTGGGCTACTTCGGGTTCTTCGCCGTCGGCGCGTACACCGTCGCGGTGTTGACCTCGCCGAGCAGCAACCTCAAGACGCTCTGGCCGTGGCTGCTCGTGGTGCCGCTGGCGATCGGGTTGACCATGCTCTCGGGTGTGATGCTCGGTACGCCGACGCTGCGTCTGCGCGGTGACTACCTGGCGATCGTGACGCTCGGCTTCGCCGAGATGATCCGGATCGCCGCGGTCAGCTCGGAGTTCCTCAAGGGCCAGCGGGGTTTCAACCAGATCCCGCACCCGCCCGGCAAGTACGCCGACGGCAAGCCGTTCTTCGGCGTGCTGGACGCCCGGCCGTACTACTGGCTGGTGCTCACGCTGATCATCCTGGTGGTGATCGGTGTGCGGAACCTGACGCACAGTCGGGTCGGTCGGGCCTGGATCTCGATCCGGGAGGACGAGGACGCCGCGCAGCTGATGGGTGTGCCGACGTTCAAGTTCAAGCTCTGGGCGTTCGCCTCGGGTGCCGCGATCGCCGGTCTGGCCGGCGCGCTCTTCGCGGGTAAGCAGAACTTCGTCAACTCGCAGAACTTCGAGCTGCTCAACTCGATCATCATCCTGGCGGCGGTGATCTTCGGTGGTTCGGGCAACATCGTCGGCGCGATCGTCGGTGGTGGCCTGGTGGCGTACATGATCGAGCGGTTCCGCGGCATCGAGTTGTTCGGCGTGGAGCTGTACGAGTACCGGTTCCTGATCTTCGGTCTGGTCCTCGTGGTGATGATGATCTTCCGGCCGGAGGGCCTGATTCCGAACCGACGACGGGCGGCGGAGTTCAAAGACCGTCGCAAGGAGGTGATCGTCGGTGAGTGACACCGATCAGACGCCGGCTGTTCCGGCGCAGGCCGGCGCGCCGGCGATGGAGGCGGTCCCCAACCGGGAGCCGCTGCTGGAGGTCGACAACGTCACGCTGCGCTTCGGCGGCGTGGTCGCGCTCGACAACGTCAACTTCACCCTTTACAAGGGGGAGATTCTCGGGCTGATCGGCCCGAACGGCGCTGGCAAGACCACCTGCTTCAACGCGATGACCGGCATCTACCAGCCCACCAGCGGTGAGATCCGGTTCCGTGGCGGCAAGATCAGCGGGAAGAAGCGCCACCAGATCACCCAGATGGGTATGGCCCGGACGTTCCAGAACATCCGCCTGTTCCCGGAGATGACCGCCCTGGAGAACGTCCAGGTCGGCGCGGACGCGCACCACAAGACCAGCGTGGTCTCCGCTCTGTTCCGGTTGCCTCGGCACCGGCGCGAGGAGCGTGAGGGACGGGAGAAGGCCGAGCGGCTGCTGGAGTTCGTCGGCATCCGGCACCGGCTGCACGAGTTCGCCCGCAACCTCTCCTACGGGGAGCAGCGGCGGTTGGAGATCGCCCGGGCGCTGGCCACCGATCCGGTGCTGCTCTGCCTGGACGAGCCGGCCGCCGGCTTCAACCCGGCGGAGAAGGAGGAGCTGCTCCAGCTCATCCGGCAGGTCCGGGACACCGGCGTGACCGTGCTGCTGATCGAGCACGACATGCGCCTGGTCATGGGCGTCACTGACCGGATCGTCGTGCTGGAGTTCGGAAAGAAGATCGCCGAAGGGCTTCCCGCCGAGGTGCGGGACAACCCGAAGGTGGTCGCGGCGTACCTGGGGGTGCCGGACGATGTTGCTTGAGATCGACGATGTGAGCCTGCTCTACGGGCGGATCCAGGCGTTGCACGGCATCAGCCTGACCGTGGCCGAGGGTGAGATCGTCGCACTGATCGGCGCCAACGGCGCCGGGAAGTCGACCACCATGCGGGCGATCTCCGGGATTCGGCCGATCGCGACCGGCAGCATCCGCTTCGAGGGTGAGGACATCTCCAAGCTCCGGGCGGATCTGCGGGTCCGGCGGGGGCTCTGCCAGGCGCCCGAGGGTCGGGGGATCTTCCCCGGCATGTCGGTGCTCGAGAATCTGGACATGGGGGCGTACACCCGGCGCGACCGCGCCGGGATCGCCGAGGACCTGGCCCGGGTGCTCGACCTCTTCCCCAGGCTGGCGGAGCGACGTAAGCAGGCCGGAGGTACCCTTTCCGGCGGCGAGCAGCAGATGCTGGCGGTCGGTAGGGCGTTGATGAGCCGGCCCAAGCTGCTGTTGCTCGACGAGCCCTCGATGGGGTTGGCGCCGATGCTGATCCAGCAGATCTTCGACATCATCAAGGAGATCAACGAGCAGGGCACCACGGTCCTGCTGGTGGAGCAGAACGCGCAGCAGGCGCTGGCCCGAGCGCACCGGGCGTACGTGCTCGAGACCGGCAAGATCGTCAAGACCGGAACCGGCGCCGAGCTGCTGCACGACCCGGCGGTCAAAGAGGCATACCTCGGCGTGGCCTGAGCGGCCGTCACACCCCTCACGCAAGGAGTGCAGAGACATGTTCAATACCAACGGTGCCCGCCGGGCGGCGCTCGGTGCCGCCAGTGCGGCGCTGATCGCCCTCTCGCTGACGGCGTGTGGGGAGAAGGAGAACAGCGGCTCGCCCGGTGCCGGTCCGACCGTCACGGCGGCGGCCGACTCGGCGCTGGCCGGGAAGGTGCCCGACGCCATCAAGGCCGACGGTGTGATCAAGGTCGGCACCGACTCGACGTACGCCCCGGCGGAGTTCCTCGACGCCGACGGTAAGACGGTGGTCGGTTTCGACGTCGAGCTGTTCAACGCGGTGGCGCAGAAGCTCGGTCTCAAGGCCGAGTACGAGTCGGCGCCCTTCGACGCGATCCTGCCCGGTGTCGACTCCGCCAAGTACGAGGTCGGCGTGTCGTCGTTCACGATCAACGCCGAGCGGCTCAAGAGCGTCAACATGGTGAGCTACTTCTCCGCCGGCACCCAGTGGGTGACCAAGGCCGGCAACGCGGCCAAGATCGACACTGAGAACGCCTGCGGCAAGAAGATCGCCGTGCAGACCGGCACCGTGCAGGTCGACGACATCACCGCCCGGTCGAAGAAGTGCACCACCGGCGGCAAGCCGGCGATCAGCATCGACCAGTACCAGTCGCAGAGCGACGCCACGGCCGCCGTGTTCAGCGGCAAGAACGACGCCATGCTGGCCGACTCGCCGGTCGGGGCGTACGCGGTGAAGCAGAGCAACGGCTCGCTGGAGCTGGTCGGCGAGATCTACGAGTCCGCCCCGTACGGCTACGCCGTGAAGAAGGACCAGAGCGCCTTCGCCGAGGTGCTCAAGGAGGCCGTCCAGGCGGTCATCGCTGACGGCTCGTACCAGACCGCGTTGAAGAAGTGGGGCGTCGAGGGCGGCGCCATCACCTCCTCGGCGCTGAACCCCGCCAGCTGACGCATGTCGTCGGAAACGGACACAACCGAACGGGCACGGCCGGAACCCATCCAGGCCGTGCCCGTCCGGCATCCCGGGCGTTGGGTCGCGGTCGCCGTGATCGGGGTGCTGGTGGCCATGTTCGTCCACCTGCTGGTGACGAACAAGGCGTTCAACTGGGCGTTCATGGTCGACGAGATGTTCCGGCCGCCGATCATGGAGGGTCTGCGCGGCACTCTCGCGCTGACAGTGCTCGCGATGCTGATCGGCGTCAGTCTCGGCGTTGTCGTCGCCATCATGCGGTTGTCGGAGAACCCGATCCTGCGGGGCGTCTCCTGGGCGTACACCTGGTTCTTCCGGGCGGTGCCCCGGCTGGTGCTGGCGATCCTCTTCGGCAACCTCGGCATCCTCTGGGCCCGGATCGAGTTCGGGCTCCCGTTCGATCGGCAGATCGGCGCGCTCTTCGGCGTCGACGACTTCGAGGCACGTCTGTTCGGCTTCTCCGCGCTGGAGATCCTCACGGGATTCGTCGCCGGCATGCTGGCGCTCGGGCTCTCCGAGGCGGCGTACATGGCCGAGATCGTGCGGGCCGGGATCCAGTCGGTGGACGAGGGACAGACCGAGGCGGCGCAGGCGTTGGGCCTGAGCCGTACCCAGATCCTGCGCCGCATCGTGCTGCCGCAGGCGATGCGGGTGATCATCCCGCCGACCGGCAACGAGACCATCGCGATGCTCAAGGACACCTCGCTGGTGGCCTTCGTGCCGGTCTCCACCGAGCTGTTCTTCCAGCTCAAGGCCGTGGGTAACCGGACCTTCCAGGTCTTCCCGATGTACGTGGCGGCCTGCCTGTGGTACTTGCTGCTGACCAGCGTGCTGCTCGTCGGGCAGTACTACCTGGAGCGGCACTTCTCCAAGGGGTTCGGCAAGAGCGGCCAAGCGAAGATCAGACTGCGCGGGATCACCGCTGAGGCCGGCGGTAGCGCGAGCGAGGCGGGTCGGTGATGACGCAGGTGACGACACCGGCGGGGGCCGCGGGAACGGCCGGCGACGGCGTGATGGTCCGCGCCGAGCAGGTGCACAAGTCGTTCGGGTCGGTGGAGGTGCTCAAGGGCATCGACCTCGAGGTCCGCAGCGGCGAGGTCTGCTGTCTGCTCGGGCCCTCCGGCTCGGGCAAGTCGACGTTCCTGCGCTGCATCAACCACCTGGAGAAGATCAACGCCGGCCGGATCCGGGTGGACGGCGACCTGATCGGCTACCGGGAGCGCGGCGGCAAGCTGCACGAGATGCGGGAGAAGGAGATCGCCGCCCAGCGCCGCGCGATCGGCATGGTGTTCCAGCGGTTCAACCTCTTTCCGCACATGACCGCCCTGCAGAACGTCGCCGAGGCGCCGGTGCTGGTGGGCCGGGAGCGCAAGGCCGCCGCCCGGGAAAGGGCTGCCGCGCTGCTCGAGCGGGTCGGGCTCGGCGACAAGCTGGGCAACTACCCTGGGCAGCTCTCCGGCGGGCAGCAGCAGCGGGTGGCCATCGCCCGGGCGTTGGCGATGCAGCCGAAGCTGATGCTCTTCGACGAGCCCACCAGTGCGCTGGACCCGGAGCTGGTCGGCGAGGTGCTCGACGTGATGAAGGACCTGGCCCGCGACGGCATGACGATGATCGTGGTGACCCATGAGATCGGCTTCGCCCGGGAGGTCGGCGACTCGCTGGTCTTCATGGACGACGGCGTGGTGGTGGAGTCCGGCGCGCCGCGCGAGGTGATCGCCAACCCCCGGCACGACCGGACGAAGGCGTTCCTGGCCAAGGTGCTCTGAGCCGGTACTCGGCGCGGCCGTTCGGAACGGCCGCGCCGGGCGTCGTGCCGGTGTCCCGTCCTGTCGTAGCGGCGGGCTAGAGTCGCTGCCGTGACAGCTACGACACCGCGCCTGCTTCTCGTTGACGGACATTCCATGGCATACCGGGCGTTCTTCGCCCTGCCTGTGGAAAACTTCTCCACCACGACGGGGCAGCCGACCAACGCGGTGTACGGCTTCACCTCGATGCTGATCAACGTGCTGCGCGACGAGCAGCCCACCCACATCGTCGTGGCCTTCGACGTCTCCCGCCACTCCTTCCGCACCGACAAGTACGCGGAGTACAAGGCCGGCCGCAGCGAGACCCCGACCGACTTCAAGGGCCAGGTCAGCCTGGTCAAGGAAGTCCTGGCCGCGCTGCAGATCCCGGTGGTGGAGAAAGAGGGCTTCGAGGCCGACGACGTCATCGCCACGCTCGCCTGCCAGGCCCGCGACCAGGGCATGTCGGTGCTGATCAGCAGCGGTGACCGCGACGCGTTCCAGCTGGTCGACGATCAGATCACCGTCCTCTACCCACGTAAGGGCGTCTCCGACCTGGCCCGGATGGACCCGGCGGCGATCGAGGCGAAGTACGGCGTGCCGCCACAGCAGTACCGGGACCTCGCCGCGCTGGTCGGCGAGACCAGTGACAACCTGCCCGGCATCCCGGGCGTCGGCCCGAAGACCGCCGCCAAGTGGATCACCACGTACGGCGGGGTGGAGGGCGTGATCGCCCGGGCCGACGAGATCAAGGGCAAGGCCGGCGACAGCCTGCGGGAGCGGCTCGCCGACGTGATCCGCAACTACGAGATCAACTGCCTCGTCTCCGACCTGGAGCTGCCGCTGCGCCCGGAGGACAGCCGCTGGACGGGTTGGGACCGGGAGGCGGTGCACCAGGTCTTCGACACCCTGGAGTTCCGCATCCTGCGCGACCGTCTCTACCAGTACCTGGAGGCGGTCGAGCCGGAGGCCGAGTCCGGCTTCGACCTCACCGGCGAGGTGCTCACCGAGCCCGGCGCGCTGGCCGGGTGGCTGACCACGCACGTTCCGACCGGCACCCCGGTCGGGTTGGCGGTCAAACTCGACACCGGCCCCAACCGCCGGCACACCGCCTCGATCACCGGTCTCGCGCTGGCCACCGCCGGCGGCGCGGCGGCCTGGGTCGACCCGGCAAGGCTCGACCCGACCGACGAGGGCGCCCTGGCCAGCTGGTTGGCCGACGAGCAGCGCCCCAAGGTGCTGCACGACAGCAAGCCGGCCGTGCTGGCCTGCGCCGCGCACGGCTGGCGGCTCGCCGGCATCGTCCGGGACACCCAGATCGCCGCGTACCTGGCCCGCCCCGACCAGCGGTCCTACGACCTGACCGACCTGGCGCTGCGCTACCTGCACCGGGAGCTGCGGGTGGACGTCCCGGAGTCCGGTCAGCTCACCCTCGACGGTCTCGGCGACGAAGGGGTGGTCGAGCAGAACCTGATGCTCCAGGCCCGGGCCACCCTCGACCTGGCCGACGCGATCGACGCCGAGCTGTCCCGCGACGGCGAGCAGTCCGCCCGGCTGATGGCCGGCGTGGAGCTGCCGCTGATGCGGGTGCTGGCCACCATGGAGAGCACCGGTATCGCCGCCGACACCCACTATCTCTCCGAGCTGGAGGCCCACTTCGCCGCCGAGGTGAAGGCCGCCGCGCAGGGCGCGTACGAGGCGGTGGGTAGGGAGTTCAACCTCGGCTCGCCCAAGCAGTTGCAGGAGATCCTCTTCACCGAGCTGGGTCTGCCCAAGACCAAGAAGATCAAGACGGGCTACACCACCGACGCCGACGCCCTGCAGTGGCTCTACGCGCAGCAGCCGCACCCGGTGCTGGCCCACCTGCTGCGTCACCGGGACGTGGCCAAGCTCAAGTCGACAGTCGACGGGCTGCTGAAGTCGGTCTCCGACGACGGTCGGATCCACACCACCTTCAACCAGACCGTGGCGGCCACCGGCCGGCTCTCCTCCACCGAGCCCAACCTGCAGAACATCCCGATCCGCACCGAGGAGGGCCGTCGGATCCGTCGGGCCTTCGTGGTGGGAGACGGCTACGAGTGTCTGCTCACCGCCGACTACAGCCAGATCGAGATGCGCATCATGGCGCACCTCAGCTCGGACGACGCGCTGATCGACGCGTTCAACTCCGGCGCCGACTTCCACGCCGCCACCGCCTCGTCGGTCTTCGGGGTGCCGCTCGACGAGGTCACCCCCGACCAGCGCCGCAAGATCAAGGCCATGAACTACGGCCTGGCGTACGGCCTGAGCGCCTTCGGCCTGTCCCAACAGCTCAGCATCAGCACCGAAGAGGCGCGCGGGCTGATGGAGAACTACTTCGCCGGCTTCGGTGGGGTGCGCGACTACCTCCAGCAGGTGGTCGCCCGCGCCCGCCAGGACGGTTACACCTCCACCATCCTCGGCCGACGCCGCTACCTGCCCGACCTGGTCAGCGACAACCGGCAGCGCCGCGACATCGCGGAGCGGATGGCGCTCAACGCGCCCATCCAGGGCTCCGCCGCCGACATCATCAAGGTGGCGATGCTGCACGTCGACACCGCGCTGCGCGAGGCCGGGCTGCGTTCACGGATGCTGTTGCAGGTGCACGACGAGTTGGTCTTCGAGGTCGCCCCGGGTGAGCGGGAGTCGTTGGAGGCCCTGGTCCGGGGGGAGATGGGCGGGGCCTACCCGCTGTCGGTGCCGCTGGAGGTGTCGGTCGGTCTGGGCCGGGACTGGAACAGCGCCGATCACTGATCTTGGTTGCGGTGTGGGGGTTCCGGGGCTGCCCCGGAACCCCTGACCGGGTCGTCCTGGTCGCGGCCGCCGGGGTGGTGGATCAGGGTCGTCGGGCTGCGCCGGCTACTTCAGGGGGTCGTGGCCCCAGTTCATGAGGGACCAGCGCCACTTGGTGTCGCGGACGTTGCCGGAGGGACGCTGCGCCATGTGCCGGCGTACGTAGCCGACGACCTTGCGCATGTGCTTGTAGTCGCCCTCGGACAGGTCACCGCGTTTGCGACGGAGCAGGTTGATGATCTTCCGCCCGGATTCGTGCCCGACGGACTCGCCACCACCAGCACGACCGCCCTTGTGCCAGCCGACCTGCTTCGACTCGTCGGTCTCCAGCCACGTGGACAGCTCACCGGGCTTCATGTTCACCGCTTCGGTGAACTCCCGGTAGGTGTCCCGGCCGTCGTCACTTCTGCTCATGGCGCAGCGCCTCGGGGCGGTGGGCCACGTCGCGGCCCGTGCCGACACTGCGGACCCGGTACTGCGGGTCGTCGGGGTCCGCGTTCACGGCCCGCCCGCGGATCCGCGTCCGCTCGGTGATCGTCCCCCGCACCACGCCGTACGCGCGGCTGCCGTGGGCCGACCAGGAGACATGGTCGCCCTTGTGGAATCGCTGTTCGGCCATGGTCCTCGGCTACCCGGGGCGGCCAGTGCGAAACGACTACGGGGTGATCTCGGCGATCGGCAGCTTGATGTCGAACGGCTCGGCCAACTCGATCACGTCGGCGCCGTCGGCGACCAGCTCGTACTGCCGCTCACCGCCCGGCCCCACCTGGTCGCCGATCCGGTACGCGTACACGTGCACCGGGTCCTGCTCGATCCGCCAGTAGAACGGGATGCCGGCGGCGGCGTACTCACCCGGCTTCGCGAACCGGTCGATCCGTCGCGTGCCGGGCGAGACGATCTCCACGGCGAGCACGACGTCCGACGGCCGCAGAGTGGACCGGGATGGCGCCACGCCGGCCCGCCGTAGGAGCACGTCCGGCTGTCGGCTGGTGTTGGGACTCAGTCCGACTCCGACGGCCTGGACGACCCGGAGGTCAGCCGGCACATGTTGCAGCAGCCAGTGCGCTAGCAACAGCGAGATGTCTTGATGGCCCCAGGGTGAGGGAGGGTGTCACCTGGATAACTCCGTCGACGAGTTCGACGCGGGGGCGTCGTCCGGCAGGGTGAGCAGGTCCTCGAGCGTGTAGTCGGCACGCTGCTGCCGCATCGGATCCGGACACCAGGGGCCAGGTGATGTCGGGACGGGCTCGGCGCTCATGGGCACGAGCCTACCGGCGATCGATGGGGCACACGTCGGACAACGGGTGCGGCGCGCTCAGTCGGCGGGCTTCTCGGTGACGAAGATGGCGGTGCCGGGGAAGAGCCGTCCGCGCAGCGGGCTCCACTGCCCCCAGACCCCCTCGTGTCCCTCCGGCCACTCCGGCTCCACCAGGTCCAACAGCCGGAACCCGGCGCCGACCAGCTCGCGGATCCGGTCGCCGAGGGTGCGGTGCTGCTCGACGTAGGTGGCCACGCCGCTCTCGTCCTGCTCCACGTACGGGGAGCGGTCGAAGTACGAGTGCACGGCCGTCAGGCCGCCCTCGCCGGGGTCGTCGAGGAAGATCCACCGCATCGGGTGGGTCACCGAGAACACCCATCGGCCGCCCGGGCGCAGCACCCGGTGCACCTCGGCGAGCAGCGCCGCCGAGTCGTCCACGAACGGGATCGCGCCGAACGCGGTGCAGGCGACGTCGAACGACCGGTCGGCGAACGGCAGGGCGAGCGCGTCGGCCTGCACCAGCGGTATGCGTACCCCGGTGCGGTCGGCGGCCTCGGCGGCGTGGCGCAACATGCCGGCGGACAGGTCGAAGGCGACCGGCCGGGCGCCCTGGGTGGCGAGCCAGCGGGCGGCGGCCGCGGCGCCGGCGCCCACCTCCAGCACCCGCCGCCCCGACACGTCGCCGAGCAGCCGGACGTCGGCCTCGCGCAGGCCCTCGGGGCACCACACGAAGTCCACGTCGCCGAGGAACGCGCCGTGTTCGGCCTGGTAGTCGTCGGCGTCGGTGTCCCACCAGCCGCGGTTGGCGCGCCGGGCCTCGGCGTCACCCACCCGGCGCCGGGTAACCCGGCTGTCGTCATCCACGCGCTCACGCTAGGCCCCACCCACCCCATTGGGTACGGCGGCGCGTCCACGATCTGCGCGACTCCTCGCGCGGCGGGCTTGATCGACTCGTCTCCGGTGACGTCGCGCTGTCCGAGCCGGCGGGGCGGGAGGGACTGCTGTGACGCGGGATACAGCAGGGGTGCTTTCCGGGCGATTGTTCGGCTTTCGCAGGTCATCGCACGAAGAGAACCCGGGAGGGCTTGCACGCTGTGGTAATGCGCACGGTAGGCTAGACGATGCGCTCGCGGATCGCGTTGCCTCGGCAGGGAGCAGGTGCGCGGTCGACGGAGCCACATCATGATCTCACTAGGCGATCGTTCGGTGTGCCCGGCGACGGATCCGCTGGCGCGAACAGGTCACTGCGACACACCAGCCTGCTGTGACAACCCACCGACCGGAGCAACCGCCCACATGACGAGCAGCATCGAGGCCCCCTCGAGCGCCACCCGGGTCACCCACGACGATCTCGGTTCCGAGGAGGCATTCCTCGCCGCGATCGACGAGACCATCAAGTACTTCAACGACGGCGACATTGTCGAAGGCACCGTCGTCAAGGTCGATCGGGACGAGGTCCTGCTCGACATCGGCTACAAGACCGAGGGTGTCATCCCCTCTCGGGAGTTGTCGATCAAGCACGACGTGGACCCCGCCGAGGTTGTGACGGTTGGCGACCACATCGAGGCCCTGGTCCTCCAGAAGGAGGACAAGGAGGGTCGTCTGATCCTCTCCAAGAAGCGGGCACAGTACGAGCGGGCCTGGGGCACGATCGAGAAGATCAAGGACGAGGACGGCGTCGTCCGCGGTTCGGTCATCGAGGTGGTCAAGGGCGGCCTCATCCTCGACATCGGGCTGCGCGGCTTCCTGCCCGCGTCCCTGGTCGAGATGCGTCGTGTGCGCGACCTGCAGCCGTACGTCGGGCGGGAGCTCGAGGCCAAGATCATCGAGCTGGACAAGAACCGCAACAACGTGGTCCTGTCCCGCCGGGCCTGGCTCGAGCAGACGCAGTCCGAGGTGCGCACCGAGTTCCTCAACAAGCTGCAGAAGGGCCAGGTCCGCAAGGGCGTCGTGTCCTCGATCGTCAACTTCGGCGCCTTCGTGGACCTGGGCGGCGTCGACGGTCTGGTGCACGTCTCCGAGCTGTCCTGGAAGCACATCGACCACCCGTCCGAGGTCGTCGAGGTGGGCCAGGAGGTCGAGGTCGAGGTCCTGGACGTCGACCTGGACCGCGAGCGGGTCTCGCTGTCGCTGAAGGCGACCCAGGAAGACCCGTGGCGGCAGTTCGCCCGCACCCACGCGATCCAGCAGATCGTGCCGGGTAAGGTCACCAAGCTGGTTCCGTTCGGTGCGTTCGTCCGCGTGGACGACGGCATCGAGGGCCTGGTCCACATCTCCGAGCTGGCCGAGCGCCACGTGGAGATCCCGGAGCAGGTCGTCCAGGTTGGCTCCGAGGTCATGGTCAAGGTCATCGACATCGACCTGGAGCGCCGCCGGATCTCGCTGTCGCTCAAGCAGGCCAACGAGGGCTTCGTCGAGGGCGAGGAGCACTTCGACCCCACCCTCTACGGCATGGCCGCGACGTACGACACCGAGGGCAACTACATCTACCCCGAGGGCTTCGACCCGGAGACGGGCGAGTGGCTCGAGGGGTACGACAAGCAGCGCGAGACCTGGGAGAACCAGTACGCCGAGGCTCGTCTGCGCTGGGAGGCCCACACCAAGCAGGTGCAGACCTCTCGGGCTGCCGACGCCGAGGCTGCCGCCAACCCGACTCCGGCCGTTCCGGCCGCAGCCGGTGGCGGTGGCGGTGGCACCACCTCCTCGTCCAGCCCGGCCCCGAGCCGGCAGGCCGAGGAGCCGGCCGGCACGCTGGCCACCGACGAGGCGCTCGCCGCACTGCGGGAGAAGCTCGCCGGCGGTAAGTGACCCGCTGAACGACGACGGGCCCCGTCCCCGCGATCTCCGGATCGCTGGGGGCGGGGCCCTCGCCGTACCCGCCGCCAGCCGCGCGGCACCCTCGGCGGTGGGCACCGACCGGCTGGATCGTGCTCGATCCAGGATGTAGGGGCCTTCCGGGCACCGCACACCACTACATCCTGGATCAACCACGATCCTGCGGGCACGCGGGCGATGGGTGGGTTTGGCGGCGGGCTTGTCGATCCGGTTGACTGTTCGGGTGCTGAGGGTGGGGTTGACCGGCGGGATCGGGTCAGGCAAGAGCGCGGTGGCCGCGCGGCTCGTCGAGCGGGGCGCGGTGCTGATCGACGCCGACCGGGTGGCCCGGGAGGTGGTGGCGCCGGGTACGGACGGGCTGGCCGAGATCGTCGCCGCCTTCTCCGACGCGGTGGTGGGCGCCGACGGCGCACTGGACCGTGCCGCACTGGGAGCGGTGGTGTTCGCCGACGAGACCGCCCGCCGTCGGCTGGAGGCGATCACCCACCCCCGGGTCCGGGCCCGCACCGCGGAGCTGGCCGCCGCGGCGGCACCCGACGCGATAGTCGTCAACGACGTACCGCTGCTGGTCGAGGTGGGTCTCGCGCCGACGTACCACCTGGTGGTCGTGGTGCAGACGGCAGTGACGACCCGACTGGAGCGGCTGGCGCGCGACCGGGGGATGGGTCGCGCGGAGGCGGAGCGGAGGATCGCCGCCCAGGCCGACGACGCCCGCCGCCGGGCGGCGGCGGACGTGGTGCTGACAAACGACGGGAGTCTGACGGCGCTGCACGACGCCGTCGACAGGCTCTGGAAGCAGCGGTTGGTGCCCTACGAGGACAACCTGCGTCAGCGGCGGGTGGTCCCGCCGGACGCGGCCGCGGTGGCCGGGGTCGACGCGAGTTGGCCGGAGCAGTACGCGCGGCTGGCCGCCCGGATCCAGCACGCGCTCGGCTCGGATGCCCTCCGGATCGATCACATCGGTTCGACGGCGGTGCCCGGCCTGGCCGCCCAGAACGTCATCGACGTGCAGGTGGCCGTCGCCAGCCTCACCGACGCCGACGGGCCGCTTGCCGATCGGCTGGCGAGCGCCGGGTTTCCGCGGGTGCCGGGGCAGTGGTGGGACGACCCGCGCCCGGCCGGTAGGGGCCGGTGGGAGAAGCGGTTGCACGGGAGTGCGGACCCGGCCCGCCCGGTTCGTCTGCACGTGCGGGTGGCGGATTCGCCGGGTTGGCGGTACGCGTTGCTGATGCGTGACCACCTGCGTGCCGACCCGGATCAGCGGGCCGCGTACCTGCTGCTCAAGCGGGATCTGGTCGACGCGGCGCCGGAGGCCGGCGATTCCGGCACGGCTCGCAACCCGTGGTTCGACGAGGAGTACCTGCGGGCCGAGCAGTGGGCCGCGCAGACCGGCTGGCGCCCCTGAGGCGTCGGTCAGCGGGCACCAGATCGAGGGCTCGGAGACCGAGGGGTCGAAGGTCGAGGGGCGGCGGGCCGAGGGTTGGCAGCCGGTCGGGGCACGACGGCGGGCTGGAGATCCAGGTGCGCCCACGCGCCGGCGTCGGTCTGCAACTCGAGCCGGCGGAGCGACCCGTCCCGGTCGAGCCAGTAACGCAGCCGCGCGTCGGCCGGACCCGACTCGATGACGTCCACGGTCCGTCCGGCGGCAACGTCCTCGCGTACCCGCACTGCCGCGCCGCGCTGCCCGACCGACCCGGCGGCGATTGCGGCGTCGACCAGCACGCTCAGGTCGTCTCGGGCGGGCCGGGAGACCCGCCATCCCCCGGCCGGGGGCGGCAGCGGCGGCCGGACCGGCGCCTCCGCGGTGCCGCCGCCGGCATCGGCAGCCCGCAGGTCCGCCCGGGCCAGACCGGCGGCGTCGCGGCGCAGCAGGGTCCGGCGATCCGGTACGCCCAGGTCGGCGACCGCGAGGTACGCGGTGCGCGCGGTCCAGCTCAACCAGCCGGCGCCCCGCAGGTTCGTGTCAGTGCCCACCGGTGCGGTCAGCGTCACAGTGGCACCGCCGTGGGCGCGCAGCCGCGCCGGCAGCCGGTCGAGCCGACGTTGCTCGGCGTCGGTCAGCGCGCGGGGCAGACCGGGGCGGCCACCGAGTGCGTCGACCGGCCGTAGTGTCGGCCGGTCCGCGCGGTTGAAGATCATCGTGACCGGGCCGGCGCCGGGCAGCAGGGTCACCAGCTTGTGCAGCCGGGCGTCCTGATCGAGCCAGTACCGGGTCTGCCGGTCCGGGGCGGGCGTCGCGGCGCTGGGTGTGCCGATGGCCGTGCCGGCGGCTGGCGCCGCCCCGGTGGGCAGTGGTGCCTGTATCACGTCCAGTGGGCCGGCCGGGACGGCCTCGCGGGCGATCCAGCGCGCCCCGTCGGACGGTGCCGTCCGGGTCGGGGTGTCGGGACGGTCGGCGGCGAGATCGAGGAGCAGGTCGAGCACCGGTGCCAGGTGCGCCCCGGGTGCCAGTCGGTGCAGCCGCCACCGGTCCGTCGGGGGCATCAGTGGTGGAGCGGCGGGTGTGGGCACCGCCGCCGGATCGGGCCGGATCACCAGCACCGGACCGCTCTTCTGCAACAGCCCGCGTTCGGCGCCCGCTCCCGGCCCGCCCACGTCGAGGTAGAGCAGTGACCGGGACCAGTCCACCCAGCCCACCAGTTCGATGCGGGCGGCGCCGGTGCCGGCCGTGACCCGTACGCCGGCGCGCAGGTCCCGCAGGTTGGTGACCCGCACGGCGGCCAGCCGCTCGCCCTCCGTCAGGGTCAGCGGCCGGGCCGGCTCGGGCGGGTCGGGCGCCCAGCTCAACAGCCCGAGCACCAGCGCCGTCGCAGACGTCACCGCCGTCAGACCGAGCAACAGCAGCACCGTACGCCGACGACGGCCGGCCGAGGGTGGCGCGGTGGTGTCGACGGCCCCGGTGGTGTCGGCGGTGTCCGGGGTGTCGCCTGGGCGGGAGGTCTCGCGGTTCTCCGTGAGGCTTCGCTCGGCGGCGGCCCGCCGCGTGTCGCCGATCTTGCCGCCGGCGGTGGCTCGGCGCGCGCCGCCGGCGGACCGCCCGGCTGTGGACCTGCCTCCGGTGTCGTTGGCTCGGCCGGCCTTGGACGTGTTCTTGGTGTCGTTGGTTCGGCCGGCCGCCGTGGCACCGCCGGTCGAGCCGGTGCGGTGCCGCCCGCTGCCGTTGGCCGGGCCGCTGCCGGGGCTTCCGGCCTCCGGTCGGGGCATGGCGGTGCGGGCGGTGTCGGGTGCCGGGGTCGGAGAGGTGTCCACGGAGATGAAACGGGCGGGGAGGCGCCGGGGTGACGAGCAGGGGCGCTCGCGGCGGCCGGTCTGCGCCTCGAGCGCGACCACACGGGTGCGCACGCCGGACGAGCCGGGTGCTGCGACCGCAGTGCCGGGGGTGACCGGCCGTGATGTTGGCCTGGCCACCGGCCCGGTCGGCCGCCGCGAGCGGCCTACATGAAGAGGGTAGTCCCGGTGACATGGGCCACACAATGGGAATATTGAAGCCGATCACGTACCTGGCGTGACGGCCGTTCCTGTCGGACCTCCGGCGTACCGTTGACGGCATGGCGCTCGACATTCCCCGGCTGGACAGCCGCTTCCAGGTCGTCAGTGACTTTCAGCCGGCCGGCGACCAACCGGCAGCCATCGACGATCTTGAGCGTCGGGTTCGGCGCGGCGACCGCAACACCGTTCTGCTCGGCGCGACCGGCACCGGCAAGAGCGCCACCACGGCGTGGCTGATCGAGCGGCTGCAACGCCCCACCCTGGTGCTCGCCCCGAACAAGACCCTCTGCGCGCAGCTGGCGAAGGAGTTCAGCGAGCTGCTGCCGCACAACGCTGTCGAATACTTCGTCTCGTACTACGACTACTACCAGCCCGAGGCGTACATTCCGCAGACCGACACCTACATCGAGAAGGACTCCTCGATCAACGAGGAGGTGGAGCGGCTGCGGCACTCGGCGACGATGTCGCTGCTCACCCGCCGCGACGTGATCGTGGTGGCGACCGTCTCGGCGATCTACGGCCTGGGCACTCCGGAGGAGTACCTCAACCGGGCGGTGAAGGTGCAGATCGGGCAGGAGCTCGACCGCGACCAGCTGCTGCGCCGGCTGGTCGACATCCAGTACACCCGCAACGACATGGCCTTCCAGCGGGGCACCTTCCGGGTCCGCGGCGACACGCTGGAGATCATCCCGGCGTACGAGGAGCTGGCGATCCGGATCGAGCTGTTCGGTGACGAGGTGGAGAAGCTCTACTACCTCAACCCGTTGACCGGTGACGTGGTCCGCGAGGTCGACCAGCTGGTGATCTTCCCGGCCACCCACTACGCGGCCGGTCCGGAGCGGATGGAACGGGCGATCCGTGACATCGAGGTCGAGTTGGCCGAGCGCCTCGCCGAGCTGGAGCGGCAGGGCAAGCTGCTGGAGGCGCAGCGGCTGCGGATGCGCACCACCTACGACATCGAGATGATGCGGCAGGTGGGCTTCTGCTCCGGCATCGAGAACTACTCGATGCACATGGACGGGCGGCTGCCCGGCAGCCCGCCGCACGCCCTGCTCGACTACTTCCCCGACGACTTCCTCACAGTGGTCGACGAGTCGCACGTGACCATCCCGCAGATCGGCGGCATGTACGAGGGCGACGCGTCGCGCAAGCGGATGCTCATCGACCACGGCTTCCGGCTGCCCAGCGCGGCCGACAACCGGCCACTGCGTTTCGACGAGTTCCTGGAGCGGGTCGGCCAGATGGTCTACCTCTCCGCGACCCCCGGCACCTGGGAGATGGAGCAGGCCCAGGGCGAGTTCGTCGAGCAGGTGATCCGACCCACCGGTCTGGTCGACCCGGAGGTCGTGATCAAGCCGACCAAGGGCCAGATCGACGACCTGATGCACGAGATCAAGCTGCGGACCGACCGGGACGAGCGGGTGCTGGTCACCACGCTGACCAAGAAGATGGCCGAGGACCTGTCCGACTACCTCCTGGAGAACGGCATCCGGGTGCGCTACCTGCACTCGGAGGTCGACACGTTGCGCCGGGTGGAGCTGCTGCGCGAGCTGCGCAAGGGCGACTACGACGTGCTCGTCGGCATCAACCTGCTCCGCGAAGGTCTGGACCTGCCCGAGGTGTCGCTGGTGGCGATTCTCGACGCCGACAAGGAGGGCTTCCTGCGCAGTGGCCGGTCGCTGATCCAGACCATCGGGCGGGCCGCCCGTAACGTCTCCGGCCAGGTGCACATGTACGCCGACAAGATCACCCCGTCGATGGCGGCGGCGATCGACGAGACCGATCGGCGTCGGGCCAAGCAGATCGCGCACAACGAGGCGCACGGCATCAGCCCGGAGCCGCTGCGCAAGAAGATCCACGACATCCTGGACGACATCTACCGCGAGGCGGAGGACACCGAGAACTCCCGGGTCGGCGGCGCGGTGCGTCAGCTTTCCCGAGGCAAGGCACCGGTCAAGGAGACCCGCAGCCGGAGCCGGTCCGCCGCGACCACCACCTCACGGGAGGGGATGGCCCGCGCCGACCTCGCCCAGCTCATCCAGGAGCTCAACGACCAGATGTTGGCCGCCGCCCGCGAGCTTCAGTTCGAGTTGGCGGCCCGGATTCGCGACGAGGTCTCCGACCTGAAGAAGGAGCTGCGCGGCATGGACGCCGCCGGCGTGAAGTGACGGCCACCCGGTCGGCCCCGCCCAGCGCACCGCTCGGGCCCGACCGACCGGGGCACGCGAAGGGCGGGCACTGTTGACGGCGGTGGCGCCGACCGGCGAGATGGTCCTCGGGCTGCCCCACGCCAGCCTGCGTCCGTTCGTCGACAGGTACGTGGGCTACCGGGAACGGGCGGACGTGCCGCTGGTCCGCCGGGAGTCGGCGGGCGTCTTCGTGGTGCTGATCCTGGGCTGGGGCGCTCCGCTGGACGTGACAGACCCGCGTAGCGCGCAGCGTGGCGCCACCGCTGTCGACTCGTTCGTGGCCGGCACCTTCGACAGTTGGTGCACCACACGCACTGTGGGTGTGGGGGAGGGCGTCGAGTTGCTGCTCGCCCCCCTGACCGCCCGCCGGCTTCTCGGTCTGCCTCTGAGTGAGCTGACCAATCGGGCCGTCGGCGTCGGGCAGCTCCCGGGCCGTTGGCTGGATCGGCTGCGCGGCCGACTCGCCGAGGCCCCCGGCTGGTCGGAACGGTTCGACCTGCTCGACCGGGTGCTCGCCGCCCGGCTGGCGGCGTCCCCGCCGGTGGACCCGCGGCTCGACTGGGCGTGGCAGTGGCTGACCGCCAGCGGTGGACGGGGGAGCGTCGGTGTGCTCGCCGACGAGTTGGGCTGGAGCCGCCGGCACCTCGCGTCCCGGTTCCGGCTGGAGGTCGGGCTGCCGCCCAAGATGGCGGCCCGGCTGCTGCGTTTTCAGCAGGCTCACGCCGCGTCGATGCAGGCCGGCGGGGTCGGGCGGGGAGTCGACTGGGCCGCCGTGGCGGCGGGCTGTGGCTACTACGACCAGTCCCACCTGATCCGGGACTTCCACGAGTTCGCGGGGGCCACGCCGGCCGCGCTGCTCTCCGCCCGCTGACGACCGCCGGCCGACCGCAGTCGGGTCGGCGACCCGCCGAGGTCACATTCGTCCAATCCGGGGTCGCACCGCCGGCCGCAGAATCGGGTCATGCGAACCATCTATCCGATCTTCCGCTATCCCGATCCGCGCGCCGCGATCGACTGGCTCGGTGTCGCCTTCGGTTTCCGGGCGCATGCCGTGCACGAGTCGCCGGACGGCGCGGTCGCGCACGCCGAACTGGTCTTCGACACCGGCATGATCATGCTGGGTGGTCGGGCTGACACCCCGCCCCGGCCGGCCGACGACGACTGGTCGGTCTACGTGGCCGTGCCGGATGTCGACGCCCACTGCGCCCAGGCCCGCGCGGCCGGCGCCGAGATCATCCGCGAGCCGTTCGACACCGACTACGGCTCCCGTGACTACGCGGCCCGCGATCTGGCCGGCAACGTCTGGTCCTTCGGCACCTACCGACCCTGAGCCCGCCCACGCCGATGGGGGACGGGCGGCCGGCAGGCCCCGGCCTTCGCGGCCTGAAACCGTGCTGACCTGCGGGAACGGTGTGTTCGGGCTGGCCGGGCCGGCCGACGGTGTCGAATGCCCTGATTGCGGTGCGCGAGCGAGCTATTGCACTGGGTGATCGTCCTGCGTAGTCTCCCTCGGTGGGGAGGCCGGGATGCCGCTGCCAACAAGTCCTGTCATTCGACGTGCACGTCTCGGCGCAGAGCTGCGCCAACTCCGTCGGCGCGAGTCGCTGACCCTGGAGCAGGTCTGCGACCGGCTGGGCTGGGCCTCGACGTCGAAGCTGTCCCGCATCGAGCTGGGCCAGAGTCGCCCTGACCTCGCCGACGTGCTCGATCTGCTGGATGTCTACAAGGTGCCCACGCCCGCCCGGGAGGCGCTGATCGTCATCGCCCGGGACGCGGCGACCAGTCGAGGCTGGTGGAAGACGCTGGGCGAGATGAGCGAACGGCAACGCACCTACGCCGAGTTGGAGGCGGGCGCCGCCGACATCGTCGAGTACCAGCCGTCGGTGGTGCCGGGGCTGCTCCAGACGCCCGCGTACGCCCGGGTGTTGGTTGTCGCCGGCGCCCAGCTCACGCCAGAGGTCGATGTGGAGGCCGAGGTGCGCGCAAGGGCGCTGCGGCAGGAGGTGCTGCGACGGGCCTACCCGCCGCGCTACACGGCGGTGCTCGCCGAGGCCGTCTGCGACCCGGGTGACCTGCCGGTGGCGGTCTGGCGTGAACAGCTGCGTCATCTGGTCGCGGTGACCGGCCTGTCCCACGTCACGGTGCGGCTGTTGCCACGCGGAGCGGCAGGTGGCGGGCTGCATCCGCTCACACCGTATTCCTGCTACGCCTTTCCCGACCCTGCGGACCCGCGCACCGTCATGCTCGAGGCGTTGACCACCGACGTCCGGTTGGCCACCGTGCTCGACGTCGACCGCTACGAGCGGATGACAGCGGCGCTGCTGGCCGCGGCGCTGTCACCGGAGGAGACGGTCACAGCGCTGGCCCGCCGCGTCGGCGAGTAACGGCTCAGCGGTGCCGACGACGACGCGCCGCGCGGCCACCGGGCCCGGCGCCCCCGAGCCCGTCGGGACCGGCGGCCGGCGCGTGCGCCCGGCACGATAACCGCGGGGTACGACAGCTCGGCTCAGGCCGGTACGTCGAGGAAGTGTTCGACAACGGGCGGTCCCGCGAAGTGCGGCCCGATCAGCGCGCGCCACTTGTCGAACCGTTCGGTGGCCCGGAAGTTCTTCTCGTGCGCCTCGACCGAGTCCCATTCGACGAGCAGCACGAAGCGGGTCGGTGACTCGATTCCTCGGGTCATCCGCACGGAACGGCAGCCGGTCGCCCCGGCGAGCACCGGGTGACCCTCGGCGTACGCGGCGGCGAACGCGTCCTCGTGTCCGGGTAGTACGTCGATCAGCGCGACCTCAAGCACCATGTCGGACAGCCTCCCACGGCGGTCGGGGCGGGCGGTGTCGCGGGGGTCTGGCCCGGCGTCGGCGACGCACCTAGGGTGGCCTCGTGATCATCGATTGGCTCACCGGCACCGCGTTTCGGGTGGCCGGTACGGGCACCACGTGGGCGGAGCTGCTCGGGTTCGTGACCGGTGTGCTCAACGTGTGGCTGGTGGCCCGGCAGAAGATCGCCAACTGGCCGATCGGCATCGCGAACGTGCTGCTGCTCATGGTGCTGTTCTGGACCGCCGGGCTGTACGCCGACGCCGGGCTCCAGGTCGTCTACGTCGCACTCGGCTGCTACGGCTGGTGGCACTGGCTGTTCGGGGGCGAGCGGCGCACCCGGCTCACGGTCAGTCGGACGGGGCGGCGGGAGTGGCTGGCGCTGGCCGCCGCCGGGCTGCTGCTCACCGGCGCGCTCTGGGTGCTGCTGGACCGGGCCACCGACTCGACAGTGCCGCTGCCGGACGCGTTGACCACGGCGCTGTCCCTGCTGGCCACGTACGGGCAGACCCGCAAGCGGGTGGAGAGTTGGTGGCTCTGGATCGCCGCCGATCTGATCTACATCCCGTTGTACGCGTACAAGGGGCTGCACCTGACGGCCGTGCTCTACCTGGTCTTCCTCGCCCTGTGCGTACTCGGGTTGCGGGCCTGGCGCGCGGATCTGCGTCGGGCCGACCGGCCGAGCGCGGTCCCGCCCGGCCCGGCCCCGGTCACCGCGTGAACGCCGAGACATCCGGCCGCGCGCCGGCGCCACGCGGGCCGGCGCGTCCGGCCGCCGCGGAGTTCGGGCACGGGATGGTGGTGGGCAAGTTCTATCCACCGCACGCCGGGCACCACGCGCTGATCCGGGCCGCCGCCGCCCGCTGCGCCGAGGTGACAGTCGTCGTGGCGCCCGCACGTCGGGAGTCCATACCGCTCTCGCTGCGCCTCGACTGGCTGCGCGAGGTGCATGCGGACACGCCGTGGGTCCGTTTCGTCGGCCGGTACGACGACCACCCGGTGGACTATGCCGATCCGGCGGTCTGGGACGCGCACTGCGCCGTGTTCCGCGAGGCGGTCGGGTCGGGGTCGGTGGACGCGGTCTTCTCGTCCGAGGCGTACGGCGCCGAGCTGGCGCGCCGCTTCCACGCCGTACCCGTGTCGGTGGATCCGGACCGGCGGACCGTGCCGGTGTCCGGGACGGCGGTGCGCGCGGACCCGGCGGGTCACTGGCGGTGGCTCAGCCCGCCGGTGCGGGCGTGGTTCGTCCGGCGGGTCGTGGTGGTCGGGGCCGAGTCGACCGGGACCACGACGATGGCGGCGGCGCTCGCCGGGCACTACGGCACGTCCTGGGTGCCGGAGTACGGCCGGGAGTTGACCGCTCGCAAGCTGGCCCGGTTGCGGGAACGAACGCCGGAGGCGACCGTCTTCGACGTCGCCTGGGACCGGGACGACTTCCGCGCGGTGGTCCGCGAGCAGCAGGCGGCCGAGGACGCGGCGGCCCGGACGAGCGGGCCGTTGCTGGTCTGCGACACCGACGCGCGGGCGACGGCGGTGTGGGAGGAGCGCTACCTGGGCAGCGCGTCGGAGGAGGTACGGGCGGCGGCGCGTCGGCCGGCGCTGTATCTGCTGACGGATCACCAGGGGGTGCCGTTCACCGATGACGGGCTGCGCGACGGTGAGCACCTGCGGGCCTGGATGACCGAGCGCTTCCGGGCCGAGCTGGCCGGGTGCGGGGTGCCGGTGGTGGAGTTGGCCGGGTCGCACGCCGATCGGTTGGCCCGGGCGGTGCGGGCCTGCGACGACCTGCTCGCTGCCGGGTGGCCGCTCGCCGACCCGATCGCCGCACCAGACGTGCACTAGCCTCCTAGGAAGCCGAAGGCGATGTGACGCGCCGAGCAGTGTCCGGCGCCACCGGCTGCCCGGGGTGTGATCACGGGGCGTGGTGGGCAACAATGGTCACCGAGGAGGGGAGTATTCCCCCGCAACGGAGTCGTCAGCACGGTCGATCGCCGGAACCACGGCGCCCGACCCGGCCCCGTAGGTCGCCGCCCCTCTCCGGGGCGACGGCGGAAGAGACCTCCGACAGTCACCAGAGTGAGCGACAGCGGCACGCCGGCTCCCGCAGGGGCGTACGGTGTGCCCGACGCCGCGTGTCTGCCGGAGGAATGAACGTTGGACGTGTCCGGATTGGTGTGGGCGGGAACGCTTGTCGCACTGACTGCGGTCCTGCTCGTCGACCTGTTGATCATCGGTCGACGCCCGCACGAGCCGAGTGTGCGGGAGTCGAGCCTCTGGGTCGGCTTCTACGTCGGTCTCGCCCTGCTCTTCGGTGTGGGTGTCTGGCTGACCTCCGGGGCCAGCGCGGCCGGCCAGTTCTACACCGGCTGGCTCACCGAGTACAGCCTCTCGGTGGACAACCTCTTCGTCTTCGTGATCATCATGGCTCGCTTCGGGGTGCCTCGGCAGTACCAGCAGAAGGTGCTGCTCGTCGGCATCGTGCTGGCGCTGGTGATGCGCGGCGGGTTCATCGCCGCGGGTGCGGCGCTGATCACGCAGTTCTCCTGGGTCTTCTACATCTTCGGCGCGTTCCTGATCTACACCGCGGTGAACCTGGCGCGGCAGGGTGAGCCGGACGAGGACGAGTTCTCCGAGAACGTGCTGATCCGGTGGAGCCGCAAGGCGCTGCCGATCTCGAAGGACTACGACGGCGCGAAGCTCACCACCCACGTGGCCGGCAAGCGGCTGTTCACCCCGATGCTGATCGTGATGATCGCGATCGGCACCACCGACCTGATCTTCGCGTTGGACTCGATTCCGGCGATCTTCGGCATCACCCAGGAGCCGTACCTGGTCTTCACCGCGAACGTCTTCGCGCTGATGGGCCTCCGGCAGCTCTACTTCCTGCTCGGTGGCTTGCTGGACCGGCTGATCTACCTGAGCTACGGCCTGGCCGTCGTGCTCGGGTTCATCGGGGTCAAGCTGGTGCTGGAGGCACTGGCCGACAACAAACTGCCGTTCATCAACGGTGGCGAGCACGTCGGCTGGGCGCCGCACATCCCGATCTGGTTGTCGCTGCTGGTCATCATCGGCACCCTGGGCGTCGCCACCGCCGCCAGCCTGATCAAGTCCTCCCGGGACCGGCGTCGCGAGTTGGCCGACGCCCGACACTGACCGTTAGCCGGCCGGGTGCGGACACGCGCCCGGCCGGTAACCGGTCAGACCCGGTGCGCGCCCACCAGCGTGGCGGTCCGGTCTGCCGGCAGTTCCTCTTCGATGACCCGCCGCCGCCGGTAGCAGGCGTGCAGCATCCGGCGCTGGCCGCCGTCGTCTGGGGTGGCGGTGACGATGCCGATGTGATGGATCTTGCGGCCGGGTCGGGCGAAGAAGTAGAGATCGCCGGGGCGTTCCGCGCCCAACGGCAGCGGGGTGGTGGCCACTGCCTGATCGTCGGCGTCGCGGGGCAGCAGCACCCCGAACCGCCGCCAGGCCAGATGCACCAGCCCCGAGCAGTCGATTCCGTGCGCGGAGAGACCGCCCCAGATGTAGACCACGTCCAGCAGGCGTTGTGCCACCGCGAGTGCCTGCGCGGCGGCCGGCGACGCGGCCGAGGACGGGGCCAGGTGGCGGTCGGGCAGCCAGAGCGGGGTGGCCCGGCCGGGGACGTGCACCGGCCGCCAGTCGTCGAGCGCGGGGCCGGCCGGGACGAGCCGGGTGCCGACGACGACGCCGGGCAGCACCACCGGCCCGTTCGGGGCGGCGTGCAGCCCGGTGACAGTGGCGTCCACCACCAGCGGACGGTCGATGCTGGTGTGGGCCGGGTCGGGAACGGCCAGCTGATCGGCGGGGAGCCAGCCCGGGTAGCCGCGGGGGTCCAGCTTGGCGGCTGGTTGTTCGACCGCGACGACCCGGGCCCAGCCGTCCGGGCGTAGCTCGCTGACGAGGACCCGTTCGCCGAGCAGGAGTTGGCTCAGTACGCAGTCGCCGACCTGTTGGTCGGTGTCCATTCCGGAGACCCAGGTCGGGATGTCGGCGCCGGCGCTCAGCGCCGGACGGTCGACCGGGCGGACGGCCTCGGGGGAGGTCCACAGCGTCGCCACGGCGACCCGGACGACGGCCTCGCGGCCCGGTTGCAGCTCCACGTCAACCCCCAGATCGTGTCGGCTGTCCAGGGGAACCCTATGAAAGAAACCGACGGCCATCAACCACGAGCTTGCACTTTTGCTTCAGCGAGGCCGGAGATGCCCAGGCCAGGGGCGTCCGGCAGCACCACTGTCGCCCCGTCGTAGCGGATGCCGCCCTGCACCGGTGACCAGGCCAGCCACCAGGCGGCGTCCAGATCGGCGACCGCTGTGGTGCCGTACGCGGCGACCAGGCTCGCGGCCGCCCCGATGCCGACCTGGCTCTCCATCATCGAGCCGACCACAGTGCCGAGCCCGTGCGCGGTGGCCAGGTCGAGGAGGGTACGGGCCGGATGCAGCCCACCGCACTTGGCCAGCTTGACGTTGACCAGGTCGGCGGCCCGGCGGCGGATCACCTCCACCAGGTCACGGACCCCGAAGACCGCCTCGTCGGCCAGGATCGGCACGGACACCCGGTCGCTGACCCAGGCCAGCCCGTCCAGGTCCCAACGGGCCACCGGCTGCTCGACCAACTCCACGTCGAGCCCGGCGTCCTCGATGCCGCGGATCACCCGGACCGCCTCCCGGGGCGTCCAGCCCTGGTTGGCGTCCAGCCGGATCCGGGTGCCGGGGCCGACGGCCGCCCGTACCGCGCGCACCCGGTCCAGGTCGCCGGCCGCGTCGGTGCCGACCTTCAACTTGAGCACGCCGAAGCCGTCGGCCTGCCGCTGCCGTGCCGCGGTCGCCAGGTCCACCGCGTCGCCGGCGGCGAGGGTGACGTCCGTCGGGACCCGCAGCGTGGTGCCCCCGAGCAACCGCACCAGGGGTACGCCCAGCCGCCGCGCGGCGAGGTCGTGCAGGGCGACGTCCACCGCCGCCTTCGCGGCCTCGTTGCCGACCACGGCGCGCTGCACCTCGGCGCAACGGGTCACCAGGTCGTCCGGGTCACGGCCGATCAGCTGTGGGCCGAGCAACTCGCGGACGCACGCCTGCGCGCCGGCGACCGACGCGCCGGTGACCTGCCAGACCTGGGGTGCCTCACCGAAGCCGGACCGGCCGTCGCTGTCGACGAGTTCGACGACCAGGGTGTCCACTGTGGTGGTACGCCGCAGCGCGGTGACGAACGGGGTGTGTAAGGGGGCGGAAACCCGGTGGGTGCGTACCGCCGAGATCGTCATGTGAGGCACCCTATACAAAGGTTCACGGTGGGAGGGGAGACCGGATGACCGGGCAGGGCTGGGAGCTGGTGGGTGCACCGAACGCGCGTGACCTGGGTGGGCTCGTCGGCGCGGACGGGCGGCGGGTCCGGGTCGGGCAGTTGATCCGTACTCCGGCGCTGGGTCGGCTGACCGACGAGGACCTACCGGTGCTGGCGAAGCTGGGGCCGGCGTGCGTGGTGGATCTGCGCGACGCCTCGGAGATCGCTGTCGCGCCGGAGGACCGGTTCGCCGGTGAGCCACTGGTGGTGCGTCTGCCGGTGCACGACGCGGAGCACCCGGTCTTCACGTACGTCTCGGCGGTGCTGCTCGGTCACGACCTGGACGCGTACGCGGAGCTGGCCCGGCAGGGCACGGCGGGGGCGATGGCGGCGATCTACCGCTGGTTCGTCACCGGTGAGTCGGCGCGGGTCGGTTTCGCCGAGGCGGTGCGGCTGGCGTCCCGGCCGGAGAACCTGCCGCTGCTCTACCACTGCTCCGCCGGCAAGGACCGCACCGGTTGGCTGACAGTCATCCTGTTGACGGCGCTCGGGGTGGACGAGACGGCCATTCGCGCCGACTACCTGCGCAACAACGAGCTGACCGACAGCCTGCGGGCGGTGATCGTCGAGGCGATGCGTCGGCGGAATCCCGAGTTGGACGTCGACGCGGTGTTGCCGGTGCTGGAGGTTCGCGCCGAGTACCTCGACGCCGGTTACGCCGAGGTGCGTCGGGTGCACGGCTCGTTCGACGCGTACCTGCGCGACGGGCTGGGGCTCACCGATGGCGACCTCAGGGCGTTGCGGGCGCAGTTGCTGGAGTGACAGGTGCGCCGGTGCCGGTGCCGGTGCCGGCGGCGCGGCCGGTGACGATCAGTGCCTGGCCGGCGGCGTAGGTCGCCATGACCAGCACCGGCGCGCCGGCTGGCTGGGCCACCTCGGCCACCCCGGCGGCGATCAGCAGGTCGGAGCCGAGGAAGAGCGCGGCGCCGAGACCGACCCGCCAGCCCTGGGTGGCGGCGGTGCTCGCCATGGCGGCCAGCGCGATCGCGTAGCCGGCCACCGGTACGGCCAGCCCGACGTCGGTCAGCCCCGCCCACATCCAGGTCAGCGCGATGACGGTCAGCACCGCGTACCCCAGGGGGACGGCGACCAGCGGCGTGCGGCGCAGCGCTGTCGCGGCGCCGTGTCGGGTGAAGGCCGCGAGGTAGCAGAGGTGCGTGCCGAGGAAGCAGGCCATGCCGGCGAGGAACCAGCCGGTGCCGTCGATCATCAGGGCGACGTCGCCGCCGGTGGCGAAGGCCAGCGCGGCGAGTAGCAGCCGGTCCGGTCGGGCCGCGCGTTCGGCGCTGACCCGCCAGAGGTACGCGGCCAGCAGCGGCATCAGCAGCGGCTTGGTCAGCAGGAAGGCCAGGCCGCCGCCGGTGGCGTTGGCCAACAGGTTCGCGGCCGTCACGACGAGGAAGGCGATCAGCACGGTGCGACTGCGGGGCATCGGCGGCTCCGGGGTGGGGGTGCGAGCAGCCTAGCCGCAGTCGGTGGCGCTGACCTCGCCGCCGAGGCTGTCGGGTCAGAGCTGGTGGCGGGCCGCCCAGACCTGCGCCGAGATGTGCGCGAGCAGCAGGCAGGCGTCGTCCTCCACCTGGTCGTCGCCCCCGGCCAGGTCGGTGGTGGTGCAGACGGCGATGAGGTACGGCGGGGCGTCGTCGGGCAGCACCAGGCCGGCGCCGTGGCGGACGCCGCGTACCCAACCGTTCTTGTGCGCGATGCGGGTGCCCTCGGGCAGGCCGGCGGCGAGGTCCTCGCGGTGTTCCTGGGCGAGCAGGACGTCCAGCATTGTGGTGCAGGCGGCCGGTGAGGCGAGTGGGCCGGGGGTGCCGGTCCCGGTGGCCAGGGCGCCGAGCAGGGCGGCCAGGTCGGCGGCGGTGACCGTGTTGGTGATGCCGGCCTCGCGGGCGGCGAAGTCCTCGATGCCGCGGCCGGTGACGCTGTTGCGGGCGCCGGCGAGGGCCCAGACCTCGGCGACCGCGGGCAGCCCGACGTGGCCGAGGACGAGGTTGGTGGCGAGGTTGCTGGAGCGCACGATCATCCGGTCGGCCAGCCAGCGCAGTGTCGCGGTGCCGCCGACGCGGTCCCAGACCGCGTCGTCGTTGTCGTAGGGCTGCGCGTTGGCGAAGCGGGGTGCGCCGGGCTGGGCGGAGTCGAAGTCGTTGACGACGGGGACCGGGGCGTCCAGGTCCAGGGTGCCGGCCTCGGCGGCGCGGTGCAGCGCGGCGAGCACCGCCACCTTCATGGTGCTCGCGGCGTAGTGGCCGGCGTCCGCGTGGCGGGTCCAGGTCGGCGGCGCGTCGAGCCGCCCCACGTACGCGGAGACGGTGCCGGGCACCCGGTCCAGGTGGGCGTCGAGATCATCCCAGGTCATGCCGGTGACCGTAGCGGATCAAGCGGGGGTGGGCTCGCGTACCCGTCGGGGGAAAAAATCACCGGGCGCGCCGGCCGCTTGCGGCCGACGCGCCCGGTGTCGGGTGCTGGTGGGTCAGCCGGCGTGCTTGCGGCGGGCGGCGGCCCGGCCCCGCAGCTGCTGGTCGAGCACCACCTTGCGGATGCGCACCGCGGTCGGGGTGACCTCGACGCACTCGTCCTCGCGGCAGAACTCCAGGGCCTGCTCCAGCGAGAGCTTGCGCGGCGGGATCAGCTTCTCCGTCTCGTCGGAGGTCGACGCCCGCATGTTGGTGAGCTTCTTCTCCTTGGTGATGTTGACGTCCATGTCGTCGGAGCGGGAGTTCTCCCCGACGATCATGCCCTCGTACACCTCGGTGGTGGGGTCGACGAAGAGCTGGCCACGCTCCTGAAGGTTGATCATCGCGAAGGCGGTGACCGCGCCGGCCCGGTCGGCGACCAGCGAACCGTTGTTGCGGGTGCGCAGCTCGCCGAACCACGGCTCGTAGGACTCGAAGACGTGGTGCAGGATGCCGGTGCCCCGGGTGTCGGTGAGGAACTCGGTGCGGAAGCCGATCAGGCCGCGCGCCGGCACCAGCCACTCCATCCGGATCCAGCCGGTGCCGTGGTTGACCAGCTGCTCCATCCGGCCCTTGCGGGTGGCGAGGAGCTGGGTGATCGCGCCCAGGTACTCCTCCGGGGCGTCGATGGTCAGCCGCTCGACCGGCTCGCAGGTCTTGCCGTCGATCTCCCGGGTGACCACCTGCGGCTTGCCGACGGTCAGCTCGTAGCTCTCCCGGCGCATCTGCTCGACCAGGATGGCCAGCGCCAGCTCGCCGCGGCCCTGCACCTCCCAGGCGTCCGGCCGCTCGGTGGGCAGGACCCGCAGGGACACGTTGCCGATCAGCTCCTTGTCGAGCCGGTCCTTGACCATCCGCGCGGTGACCTTGGAGCCCTTGACCCGGCCGACCAGCGGCGAGGTGTTGGTGCCGATGGTCATCGAGATGGCCGGCTCGTCGACCGTGATCAGCGGCAGCGCGACCGGGTTCTCGACGTCGGCGAGGGTCTCACCGATCATGATCTCCGGGATGCCGGCGACGGCGATGATGTCGCCCGGGCCGGCGGTCTCGGCCGACGTGCGCTCCAGGCCCTCGGTCATCAGCATCTCGGAGATGCGGACCCGCTGAGTGCTGCCGTCGGTGCGGCACCAGGCCACCGTCTGACCCTTGTTGATGGTGCCCTGGCGGACCCGGCACAGCGCGAGCCGGCCGAGGAACGGCGAGGCGTCCAGGTTGGTGACGTGGGCCTGCAACGGCGCGCCGTCCTCGTACGAGGGTGCCGGGATGGTGTCCAGCAGGGTGCGGAACAGCGGCTCCAGGGAGGTGCTGTCGTCGGGCACCGAGCCGTCGGCGGGCTGGGTCAGCGAGGCGATGCCGTCGCGGGCGCAGGCGTAGACGATCGGGAAGTCGATCTGCTCCTCGTCGGCGTCCAGGTCGAGGAAGAGCTCGTAGGTGTCGTCCACGACCTCCTTGATCCGGGCATCCGGACGGTCCACCTTGTTGATCACCAGGATGATCGGCATCCGGGCCCGCAGCGCCTTACGCAGCACGAAGCGGGTCTGCGGCAGCGGACCCTCGCTGGCGTCGACGAGCAGCACCACACCGTCGACCATGGTCAGGCCGCGCTCCACCTCGCCGCCGAAGTCGGCGTGGCCGGGGGTGTCGATGATGTTGATGGTGACCGGGTCGGAGCCGTCCGCCGGCAGGTAACGCACGCCGGTGTTCTTGGCCAGGATCGTGATGCCCTTTTCCCGCTCCAGGTCACCGGAGTCCATCACCCGCTCGGTGTTCTCGCCGCGTGCGCCGTACGCGCCGGCCTGCCGCAACATGGCGTCGACCAGGGTGGTCTTGCCGTGGTCGACGTGAGCGATGATGGCGACGTTGCGGAGGTCGGTGCGAAGCTGCATACCCTCTATCCTTCCGCCTGCGCTCGCGCAGGCTGCGTCGGGGTCACCCCCAGGTGCCCCTGATCTATGGTGAAACCGCTGTGCCGGTGGTTCCCCGGGCTGGCATGCTGGCACCCGTGTCCCGGGGGCCTGAGTGCACGAGCTGCTGACCTGGGTGCAGGGTCTGCCCACCCTGTGGATCTACCTGGTCGCCGCGCTGATCGTGGCGGGCGAGACCGCGGTGATCTTCGGCCTGCTCGTGCCGGGTGAGGCTACCCTGCTGCTCGTCGGCTTCCTCACCTACAACGGTACCTTGCGGCTCGGGCCGGCGTTGCTCGCGATGATCGTCGCGGCGGTTCTCGGCGATGGGCTGGCCTTTCGGGCCGGACGGCGGTACGGCCCACGGCTGCGCGCCGGGCTGGGTCACCGGGTCGGGCCGCAACGGTGGGCCCGCGCCGACGCCATGCTCGCCCGCCTCGGTGGTCGGGGGGTGTTCGCCGCCCGATGGGTGGCTTTCGCCCGGACCCTGGTGCCCCGGCTGGCCGGTGCGGCCGGTATGCCGTACCGGCGGTTCGCCCTCTGGAACCTGGCCGGGGTGGTGACCTGGGTGGGCGGTTCGGTGCTGCTCGGTCACCTCGCCGGTGAGTCGTACGACACGGTCTCCCGGCTGCTCGGCCGGGCCACCGGGGTGACATTCCTGTTGCTGGCCGGCCTGGTGGGTGTGGTGCTCGTGGGTCGATGGCTGGGCCGTAACCCCGACCCGGTGCGCGCGCTGCTGTCCCGGGCCGGCGCGCTGCCCCCGGTGCGGTGGCTCACCGCCCGCTACGGGGTGCTGTTCTTCCTGGTGGCCATGCGGATCGGCCCGGCCTGGACGCTGCTGCTCAATCTGGCCGCCGGGCTGTTGCTGCTGTTCGCCGCCGGGCTCGCCATCGCCGGTCTGCTCGCGGTGGCGGTCCGCAACAGTGGGCTCGCCGCGCTGGACGGCGCCATCGCGGGGTGGTTCGCCGCTCGGCGTACCCCGGACGCCGCCGACGCCACACTGGTAGTGGTGTCGGTGGTACGCGGGTCGGTGCTGATCCTGTTGGTGGCGCTGGTGGCGGCGGTGCTGGCGTGGCGCAACCGACCCTGGCGGGCGGACCTGCTCAGCGTGGTCGGCACTGTGGGCGCGTTCGTGCCGCTGGTGGTGCTGGCCCTGGTGGCCGAACTGACCGGCCCGAATGGGACCGCCCCGGGCGGCGGTGAGGTGGCTCCGCTCTCCACCCAGAACGCCGTGGTCGCGGCGAGCTTCTGCACCCTGGCGTGGCTGGTGTCGCGCAGCGCCCACTGGCCGGTGGCGGTGGCCGCCTGGACCGCTGCGGCGGCAGGGGTGCTCGGGATCGGCGGCGCGCGGCTCTACCTCGGACTGGACACGGCGAGCGGGACGGCCGCGGCGGTGCTGCTCGGGGTGCTCTGGACTGTGGTGTTCATGGTCGCCTGGGCGACTCGGGACCGGGCGGTGGGCGACGGTCAGCCCCCGGTCGACCAGGCCCCCCGGCGGCCCTCGCAGGGGCAACGCCGCCCGGTCGAACCTTGTTAGGGTGCGGCGACAATCACACGGGGGAGGCAACGCCATGGTTCGACGCACCGATCGGCTGGGCGCCGCAGTGCTCGCCGGGCTTCTGCTGGCGAGCGCACTGGTCGGCTGCGCCGCCAAGGGGGAGAGCCCATCGGGCCTGGCCGCGCCGGTCGCCGTCACCGACGGGCCGACCGATGCACCTTCCGACGAGGTCGACGGGGAGCCGAGCCCGTCGGTGAGCGCCGTGGAATCGATGGGTTCCGCGCCGAGTCGTAGCGCGACCCCGAAGCCGAAGACGACGAAGAAGCCGACCCGGGCGGCGCCGAAGCCGCGAGCGGTGCCGAAGCCGCCCACCGAGACCGAGGTTCCGCCGGCGCCCCCGAAGCCGGCACCCAGTTCCTGCAAGCCGACCTACAAGGGCACCCAGGCGAGCCGGTCCGAGGTGAAGGCAGCGCTGACCGATGCGGCCAACCGCACCTACTGGCCGGTCTCCGCGCCGGACATCAAGATCCCGCTCAACCTGCTCAAGGCCACCGCGTGGCAGGAGAGCGGCTGGCAGTCCAACATCTACGCCTGCGACGGTGGGGTCGGGCTGTTGCAGGTGATGCCGGACACCGCTACCTGGATGAACCAGCGGTTCGAGAAGAGCTACAAGATCGACGCCTACCAGGACAACGCCTACCTCGGCGCCACCTACCTGGCCTGGGCGACGAAGTACATCGGCGACATGTACTTCGAGTCCGACTTCCGGCTCGATCCGGCACTGTGCACCAGCGAGCTGAATTCCTGCCTGCTCAACGCCGTCATCGCCGCGTACAACTTCGGTCACGGTGCGGTGGCGCAGGAGGGGGAGCCGCTGGCCATCCCCAACCCGTCGTACGTGCGCAACGTGCGGGCGCTGATGAGCGAGTGCGTCTGCCTGGCGTACTGACCTGGTCGGGGCCGTGGCGGATTCGCCACGGCCCCGACGAGTCGGTCAGTCGTGCGCGGCGACCGGCTCGGGCGAGCGCGGGGTGGCCCGCACCGGGTCGCGCGTGTTGCGGCCGGGCCACCAGAAGCGGTCGCCGAGCAGGAACGCCAGCGCCGGCACCAGGACCGTGCGGACCAGCAGGGTGTCGAGCAGGACACCGATGCAGACGATGATCCCGATCTGGGTCAGGGTGATCAGCGGGAGCACGCCGAGCACGGCGAAGACCGCGGCGAGCAGCACTCCGGCGCTGGTGATCACACCGCCGGTGACCCGCAGGGCGGAGAGCATCCCGGCGCGGGTGCCGGCGCTGCGGGCGTCCTCCCGGGCCCGGGTGACCAGGAAGATGTTGTAGTCCACCCCGAGCGCCACCAGGAACACGAAGGCGAGCAGCAGCACACCGCTGTCCAGGGCCGGGAAGCCCAGCACGTGGTCGAAGAGCAGCCAGGCCGCGCCGAGGCTGGCGAAGTACGACGCGATCACGGTGAGCACCAACAGCAGCGGCGCGAGCAGACCGCGTAGCAGCAGCACGAGCACGGCGCCGACCAGCAGCAGGATGATCGGCAGGATGAGTCGCAGATCCCGGTCGTTGGCCTCGTCGGAGTCGTAGGTGGCGGCCACGGAGCCACCGACGATCGCCCCGGACGGGGCGTCGGCGCCGGCGGCGGCCGGCGGCGCGGAGTCGGGAACGGCGGCGACCGCCGCCCGTAGCGCCTCGATCGCGCGGTCCGAGGCGGTGGTGCCGGGTTCGGCGTCGAGGACCACGTCGACCTGGGCGACGGCCGCGCCGGCGTCGCCGGGGCGCGCCGAGGCGACACCGGGTACGGCGGTGGCGGCGGCGGTGACCGCCCGCACCGCCGCCGGGGTGGTGATCACGGCGACGGGCTGGGTGCTGCCGGCGGGGAAGGCCCTGGCCAGGGTCTGTGCCCCGGTCACCGCCTCGGGCTCGGCCCGGAACTGTTCGGTCTCGGACAGGCCGGTACGGATGCCGAGCCCACCCAGTGCCAGGCCGCCGAGCAGCACTGTGGCCAGCGTCGCGACCACCACCGGGCGGCGTTGCACGGCGGTGCCGAGTCGACCCCAGAGCCGACCCTCGCGCACCGGGCCGCCGACCCGGGGTACGAAGGGCCAGAACAGGCCGCGACCGAAGAGCACCAGCACGGCGGGGAGCACGAACAGGGCCGAGAGCATGGCGAAGACCACACCGGTGGCGCACGCCACGGCCAGTGCCCGGTTGGTCTCCTGCTCACTGAGCAGCAGGGTGAGGACGCCGAGCACGACGGTGCCGCCGCTGGCGAGGATGGGCTCCGCGGTGCGGCGCAGCGCGGCGCGCATCGCCGCGAACCGGTCCTCCTCGCGGCGCAGCTCCTCCCGGTAGCGGGCGATGAGCAGCAGCGCGTAGTCGGTGGCGGCGCCGAAGACCAGCACGCTGGCGATGCCGGTGACCTGGCCCTGCTGGAGGTTGATGCCGACGCCCGGCACGATGACGTCCACCGCGCGCAGGGTGAGCTGCTCGGTGGCGGCGACCACGACCAGCGGCACGATCCACAGGAACGGGCTGCGATAGGTGATCAGCAGGAGCAGCGCGACCACGCCGGCGGTCACCACGAGCAGTGTGACGTCGGCGCCGTCGAACACCGAGGAGAGGTCGGCGGTGAACGCCGGGGCGCCGGTCACCTCGGCGGTCAGCCCGTCAGGCAGGTTCATGAGGTTGGCGCGCAGCTGGGTCACCGTGTCGGTGACGACCTCCTGCCCGCCGGCGGTGTCCAGCGGCACGGCGACCAGGGCCACCGCGCCGTCCGGGGAGACCTGGGCGGGGCTGACCTGCCCGCCCACCGCGAGTCGGCGTAGGTCGTCGGCGCGAGCGCCGATGGTCGCCCGGTCGGTCCCGCTCAGCGCGCCGCCGTCACCACGACTGATCACCACGATGGCCGGCTGCACGTCGCTGGAGGGCAGCTGATCCTGGAGACGTTGCACCTGGGTCGACTGCCACTGCACGGACAGGCCGGTGGCGGAGACCGGCGCCGGGTTGTCCGGCTGGGGTGTGCCGAAGACGGCAGCGCCCACGACGATCGCGGCGGCCACTGTGAGCCAGGCGGCCAGCCGGCCACGAGCGACTCTGGTGAACACAGACATCAGGTGACCTCAAGGTCTTTCGGAAGTCGAGTATCTTGATAGCCGAGATTATCCGGGGCTGTTCTATGCTGCAACCCGGGAGACCGACGACGGGAAGAGCGGCGCGAGGTGGCGACTCACGGCATGTACCGACGGCGCGACACGCGCCGCGAGCAGCTGGTCGCCGAGATCACCAACAACCTCCGGCGGTACGCGGTGGACGCCCAGCAGGTCGGCCACGCCTTCGCCAACCTGAACGGCCTCAACCCGACCGACCTGCAGGCGTTGATCGCGGTGATGGACGCCGAGTTGCTCGGTGACCCGATCACTCCCGGCCGTCTCGGCGAGCAGCTGAACCTCTCCTCCGGCTCCGTCACGGCCCTGATCGACCGGCTGGAACGGGCCGGGCACATCCGCCGTGACCGGGACACGGTCGACCGGCGCAAGGTGCTGCTGCACTACGCCGACCAGGGCGCCACCCTGGCCATGGAGTTCTTCCGGCCGCTGGGCGCCCGTACCGACACGGTGATGGCCCGGTTCAGCGAGGACGAGCTGGAGGTGGTGCACCGGTTCATGGCGGAGATGAGCGAATCGCTGCGCGGGCACCGCGACGCGGTGCGCGCCGCCCGGCCGGAGTCACCCCGCCGCCCGACGGGCTGACCGGTGCCGGACCCCGTCACCCGCCTCGCCAGCGCCGCGCTGCGCCTGCCACCGACCCGCCCCGGCCCGGTGCGGGTCAGCCGTGACCTCCCGGTGCGGGCCCGCGACGGTGTGGTGCTGCGCACCAACCACTACGCCCCGGCCGTCCACGGCGCGCCGACCGTGCTGATCCGCACCCCCTACGGGCGGGGTGGACCGCTGCGGCTGCTCGGTCGGCTGCTCGCCGCCCGGGGTCGGCACGCGGTGATCCAGTCGTGCCGGGGCACCGGCGGCTCCGGTGGAACGTTCGCCCCGCTGGTGCACGAGCGCGACGACGGCGCGGACACGCTGGACTGGCTGCGTCGCCAGCCCTGGTGGTCCGGGCAACTCGGGATGTTCGGGGTCAGCTACCAGGGCTTCGCCCAGTGGGCCCTGGCCGCCGACGCCGGCGAGGAACTGCGGGCGATGGTCGCCGTGGTGACCGCCTCGGCGACCCGCGACTCGACGTACGCGGGGGAGTCCTTCGCCCTGGACACCGTGCTGACCTGGGCGGAGCTGCTGCACGCGCAGACCGTGCCGTGGCTGGCCCGGCAGTGGGAACTCAAGCGCGGGCAACCCCGGCTGGCCACCGCGCTGGAGCACCTCCCCCTGGCCGACGCCGACCGGGTGGCCACCGGTGTGACCATCCCGTTCTTCCAGGAGTGGCTACGCCACCACACACCGCAGGCCGCGTACTGGCGGAGCCGGGTCTTCGCCGACCAGGTCGCGAAGGTGCGGGCGCCGGTGGTCATGGTCACCGGATGGCACGACATCTTCCTGCCCGCCCAGCTCGACGACCACGCCGTGCTGCGCGCCGCCGGCACACCACCGCGCCTGGTGATCGGGCCGTGGACGCACGGCAGCCCCGGGCTGTTCGTGGCCGCGCTGCGCGAGGGGTTGGCCTGGCTCGACGAGCACCTGCCGGCCGCGTCTCGTACGCCCGTCCCGGCAGGACCAGCCCGGCCGCCCGTGCGCATCTACGTCGGCGGCGCCGGTGGCGGCTGGCGGGACCTGCCGGACTGGCCACCCCCGGCCGTCGAGACCCCCTGGCACCTGCAACCGGGTGGGGAGTTGGCGGCACGCCCACCTGTCGCGTCGACACCGGACACGTTCCGCTACGACCCGGCCGATCCCACCCCGTCGCTGGGCGGTCCACTGCTCGTCGCCCAACGGGCCGGCCCGGTCGACAACCGGCGCGTCGAGGCCCGTCCCGACGTGCTGACCTACACCAGTGCCCCGCTGACCGCGCCGGTCGAGGTGGTCGGCCCGGTCCGCGCCGAGATCCACGTCCGCAGTGATCTGCCGTACCTGGACGTGTTCGTTCGTCTGTGCGACGTGGACCGCCGGGGTCGCTCGTGGAACGTGTGCGACGGCCTGGTGCGGGTCACGCCCGAGCGCTTCCCGCCCGACTCTTCCGGGGCGCTGCGGATTCCGGTGCCACTCTGGCCGACCGCGTACCGCTTCGCCGCCGGGCACCGACTGCGGGTGCAGGTCTGCGGCGGCGCCCATCCACGGTGGGCCCGCAACCCCGGCACGGGGGAGCCGCTCGGCACGGCGGTGACGCTGCGTGCCGGTTGGCGGCAGGTTCTGCACGATCCGGCTCACCCGTCGGCGCTGCTGTTGCCAATCGTCCACTCTGACCCTCGGCAGTCTCCAGTTTGCACTGACCTGCTCTGAGCTGGGCGTTTGTCCAAAACGCGGGCTATGGTTGAGTCAACGCCCGGCGCCGTGCACCAGTAGGCCGGGCTCGCCCGAAGCCCAGCACCGCGTACGCGGTGTGACGTCGTGCCCGGTCCCCGCCTCTCGGAAAGGGGGACCCCATGACCCGGGCCCCGGCTAATCTTCTGGCCGTCCGAAGCCTGCTCCTCACTCACCTCGACAACGCCCCTGGGCCAGACGACCTGGACCCGGGCGAGGTCGGCATCGTCGGCGACTCGGCCCACCGGGGCGGCTACCACTGCGGATCGGACCGGGTCGTCACCGGCGACTACTCGGTGGTCGAGTCGCCCCGCGACCGGGCCGGGCTGACCCTCGACGCGGCGGCGTTGGACGTCGGCCAGTTCGATGTCCGCTCCGGTGGTCGTACGAACACGCTGCCCAGCTTCTCGGTCTGGTGCGTCGCGCAGTGCGCCGCGAACGCGGCCGACACCCGGGACATCCGGGAGATCATCTACAGCCCCGACGGCACCACTGTGAGGCGGTGGGATCGCCTCGGCAAGCGCACCAGCGGGGACAGCTCCCACCGCTGGCACACCCACTTCAGCTTCTTCCGCGACGCCATCAAGGCGGGCCGCGACCAGCGGCCCCTGTTCCGCCGCTACCTCAGCTCCATCGGACTCCTGGAGGACGACGACATGACCCCCGAAGAACACAACTGGCTGGCCACCGTCCACAAGAACCTCACAGTCCTGGACGGTCGCAACCCGATCGGGCAGATCTACACCCGGATGGCGATGGGTGAGGATGCCACGGTCCCGAACTTCGTCTCGGCGCACCCGACGTTGACGTCGCTCGCCGCCCAGGTGAGTGCGTTGCAGGCGGCGCTGATCGCGCTGTCCAACCGGGACTTCACCGACGAGCCGGCGATCGTCCAGGGCGTCCTGGCGTCGCTGACGCCGGAGAAGATCGCCGCAGCCATTCCGCCCACCATGGCCAAGCAGGTCGCCGACGAGCTGGCCCGCCGGCTGGTCGCCTGAGCGAGGGGCGGCCCGAGGCCGCCGGGCCGCCCCTCTTGGCGAACTCCGCAACGACTGTTGAGCAATAACTATTGCGCAAGAGTTGTTGCGGATGCCACCCTGTCGACATGGACAGCTCCGACGTACGCCAGATCATCGACTCCCGGGTGCTGGCCGCCATGTCCCACCCGCTGCGCCGCCGGCTGATGGACGTGTTCAAGGTCCACGGGCCCTCCACCGTCGGGCTGCTCGCCGAGCGCACCGACCAGGCCCCCGCGAACGTCAGCCACCACCTCAAGGTCCTCGCCGCCGCCGACCTGGTCACCGAGGCGCCCGAGCTGGCCCGGGACCGGCGCGAGCGGTGGTGGCGCCTGGTCGCCCGGGGGCTGCGGTGGTCCAACGCCGACTTCGACGCCGACCCGGCCGCCCGAGCGGTCGCCGACGCCGCCACCTCGCTCAACCTGGACCGGCACGTCGCCCTGGCCCGGGCCTGGCACGCCGCCGACGACAGCACCCAGGCCACCTGGAACGACGCGCCGTTCTCCACCGACCGCTGGCTACGCCTCACACCCGAGGAACTGGCCGAGCTGAGCCACGAGGTGATCGACGTCCTCGCGCGCTGGGCCGACCGGGAGCCACCCGACGACGACGCCGACCGCAGACCGGTCTTCGTGTTCGTCCACGGCGTACCGGCCCGACCGTGACCACCGCCACCCGCAGCGACCCCAGCGACGTCCGGCCGACCGCAGGGCTGCTGCGGCACCGCGACTTCCGGCTGCTCTGGGCCGGTCAGGCGGTCAGCAGCGTCGGCAGCAACGTCACCACTGTCGCGCTGCCCCTGGTCGCGGTCGCCGTCCTCGACGCCGGCACCTTCCAGGTGGCGGTGCTCACCGCCGCGGCCTGGCTGCCCTGGTTGCTGATCGGCCTGCCGGCCGGCGCGTGGGTCGACCGGCTGCCCCGCCGACCGGTGATGGTGATCTGCGACCTGCTCTGCGCGGTCGCCTTCCTCAGCGTGCCGCTGGCCGCCCTGTTGGACCGGCTCACCGTCGCGCAACTGCTCGTGGTCGCCCTCAGCGCGGGCGCCGCGCGGGTCTTCTTCGAAACCGCCGACCAGGTCTACCTGCCGGTGCTGCTGCGACCCGGACAACTGCCGGAGGGCAACGCCAAGCTCCAGGCGACCCAGACCGTCAGCTACGTCGTCGGACCCGGCCTCGCCGGTCTGATCGCCCAGCTCATCGGCGCCGTCGCCGCGCTGCTGCTGGACGCGCTCACGTTCCTGCTGTCCGCGGTGTTCCTCCTGCGCATCCGCACCCGCGAACCACGTGTACGCCCCTCGGAGCGGTCCCGGTCGCTGCGCCGGGACATCACCGAGGGGCTGCGCTTCGTCATCAGGGACCCGTACCTGCGGGTGCTCACGCTCTTCGGCGCGGCCAGCAACATCGGGCTGACCGGCTACCAGGCCGTCCTGGTGGTCTTCCTGGTCCGCGAACTGCGTCTCGAGCCGGGCCTGGTGGGTGGGCTCGTCGGGGTGATGAGCGCCGGCGGGATCATCGGCGCGCTGCTCGCCACCACTGTGGCCCGGCGCTACGGCACCGCGCGGGCGCTGCTGATCGCGGCGGCGCTCACCGGCCCGCCCGCGCTGCTCATCCCGCTCGCCGCGCCCGGCGTCGGGCTGGCCTGGCCAGCCCTCGGCGGCCTGCTGATCGGTCTCGGGGTGGCCATCGGCAACGTGGTCAAGGGTGCTTTCCGGCAGACCTACACGCCGCACCACCTGCTGGGCCGGGTGACGGTGAGCATGCATCTGCTCAACTACGGCACGATCCCGCTGGCGGCCGTGCTGGCCGGTGCCATCGGCGCACGTTACGGCGTCGAGACGGCAATTGTCGGGATGACCGCCTGGCTGGCGTTCACCCCGATGATTCTGTTGGTCGGGCCACTCCGGAGGCGGCGGGACCTGCCCGCCGCCCCGGCGGCGTCTTGAGTGCGCTGCGACGGCGGCCGGAGACCGGCCGCCGTCACCGGCACGGAGCTACATCGGGCGGACGTTGTCCGCCTGCGGACCCTTCTGCCCCTGGGTCACCTCGAACTCGACCTTCTGGCCCTCGTTGAGCTCCCGGTAGCCGCTCGAGGCGATGGCGGAGTAGTGGACGAACACGTCCGGCCCTCCACCGTCCTGCTCGATGAAGCCGAAGCCCTTTTCCGAGTTGAACCACTTAACCGTGCCGGTTGCCATGCATCTCTCCCTGTTCAAAGCGGCTGACCCTCGGCCTCTGGCCGATGATCGCCCGTACCTGTTCGACAGTAACGGGCAAAACCCCGATCCGCTGGCCGAAGTGCCGTAGGTATTTGACTGAACTCGGGTGAACTCTGCGCGGCGGCATGTGAAACCCGCCCCGACCAACCGCCGCTGGGGCATGCTTGCGCCGATGAGAGATGCCGCCGCCGACGCGCTGACCGAGCTGGAACGCGAGATTCACGCGCCCGGCGCCGGTCTGGACCGGCTCCGGTTGATGCCCACCCCGTTCGTCCCCGAGGTGCGGCTGCACCTGGCCGAGGACGCGATCGTCTGGTGGGCCCGGATGGAGGCAGCCGCCGGACACGCGCTGCCGGCACCGTACTGGGCGTCCGCCTGGGCCGGAGGACAGGCCCTGGCCCGCCACCTCCTCGACCACCCGGAGCTGGCCGCCGGCCGCCGGGTCCTCGACCTCGCCGCCGGGTCCGGACTGGTAGCCATCGCCGCCGCGCTCGCCGGCGCCGCGGAGGTGACCGCCAACGACATCGACCCGTACGCCGTCGCCGCCGTCACCCTCAACGCGCGAGCCAACCACGTCGCCGTCGAGGCCACCGGGGACGACCTGCTCGACAGCACCGAAGCGAAGGTCGACCTGGTCGTCGCCGGAGACGTCTTCTACGATCGGGCGATGGCCGACCGGATGCTGCCCTTCCTGCAGCGGGCCGCCGCCGCAGGTGCCGACGTGCTGGTCGGCGACCCTGGCCGCGGACACCTACCGACGGACCGTCTGACCGTGCTGGCCGACTACCCGGTGCCCACCACCGAACCGTCGGTCGACTCGTCGCTACGTCACGTGCAGGTGCTGCGTCCCGCCTGAGGCGGACCCCGACTCAGGGGCGACCCCGAGGCGGATACCAGGGGTCACTGGGGGCTACGACCCGATGTCCGAAGTGGTGCCACGGCCATAGCGTGGACGCATGACGCAATGGCTGGCCCAGATCGGAGAACTACCGATTCTGCTGCTGATGGGTGCGCTCGGGCTCGTCATGCTCTTCGACGCCGTACCCCTGCTGGGTGTCCTGGTCCCCGGCGACGTCGCGATCCTCGCCGCCGTCGGCGTCGGCCGCCCGAGCACCGGGCTGGCCACCTTCACCGCGGTGCTGATCGGCTGCCTGGCCGGCTGGTCGCTGAGCTTCCTGATCGGCCGTCGCTACTCCGACCGGCTGCGCGACAGCCGCGTCGGCGGCTGGATCGGCGAGGCCCGTTGGACAGCGGCCGAAGGCATCCTGCGTCGCGGCGGCGGCCGGATGATGATGGTCGCGCCGTTCCTGCCGGTCTTCAACGCGCTGCTGCCACTGGCCGCCGGCGGGCTGCGGATGTCGTACCGCCGATTTCTCGGCTGCGCGACGATCGGCGCGGCCGCCTGGGCCGGTCTCTACCTGGCCCTGGGCACCGCGTCGCGGTCGGTGGCCGGGCTGTTGCCGGGCGACCCCAGCCCGCTGCTGGTCACGATGGGGGTGGGGCTGGTGCTGGCTTCCGTCGCGTTGCTGGGGGCGCGGCGGCGGTTGTTCTCCGTCGTCGGCTGAGCTTTCTTCGTTCCCGGGGGGTCGCTGGGGCCGGGTTGCGGTGGGTGGGGGCGGGGGCCCGCCGTGCCCGGCTCCGGGCGGTCAGGCTTGATCCCTGCGCCGGGCACGGCGGGCCCCCGCCCCCGTCGTGGTTCCGGTTTGTGCGAGGGTGCCGCCGCCGTCGGTGGGTATTGATCTTGGTGGTTCTGTACCGACGGTTGGTGATCTTTGTTGGTGGTGGGGTGGGGGTTACCAGCCTCTGGCTTTCCACTGGGGGAGGGCGGGGCGCTCGGCGCCCAGGGTGCTGTCCTTGCCGTGACCCGGGTAGAACCAGGTGTCGTCCGGGAGCTGGTCGAACAGCTTGTTCTCGACGTCACCGATCAGCGCCGCGAAGCGCTCCGGGTCCTTGTCGGTGTTACCCACCCCGCCGGGGAAGAGACTGTCGCCGGTGAAGAGGTGCGGGGTGCCGGCCGGGTCGCGGTAGAGCAGCGCGATCGAACCCGGGGTGTGCCCCTTGATGTGGATGACCTCCAGCGCGCAGTCGCCGACCGCCACGGTGTCGCCGTCGGCCAGCCGCTCCGCCTCGATCGGCAAACCCGACGCGTCATCGGCGTGCACCAACGCCCGGGCGCCGGTCTTGGCGACGACCTCCTCCAGCGCCACCCAGTGATCCATGTGCTGGTGGGTCGTCACCACGGCGGTGAGCCCACCGTCACCGATCAGTTCGAGCAGCCGGGGCGCCTCGTTGGCGGCGTCGATCAGCACCTGGTCACCGGTGCCCGTGCAGCGCAGCAGGTAGGCGTTGTTGTCCATCGGACCCACCGACAGCTTGCTGATGGTCAGCCCGTCCAGCTCCCGAACCGCCGGTGCGCCGCCGTGCGTGACGTCTCCGCTGTATGTCATGACGTTTCTATATCCATTCCGGTGGAGTAGGCAGGGGACCGTCAGGGGTGACGGAGAGCTGGGCGCCGTCGGCGCGGCCGATCAGCCAGGCGGCGAGGTCGGGGGCGGGGCCGGCGACGACCGGGGCGTCCACGCGCTCCCCGATCACCACCTCATGCTCGCTGCCGTCGAGGCGCAGCACCATCGACGGCGGTGTCGGCCCCATGGCGTGATGACCGGCCGCCTCCCGCAGCAGACGGTGGGCGAACGTCTCCGACCAGTCCGCGGCCCGGTAGTCGGCGGCCAGATCGAGGTGGTGCACCTCGATCTCCCGCAGTCGACCCCAGACCAGCAGCGCCGCCGGCCACGGGCCCTTACGCGCCTGCACCGTCGCCGCCCAGGCGTCGGCCGGCATGGCCGCGACCGCCTCGGAGAACAGGTCCGCGGTGCGTCGCAGGTCGTCCAGGTGCGCGGCCGGCGGCCGGCCCGAACCGGCTTCGATGTCCGCGGTGCGGGCGTCCAGCGAGGCGTACATCGGCAGCGCCGCCCCGGTGCGGGCCGCGGTGAGCAGGTTGACGAAACCGTCGGCGTTGCGCGCCACATGCGCCAGCACGTGGCCGCGCGTCCAGCCCGGCAGCAGCGACGCGGCGGCCAGGTCCGCGGTGTCGAAAGAAGCGGCGGTACGCAGTAGTCGCCTGGTGGCCGCGTCCACCTCGCCCATCAGCAACAGCGGATCCGTTGTCACCCGTCGACCCTAGCGGTCCGCCGTCGCGCCGTCGCCGCGGAAATCGCTTTCGGCGCGTCGGCGCGCGACCTACCGTCAGCGGCAGACGCGGCACCGGGACATCGGACGGAGGTGGTGATCATGCCGGACGTGGCACGCGTGTTCCGCCATCACCAGCTTCGACACCGATGAGGATGCCATGACGATCGATCTGACCGCCCTCGGCTGGGACGCCGAGCGGACGGCGTACGCCGCGCGCCGCGGCGAGCACCAGCCGGGTCGGGTGGCCCGGGTGGACCGGGGGGTCTGCACGGTGCTCACCGCAGTCGGCCCGGTCCGGGCCAGCCTGGGTGGGGCGGTGCTGACCGTCGCCGCACGGGACCCGTCCGCGCTGCCCTGCGCCGGGGACTGGGTGCTGCTCACCCACTGGCCGGACCGCCGCGTCACAGTGGAGGTGGTGCTGCCGCGGCGAGGCGCGCTGATCCGGCGTACCGCCGGCAAGGACGCCAGCGGTCAGGTGCTGGCCGCCAACCTCGACGCCGCCGCCGTGGTGGAGCCGGTGCACCCCGAGCCGGACGTGGGCCGCATCGAGCGGCTGCTCTCCCTGGCCCACGAGTCCGGCGCCCGGCCACTTGTCGTACTGACCAAGGCGGACCTCGCGGCCGACCCGGCCGCGCTGGCCCGCCAGCTGGCCGCCGTCGCCCCCGGGGTGCCGGTGCTCCCGGTCAGCGCCGAACGTGGCCTCGGGCTGGAACCGTTGCGTGCCGAGGTGACGCCCGGCCGCACGCTCGGCCTGCTCGGCCCGTCCGGTGCGGGCAAGTCGAGCCTGGTCAACGCCCTCGTCGGGGCGGTGATGATGCCCACCCAGGCGATCCGGCGCGTCGACGGCAAGGGTCGGCACACCACCACCTGGCGGGCCCTCGTACCCATCCCCGGTGGCGGTGCGGTGATCGACACGCCCGGTGTCCGGGCGGTCGGCCTGCTGGACGGCGCGACCGGGCTCGACCGGGCGTTCGCCGACATCGCCGGGCTGGCCGAGGGTTGCCGGTACGCCGACTGCGGCCACGACGGCGAGCCGGCCTGCGCGGTCCGGGAGGCGCTGCACACCGGCGAGCTCTCCACCCGTCGGTGGGAGAGTTGGCGGCGGCTGCAGGGTGAGGTGGCCCACGAGAGCCGGCGGCGGGAGGCCCGGGTGGCGGCGGAGCGACGCGGCGGCTGGCGTTCGGCCCGGCGTCGGGCCGCGCGTCCGCCGACGCCCGGCGGCTACTGACCGGGCGCCCGCCGACGCGCGGGCGCCCGGGCCTGCGGGCGGCGCGGCCGACCGGGCTTGCGGGCGGCGCGGCCGACCGGGTTGAGCTGGGGGAATGGGCGGGCGAGGGAAACTGTCACACCTCGGGGCTAGAGTTGCCGAGGCGTGTTTTCCGCGCCCGTACGACCGCTCAAGACCACCCAGAGCGGGACAGATCCTTCGCTTCGTCTTCTCCCGGGAGTACACGCACCGTGGCCGACCGACTGATCATCCGTGGCGCGCGCGAGCACAACCTGCGTGACGTCAGTCTCGACCTGCCCCGGGACGCACTCATCGTGTTCACCGGGCTGTCCGGGTCGGGCAAGTCGAGCCTGGCCTTCGACACGATCTTCGCCGAGGGGCAGCGCCGCTACGTCGAGTCGCTCTCGTCGTACGCCCGGCAGTTCCTCGGCCAGATGGACAAGCCAGACGTCGACTTCATCGAGGGCCTGAGCCCGGCCGTCTCGATCGACCAGAAATCCACCTCGCGTAACCCGCGCTCGACGGTCGGCACCATCACCGAGGTCTACGACTACCTGCGTCTGCTCTACGCCCGCATCGGTGAGCCGCACTGCCCGGTCTGTGGTGAGCGCATCTCCCGGCAGAGCCCGCAACAGATCGTCGACCGGGTCCTCGCCATGGCCGAGGGCACCAAGTTCATGGTGCTCGCCCCGGTGATCCGTGGCCGCAAGGGCGAATATGTCGACCTCTTCGCCGAGCTGCAGGCCAAGGGCTATGCCCGGGCCCGGGTCGACGGCGTGGTTCACCCGCTGACCGAGCCGCCGAAGCTCAAGAAGCAGGAGAAGCACACCATCGAGGTGGTGATCGACCGGCTCACCGTCAAGCCGAGCGCCAAGCAGCGCCTCACCGACTCGGTCGAGGCCGCCCTGGGGCTGTCCAGCGGCCTGGTCCTGCTCGACTTCGTCGACCTTCCCGAGGACGACCCGGACCGCGAGCGCCGCTACTCCGAGCACCTGGCCTGCCCCAACGACCACCCGCTCGCCATCGAGGATCTCGAGCCTCGGGTCTTCTCCTTCAACGCGCCCTACGGCGCCTGCCCGGAGTGCACCGGCCTGGGCACCAAGAAGGAGGTCGACCCGGAGCTGCTGGTCCCCGACCCGGAGCGCAGCCTGCGTGAGGGCGCCATCCAGCCCTGGTCCACCGGGCACAACCTGGAATACTTCCTGCGCCTGCTGGAGGCGCTCGGCGAGGCCCAGCACTTCGACATCGACACGCCGTGGCGGGCGTTGCCGGCGCGGGCGCAGAAGACGATCCTGCACGGCTCCGACGACCAGGTGCACGTGCGCTACCGCAACAAGTACGGCCGTGAGCGCTCCTACTACACCGGCTTCGAGGGCGTGGTGCAGTGGATCGAGCGCCGGCACTCCGACACCGAGTCCGAGTGGTCCCGCGACAAGTACGAGGGCTACATGCGCGACGTGCCGTGTGCGGCATGCGGCGGTGCCCGGCTCAAGCCCGAGGTGCTCGCGGTCACGCTGGCCGGCAAGAGCATCGCCGAGGTCTGCAACCTGTCAGTGGGGGAGTGCGCCGACCTGCTCGCCGGCATCGAGCTGACCGACCGGCAGAAAATGATCGCCGAGCGGGTCCTCAAGGAGATCAACGCCCGGCTGCGGTTCCTGCTCGACGTCGGCCTGGACTACCTCTCCCTGGACCGCCCGGCCGGCACGCTCTCCGGCGGTGAGGCACAGCGCATCCGGCTGGCCACCCAGATCGGCTCCGGCCTGGTGGGCGTGCTCTATGTGCTCGACGAGCCGTCGATCGGGTTGCACCAGCGCGACAACCACCGGCTCATCGAGACCCTGATCCGGCTGCGCGGGCTCGGCAACACGCTGATCGTGGTGGAGCACGACGAGGACACCATCCGCACCGCCGACTGGATCGTCGACATCGGGCCCGGCGCGGGTGAGCACGGCGGCAAGATCGTGCACAGCGGCTCGGTGCCGGCGTTGCTGAAGAACAAGGAGTCGATCACCGGGGCGTACCTGTCCGGTCGGCGGTCGATCCCGACGCCGACGGGCCGCCGCCCGCAGGACCCGGCCCGCGAGCTGGTGGTGCACGGCGCGCGGGAGCACAACCTGCGCAACCTGACCGTCTCGTTCCCGCTGGGCCAGCTGATCGCGGTCACCGGGGTCAGCGGCTCGGGCAAGTCGACGCTGGTCAACGACATCCTGTACGCGGTGCTGGCCAACCAGATCAACGGCGCCCGGCTGGTGCCCGGCCGGCACACCCGGGTCTCCGGGCTGGAGCACGTGGACAAGGTCGTCGGCGTGGACCAGTCGCCGATCGGCCGCACGCCGCGCTCCAACCCGGCCACCTACACCGGCGTCTGGGATCACGTCCGCAAGCTCTTCGCCGAGACCACCGAGGCGAAGGTGCGCGGGTACGGTCCGGGCCGGTTCTCCTTCAACGTCAAGGGCGGGCGCTGCGAGGCGTGCTCGGGTGACGGCACCATCAAGATCGAGATGAACTTCCTCCCTGACGTGTACGTCCCCTGCGAGGTCTGCAAGGGCGCCCGGTACAACCGGGAAACCCTGGAGGTGCACTACAAGGGCAAGACCGTCTCGGACGTGCTGGAGATGCCGATCGAGGAGGCCGCCGAGTTCTTCTCCGCCATCCCGGCCATCCACCGGCACCTGAAGACCCTTGTCGACGTCGGCCTGGGCTACGTCCGCCTCGGCCAGCCCGCGCCGACCCTCTCCGGCGGTGAGGCGCAGCGGGTCAAGCTCGCCTCCGAGCTGCAGAAGCGCTCCACCGGGCGGACGGTCTACGTGCTCGACGAGCCGACCACCGGTCTGCACTTCGAGGACATCCGCAAGCTCCTGATGGTGCTGGAAGGGCTTGTCGACAAGGGCAACACGGTGATCACGATCGAGCACAACCTCGACGTGATCAAGACCGCGGACTGGCTGATCGACATGGGTCCCGAGGGTGGCCACCGTGGCGGCACAGTGCTCGCCACCGGCACCCCCGAGGAGGTCGCCGAGGTGGCCGACAGCCACACCGGCGAGTTCCTGCGCCAGGTGCTCAAGCTCGACGGCAAGGCCAAGGGTGCGGCTGCCGCCACCACCCGGGCCGCCAAGGCCAACGGCGTGACCAAGGCGCGGGCCAGCCGTAAGGTGCCGGCCGCGCGTTGACCAATCTGTGCGTGTTCGCGGGGGCGGGGCGGGTCGGTTGACGACCCGCCCCGCCCCATTTGCCGGGTCGGACGAGTACGCGATGAACCATCCGGCACAGTTGCCCGTGTGGAGAAGTGTGGCCGGCTTTCGACCGGCAGCGGGCTAGAGAGAGGCGAGGCATGAGTGACGATCAGGCGCTGACCGGTTCGGGTACGCAGACACGTCGTACCCTGCTCACCGGCGTCGGGGCGGTCGGCGCGGCCGTCGTGCTGGCTGCCTGCGGCAGCGACGACGGCGGCAACGGCAGCGGCAGTGACGCACCCACCAGTGGTGGCCCCGCCGTACCCAGCACCGGTGACGCCGGCGGCGGCGACCGGCAGAACGCGCAGTCGTTGGCCACCACCGCCGACATCCCGGTCGGAGGCGGCAAGGTCCTCGCCGCCGAAGGTGTGGTCATCACCCAGCCCGCGGCGGGCCAGTTCAAGGGCTTCAGCCCGATCTGTACGCACCAGAACTGCCCGGTGACGAACGTCGACGGCGGCACCATCAACTGCACCTGCCACGGCAGCAAGTTCTCGATCGAGGACGGCTCGGTGAAGGCCGGCCCGGCCACCAAGCCGCTGCCGCCCAAGAACATCAAGGTCACCGGCGATCAGATCTCGCTGGCCTGATCCGACGCGGGGCCGGCGGGCCGGCCCGGCCGCACGCTGACCGGTCGGTCGGCCCGGCGTCGCAGGGTCGACCCGCGTTTCGGGAAGCCGGGGTGTCAGCGGGGTGTCGACACCCCGGCTTTCGGGACGCCGAGTGGATCACGCCTGCGGTGGGCTGTCGGTGCTGCGGACTAGGCTTGTCGGCGTGGCTGACCCCTCGACCTACCGCCCCGCACCCGGCACCATCCCGGAGCTACCGGGGGTCTACCGCTTTCGCGACGGCACCGGCCGGGTGATCTACGTCGGCAAGGCGCGAAATCTGCGCAGCCGGCTCAACTCCTACTTCGGCGACGTCTGGAACCTGCACGAGCGCACCCGGCAGATGGTCACCACCGCCGAGTCGGTGGACTGGATCACCGTTGGCACCGAGGTCGAGGCGCTCCAGCAGGAGTTCACCTGGATCAAGCAGTACGACCCGCGGTTCAACGTCCGCTACCGCGACGACAAGTCGTACCCCTATCTCGCCGTCACCCTCGACGAGGAGTACCCCCGGCTGCAGGTGATGCGCGGCGCCAAGCGCAAGGGTGTGCGTTACTTCGGTCCCTACTCGCATGCCTGGGCCATCCGGGAGACCCTCGACCTGCTGCTGCGGGTCTTCCCCGCGCGGACGTGCTCCGCCGGGGTGTTCAAGCGGGCCGGCCAGGTCGGTCGTCCCTGCCTGCTGGGCTACATCGGCAAGTGCTCGGCGCCGTGCGTCGGCACCGTCTCCGCCGAGGAACACCGGGCCATCGTCGACGGGTTCTGCGACTTCATGGCCGGGCGCACCGACACCATGGTCCGCAAGATCGAACGCGAGATGACCGAGGCGAGCGAGCAGCTGGAGTTCGAGCGGGCCGCCCGGCTGCGCGACGACGTGGCCGCCCTGCGCCGGGCCATGGAGAAGCAGACAGTGGTGCTCGGCGACGGCACCGACGCGGACGTCGTCGCGTTCGCCGACGACCCGCTCGAGGCGGCTGTGCAGGTCTTCCACGTCCGCGACGGCCGGGTCCGCGGCCAGCGCGGTTGGGTGGTGGAGAAGACCGAGGATCTGACCACCGGGGACCTGGTGCACCACTTCTGCACCCAGGTGTACGGCGGCGAGCACGGCGAGGCCGACGTGCCTCGGGAACTGCTGGTCCCCGAGTTGCCCGCGGACGCCGACGCGCTGGCCGAGTGGCTCTCCGACCATCGGGGCAGTCGGGTGTCGCTGCGAGTGCCGCAGCGCGGCGACAAACGCTCACTGATGGAGACGGTGGAACGCAACGCCAAGGACGCGCTGGCCCGGCACAAGCTCAAGCGCTCCGGTGACCTGACCACCCGGGGCAAGGCACTGGACGAGATCAGCGAGGCGCTGGGCATGAGCACGTCGCCGCTGCGCATCGAGTGTTTCGACATCTCCCAGATCCAGGGCACCGACGTGGTCGCCAGCATGGTGGTCTTCGAGGACGGGTTGCCGCGCAAGAGCGAGTACCGGCGGTTCATCGTCCGCGGCGCCACCGACGACCTCTCCGCGATGTCCGAGGTGCTGCGTCGGCGCTTCGCCCGCTACCTGGACGCAAGGGCCGAGACGGGCGAGGTGGGCGTGGAGTCGGCCGACGACTCGGCCGCCCCCCAGGACGCGCTCGAGTCCCAGGTCGGCGTCCTGATCGATCCGACCACCGGCCGGCCCCGAAAATTCGCGTACCCGCCGCAGCTGGTGGTCGTCGACGGCGGCGCCCCACAGGTCGCGGCCGCCGCGCAGGCACTCGCCGACCTGGGCATCGACGACGTGGCCCTGTGCGGACTGGCCAAGCGGCTGGAGGAGGTGTGGCTCCCGGACGACGAGTTCCCGGTCATCCTCCCGCGCACCTCCGAGGGGCTCTACCTGCTGCAACGGGTGCGTGACGAGGCGCACCGGTTCGCCATCACCTTCCATCGGCAGCGCCGCTCCAAGCGGATGACCGAGTCGGCACTTGACCACGTGCCCGGCCTGGGCGAGGTGCGTCGCAAGGCGCTGCTGCGGCACTTCGGCTCGCTCAAGCGACTCTCGGCCGCGACGGCTGAAGAGATCACCGAGGTGCCTGGGGTGGGGCGGCGTACCGCCGAGGCGATCCTGGTCGCCCTGGACAAGGACACGAAGGCCGGCGACGGCGCCGAGGTGAAGCCCAGCACCTGAGCACTGTCGTCGCTCGCCCGGCCGGAGGCGCAGCCGACCCGCCCACGCTGACTGTTTTCGCCCGCCCCTTCGTCGGCGGTCGCGCCCCCATGATCGTGCTCGATCCTGGATGTAGTGGCCTCGTGGCGCAGGGAGGGGACTGTTTCCTGGATCGAGCACATCTAGCGGCGGTCCGCGCCGGGCTCTGCCCCCGCCTCCGACCGGGTCCGGGGCGGACGAACGGCGCAGACCGGCATGATCCACTCGGCTTTTATGAAGTCGGTGCATCCCCGCCGCCGGGACACCGCGACTTTCAGGAACCCGAGTGGATCACGCCGTCATGGCCTCCGTGTCGGGTTCGCCCCGGCCGCTGGGTGGGTGGTTTGTCGGGTTTGCCCTTGGGTGTCGGGTGGTCCGGGCCACCCCGGCGGCGGAATCGGCGGCCGGGCCGGGTCGTTATACCTGGCAGACCACCGCAACAGTCCAGGTCATGGCGGGCCGACCCCCGCCGGGAACACCCGCCAGGCCGCCCCGGTTACATCCCCCGGACGCCCGAGCAGCACAACGGCCGGGCACGGCAGCCGCCGGGAACACCGGCCGGGCAGCCCCGGTTACATCCCCGAACCGCCGAGCACCACAACGGCCAGGCAGCCGCGGGGAACACCCGCCCGGCAGCCCTGGTTACATCCCCCGCACGGCCGAGCAGCACAACGGCCGACCCCGGGTAGGCGGAATGATTCGCCACCGGCACCCGTTGCACCCTGTCCCGACGCCGACCCCCTCGTCGCGGGTCACCGGGCAGAACCCCTTCGCACTTCCCCCGCACGCACTGATTCCCCGTTGAGTGCCGTGCGGGCACCCCCGACGCCAGAGGAGCACGCCATCATGCGTACCGATCTGATCCGTAAGACCGCCCTGACCGCTGCTGGCCTCGCGTTCACCGGCGGCGCCATCGCCGGACCGGTGACCGCCGCGTACGCCGCGTCGGATGCCAAGCCGGCCACCCAGACGCAGAGCGACCGTAAGCCCGCCGGTGAGCGTCAGCTCGGTGTGCGCTACGAGGCCCAGCCGAACTTCTACTACTGCGGCCCGGCCGCCACGCGTAACGCCCTGTCCGTGCAGGGCAAGGAGATCAGCGTGGACGCCATGGCCAAGGAGATGGGCACCACCGAGGCCGGCACCAACTCCATCAACGACATCACCCCGGTGCTGAACAAGGAGACCGGTAAGAACGACGCCTACCGGTCCGTGGAAATCAGCACCCCGGATGCCGACGCCAAGCAGACCGACCGGCTGCGCGCCGACATCGTCAAGACCGTTGACGACGGCCGGGCCGTGGTCGCCAACATCGCCGGCACCAGCGTCGACACCGACGGCGGCGTGCACTCCTTCGAGGGCGGGCACTACATCAGCGTCGTGGGTTACCGCGACGGCGGGAACGTGGTGAAGATCGCCGACTCCGCCGATGCGAACACCGCCTCCTACGAGGTCACCGTCGAGCACCTCGCCGACTGGATCGCCACCCGCGGCTACGCCACCAGCTGACCCAGCACAACACCGGAGGGCCGGACCCCACCACGGGGCCCGGCCCTTCGGCATGACCTCAGTCTGTGGCGAGGACGGTCAGGATCTGCTCGCCGTACTTGGCGAGTTTGTTCTCGCCGACTCCGCTGACCCGGGACAGGTCGGCCAGCGTGCTGGGCGCGTCGCTGGCGATCTGTCGCAGCGTGGCGTCGTGGAAGATGACGTACGCCGGGACGCCCTGCTCCTTGGCGCTGGTCGCGCGCCAGGCTCGCAGCCGCTCGAACAGCGACGCGGCGGCCGGGGTCAGCTCGGCCACCACGGTGGACGCGCCGCGCGGCTTCGACGAGCGGCTCGATGCCGGCTTCTCCGGCTCGCGGCGCATGGTGACCGTACGGCGGCGGGCGAGGACGTCGGCGCTCGCCTCGGTCAGCGCCAGCGTGCCGTAGTCGCCCTCCACGGCGAGGAGCCCTTCGGCGAGCAGTTGCCGGACGACGCCCCGCCACTCGGCCTCGCTGTGCTCGGAGCCGATGCCGAAGACGGTCAGCGAGTCGTGACCGTACTGGCTGATCTTGTCGGTTTGCTTGCCGAGCAGGATGTCGATGCAGTGCCCGGCGCCGAAGCGTTGGTTGCGTTCGCGGTCGAGGCGGAAGACGGCGGAGAGCAATTTCTGGGCGGCGACGGTGCCGTCCCAGGACTCCGGTGGGGTGAGGCAGGTGTCGCAGTTGCCGCAGGCGGCCGTCGTCGTCTCGCCGAAGTATTCGAGCAGTTGGACCCGCCGGCAGCGCACCGTCTCGCAGAGGGCGAGCATCGCGTCCAGGTGCGCGGCCAGGTTGCGGCGGTGGGCGAGGTCGCCGTCGGACGTCTCGATCATCTTGCGTTGCTGGACCACGTCCTGAAGCCCGTACGCCAGCCAGGCGGTGGACGGCAGGCCGTCACGGCCGGCGCGGCCGGTCTCCTGGTAGTAACCCTCGACGGACTTGGGCAGGTCGAGGTGGGCGACGAACCGCACGTCGGGCTTGTCGATGCCCATGCCGAAGGCGATGGTGGCCACCATGACCAGGCCGTCTTCGCGCAGGAAACGCTGCTGGTTGCGAGCGCGGGTGCCCGCGTCCAGCCCCGCGTGGTAGGGCAGCGCGGCGACCCCGTTGGCGGTGAGGAACTCCGCCGTCTTGTCGACCGAGGCCCGGGACAGGCAGTAGACGATGCCGGCGTCGCCGGGGTGCTCGTCGCGCAGCAGGGTCAGCAACTGCTTGCGGGGTTCCCGCTTGGGCACGATCCGGTACTGGATGTTGGGCCGGTCGAAGCTGGCCACGAAGTGCCGGGCGTCGTCGAGGTTGAGCCGGGTCGCGATCTCGGTGCGGGTGGCGCTGGTCGCGGTGGCGGTCAGGGCGATGCGGGGCACCTGCGGCCAGCGTTCGTGCAGCATCGAGAGCGCGAGGTAGTCGGGGCGGAAGTCGTGCCCCCACTGGGAAACACAGTGCGCCTCGTCGATCGCGAACAGGGAGATGCGGCCGCGGTCGAGCAGGGCGAGGGTGGATCGGACGCCGAGCGCCTCCGGGGCCAGGTAGAGCAGGTCCAGCTCGCCGGCGACGAAGGCGGCCTCCACCCGCCGCCGGGCGTCCAGGGTCTGGGTCGAGTTGAGGAACCCGGCGCGGACGCCGACCGCGGTGAGGGCGTCGACCTGGTCCTGCATGAGCGCGATCAGTGGGGACACGACGACGGCGACGCCGTCACGGACCAGGGCCGGGATCTGGTAGCACAGGGACTTACCGCCACCGGTGGGCATCAACACCAGCGCGTCGCCGCCGGCGACCACATGGTTGATCACGTCCTGCTGGAAACCACGGAACGCGTCGTAGCCGAAGACCCGGCCCAGCACGTCCAGGGCGTCGGATGCGGTGCGCAGGTCGGTGGGAGAAGCCATCCGGGGAGTCTACGAGCCGACGCCGACAGCGCCCGCCCGGCGCACCCGGGTCGGGTGGGCCGGACGGGCGAGGCGGTCAGCCGGGCTGGCTGGGCCGGTTGGCCAGGCCGCGCGGCGGCGCCTTCATCCCGACCACGATGTCGACGATCTCGATGTAGCGGGCCTTGTTGCCCATGCGGAAGGCGGTGGCCGCCGCGTTGATCTCCTCGAGGGTGTCGGCCTCGACCATGGTGACCTGGTCGTACTTGCCGTTCACCCCGGTGCAGACGACGTGGGTGAGCTGCTTGGCGAAGCGGCCCAGGTCGCGGGCGTGCTCGGCGGAGATCTCGTGGATGCCCTCGCGGCCGAGGGCGAAGTACTCGGGGCTGATTCGCATGAACAGGAAGCCGACGTACTTGTTCTTGTCCGCCAGGTCGTGCATCGCACCCTCCAGATGTCGGTCTGACCTGCGACGATCACGTTGAGCGTATTGACAACTACTGATCGTCATCAAGCGTGTGCGCTGTCGGGAGGGCGACCCTCGAAATGGCCCGCGGCCGCCGCCCGGCCACGGGTGCCTGGCGGAGACCCGGCGGCGGGATAGAGTCGCTGATTGACCAATCGCGGCCGACGGCGGCCGCGGCGCCACGGCTTGGGGGTACGGGTGAGCGAGGCGCGCACAGCCGGTGACCGGATCGACGGCCCGGATGCCGATGACGAGCAGATGGCGGCTGAGTCGGAGACCACACTGGTGGTGGTCACCGGCCTCTCCGGGGGTGGGCGCAGCACTGTGGCCCGGGCGTTGGAGAACGTCGGCTACTACGTCGTGGACAACCTGCCGCAGGCCCTGATGCTGGACATGGCCGAGCTGGCCTTCAAGGCGGGCGGCGCGGCCCGGCGTACCGCAATGGTGCTGGACGTGCGGTCGCGGGCCTTCTCCACCGACCTGGCCGGGGCGATCCGGGAGCTCAAGGAGCGCGGCTTCTCGCCCCGGGTGGTCTTCGTCGACGCCGACGACGAGGTGCTGATCCGGCGGTTCGAGAGCGTTCGGCGCTCGCATCCGTTGCAGGGTGACGGGCGGCTTGCCGACGGCATCGCCGTGGAGCGCGGCCTGCTGGAGGAGGCCCGTGACCAGGCCGACGTGATCATCGACACCAGCCACCTGAACGTCAACCAGCTCCGGCGCCGCATCGAGGAGTTGTTCGGCGGCGAGGACGCCCGCCGGCTGCGGCTCACCGTGTTGTCGTTCGGCTTCAAGTACGGCCTGCCACCGGACGCCGATTTCGTGTTGGACGCCCGTTTCCTGCCCAACCCGTACTGGGTGCCGGAGCTGCGTGAGCACACCGGGCGGGAGGAGGCGGTCAGCGCGTACGTGCTGGGCCAGGAGGGCGCGGACGCCTTCGTCGCCTCGTACGCCGACCTGGTCAACGCCACCACGACCGGCTTCGAGCGGGAGGGCAAGCGGTACCTCACCGTCGCCGTGGGCTGCACCGGCGGCAAGCACCGCAGCGTCGCCATCGCCGAGGAGTTGGCCAGCCGACTGCGTCACTCCGGGTTGGCGGCGAACGCCCAGCACCGCGACCTGGGGCGGGAATGACGGCCCTGCGGGTGGTGGCGTTCGGCGGCGGGCACGGCCTGTCCGCCTCGTTGCGTGCGCTGCGCCACTGCGCTCCCGAACTCGACCTCGACATCACCGCGGTGGTCACGGTGGGTGACGACGGTGGTTCCAGTGGTCGGCTGCGGGCCGAGCGGGGTGGCCTGCCGCCGGGAGATCTGCGCCAGGCGCTGGTGGCGTTGGCGGGGGACCACCCGGCCACCCGGCGCAGCGCCGGGTTGTTCCAGCACCGCTTCACCGCCGTACCGGTGGGCGTACCCGGGCCCGGCGCGACGGGCCCGGGCCCGTCGGCGGGCGGCGACCCGGGCGGCGACCCGGACCGGGACGGCGCGGCTCCGCGCGGCACGGACACGACCCCGCGCGGCACCGACGGGGCGTCGGCCGGGACCGACGGTCTGACCGGGCACGCCGTGGGCAACCTGGTGCTCTGTGGCCTCATGGAGCTGCTCGGCGACCCGGTGGCAGCGCTTGAGCACGCCGGCGCGATGCTCGGCGCGGTGGGCCGGGTGTTGCCGATGTCCCGCCAACCGGTCGGCATCGAGGCGCGGGTACGCGGTGCCGACCCGGCCGCCCCGGACGAGGTGCGCACGGTCAGTGGCCAGCACCAGGTGGCCGTAACCACCGGGCGGGTCGAGTCGTTGCGCCTCACCCCGAGCGCCCCAGCGGCGTGCGCCGAGGCCATCGAGGCGATCCGGGCGGCCGATTGGTTGATCTTCGGGCCGGGCAGCTGGTACACGAGTGTGCTTCCGCACCTGCTGGTGCCGCAGTTGGCCGACGCGATCGTGTCCACCTCGGCCCGGCGGCTGGTCACGCTGAACCTCGCCGCGGAGAAGGAGACCCTCGGGCTGTCCGTCGCCGATCATCTCGCGGCGCTGCACTGGTACCTGCCCGAACTCAAGGTCGATCTTGTGCTCGCCGATGCCAAGGCGGTGGGTGACCCCGAACCGGTCGAACGTGCGGCAGAATCGCTGGGTGCCCGCCTGGTCCTCGCCCCCGTCGCCGTTGTCGACGGGACTCCCCGCCATGATCCGGCTGCCCTGGGCGCCGCGCTGGTGCCTGTCCTGGGCGCCGATCGTTAGACACGTACGTAATCTCCGGCGACACGCCGGAACAGGTCCGTGAGGGGACGCACAATGGCGATGACGGCCGCGGTCAAGGACGAGCTGAGTCGGGTCGACGTGCCCAAACCCTGCTGTCGGCGGGCGGAGATGGCCGCGCTGCTGCGCTTCGCCGGCGGGCTGCACATCGTTTCCGGCCGCGTGGTGGTGGAGGCTGAACTGGACACCGGGGCGGTGGCCCGCCGGCTGCGCCGGGAGGTCGCCGAGGTCTACGGCTACCCCAGCGAGATCCACGTGCTGGCCTCCGGTGGGCTGCGCAAGGGCAGCCACTTCATCGTTCGGGTGGTCAAGGACGGCGAGGCCCTGGCGCGGCAGACCGGCCTGCTCGACGTGCGGGGTCGCCCGGTGCGTGGGCTGCCCCCGCACGTGGTGGCGGCAAACGTCTGCTGCGCGGTCTCCGCGTGGCGTGGCGCGTTCATGGCCCACGGTTCGCTCACCGAGCCGGGCCGCTCCAGCGCGCTGGAGATCACCTGCCCGGGGCCGGAGTCGGCGTTGGCGCTGGTCGGCGCGGCCCGCCGGATCGGCATCACAGCGAAGAACCGCGAGGTACGCGGGGTGGACCGGGTGGTCGTCAAGGACGGTGACGCGATCGCCGCGCTGCTCACCCGGATCGGCGCGCACTCCAGCGTGTTGGCCTGGGAGGAGCGCCGGGTACGCCGTGAGGTGCGGGCCACCGCCAACCGGCTCGCCAACTTCGACGACGCCAACCTGCGCCGTTCGGCGCGGGCGGCGGTCGCCGCGGCCGCCCGGGTCACCCGTGCGCTGGAGATCCTCGCCGACGAGGCGCCCAACCACCTGACCGACGCCGGTCGGCTGCGCCTGGAGCACCGCCAGGCGTCGCTGGAGGAGTTGGGGGCCCTGGCCGACCCCCCGCTGACCAAGGACGCCATCGCGGGGCGGATCCGCCGGCTCCTGGCGCTGGCCGACAAGCGGGCCCGCGACCTTGGCATCCCGGATACGGAAGCTGCCGTCACGCCCGACATGCTCGTGGTCTGATAGGACGGTGGGGCCGCACGGTGCGCCCGGGAGCACGACCCGGCGCAGCGTGGTCTCGCACGCTCGGATAGGGTCGCTGCGTACGGCAAGGGGGCCGACACCGGCACTCCTCGTCGTGCCCCACCGCCTCGGGCGGTCAGGTCCTCAGACCGCGCGGCGGGGTGGCCGAGATGAACCGTCGACGGCCGGCTCCAACGGTCGGCGCACACCATTCCCGCCGGCCCGTTGTCTGAAGCCGGCGGACCAGAACGCGAGGAGATGGGACCTGTGACCATCCGGGTTGGCATCAACGGCTTTGGCCGAATCGGCCGTAACTTCTTCCGGGCAGTGCTGGCGTCTGACGCCGACATCGAGGTCGTGGCGGTGAACGACCTGACCGACAACGCCACGCTCGCCCACCTGCTCAAGTACGACAGCATCCTCGGTCGCCTGCCGTACGAGGTCAAGGCCACCGCCGACGAGATCACCGTCGGTGGCAAGACCATCAAGGCGTACGCCGAGAAGGACCCGTCGAAGCTGCCGTGGGGCGAGGTCGGCGCGGACGTCGTCATCGAGTCGACCGGCTTCTTCACCGACGCCACCAAGGCCAAGGCGCACGTCGACGGCGGGGCCAAGAAGGTCATCATCTCCGCCCCGGCGAAGAACGAGGACGTCACCGTCGTCATGGGTGTCAACCACGACACCTACGACCCGGCGAAGCACACCATCATCTCCAACGCCTCGTGCACCACCAACTGCCTCGCGCCGATGGCGAAGGTCCTGCACGACACGTTCGGCATCCAGCACGGTCTGATGACGACGATCCACGCGTACACCCAGGACCAGAACCTCCAGGACGCGCCGCACTCGGACCTGCGTCGCGCCCGGGCCGCCGCGCTGAACATCGTGCCGACCTCGACCGGCGCCGCCAAGGCGATCGGCCTGGTCCTGCCGGACCTCAAGGGCAAGCTCGACGGGTACGCCCTGCGGGTGCCGATCCCGACCGGCTCGGTCACCGACCTCACCGTCAACGTCGGTCGCGAGACCACCGTGGACGAGGTCAACGCCGCGCTGAAGGCCGCCGCGGACGGCCCGCTCAAGGGCATCCTGGTCTACAACGAGGACCCGATCGTCTCCACCGACATCGTGACCGACCCGGCGTCGTGCATCTTCGACGCGCCGCTGACCAAGGTCGTCGGCAACCAGGTCAAGGTCGTCGGCTGGTACGACAACGAGTGGGGCTACTCCAACCGGCTCGTCGACCTCGTCAAGCTGGTCGGTTCGTCGCTGTGAGCATCCGGACCCTCGACGACCTGCTCGCCGAGGGGGTGTCGGGTCGGCGCGTGCTGGTGCGCGCCGACCTGAACGTCCCGCTCGACAAGCAGACCGGTGCCATCACCGATGATGGGCGCATCCGCGCGGTGCTGCCGACTCTCGGTGCGCTGGTCGAGGCCGGCGCGAAGGTGGTCGTCTGCTCGCACCTGGGCCGCCCGAAGGGCGCTCCGGACCCGCAGTTCAGCCTGGGCCCGGTCGCCGGGCGGCTCGGTGAGCTGCTCGGCGCACCGGTGCACTTCGCCACCGACACCGTCGGTGATTCGGCCCGTTCCACCGTCGCCGGCTTGGCCGACGGCCAGGTCGCCCTTCTGGAGAACCTGCGTTTCAACGCCGGTGAGACCAGCAAGGACGCGGCCGAGCGGGGTGCCTTCGCCGACCAGCTCGCCGCGTTCGGCGACGCGTACGTGGACGACGCGTTCGGTGCCGTGCACCGCAAGCACGCCAGTGTCTTCGACGTGCCGGCCCGGTTGCCGCACGTCGCGGGCCGGCTCGTGCTGCGTGAGGTCGAGGTGCTCTCCAAGCTCACCGGTGACCCGGAGCGCCCGTACGTGGTGGTGCTCGGTGGGTCGAAGGTGTCCGACAAGCTCGCCGTGATCGAGGCTCTGCTGCCCACTGTCGACCGGCTGCTCATCGGTGGCGGGATGTGCTTCACCTTCCTCAAGGCCCAGGGCCTGGAGGTGGGCACCTCGCTGCTGGAGAAGGACATGGTCGACACCTGCCGCAACCTGCTGGAGCGATCCGGCGGCAAGATCATGCTGCCGGTCGACGTGGTGGTCGCGGACGCGTTCGCTCCGGACGCGGCGCACGACACGGTGCGGGTCGACGGCATCCCGAGTCACCGGCTCGGCCTGGATGTCGGCCCGGAGACGGTGGCGGGCTTCAGCGCCGCGCTGTCCCAGGCGAAGACGATCTTCTGGAACGGCCCGATGGGCGTGTTCGAGATGCCGGCCTTCGCGGCGGGCACCCGGGGGATCGCCGAGGCGATCACCAAGGCCGACGCGTTCAGCGTCGTCGGCGGCGGTGACTCCGCAGCGGCCGTCCGTGCCCTGGGGCTGGACGAGTCGTCCTTCGGGCACATCTCCACCGGTGGTGGCGCCTCCCTGGAATACCTCGAGGGCAAGACCCTCCCCGGCATCGCGGCCCTGGAGAACTGAATGTCGAGCACCACCCGCCGGCCACTGATGGCCGGCAACTGGAAGATGAACCTCAACCACCTCGAGGCCAACCTGCTGGTGCAGAAGCTGGCGGCCAGCCTCACCGAGAAGCAGCTCACCGCCGTCGAGACGGTCGTGCTGCCGCCCTTCACCGACCTGCGCACCGTGCAGACCGCTGTGGACGGGGACAAGCTGCTCATCGGCTACGGCGCACAGGACCTGTCCCCGCACGCGTCGGGCGCGTACACCGGGGACATCTCCGGGCCGATGCTGGCCAAGCTCGGCTGCACGTACGTGGTGGTCGGGCACTCCGAGCGGCGGGCCTACCACAACGAGGACGACGCACTGGTCAACGCCAAGGTCAAGGCGGCGCTGACGCACGGCCTGACGCCGATCCTGTGCGTGGGGGAGGGGCTGGACGTCCGTGAGCAGGGCACCCACGTGGCGCACTGCTCCGACCAGCTCGACGGGGGCCTCGCCGGGCTCACCCCCGAGCAGGTGCGGCAGGTCGTGATCGCGTACGAGCCGGTCTGGGCGATCGGCACGGGCAAGACGGCGACCCCGGACGACGCCCAGGAGGTCTGCGGGGCGGTGCGTCAGCGACTGGCGGAACGCTTCGACCAGGAGACCGCCGACCAGGTTCGGGTCCTCTACGGCGGTTCGGTCAAGGCGTCCAACATCGCCTCGATCATGGCGCAATCGGACGTGGACGGGGGCCTGGTGGGGGGCGCCAGCCTGGACGCCGAGGAATTCGCTCAGATCTGCCGGTTCCCGGAGCACCTCGCCCGCTGATCGCTCGGTATCCTTGACACCGCCCGTCCGCCGGTCGGTGCCGCCGTGCCCGATCAGACCGGGCGAGGATCGCTACGAGAGGAACTGACCCCAGCCATGCCGATCTGGTTCGCATACACGTTGATCGTGTTGCTGGTCATCACGAGCATTCTGCTCACCCTGCTGATCCTGCTGCACCGCGGCAAGGGCGGCGGTCTGTCGAGCATGTTCGGCGGTGGCGTCAGCTCCAGCCTCGCCGGCTCCTCGGTCGCGGAGAAGAACCTGGACCGCTACACCGTCCTGGTGAGCGTCGTCTGGTTCGCCGCCATCGTCGGCCTCGGGCTCTGGCTGCGCCTCCAAATGAACAGCGGTGCCTGAGCAGGCTCAGTAAGTCGTACAATCTGCGCGCGGTTCGTCACTCGACGGGCCGCGCGCAGGCTTTTCTCCGCTGCACCGCGTCGCCCGCCGCTCCACCCCCGAAGACGGCGGGTCCCCTCCGACGACAGGAGCGAGCAGCCGTGCCGAATGGCAACGTTATCCGGGGAGCCCGGGTCGGGTCCGCACCGATGCGCCCGGACGGGCGGCACCAACCCGCCCCCCGACAGGACGTCAGCTACTGGTGCCGTAACGACCACCGGGTCGACATCCGGATCGCCGCGGACGTCGAACCGCCACCCCTGTGGGACTGCCCCCGCTGTGGCCTACCCGCCGGTCGGGACGCCCAGAACCCGCCGGGTCGGGTCCGCGCCGAGCCGTACAAGAGCCACCTGGCGTACGTGAAGGAGCGGCGCACCGCCGAGGAGGGGGAGGCCCTGCTCGCCGAGGCGCTCGCCGCACTACGCCGTCGACGCGGCGAGTAGCGGGCTCCTCCCCGCGCTCAGCGCAGGCTGCGCAGTCGGACGGGTACGTCGGCTGCGGCCGCCCGGTCCAGCAGCCAGCGGGTGCGGTGCACGCCGTGCACGCCGGCCGCCGGCAACTGCACCGGGCCGGCGCCGGCCAACGCCATACCCACCGCGCGAGCCTTGTCGGCGCCGGCGGCCACCAGCCAGACCTCCTCGGCGGTGTTGATCGCCGGCAGGGTGAGGGTGGTCCGCGTCGGCGGCGGCTTGGGGCTGCCCCGCACCGCGCTCACCGGCCGGGTCTCGTAGCCCACCGGGTGCTCGGGGAAGACCGAGGCCACGTGGCCGTCCTCGCCGACGCCCAGCATCAGCACGTCGAAGTGCGGCAGGGTGGCGTGCCCGGGCCGGGCGGCGCGGGCCAGCTCCTCCGCGTACGCGGCAGCCGCCGCCTCGGGGTCGTTGCCGGCCGGGCCGTCCGAGGCCGGCATGGCGTGCACCCGGGCCGGATCCAGTGGCACCACGTCCAGCAGGGCGGCGCGGGCCTGCGTCTCGTTGCGGTCCGGATCACCGGCGGGCAGGAACCGTTCGTCGCCCCACCACACGTCGACCCGGGACCAGTCCACCGCGTCGCGGGCCGGCAGCGTCGCCACCGCCCGGTACACGGCCGCGGCGACCCGACCTCCGGTGAGCACCACCGAGGCTTCGCCCCGGTCGGCCTGGGCGTCGAGCAGCTTCACCAGCAACCGGGCCGCCACAGCCTGCGCCAGCAGGTCGGCGTCGGCGTGGACGGCGACACTCGCCTCACTCATGGTTGCGCCTTCGTTTCCCGACCGCGAGGCGGTCGCTGTCGTGCCCGGGGCGGTGTGCCCGAGGTGGTTGGGGCGAAAGCCCCGGAGATTGCGGGGCAGGGCCGGTGCGTACCAGCCCTGCCCGACGATGTGCCCCGGCTGGGCTCAGCCCTCGCCGCTCGTGCCGACGTGCGCGGTGACCCCGGCCTCGGCGCGCTGCGCGGTGGCCGGATCCTTCCAGACGTGGACCCGCTGCGGGGGGCGCTGCTCCAGCCCTCGCAGCCCGACCGTCGCGCCCAGCGCCTCCGCGTACACCTGGTCGGCGTCCAGCCGGCGCAGCTCCTCGGCCAGCTCGTCGCCGAGCGGGCGGCGCACCAGCGGCAGGGCCCGGTCGTCCTGGCCCGTCCGCCGGAACACGGCCATGCTGTCCTCGCGGGTCAGCGTCAACTGGTCGCCGTTGGCGCAGCTGAGCTGCACCTCCCGCATCCGAGGGAACTCGTCGCTGTCCACCCGGCGTGGGGTGATGCCGAGCCGGCTGGACAGCCAACCGGCCATCAGCGCCGCCGTCGGGTCGGTGGGAGGCGCGACGATGGTCGCCTCGGTGACCTGGGCGCTGGTGGTGTCGAACGCCCCGGCGACCAGGGTGCGCCACGGGGTGATCCGGGTCCACGCCAGGTCGGTGTCGCCCGGGGCGTAGTCCCGGGCACGCTGCCGCAGCGCCTCCACCGGGTCGGTGGCCTGCGCGGAGTCGGTGATCCTCCGGTCGGCGACCACCCCGAGGAAGTCGGTGGCGATCTCCGCCGGTGGCTCGCCGTGCCACCAGGTGACAACCGGTACGTCGGGAACGAGCAACGGCATCACTACCGACTCGGCGTGCAGGGACAACCGGCCGTACATCCGGGTGACCACCGCCTCGCAGGGGCCGAGCCGGCCACCGACCACGATCTCCGCGTCCAGTCGGTTGCGGTCCCGCTCGATCTCCGAGCGGACCACCACCAGGAGGCGGCACGGGTGCGCGGCGGCGGCGATCGTCGCCGCGGCCTCCGCCTCCCGGACCCGCTTCTCGTCCACGACCACGATGAGGGTGAGCGCCATGCCGCTGGCCACCCCGCCGGCGCTGCGCCGCTCGGCGGCGAGCGCCTTGACCACCTCGTTGCCGGTGGTGTCCCACAGCCCGATCATGCTCGTCTCCAGGCGCGGCCCTCGCGGGCCAGCATCTCGTCGGAGGCCCGGGGGCCCCACTCGCCGGCCCGGTACGGCTCCGGGGTGGTGCCCTCCCAGGCGTGCTCCAGGGGGTCGATCACCTGCCAGCTCTGCTCGACCTCGGCCGCGTCCGGGAACAGGGTGCGGTCACCGATCAGCACGTCCAGCACCAGACGCTCGTACGCCTCGGGGCTGGACTCGGTGAACGCCTCGCCGTACTGGAAGTCCATGGCGATGTCGCGGACCTCCATTGTCGTACCCGGCACCTTCGAGCCGAACTTGAGCACCACGCCCTCGTCCGGCTGCACCCGGATGACCAGCTGGTTGTTGCCCAGCGACTCCATGTCGGCGTCGTTGAACGGCAGGTGCGGCGCCTTCTTGAACATGATGGCGACCTCGGTGACCCGCCGGGGCAGCCGCTTGCCGGCCCGGATGTAGAACGGCACCTCCGCCCAGCGGCGGTTCTGGATGCCCAACCGCACCGCCACGTACGTCTCGGTGGTGGAGCCGCCGGGGACGTCGCGCTCATCCAGGTAACCGACAGCGCGTTCGCCGCCGACCCAGCCCGGCAGGTACTGACCGCGGACGGTGTCCCGGGCGACGTCCTTGGGCAGTGTGATGGCCTTGAGCACCTTCAGCTTCTCGGTCCGGATCTCGTCGGCGTCGAAGCTGGTCGGCTCCTCCATCGCCACCAGGGCGAGGAGTTGGAGAAGATGGTTCTGCAGCACGTCGCGGGCGGTGCCGACGGTGTCGTAGAAGCCGGCGCGGGTGCCGATGCCGACGTCCTCCGCCATGGTGATCTGCACCGAGTCGACGTACTTGGAGTTCCACAGCGGCTCGAACAGATTGTTGGCGAACCGCAGGGCGAGGATGTTCTGAACCGTCTCCTTGCCCAGGTAGTGGTCGATCCGGAAGACGTCCTGTCGGGTGAACACGTCGTCGACGAGGTCGTTGAGCGCCTTCGCCGAGGGCAGGTCGTTACCGAACGGCTTCTCCACAACGACCCGGCGCCAACCGCCGGACTTGTCGTTGTCGGCCATTCCGGTGCGGGCCAACTGCTTGAGCACGACGGGGAACGCGGCCGGTGGGATGGAGAAGTAGAACGCCGCGTTGCCGGCGATGCCGTGGGTCTGACGCAGATCGTCAAGCGTCGAGGCGAGCTGGTCGAAGGCGTCGTCGTCGTCGAACGACCCGCCGACGAACTTGATGTTGCCGGCCAGCCGCGCCCACACCTCGTCCCGCCACGGGGTGCGAGCGTGCTTGCGGGCAGCCTCGCAGGCCAACGTCTCGAAGTCGCCGTCACCCCAGTCGCGGCGCGCGAAACCGAGCACCACGAAGCCCGGCGGCAACAGCCCCCGGTTGGCCAGGTCGTAGACCGCGGGGAGCAGCTTCTTGCGGGCCAGGTCGCCGGTCACCCCGAAGATCACCAGAGCGCAGGGCTCCGGGATCCGGGGCAACCGGCGGTCCTGCGGGTCGCGCAGCGGGTTCACCGAACCGCCTCCTCGCTCCGCCTCAGTCACGTCGTCCATCCTCACGCCCGCAGATCACCGGCCGCGTCCAGTAGTTGGGCGACACCGGCGGCCCGGTCGGTCAGGTGCAACCGCAGCAGCGGGCGCTCCCGACCGGCGAGGGCCTGCCGGTCACCGGCGGCCTGCGCCGCCTGCAACTCACCGAAGCTGTACGGCTTGCCCGGCACCGCCAGGTCCTCGGCGACCCCGCCGGTCACCTGGAGGTAGCTGCCCACCTGCGGGCCGCCCTTGTGGTACTGGCCCGTCGAGTGCAGGAAGCGCGGCCCCCAGCCGAAGGTGACCGGCCGGCCGCCCGCCTGCGCCAGCAGCGACCGCAGCCGGGCCGCGTCGGCGTCGGCGAACCGGTCGAGGTACGCCATCACCGCCAGGTAACCGTCGTCGCCCAGCCCGTCGAGCAGCCAGCGCAGCACACCGGCCAGGTTTCCGGGGGCGCCCTGCGGGGCGTACACCTCGATCGCGCCCTCGGTGAACGACGGCGTCTCCGCCGGCAGGCCCGAGGCCAGGATCTTGTTGGTGTTCTCCTTGGACTCGGTGACGTTCGGCTGGTTGAACGGGTCGATGCCGAGCACCACGCCGGCCACCGCGGTGGCGTACTCCCAGGCCAGGAACTGCGCGCCCAGCGGGCCGTTGACGGCCACGTCCGGGTTGGCCCCGCCGCCCGGCATGTCACCGGGGGCCAGCGCGCCGCCGTAGCTGACGGTCAGCACGTCCGCGCCGGTGGCGCCGGGGCTCTGCGGAGACTCCACTACCACCGGGAGGATGCCCACCCCGGCCTTGCCGGTCGACTCGGCGATCAGCTGCTCGGCCCAGTCGCCGAGCCCGTCGATGCCGGTGCCGTCGGAGACCAGGGCGACCTTGTCGCGGGCCAGCGTGGCCGCGGCGCCCAGGGCGGCGCCCAGCGCCAACGCCGGGTTGTTCTGGTCCGCGCCGAGCGACGTGGCCAGCGCGTCGGCCTGGTCGAGCAGCTCCCCGACCTCGACCCCGGCCAGCGCCGAGGGCACCAGACCGAACGCGGTCAGCGCCGAGTACCGGCCGCCGACGTTCGGGTCGGCGAGCACCGTGAACGCGCCCATCTCGGCCGCGGTGGCCTCCAGCGGCGAACCCGGGTCGGTGACGATGACGAAGTGCCGGCCGGCCTCCGCCTCGGTCATCCCGGCGTCCAGGAACGCCTGCCAGTACGCGCGCCGGTGGCTGTCGGTCTCCACCGTCGACCCGGACTTGCTGGCCACCACCACGACGGTGCGCTCCAGCCGGTCACCGAGCGCCGCCCGGACCTGGCCCGGGTCGGTGGTGTCCAGCACCGTCAACGGGCGACCCAGCGTCCGGGTGATCACCTCGGGTGCGAGCGACGAGCCGCCCATGCCGGCGAGTACCACGTGATCCAGGTCGGCCAGCTCCGCGGTCAGCTCGGCCAACTGGACGAGCAGTTCGCGGCTGCGCCGGTGGGTGTCCACCCAGCCGAGCCGGATCTTCGCCTCGGCCTCGGCGTCCGGACCCCACAGGCTCGCGTCCTTGCCCGCCAGCTTGCCCGGGACGCCGGCCTTGACCAGCGCGTCCCGGGTCGAGGCGGGCGCGGCCTTGTCGACCGCGTCCGCGCCGTACACGGCGAGCCCGGCGGCTGCCTCCACCGGCCCAGCGAGAAGGTCGCTCATGCCGTCACTCCGCTTCGCTGCGTGCCGTCATGAGGCCCCTTGGCACTGAGGCTGATTCGCTCGCTCATGCGTTACCACCGGCCTGCTCGGCGGCCTTGGCGTTGCCCTTGGCCGCCTTGTTCGGGGCACCCTTGCCCTTGGCCGCCGCCTCCAGGGACTTGCGGACCCCGTCGAGCAGCTCCTGCCAGCTGGCCTCGAACTTCTCCACGCCCTCGCGCTCCAGGGTGACGATCACGTCGTCCATGTCCACCCCGACCGACTCCAGGTCGGCGAAGACCTTCCGGGCCGCGTCGTAGGCGCCGGTGATGGTGTCGCCGCGGGTCTCGCCGTGATCGGCGTACGCGTGGATGACCGACTCCGGCATGGTGTTGACAGTGCCGGGCGCGATCAGCTCCTCGACGTAGATGACGTCCCGGTAGTCCGGGTTCTTCGTCGAGGTGGACGCCCACAGCGGCCGCTGCGGGTGCGCGCCGGCCGCGGCGAGCGCCTTCCAGCGGTCGGAGGAGAAAACCTCGGTGTAGCGCTCGTACGCCAGCTGCGCGTTGGCGATGGCGGCCTTGCCCTTGAGGGCCTTCGCCTGGTCGGAGCCGACCTTCTCCAGCCTCTTGTCGACCTCGGAGTCGACCCGGGAGACGAAGAACGACGCCACCGAGCCGATCTTGGACAGGTCGTGGCCGTTCGTCTTGGCCTGCTCCAGACCGGCGAGGAACGCCTCCATGACCGCCGAGTAGCGGTCCAGACCGAAGATCAGCGTGACGTTGACGCTGATCCCCTCGGCCAGGGTGGCGGTGATCGCCGGGAGGCCGGCCTCGGTGGCCGGGATCTTGATGTAGAGGTTGGGGCGGTCCACCAGCCACCACAGGGCCTTGGCCTCGGCCACCGTCCGGTCGCTCTCGTGGGCCAGCCGGGGGTCCACCTCGATGGAGACCCGGCCGTCGACACCGTCGCTGCCGTCGTACGACGGGCGCATCACGTCGCAGGCCCACCGCACGTCGTACGTGGTGAGCATGCGCACCGACTCCTCGACCTCGACGCCACGGGTGGCGAGGTCGTGCAGCTGCCAGTTGTACTCGTCGGCGTCGCTCAGCGCCTTGGCGAAGATCGTGGGGTTGGTGGTGACACCGGCCACGTGCTTCTCGCGGCGCAGCTGGTCCAGCCCGCCGGAGCTCAAACGCACCCGGGAAAGATCGTCGAGCCAGACCGCCACGCCCGCGGCGGTGAGCTCATTCAGCTTGTCCGTCATGCCATCCACGCTCCCTCAGTTGCCGGTCGTGAAACCGGTGATGTCGCCCACCCGGGCCAGCGAGGCGTGTGCTGCCGCCACGATCCGGTCGGGGGTGAACCCGAACTGCTCGAAGAGCACGGTGTGCGGGGCGCTCGCTCCGTAGTGCTCCAGGCTCACGCTCTCGCCCAGGTCACCGACGACTCCGCGCCAGGACATCGCGATGCCCGCCTCCACGCTCACCCGTGCCTTTACCCCGCGCGGGAGCACCGACTCCCGGTACGCCTCGTCCTGCTCGTAGAACCACTCCTGGCAGGGCATCGAGACGACCCGGGTCGGGGTGCCGTCGGCCTCCAGCCGCTCCCGGGCGGTCAGGCAGAGCTGCACCTCGGAACCGGTGCCGACGATGATCACCTGAGGCTTGCCGTTGGACGCCTCGGCCAGCACGTACCCGCCCTTGGCCACGCCCTCCGCGCTGCCCAGGACGTCGCGGTCCATGGTCGGCAGCGGTTGACGGCTCAGCGCCAGGGCGGTCGGCCGGTCGGTGTGCTCCAGCGCCTGCCGCCAGGCCCAGGCGGTCTCGTTGGCGTCCGCCGGACGGACCACGTCCAGGCCCGGGATGGCGCGCAGCGCGGTCAGGTGCTCCACCGGCTGGTGGGTCGGGCCGTCCTCGCCGAGGCCGATCGAGTCGTGCGTCCAGACGTAGGTCACCGGCAGCTTCATCAGCGCGGCCAGCCGCACTGACGGACGCATGTAGTCGCTGAAGACCAGGAACGTGCCGCCGTACGGGCGGGTGCCACCGTGCAGGGCGATGCCGTTGAGGATCGCGCCCATGGCGTGCTCACGGATGCCGAAGTGCAGCGTGCGGCCGTACTCGTGGCCGGGGAAGTCCTTGGTGGCGTGCGCGGCCGGGATGAACGACGGCTCGCCCTTCATCGTGGTGTTGTTGCTCTCGGCCAGGTCGGCCGAGCCGCCCCACAGCTCCGGCAGCACCGGCGCGAGCGCCTCCAGCACCTTGCCCGAGGCGGCTCGGGTGGCCACCCCCTTGGCGTCCGCGGGGAAGACCGGCAACGCGTCGGTCCAGCCGTCGGGGAGTACGTGACCAGCCAGCCGCTCGTAGAGCGCGGTGCGCTCCGGGTTGGCCTTCTTCCAGGCGTCGAACGCGGTGGTCCACTCCTGCTGGGCGTCGGAGCCGCGGCCCATCACCGTGCGGGCGTGGCTGAGCACCTCCTCGTCGACCTGGAAGGTCTGCTCCGGGTCGAAGTCGAGGATCCGCTTGGTGGCCTTCACCTCGTCGGCGCCGAGCGCCGAGCCGTGGATCTTGCCGGTGTTCTGCTTGTTGGGCGCGGGCCAGCCGATGATGGTGCGCAGCGCGATGAACGAGGGGCGGCCGGTCTCCGCCTTGGCGGCCACCAGCGCGGCGTACAGCGCCTCGGCGTCCTCGTGGTAGTCGCCCTGGTCGGCGTCGCCGCTGCGCCAGTCGACGGTCTGCACGTGCCAGCCGTACGCCTCGTAGCGGGCGGCCACGTCCTCGCTCTTGGCGATCCGGGTGTCGTCCTCGATGGAGATCTCGTTGTCGTCGTAGATCACCGTGAGGTTGCCCAGTTGCTGGTGCCCGGCGAGGGCGCTGGCCTCGTGGCTGATGCCCTCCTCGATGTCGCCGTCGGAGACGATGCACCAGATGTCGTGGTCGAAGACGGACGCGCCGAGCTCGGCCTCGGGGTCGAACAGGCCGCGCTCGCGGCGGGCCGCCATGGCCATGCCGACCGCGTTGCCCAGACCCTGCCCGAGCGGGCCGGTGGTGGTCTCCACGCCCGGCGTGTGCCCGTGCTCGGGGTGCCCCGGCGTCTGCGAGCCCCACTGCCGCAGCGACTTGAGGTCGTCCAGGCTCAGCGGGTAACCGGAGAGGAACAGCTGGATGTAGAGCGTCAGGCTGGAGTGCCCGGCGGAGAGCACGAACCGGTCGCGGCCGGGCCAGTTCGGGTCGGCCGGGTTGTGCCGCATGACGCGGTTGAAGAGGAGGTACGCCGCGGGCGCGAGGCTCATCGCGGTGCCCGGGTGGCCGTTGCCGGATTTCTCTACGGCGTCCATGGCCAGCACGCGGACGGTATCTACGGCCCGGCGATCGAGGTCGGACCAGTTCAGTGCGGAGTGCTCGGGTCGTTTAACAGCCACGATGGTTGTGCTCCTCGGCAGATGGGCGGAACCCTCACCGATGACCTTATCGAGCGTCCCTAAACGCGCGCCCGGGGATCTGCGCATGGTGTGCGCTACGTGACCATCCGGATGCTCGGTTCAACCCTGTGGTGTGACGGCCCGCACCGTTGTCGGGTCGGCCGGGCAGCCAAAACGACGACGCGTAGTGTGTGGGGCGGTATGCGGACCCGTTGCGGTCCCGGCCGATCCGATCTCCCCGTGCCCGATGCCGGAAGGTGGCAATCCGTGAGCATGATCACCGAGCGCCCCGCGAGCAACCCGGCCGGGCCACACCCGGCGCGGGCGGCCGAGGGCCCGGTGGCCCGGCGGGACGTACGCGCGGTCCTGTCGGCGTACGTGGCGCTCACCAAGCCGCGGATCGTCGAGTTGCTGCTGGTCACCACCATCCCGGCGATGATGCTCGCCGAGGGCGGGCTGCCGTCGCTGTGGCTGATGGCCATCGTCCTGATCGGCGGCTCGCTCGCCGCCGGCGCGGCCAGCGTCCTCAACTGCTACATCGACCGCGACATCGACCAGCTGATGCGGCGGACCAAGCGTCGGCCGCTGCCGGCGCACACCGTGTCGCCGCGAAGCGCGCTGATCTTCGGTCTGGTGCTGGCGGCGGTGTCGGTGGCCCTGATGGCGGCGTTCACCAACCTGCTGGCCGCCGGGCTGACCCTCGCCGCGATCGCCTACTACGACCTCGTCTACACCCTGTGGCTCAAGCGTTCGACCCCGACGAACACCTTCTGGGGCGGCGCCTGCGGGGCGGCGCCGGTGCTGATCGGTTGGGCTGCGGTGACCGGCTCGCTGGCGCCGGCCGCCTGGGGGCTCTTCGCGGTGGTCTTCTTCTGGCAGATGCCGCACTTCTACCCGCTCGCCATGAAGTACAAGGACGACTACGCCCGGGCCGGCATCCCGATGCTGCCTGTGGTGGCCTCGATCCGCCGGGTGAACGCCGAGATTCTGATCTTCGCGTGGCTCACGGTGCTCACCTCCCTGGCCGTCTGGCCGCTGGGGCTCAGCGCGATCTACGGGGTGCCGACCCTGGTGGTGGGTGCCATCTTCGTGGTCGAGGCACACCGGCTCTGCCGGCGCGCCACGCGCGGCGAGGCGGTCAAGCCGATGCGGCTGTTCCACTGGTCGACGACGTACCTGACGATCGTCTTCGTGGCCGTCGCGCTCGACGCGCTGATCTGACCCGTCTCGCACGGCCCGGCTCTGTCCTTCACGTCCGAGGCAGTGGCCTCCGCCTGTCGGCTTCGTTGGCTGTCGGCTCCCACGCGCTCCGCGGCATCCCTGCGCGCCGCGGCTCGGCCGGTCGCCGAATGGCGCCGATGATCTCCTGACTAATCATGGACGTGGATGAGTTGTCCGGGTTTAACGTCACATCAGAGTAACTTTCAGCATGAGTCGGATCGGCTCAACCTGGGGTGGTTCGAGGGCGATTTCCCGACGTGCTTTGAGCGCAAAAGTCGGTAAATAAACGGACAGGAAACCTGTGGTCGTCCTTAAACCTGTAGGTAATTGGCATCACAAAACGTTCATGGTTCTCGCCCGACGGGGTGCGACTCTGCTTAGGCTTCGCGTCATGGCAGATGGTTCCGATACGACGCTGACGGCCGAGCAGACCGCCGACGAGCAGGCGCCCCAAGGCCTGGTCGCGGGCCTCAAGGCGTTCGCGGCCGGACACGGCGGCGCGAAGGCGGTCATCGAGTACGTCGGCAAGCGTGGCGCGCGGATCGTCCTGGTGGGTTCCGACGGCGAGTGGGGCGACCAGTTCGCCGACGACACCGTCACCGCCCGCGAGGCGTGCGCCAAGGCGGGAGTCACCGTCGAGAACGCCTGGGAGCGTGAACTCATGGACCAGATGCGTCCGAGCAACGACCTCTGGCGGTCGATGGCCCGGCGCACGATGGCCCGCTGAACAGACAGCTGAATTGACCACATATCACCAGTCGACCCGGGGGGAACCCCGGGTCGCTCTCGTCACCTGCTCCGACCTGGCCGACCTCGACCCGGACGACCGGCTGGTCCTGGCCCCGCTCGCCGCCCGTGGCGTCGCCGTCCAGACCGTCATCTGGGACGACTCCGACGTCGACTGGTCGTCCTACGACCTGGTCGTGCTCCGCTCACCCTGGGACTACGCGCTGCGCCGCGACGAGTTCGTGTCCTGGGCGGCCACCGTGCCGACGCTGGTCAACCCGGCAGACGTGGTCCGCTGGAACACCGACAAGCGCTATCTCGCCGAGCTGAGCGCCGCCGGAGTGCCGACCGTGCCGACGTCATGGATCGAGCCGGGGGAGAGCTGGCAGCTGCCCGCCGAGACCGGCGAGTACGTGCTCAAGCCCGCGGTCAGCGCCGGCAGCCAGGACACCGGCCGGTACGACCTGGCCGACCCGGAGCACCGGGACCTGGCGGCCGCACACGTTCGCCGGCTCTCCGACGCCGGCCGGGTCACCATGGTCCAGCCGTACCTGCGGGCCGTCGACACCGAGGGCGAGACGGCCCTGCTCTTCCTGGCCGGCCCCGACGGGCTCAGGTTCAGCCACGCGATCCGCAAGGGCCCGATGCTGTCCGGGCCGGACCTCGGCCCGGACGGGCTCTACAAGGCCGAGGAGATCACCGCCCGCACCGCCCGCCCCGAACAGCTGGCGGTGGCCGAGCAGACCCTCGCGACGGTGCCCGGCGGCACCCGACAGCTGCTCTACGCCCGGGTCGACCTGATCCCCGGCCTGGACGGCGAGCCGGTCCTGGTCGAGCTGGAGCTGACCGAGCCGTCGCTCTTCATCGGGTACGCGGACGGCGCCCCCGACCGCCTCGCCACCGCGATCACCACCCACCTGGCCCGCAACGCCTGACCGTGCTGCGGTGCGCCCGCGCCGCCGCCGGCAAGATCGCGCAACATCCTGGTTGTAGTGGCTTCTGGGCGGTCCGTGGCCACTACATCCTGGTTCGAGTGCGATCTTGGTGGCCGTGGGCGGCCAGACCCCGCGGGGCGGTCAGGCGGTGACTGGTACCGGGGCGGCGGCGTCGGTCGGGGTGGCCTGGGGGGCCGGCGCGACCGGGCGGCGTTCCCGGGCGGACCACTGCACCGACAGGGCGGCCAGCAGCACCAGGCAGGAGCCGAGCATGTGTGCGCCGACCAGGAGCGCCGGCACGTGGGTGAAGTACTGCACGAAGCCGATCAGACCCTGACCCAACTCCACGGCGACCAGGATGATCGCGGCGCGGGTGGCTCGCTGCGCACCGACGGCGCGGAACGCGAAGATCAGCGCCACCGAGAGGCCGATCAGCAGGAAGACCCCGTCCGCGTGCACCTGCGAGATGGTCTCCGGGTCGAGCCCGTTGCGGGCGGCGCCGTGGTCGCCGGCGTGCGGGCCGCTGCCGGTGACCCAGGTGCCGACGACCAGCACGGCGACTGTGACGCCGGTGGTGACCCGGGCCAGCGCGCGCAGCGGTGCGGGCACCACGGCCACTGTCGGGCCGTCGGGGTCGCCGATTCGTCGCCACAGGGCGTACGCGGCGGCGATCACGGCCATCGAGGCGAGGAAGTGCAGCCCGACCACCCACGGGTTGAGGTTGGTCAGCACGGTGATGCCGCCGATCACCGCCTGGGCGGGGATGCCCAGGAAGACCGCCACGGCCAGTGCGAGGAGCCCGGGTCGGCGGGGCCGGTGCAGCAGTACGGCCAGCACGGTGGCCAGCGCGATGAGACCCACCGCGAAGGTCAACATGCGGTTGCTGAACTCGATGACCCCGTACACGCCCATCTCCGGCGTGGTGACGTAGGAATCGTCGGTGCACCGGGGCCAGGTGGGGCAGCCGAGGCCCGAGGCGGTCAACCGGACGGCCCCGCCGGTGACGACGATGCCCACGTTCGCGATGATCGAGGCGAGCGCGAGGCGGCGCAGCAGGATGCCGGAGACCGGACGGACGATTCGGTTCACGGCGCAAATCCTACGCACCGTAGTGATCGAGGTTCGTCCGACTCCGTCGGCTCGGTGGTTGGGATCACCGGGGCCCGGGTTTGCGACCCTCCGGGTAATTACGTAACGTTGGCGTTGTGAAAAACGCGGCGGAGCTCTCCGGGCACCAACCGACGGCCGTACCGGCCCTCGGTGCGTCCGCCTCCGCGCCTGCCGTGACCACGTCGGCCGGCCTCGCCGGCCCGGCGGCGGCCGAGGTCTCCACCCGGGATCGGGTCACCCAGTTGCTGCTGGAGCAGGGTGCCACCACCGCCGCGCAGCTTGGCGCGGCGCTCGGGCTCAGCCCGGCGGCGATCCGCCGGCACCTCGACGCGATGCTTGCGGACGGTGACGTGTACGCCCGCGAGCAGCCCGTGCAGGGCAGTCGCGGTCGGGGGCGCCCGGCCAAGGTTTTCCTGTTGACCGAGGCCGCCCGGGTCCGCTGTGGCACACACCACTACGACAACATGGCCACCGCCGCGCTGCGCTGGATCGCCCGCAGTGGCGGTTCGGACGCGGTCGAGGCGTTCGCCACCGAGCAGGTGTCGGCTCTCGAGTCCCGTTGTCGGACGGCCATGGAGGACGCTGGCGACGAGCCTCTCGCCCGAGCCGAGGCACTCGCCGCAGCGCTCACCGGCGAGGGTTACGCTGCCAGTGCGACCACGATCGCCTCCGGCGGCCAGCTCTGTCAGCACCACTGCCCGGTGGCGCACGTGGCCGCCGAGTTTCCTCAGCTGTGCGAGGCCGAGACCGCGGTCATCTCCCGTCTGGTCGGCACCCACGTGCAGCGTCTGGCCACCATCGCGCACGGCGACGGGGTGTGCACCACGCACATCCCGACCCAGCCGGGCCGCGCTCAATCAGGTAATCCCGTAACCACTGTGAGGACAGATAGATGACCGAGCAGATCGTCCAGCCCCTGACCCAGGAAGAGCAGCTCGCCGCCCTGGGCCGGTACGAGTACGGCTGGTCCGACCCGGACGCCGCCGGGGCGGTCGCCCAGCGCGGCATCAACGAGGCGGTGGTGCGGGACATCTCGGCCAAGAAGAGCGAGCCGGCGTGGATGCTCGACCTGCGGCTGAAGGGCCTGCGGCTGTTCGGCCGTAAGCCGATGCCGGCCTGGGGCGCGGACCTCACCGGGATCGACTTCGACAACATCAAGTACTTCGTGCGGTCGACCGAGAAGCAGGCCACCAGCTGGGAGGACCTGCCCGAGGACATCAAGAACACCTACGACCGGCTGGGCATCCCGGAGGCGGAGAAGCAGCGGCTGGTCGCCGGTGTCGCGGCGCAGTACGAGTCGGAGGTCGTCTACCACAAGATCCGCGAGGACCTTGAGGAGCAGGGCGTTCTCTTCCTGGACACCGACACGGCGCTGCGCGAGCACGAGGACGTCTTCAAGGAGTACTTCGGCACGGTGATCCCGGTCGGCGACAACAAGTTCGCCGCCCTGAACACCTCGGTGTGGTCCGGTGGCTCGTTCATCTACGTGCCGAAGGGCGTGCAGGTCGAGATCCCGTTGCAGGCCTACTTCCGGATCAACACCGAGAACATGGGCCAGTTCGAGCGGACGCTGATCATCGTCGACGAGGGTGCGTACGTGCACTACGTCGAGGGCTGCACCGCGCCGCTCTACTCCTCCGACTCGCTGCACAGCGCGGTCGTGGAGATCATCGTCAAGAAGAACGCGCGCTGCCGCTACACGACCATCCAGAACTGGTCGAACAACGTCTACAACCTGGTCACCAAGCGCGCCGTCTGCCACGAGGGCGCGACCATGGAGTGGGTCGACGGCAACATCGGCTCCAAGGTGACCATGAAGTACCCGGCGGTCTACATGACCGGCGAGCACGCCAAGGGCGAGGTGCTCTCGGTGGCGATGGCCGGTGAGGGTCAGCACCAGGACGCCGGCGCCAAGATGGTGCACGCCGCGCCGCACACCTCCTCGACCATCGTGTCGAAGTCGATCGCCCGTGGCGGCGGCCGCACCTCGTACCGGGGTCTGGTGCAGGTGCTGGAGGGTTCGCACCACAGCCGGAGCACTGTCAAGTGCGACGCGCTGCTGGTCGACGCCATCTCCCGCTCGGACACCTACCCGTACGTCGACATCCGTGAGGACGACGTGTCGATGGGTCACGAGGCGACCGTCTCCAAGATCAGCGACGACCAGCTCTTCTACCTGATGAGCCGGGGCCTGAGCGAGGACGAGGCGATGGCCATGATCGTGCGCGGCTTCATCGAGCCGATCGCCAAGGAGCTCCCGATGGAGTACGCCCTGGAGCTCAACCGTCTGATCGAGCTTCAGATGGAGGGCGCGGTCGGCTGACGCCGCCGCTCCCCGTGGCGGGCCGGAACCTCGGCCCGTCACACCTGGCCCCAACTCGTCGTCACGGAACAGACAGACCAAGGAAGAAATGACTACCCAGGCTTCCGCGCCGCCGCCCAGCACCAAGTCGCAGGCGCTGCGCTCGTACGACGTCGCCGACTTCCCGGCCCTCACCGGCCTGGAGGAGGAGTGGCGTTTCACCCCGCTCAAGCGCCTCCGCGGCCTGACCAGCGAGTCGTCGGACGAGGCGCCGGCCGCGACCGGCGCGGTCCGACACGAGTACGGTGACCTGCCCGAGGGCGTCGCCATCACCCGGGTCGGCCGTGACGACGAGCGGGTCGGCAGCGTGCTGATCCCGGTCGACCGGGTCAGCGCGCTGGCCTACGGTGCCGCCGCCGACGCCCTGCTGCTGCGGGTGGGCCCCGACGTGGTGCTGGGTGAGGCGGTGCGGCTGCGGGTGGTCGGCGAGGGCGTCGAGCAGCCGGCGTTCGGTCACACCTTCGTCGAGGTGGGCCGGTTCGCCGAGGCGACAGTGGTGCTGGAGCACGTCGGGTCGGCCATTCTGGCCGACAACGTCGAGGTCGCCGTGGCCGACGGCGCGAAGCTGACGCTGGTCACGGTCGCCGACTGGGCCGACGACGCGGTCCAGGCCCAGCACCTGAAGATCAAGCTGGGCCGGGACGCCAGGGTCATCCACATCCAGGTGTCCCTGGGTGGCGACCTGGTCCGGCAGTTCACCAGCGTGGAATACACCGGGCGCGGTGGCGAGGCCGAGCTGTACGGCGTCTACTTCGCCGACTCCGGCCAGCACCTGGAGCACCGGCAGCTGGTCGACCACAGCGTCCCGGACTGCCGCAGCTACGTCGGCTACCGGGGCGCTCTGCAGGGCGAGAGCGCGCACACCGTCTGGGTGGGCGACGTGCTCATCCGGGCCGAGGCGACCGGCACCGACACGTACGAGATCAACCGGAACCTGCTGCTCACCGACGGCGCGCGGGCGGACTCCGTACCCAATCTGGAGATCGAGACCGGCGAGATCTCCGGCGCCGGCCACGCCAGCGCGACCGGCCGCTTCGATGACGAGCAGTTGTTCTACCTGATGGCCCGGGGCATTCCGGAGAGTGAGGCCCGCCGGTTGGTGGTGCGTGGTTTCTTCGCCGAGCTGATCAACAAGATCCCGGTGGAGTCGCTGCGTGAGAGCCTCGGCGACGCGATCGAGGCCCGGCTGACCAAGGCGGGCGCTTGATGATCCGCATCTGCTCCACCGAGGACGTGCCGAAGGGCACCGCGATCAGCGCGGACGTCGACGGCACGCCGATCGCCCTGGTGCACGGCGAGGACGGCGGCTTCTACGCCGCGTACGACGAGTGCTCGCACGCCTCGGTCGCGCTCTCCGAGGGTGAGGTCGATGGCTGCACGCTCGAGTGTTGGCTGCACGGCTCGCGCTTCGACCTGCGCACCGGCGAGCCGACCGGCCTGCCCGCCACCGAACCCGTCCCCGTCTACCCCGTCGAAGTCCGCGACGGCGACATCTACCTCAGCCTGACGCCGAGTAATGGAGTGACCCGATAATGAGCACCCTGGAGATCCGCGACCTGAAGGTGTCGGTCAAGCTGCCCGAGGGTGAGCTCAAGCCGATCCTGGCCGGCGTCGACCTGACCGTGAAGTCGGGCGAGACCCACGCGATCATGGGCCCGAACGGTTCCGGCAAGTCCACCCTGGCGTACTCGATCGCCGGTCACCCCAAGTACGAGATCACCGGCGGCACGGTGACCCTCGACGGCCAGGACGTGCTGGCCATGACGGTCGACGAGCGCGCCCGCGCCGGCCTCTTCCTGGCCATGCAGTACCCGGTCGAGGTGCCCGGCGTCTCGGTGGCGAACTTCCTGCGGACCGCGAAGACCGCCATCGACGGCGAGGCGCCGAAGCTCCGTACCTGGGGCGGCGAGCTGCGCGGTGCGATGGAGCGCCTCCAGATGGACCCGGCGTTCGCCCAGCGCAACGTCAACGAGGGCTTCTCCGGTGGTGAGAAGAAGCGGCACGAGATCGTCCAGCTGGAGCTGCTCAAGCCGAAGATCGCGATCCTCGACGAGACCGACTCCGGTCTCGACGTGGACGCGCTGCGCGTGGTCAGCGAGGGCGTCAACCGGGTGCGCGACAACGGTGACACCGGCGTGCTGCTGATCACCCACTACACCCGGATCCTGCGCTACATCAAGCCGGACTTCGTGCACGTATTCGTGGCCGGCCGGATCGTCGAGCAGGGCGGCTCGGAGCTGGCCGACAAGCTCGAGGCCGAGGGCTACGAGCGGTACGCCGCCGGGGCCGGCACGGCCAAGGCCTGAGCGGGAGAGGCGCTGCCGAGATGACCAGCATCGCGATCCCCTCGGGGATGCCGCAGTACGACGACGTGCCGCGTTTCGACGTGGCCCGGGTGCGCGCCGACTTCCCGATCCTCGGTCGGGACATCAACGGGCACCCGCTGGTCTACCTCGACAGCGCCAACACCTCGCACAAACCCCGCCAGGTGCTCGACGTGCTCGACGAGCACTACGCGCGGCACAACGCCAACGTGTCGCGCTCGGTGCACACCCTGGGCACCGAGGCCACCGAGGCGTACGAGGGGGCGCGGGCGAAGATCGCCGCGTTCATCAACGCGCCGAGCACCGACGAGGTGGTGTTCACGAAGAACTCCACCGAGGCGATCAACATCGTGGCGTACGCCTTCTCGAACGCCTCGCTGCGTCCGGACGCCGACAGTCGTTTCCGGCTCGGTCCGGGCGACGAGGTGGTGATCTCCGAGATGGAGCACCATTCGAACATCGTCCCGTGGCAGTTGCTCTGTGAGCGGACCGGCGCGACCCTGCGCTGGTTCCCGGTCACCGACCAGGGGCGGCTGGACGAGTCGGGCCTGGAGGATCTGGTCACCGAACGGACGAAGATCGTCTCGTTGGTGCACGTGTCCAACATCCTCGGCACTGTCAACGCCACCTCCCGGATCACCGCGCGGGTTCGCGAGGTGGGTGCGCTGCTGCTGCTGGACTGCTCGCAGTCGGTGCCGCACCTGCCCATCGACGTGGTCGACCTGGATGCCGACTACATCGTCTTCACCGGCCACAAGATGTGCGGTCCGACCGGCATCGGTGTGCTGTGGGGTCGGGGTGAGCTGCTGGCGGCCATGCCGCCGGTCTTCGGCGGCGGCTCGATGATCGAGACGGTCACCATGGCCCGCTCGACGTTCGCCGCGCCGCCGGCCCGCTTCGAGGCGGGCACCCCGCCGATCGCCGAGGCGGTCGCGCTCGGTGCGGCGGTCGACTACCTGACCGGCATCGGGATGCAGGCCATCCAGTGGCACGAGAAGGAGCTGACGGCGTACGCGCTGGACGCTCTCGGCTCGGTGCCGGACCTGCGGATCTTCGGTCCGACAGTGCCGGTGGGTCGGGGCGGCACCATCTCGTTCGCACTCGGTGACGTGCACCCGCACGACGTGGGTCAGGTGCTCGACTCGCTCGGCGTGCAGGTGCGGGTTGGTCACCACTGTGCCAAGCCGGTGTGCAGCCGGTTCGGCGTTCCGGCCATGACCCGGGCGTCGTTCTACCTCTACACCACCACCGAGGAGATCGACGCTCTGGTGGCCGGTCTGAAGCAGGTGCGGAAGGTGTTCGACTGATGCAGCTTGACCAGCTCTACCAGGAGATCATCCTGGACCACTACAAGCGCCCGCACGGGCGTGGCCTGCGCGACGCCGACGACCCGGGTGACCAGGTCGCGGAGGCGCACCACGTCAACCCCACCTGCGGTGACGAGGTCACCGTCCGGGTGGCCACCGACGGCACGGTGCTGCACGACATCTCGTACGACGGGATGGGCTGCTCGATCAGCCAGGCATCGGCGAGTGTGTTGCACGAGTTGCTGCGTGGTCGGGGCGCCGGGGAAGCATTCGAGGTGCACGAGGCGTTCGTGGAGTTGATGTCCGGACGTGGCCAGGTCACGCCGGACGAGGACGTGCTCGGTGACGGGGTTGCTTTCGCGGGTGTGGCCCGTTACCCCGCCCGGGTCAAGTGCGCGCTGCTGCCGTGGATGGCGTTCAAGGACGCCGCGGCACGCGCCGGTGTGGGTGTGAGCCCGGAGGTGAAGGCGTGAGCGAGCGTCAGCGAGCGAATGTGACAGTGGTGCCTTGTGGCATCACGCAGCGAAGCGGAGGGACGGCATGAGCGAGAACACCGCTACTGAGGCGACGCCGGAGGCCGGTGACACCACAGTGGTGCCGCAGACCGACGCCGCGACGACCGATGGCACCGGTGACGCCGCCGCTCCCGCGGGCGGCGTCAGCAAGGCCATGATCGCCGACATCGAGGAGGCGATGAAGGACGTCGTCGACCCGGAGCTCGGCATCAACGTGGTCGACCTGGGCCTCGTGTACGGCGTCCACGTCGACGACGAGAACGTCGCCACCCTGGACATGACGCTCACCTCGGCGGCCTGCCCGCTGACCGACGTCATCGAGGACCAGACCCGGCAGGCGCTGACCACTGGCCCCGGCGGCGGCCTGGTCAACGACATCCGGATCAACTGGGTGTGGCTCCCGCCGTGGGGCCCGGACAAGATCACTGACGAGGGTCGGGACCAGCTCCGCTCCCTCGGCTTCAACGTCTGACCCGATCACTTCGTCGAGCGCGGTTACCCGTCTGGGTACCGCGCTCGACGCGTTTCCAGTCCAGCCCGAAAGTAGTGGAACGGATCGTTCCGGTCTGCTAGACTGAACTCATCAAACGGAGCGGAATATTCCGCTCCGTAAGCGGGTGGGAAGCTCGCTGGAAGCCGGCAGAGAGGGCAGGACGATGAGCGAGACGGCGGCGGGGCAGTGGCGGACCGTGCTGGAAGAGGCGCACGAGGCGCTTCGGACGGCAGTCGAGGGGGTTCCGGTCGACGCCTGGGAACGGCCCACCCCGTGCGAGCGGTGGAACGTCACCCAGGTGCTCCAGCACGCGGTCGGCGACCAACTCGCCTTCGCGGCGGCGATCGACGGCGGGCCAGGGCCCGCGGAGGACCCGTTCGCGCCCTCCGGTCGGATTGACGGCGACAAGCTCGCCGGCCTGCGCGCCGCCCTCGACGCGTCCGCTCGGGCCTGGAACGGTGTCGCCGACGACGACCCGGAGGTGCCCACGCCGCTGCCCCAGGGCAAGCTGCCGGCCGAGGTCGGCGCCGTGGCGTGCGCCCTCGATGCCGCAGTGCACGCCTGGGACATCGCGGTGGCCACCGGCCAGCCGTCCCCACTCACCGCCGACCTGGCCCGACCTCTGCTGGCGGTGGCCCGGCAGATCGTCGAGCCGCTGCGGGCCTACGGCGCGTACGCCCCGGCGATCGACAGCGCTCCGGAGGCCGACGAGGTCGCCGCCCTGCTCTCCTACCTCGGTCGCGACCCCCGCTGACCCGGAGTGCGTCACTGATCTGCCCTGAACACTCCAAGATCACGCTCAATCAGGTTGTAGTGGCCTCGACGACACACCGAGGCCACTACAACCTGATTGGCGCGGGGCGCGGGGAAAATCGGTGGCGGGGCGCGGGTCCGGCGCGGAGGATGCGCGTGTGATTGAGGCGTACCCGTTGCAGGTTCCTGTCCGTGCGGCCACTGCCGTGCGTCGACAGCGCACCAGGCCCCGGCCCGCCTCGATCCCGCGCCCGCCGTCGTGAGCGGGGCGTTCCTCGCCGGTCTCGTGGCCGGCTACGGCGTCGCCATTCCCGTCGGCGCGATCGCGATCCTCATCCTGGGGCTCAGCGCCCGTACCTCGTTCCGGGTTGGTGCGGCCGCGGCGCTCGCCGTGGCGACGGCCGACGGGCTCTACGCGCTGGTGGCAGTGCTCGGCGGCGCCGGCCTGGCCGGAATCATCGCGCCGGTCGCCGGGCCACTGCGAGTGGTCGCCGCCGTGGTCCTGCTCGGTCTCGCCGGGCACGGCCTGTGGCGGACGTGGTCCGCGCACCGCTCACAGCGACAGCCGACGGCACGCGACGGTGGGGGCATGAGCACTCCGGGGCGGGCCTACGCGGCGCTGCTCGGGTTGACCCTGCTGAACCCGATGACGGTGCTCTACTTCACCGCCCTGGTGCTCGGCCGCCGGGACACTGCCGACTCGGGCACGGTCCCGGCGGCGCTCTTCGTGGCCGGGGTGTTCCTGGCGTCGGCGAGCTGGCAACTGGTCGTCGCCGGCGGTGGCACCGTGGTCGGCCGGGCGCTGACCGGGCCGCGCGGCAGACTGGTCACCGGCCTGGTCTCCAGCGCGCTGATCGCCGCGCTGGCGGTGGCCGCGCTACTGCCAGGCTGAACGGTCACGGCAACCATCCGACGGCTCAGCCACCCGACCGAGGCCCGACCGCGCCGGGTCGGCGGCGTGGCCCGGCCGGGCCCGCGAACCCGCCCGGGGGCCCGGGTGGGTCCGCTGTGCCGTACGGTCGGGCGATGACCAGTCGACCCGCAGCCGGCGGAGGCCGGTGGGTCGAGGTCGACCCGGCCCGCGTCGGCCGGTGGGTCGAGGGCTTCGCCGACCGGCACGGCCCGCCCACCACCAGCGCCCAGGAGTACGGCCTGCTGCTCGCCGCCCCGGACGGGGCAACCGCCGAGCTGTACGCCCCACCGGGTGCGCCGGCGGGCGTGGATGTGGCCGGGTTCGTGGCCTCCGCCGTGATGCCCCGCCGGATCGGCCTGCTGCTGGCCCGCAAGGGCGCCGTGGCGCTCGGGGTGGCCGAGGGCGCCGACCTCGTCGTCTCCAAGGTGGACACCCGGTACGTGCAGGGGCGCACCGCTGCGGGGGGATGGTCGCAGCACCGGTTCGCCCGCCGGCGTGACAACCAGGCGAAGGCGGCGCTGGGTGACGCGGCGGACCTGGCCGTACGGCTGCTGTTGCCGGAGGCGTCGAGGCTGGCGGCCCTCGTCTGCGGCGGTGACCGGCGGGCGGTGGACGGGGTGCTGGCCGACCGGCGGTTGGCCCCGCTGGTGCCGTTGCGGGCGGAGCGGCTGCTCGACGTGCCGGAGCCCCGGCACGCGGTGCTGGTCGCGGCGGTGGGTGCGGCCCGGGCGGTACGGATCCGGGTGCGCGACCCCGACTGACCTCGGCCTGCGCTGGCGGCGTGGGAGGGGAGACGATCGCCACCCGAAACGGGGTTCCTGGCGTGCTGCCCGGCCGGCCGCCGGAGGATGGGCGCGTGGAGTTTCTGGTTGACATGGTGACGACGGTGCCGCGGGGAACGTCGGAGGACGGGGTCGCCGACATGCGCGCGCGAGAGGCGGCGCGTTCGGCCGAGCTGACGGCCCAGGGCAGCCTTCTGCGGCTGTGGCGGCCGCCGCTGGCGCCGGGGGAGTGGCGTACGTGGGGGCTGTTCCAGGCCGCCGACGCCGACGAGCTGGAGGCCGTGCTCGCGTCGATGCCGCTGCGCGCCTGGCGGCGCGAGACCGTCACGCCGTTGACGCCGCACCCGAACGACCCGGGTCAGCCGCCTCGATGAGCCCGCGAGGGCATGCCGGCTCGACAGCACGCCATGGGACACGTCCGTCAGCAGGGAGATCAACATGTCCGAGGCGCAGATTCTGCGTACCGTCCTCGACCGGTGGAAGTCGGCTGTCGACGCCCACGAGCCCGATCGGGTCGCTGCGTGCTTCACCGACGACGCGATCTTTCAGGGGTTGCAGCCGTACACGGTCGGTCGGGCCGGCGTCGCCGCGTACTACGCCGGACAGCCGCTCGGCCTGACCGCCGCGTACGACATCCGGGAGATCCGCCGTCTCGCCGACGACGTGGTCCTCGGCTACCTGGACGTGGAGTTCGGCTTCACCGACCGGCCGGCCCTGACCGTCAACCTCGGCGTGCTCCTGCGGCGGGTCGACGACGACTGGCTCATCGGCCACTACCAGGTCTCGCGGCTCACCTGACCCGCGAGCGTCGGCAGGAATGACGCGTGGCAGGGCCCGAGGGACCTGCCACGTCACGGAGCGGATGTCAGAGCTGGTCGGTGCCGAAGGTGTCGCAGGTCTTCGGGTCGCCGCGGTCGTAGCCCTGGGTGAACCAGCGCTTGCGCTGCTCGGACGTGCCGTGGGTGAACTGGTCGGGGTTGACCTGCCCGCCGGAGCGCTCCTGGATGCTGTCGTCGCCGATCGCCTCGGCGGCCTGCACGGCCTCGCTGATGTCGGTCTGGGTGATGGACGTGAACAGCGGTTCCTGGCCGGTCTTGTCCTTGCTCTCGGTGGCGTGCCTGGCCCAGGCGCCGGCGTAGCAGTCGGCCTGCAACTCCAGCCGTACGGAGGCGGAGCGGGGGCCGCTCTGGTCGCCCTGGCCGGCCTTCGCGTTGGTGCCGAGCAGGTTCTGGACGTGGTGGCCGTACTCGTGGGCGAGCACGTACGGCTGGGCGAACTCGCCCTTGGCGCCGAACCGGGAGGCCAACTCGTCGTAGAAGCTCAGGTCGATGTACACCTGCTTGTCCGCGGGGCAGTAGAACGGGCCGACGCCCGAGTCGGCCTGCCCGCAACCGGTGTTAACGGCGGCCTGGAAGAAGTTGGTGTCGGTCGCCTCGTACTTTTCGTTGCCCAACTCCGGGTACGCCTTCTGCCAGTAGGCCTGGATGCTGTTGACGTAGAGCGCGTTACGGCAGCGCGCGTCGTCGAGCCGGTCGGGGTTGTCGCGGGAGCACAGCTGTTCCAGGTCGGTGCCGCCGGCCTGACCGCCGCCCTCGTCGCCGTTGGTCATGGCGTTGAGGCCGAAGCCGCCGCCGAGCAGCGCGATGAGCACGGCCACCACGATGCCGATGATGCCGCCTCGACCGCCGCCTCCGGGGATCGGGATGCCGAAGCCGCCGCCGGATCCGCCACCGCGGCCCACGTCGTTGACCTGGGAGGTGTCGATTTCGGCCCGCTCGTTGAGTTCCATGGTGACCCCGATCGCCGTATGCCGGTGAATGTCTTTTGTGTGTCGTTTCGTCCATCGAGTGCCGGACGGGGTCCGGACAGGCGTTCCGATACCCGATGATCTTGATCGGTAATCCGGGCAGGACGTCCGGCGGCGCCCGGTACACTTGTCGGGTGCTGCGCTGCGAAGGCTGAACCGCCCCGCGCCGTCGGGCCCCTTGAGCCCGCCGGCGGTTTCGCGTGCCCCGAGTCAGCCTTCCGAACCCCGAGAGCGAGCCCGCAAACATGATCACTGCCACCGGCCTGGAACTGCGTGCCGGTTCCCGGATCCTGCTGTCCGACACCACCCTGCGCGTGCAGCCCGGTGATCGGATCGGCCTGGTCGGCCGCAACGGCGCCGGCAAGACCACCACGCTCAAGGTGCTCGCCGGCGAGGGGCAGCCGTACGGCGGCCAGATCGACCAGCGCAGTGCCATCGGCTACCTGCCGCAGGACCCGCGCACGGGTGACCTGGAGGTCACCGGCCGCGACCGGGTGCTCTCCGCGCGCGGCCTGGACGTGCTGATGGCGCAGATGCAGGAGGTCGAGGCCCGCCTCGCCGAGGACGCCAACGACAAGCTGGTCCGTCGGTACGGCGCACTGGAGGACCAGTTCGCCGCCCTCGGCGGGTACGCGGCCGAGGCTGAGGCCGCGCGGATCTGCGCCAACCTCGGCCTACCGGACCGGGCGCTCGCGCAGACCATCGGCACCCTCTCCGGTGGTCAGCGTCGCCGCATCGAGCTGGCCCGGATCCTGTTCCGCGACGCGGGCGAGAACGGTGGCGGCATCCTGCTGCTCGACGAGCCCACCAACCACCTCGACGCCGACTCGATCACCTGGTTGCGGGGCTTCCTCGCCAACCACAAGGGCGGCCTGATCGTGATCTCCCACGACGGCGCGCTGTTGGAGTCGGTGGTCAACAAGGTCTGGTTCCTCGACGCCACCCGGTCGGTCATCGACGTGTACAACCTGGGCTGGAAGGCGTACCTGGAGGCGCGCGAGACCGACGAGCGACGTCGCCGCCGGGAGCGGGCCAACGCGGAGAAGAAGGCCGGCGCGCTGATGGCGCAGGCCGACAAGATGCGGGCCAAGGCCACCAAGACCGTTGCCGCGCAGAACATGGCCCGCCGCGCCGAGAAGCTGATCTCCGGCTTGGAGGAGGTGCGGGTCTCCGACCGGGTGGCCAAGGTGCGTTTCCCCAGTCCCGCGCCGTGCGGCAAGACCCCGCTCACGGCGACCGGCCTCTCCAAGTCGTACGGATCGCTGGAGATCTTCACCGACGTCAACGTGGCGGTGGACCGGGGCTCCCGAGTGGCCATCCTCGGGCTCAACGGCGCCGGCAAGACGACCCTGCTGCGGATGCTCGGCGGGCTGCTCAGCCCGGACACCGGCGAGGTGCACGCGGGGCACGGCCTGCGGCTGGGCTACTACGCCCAGGAGCACGAGACGCTGGACGTGGAGCGCACGGTGCTGGAGAACATGCGCGCCGCCGCCGTCGAGCAGTCCGACACCGACCTGCGCAAGATCCTTGGCGCGTTCCTGTTCTCCGGTGACGACGTGAACAAGCCGGCCGGCGTGCTGTCCGGCGGCGAGAAGACCCGGCTGGCCCTGTCCACTCTGGTCTGTTCCGGCGCCAACGTGCTGTTGCTCGACGAGCCGACGAACAACCTCGACCCGGTCAGCCGGGAGCAGGTGCTCGACGCCATCGCCAACTATCCCGGCGCGATCGTCCTGGTCACCCACGACCCGGGTGCGGTGCTGGCGCTCAAGCCGGACCGCGCCATCCTGCTGCCCGACGGCGACGAGGACGCGTGGAGCGACGACCTTCTCGAACTGGTGGAGCTGGCCTGACCCAGGAGGCTCGGTCGGCTCTCAGTCGAGCAGGTCGGCCAGTCGGCCGAGCACGCCGGAGCTGACCAGGATCACCAGCCCGATGGCGATGAAGATCGTCGGCACCAGCCAGGCGGGCGGGGTCCACGTCAGCGCACCCCACCCGGCGACCCGGCGCGCTCGACCAGCCGGACCACTCTCCGGTGCCCGCCCAGCCAGGCCCCGGCCACGCACCAGAGCGCGATCAGCAGCACGAAGACCAGCAGGAACACGGCACTGTCGGCCACACCGAGGGCCCGGAAGACGGGTACGTAGACCGCGACATTGTCAGCGCCGTTCGCGATCGTCACCCCGGCCACGCCGAGCGCTCCGGTGACGACCGGCGGTGCCTCGTCGTCGCCCGAACTGCGCAGCGCGCGTACACCGAGCGCGATCGGAAGCAGGCCGAGCAGCCCCGTCCACGGGTCGGGCACCACCAGGAGTCCACCCGCGATCACCGCGCTGGCCAACGCGAGCGCACCGATGCCGACGTATTGTCCGGCGACAATCTCCCAGGTGCGGGGTTGGCCGGTGGTGCGGGCCGCGACGAAGAACAGCGTCAGAATGACGATGTCGTCGATGTCGGTGGCGGCGAAGACCACGGCCGCTGCGCCGGCGGTGCTCAACAGGTCGATCACGACCGAAGGCTACGGGCCGCCGGCAGCCGCGAGCTCCCGGCAGTGGTACGCGCGGACGCCGCGGCGGGCCGGATCGCCAGGATCACTCTATCGGGAAGCTGACATTGCATAGCGTGTCGGTTGGCGAAGAGTTGATATCTGGCGCATGATCGTTCGAGGCGGTCTAATAGGTGGGACCGTATCCGAACCGCACAGTCTGGGACGTGAGGACACAGCATGGCAGCCACTGGCACAGCCACCAGCACTGAGAAGGGTCGCCGGATCGTCGGAGCCGAGCGTCAGACGCTCGCCAAGGACCTGGTAAAGCGGTACACCTCGGGGGAGAGCATCCGCGCGTTGGCGGCCTCGACCGGCCGTTCCTACGGGTTCATCCACCGAGTGCTCACCGAGTCCGGCGTGCAGCTGCGTCAGCGCGGTGGCGCCCGGCGCCGCAAGAAGGCGTGACCCGCCCCTCAGCGTCGTCCACCAGCGCCGCGCCCCGGGACGTCCGGTGACCGCCGAGGCGACCGGGGTTCGGCTGACTTGCGACGGGCCGGTCGCCACGGTGACGTTGTGCCGGCCCGACGTGCTCAATGCCCAGACGCCCGCGATGTGGCGAGCGATGAGCGATTTCTCCCGTGACCTGCCCGGCGACGTGCGGGTGGTGGTGGTCCGTGGCGAGGGTCGCGCGTTCTCGGCCGGCCTCGATCTCGCGGTGGCGGGCGCCTCCGGCCCGGGGTCGTTCGCTGAGCTGGCCACGCTGCCCGAGCAGGAGTGCGCCGAGCGCATCGCGGAGTTCCAGGGCGGTTTCACCTGGCTGCACCGGCCGGATGTCGTCTCCGTCGCGGCCGTGCAGGGTCACGCGATCGGTGCCGGCTTCCAGCTCGCGCTCGCCTGTGACCTGCGAGTGCTGTCCGCGGACGCGAAGCTGTCGATGGCCGAGGTGACCCTCGGTCTGGTGCCCGACCTGGCCGGCACGAAACGCCTCGTCGAGTTGGTCGGCTATTCGCGGGCGTTGGAGATCTGTGCGACAGGCCGCCGGTTGGACGCCGCCGAGGCGGATCGGATCGGGCTGGCCACCCTTGTCGTACCCCCGGCCGAGCTGGACGGCGCGGTGCGGGACCTGACCGCCGGCCTGCTCTCCGGGGCCCGCGACGCGGTGGTGGAGATCAAAGCGCTGCTCGCCGGTGCCGCCGGCCGGTCGCACGCCGACCAGCAGCGCGCCGAGCGGGAGGCGCAGACCCGTCGGCTGCGTGACCTCGCCGGCAGGGGAGAATAGGTAAGGACCGCACGGGGAGATCCGGGTTACGAGCGGGGTTGTCACACTCGTCGGGAGAATTGACCTGACGATGCGGTCTGCCCGGCAACCCGGAGGTGAGCGATGTCCAACCCGATGTCCGGCGGTGGCATGGCCGGGTGGAGCATGCTCCGGTCGATGCGCAACCGCGACGAGGTCTCCACCCACCGGCTCAAGCGCGGGGTAGCCCGCCGCATCGTCGCCTTCGCCCACCCCTACCGGCGCGACATCATCGTCTTCCTGGCCACCGTGGTGTTGGCCGCCGTCATCGGCGTGGCCACCCCGGTGCTCGCCGGTGACGTGATCAACGCGATCAACCGGGGCGGCACCGAGGCCGGGCGGCTCGTGGTGCGGCTGGCCCTGTTCATCGCCGCGCTGGCGGTCGCCGACGCGCTGCTGTCGCTGGCCCAACGGTGGTATTCCGCCCGCATCGGCGAAGGCATCATCTTCAACCTGCGCACCCGGGTCTACGACCACGTGCAGCGGATGCCGTTGCAGTTCTTCACCCGTACCCAGACCGGCGCCCTGGTCAGCAGGCTCAACAACGACGTGCTCGGCGCCCAGCGGGCGTTCACCTCCACCCTGTCCGGTGTGGTCAGCAACGTCATCCAGCTGGTGCTCACCGCAGCGGTGATGTTCACCCTCTCCTGGCAGATCACCGCGCTGTCACTGGTGCTGCTGCCGATCTTCATCATTCCGGCCCGCCGGGTCGGCCGACGGCTGGCGGACATCACCCGCGAGGCGTACAACCTCGACGCCAAGATGAACGCGACAATGACCGAGCGGTTCGGGGTGGCCGGCGCGCTGCTGGTGAAGCTCTTCGGCCAGCCCGAGATCGAGGCCCGCAGGTTCGGCGACCGGGCCGAGCGGGTCCGCGACATCGGCATCCAGTCCGCCATGTATTCCCGCACGTTCTTCGTGGCGATGCTGCTGGTCGCCTCACTGGCGCAGGCGCTGACCTACGGTCTCGGTGGCTGGCTCGCGGTGACCGGCGGCGTCAGCGCCGGCACCGTGGTGACGCTCGCGCTGCTGCTCACCCGCCTGTACGGGCCGCTCACCGCGCTCTCCAACGTCCGGGTGGACGTGATGAGCGCGCTGGTGTCCTTCGACCGGGTCTTCGAGGTGCTCGACCTCAAGCCGGGCATCGTGGAGAAGCCCGATGCGGTGCCGGTGCCGGTGGGCGCCGGCCGGGTCGACTTCCGCGACGTGCGTTTCCGCTACCCGAGCGCCGCCGAGATCTCCCTCGCCTCCCTGGAGGAGGTCGCCACGCTCGACCGGACCGTCAACGAACCGGTGCTCAAGGGGGTCTCGTTCAGCGTCGAGCCGGGGCAGATGGTCGCGTTGGTCGGCCCGTCCGGGGCGGGCAAGTCGACACTGTCGATGCTCATCTCCCGGATCTACGACGTCAGCGACGGGCAGGTGCTCGTCGGCGGGGTGGACGTGCGCGACGCGACGCTCGCCTCCCTGCGCGACGAGATCGGTGTGGTCACTCAGGATTCGCACCTGTTCCACGAGACGATCGCCGAGAATCTTCGCTACGCCAAGCCGGACGCCACCGACGACGAGATCTGGGCCGCCCTGGCCGGGGCGCAGGTTGCCGATCTGGTTCGGGCGCTGCCCGACGGCCTGGACACCACTGTGGGGGAGCGCGGCTACCGGTTCTCCGGCGGCGAGAAGCAGCGCATCGCGATCGCGAGACTGCTGCTCAAGGCCCCGTCGATCGTGATCCTCGACGAGGCGACCGCACACCTGGATTCGGAGAGCGAGGCGGCGGTGCAGCGTGCGCTGTCGGTGGCGCTGGCCGGGCGTACCGCGCTCGTGATCGCGCACCGGCTCTCCACAGTGCGCGACGCCGACCAGATCCTGGTCCTGGACGGTGGGCGGATCGTCGAGCGGGGGCGGCACGAGGAGTTGGTGGCGGTCGGTGGGCTCTACGCCGAGCTGTACCGCACCCAGTTCGCGGTCGCCGACTCGCCCACCCCGTTCGTCGACGCGACCGGTCCCGAGCCGGTGGTCATGCCGCTGGGCACCTACCGCGCCGACGAGGTGCTGCCGCCCGCCGCCGCCAACTGACGGCCGCGTCGATCATAGGGCCGGTAGCTCGGTCGCCGCCCGTAACTCGGCGAACGCCAGGCCCAGGGTGACCGGGGTGAAGTGCGCGTTCAGGCCGCTGGGGTTGGGCAGCACCCACAGCCGGGCGCCGGCCAGCGACTCCGGCTGCGGCCCGAAGGTGGCCTTCGGCCGCTGAAAACCGATCCGGTACGCGGTCACCCCCACCACGGCCACCCAGCGCGGCCGGTACCGCGCCACCTTGTCGGTCAGGATCGCCGCGCCGTCGAGGAGTTCCTCGGTGCTCAGTTCGTCCGCGCGGGCGCTGGCTCGGGCGGCCATGTTGGTGATGCCGAGCCCGAGCGCGGGCAGGTCGTCCTGTTCGCTGGGGTGCAGCAGCCGAGGGGTGAACCCGCCCCGGTGCAGCGCGGGCCAGAACCGGTTGCCGGGTCGCGCGAAGTGCCATCCGGTCGCGGCCGACCACAGGCCCGGGTTGATGCCGACGAAGAGCACCGCCAGCCCCGGCGCGAGCACGTCGGGAATGGTCCGGTCCGCAGCCGCCGCCAGGTCCGCCCGGGACGGCCGGGCCGTCCCGGGCGGTGTCACGTCACGGGCAGCTCGGGCCCCGTCGCGGGTCACAGCCCGCGCAGCGCGCCGCCGTCGACCGGCAGGGTGATCCCGGTGAGGTAGCTCGCGGCGGGGGAGAGCACGAACGCGGCCACCCGGCCGAACTCGGCCGGGTCGCCGAGGCGGCGCAGCGGGATGCCGGCCTCCGCCTCGGCGCGGGCCCGCTCAGGGTCGCCGGTCGCTCCGAACAGCTCCCGGTTGCGATCGGTCATGATCCGGCCAGGCAACAGGCCGACCACCCGGACCCCCCGTGGGCCGTAGTCGTCGGCGATGTCCTTGGCGGCACCGACCAGGCCGGGCCGCAGACCGTTGGAGATGCCGAGACCGGGCACCGGGCCACGCGCCGAGGTGGAGAGCACCAGCCCGATCGCGCCGCCCTCGGGCAGGGCGTTGGCGACCGTGCGGACCGTGCGGATGGTGCCCAGGAAGACGGTCTCGAAGGAGAGCCGCCACTGCTCGTCGGTGACCGCTGCGGCGTTGCCCGGCGGTGGCCCACCGACCGAGATCAGCGCGCCGTCGAGCCGGCCGAAGTGTTCCTGGGCGGCGGCGACGAGCTGCCCCGGGTTCTCCGGGTCGGTCAGGTCCGCGGTCAGCCCGACGGCGTGCTCCGGGCCACCCAGCTGCTTCGCGGCGGCGGCCACCGCGTCCGGGTCGCGGGCCGAGAGCACCACCCGTGCACCGTCGGCGACCAGGCTCTGGGCGGTCGCGTAACCCAGGCCGCGGGAGGCGCCGGTGAGGACGTACACGCGGTCGGTCAGTCCGAGATCCATAACGCCGATCCTGCCGCATCCGGTACGGCGTCGCCAGCAGGGCTGGATGCCCGTGGGGCGGGGCGCAGCAGGCGTACCCGACCGGCGATCTGCACCGCGACGGCGCCGCCGGCGCGGCCCACCGCCGGCGTCCGGCGCGGACGCGGCGCCCGAAGCCCGTCGTAGCGCAGGCGTGCCTCCCGGACGGCCAACTCCTCGGCGGCGGCCGGGGGGAGCGCCTGCTGGGCGTGCAGCGCCCGGGCCAGGTCCCAACCGTCGCGCAGCGATCCGGCGGTGGGTCGCCGGGCGGCCCAGTCGGCGAAGGTGGTCGACCACCTGGCGCCGAGGCCGGCGGCGAGCAGCGGCCAGTGCCGGGCCACCTCGCCGGCCCGTTTGCGCAGCAGGGCCGTGCGGGTGGCGGCCAGCGGTCCCGGCGCGAACCCCGGCGGGGGTGGCCCTCCGGCGACCAGCGCCGCGACCAGTTCGGCCTGCCGTTCGGCGAGCCCGGCACGGGGCGTGGACACGGATTCGCCGTCCGGTGCGCCCGTCATGTCACGGCCGGGAAGCCCGCGGCGGCGGCCAGGGCGTCCAGTTCGGCGCGGAGGTCGGCGGCCGGCGGGTAGTGGCCGTCGCGCTCCAGCAGCAGCGCGGGCGGTCGCCGTCGGGCGCAGAGCGCGCCGACCAGCTCCAACACCGCTGTCGGCACCGGGTCGGTGTGGGTGTCGTGGTAGAAACCGCCGTGCTCGGCGCCGCCGGCCACGTGGGCGTACGCGACCCGTTCCAGCGGCAGGCGGTCCAGCAGATCCAGCGGGTCGGCGCCCCGGTTGCGGGCGTTGGCGTGCACGTTGGCGACGTCCAGCAGCAGCAGTGCCCCGGTCCGGTCGAGGATCTCGGTGAGGAACTCCGCCTCGGTCAACTCGTCGTCGGGCCAGTCGACAAGCGCGGCGATCGGCTCCAGCGCGATCGGCACCGGAAGCTCCGCCTGCGCCCGCGCCACGTTGGCGCAGACCGCGTCGACGGCTTCCCGACTGCGCGGCAGCGGCAGCAGGTGGCCGGCCTCCAGGCCACCGGCCCGGACGAACGCGATGTGCTCGCTGACCAGCGGGGCGTCCAGGCGTTGCGCCACCGCGGCCAGGTGGGCGACCCGGGCCGGGTCGACCGGCTCGGCGCCGCCGAGGGAGAGCCGAACCCCGTGCGGTACGACGGTCACCGCGTGGTCCCGTAGCTGGGTCAGGCCGGGCGGGAGCGGCCCGGAGGCGGGCACCCCCTCGGCCACCACCTCGACGAAACGCAGGCCGGGCAGCTCGGCCACGAAGCCGGCGATCTCCGGACGCCAGCCGATACCGACCCCGGACGGGCCGGTCATCCGCCGCACCCGCCGCCGCCCCCGCACCCGCCGCCTCCACCGCCGCCGTCCCCACCGGAGCTGTCGCCTCCGCCACCGGACGATCCGTCGGACCCGCCCGTCCATCCGCCGTTGCCGGAGAGGGCCTGGCGCTGAATCTCGGCCTGCTCGGCGAAGCCCGGGTCGAGAGCCCAGAGCGAGGCGGTGCCGTACAGGGCCACGCCCATCGCCGCGCCGGCCGCCCCGTAGGTGGCGTAGGCGGGCGCGGAGGCCGGCGCGAGGTGGGTGTGCTCGCCGCGGACGGAACGGAGGGCGGCGCGACCGGCCCGGGTGCGGACGGGTGCCCGGCCCAGCAGCAGGGCGGCGCCGAGGAGCACCGCCAGGGTGAGCAGCAGGTAACCCACCGGGCGACCGCTGAACAGGCCGGAGATCAGCCGGAGCATGCCGAGGCCCAGCAGGGCCAGCAGGAACCGGCTCCAGCGGCGGGCGCGGGCACGCTGCGCGTCGTTCGTCAGCAGTCCACGCTGCTCCAGGCCGTTGCGGATCTGATCCAACGCGGTGCGTACGCGCTCGTCCTGCGGCAGGTCCCGGACCCGGGAGTGCTGGTGGGCGGCCCAGTGGATGGCCTGATCCAGTGGGGTGAGCCCGGTCGGCGCGGCACCGACGGTGGTCAGCCGGCGGTCCGGTCGTACGCCGACCGCGCCGCTGCCGCGCAGCCCGCCCAGCGCCGCGTGTACCGCGAGCTGAGGGCCACCGTTGAGGTACGCGACCTGCTGCGCTCCGAGTGGATCGAGGGTGGGGTGCGCCGGGGCGGTTAGCAGGCGGATCCGGTAGTACGCCGCGATCGCCACCACCAGGATGGCCGCCGCGATGTAGTACCGGAGGAAGGTCGGGCCGGAGATGCCCCAGGTGTCGCCGGACGCGGCGTGGACGTTCATCGACTGCTCCTGTCACCGGAGGGATCGGCGGCCCCATTGTGGAGCAGCCTCGCCACGGGCTTCCGGCCGGTGTGCGCGTGTCAGTGGCGGCGGACCGCCTCCTCGACGAGGTCGAGCACCGGGCCCAGGTCACCGGCCGGTCGGCCCATGGCCAGGTGCAGCACCAGGCCGTCGTAGGCCAGCTCCAGGAACTGGGCCAGCACGTCGATCGGTACGTCCTCGCGCAGCACTCCGGCGTCGCGCTGGCGGGCCAGCCGGTCCCGGGTCGCCTCCGCTATCGCGGCGGACCGCTCCGCCCACCGTCGGGCGAACGCCGGGTCGGTGCGCAGCCGCCGGGAGACCTCCAGTTGGCTGCCCAGCCAGCCGGTGGTGTCCGGCGAGACGGCGCGGGCGAGCAGATCGCGCATCACCTGCACCAGGCCGTTGCGGGCCACCGTCTCGACCATGGCCGCGGCGTCGTCCTCGGCGACGGCGAGGAAGAGCGAGTCCTTGTCGCGGAAGTGGTGGAAGATCGCGCCACGGGACAGTCCGGTGGCCTCCTCGAGGCGGCGTACGGTCGCCCCCTCGTAGCCGAGCCGGGCGAAACACGCCCGGGCCGCGGCGAGGATCTCCTGCCGGCGAGCGTCGAGCTGGTCCTGGCTTACTCTGGGCACACGTCGATCGTTGCAGGTCATCCCGGGGCATGCAAACCGTACGTACGGCTTGGGATGTCGCCGCCTACCATCGCCCGGTGACCCAGCCCCGCACAGTGCCCAGCTCCCCGCTGACAATGGCCACCGTCCAGGCCACCCCCACGCCGGGCGACGTCGCCGGCAACGCGGTCGTCGCCGCCGACCTGGTCCGTCGAGCCGGCGAGCGGGGTGCCCGGGTGGCCGTCCTGCCCGAGTTGTTCCTCTGCGCCTACCACCCGCCGGTTCTCGCCGCCGACCCGGCCGGCACCGACGTCGCGGCCGATCCGGCCGGGATGGTCGCGGATCCCCGGCTCGACCCGCTGCGCGTCGCGGCGCGCGAGGCCGGCGTCACCGCGCTGGTCGGCGCCGCCGTCCGGCACCCGGACGGCCGGCGAACCATCGCGGCGCTGGTGGTCGACCGGACCGGCGAGGTGCGGGTCGGGTACGACAAGCAGCAGTTGTGGGGCGACGAACGGGAGCTGTTCACCCCCGGCGAGCGGGGTGCCACGCTGCTCGTGGACGACTGGCGGCTCGGGCTGGGCATCTGCTACGACGGCTGTTTCCCCGAGCACGGCCGGGCCGCCGCCCTCGACGGCGCACACGCCTACCTGTGCCCCAGCGGTTACCTGGCCGGCTCCGAGCACCGCCGGGATCTCTACTACGCCGCACGTGCCCTGGACAACACGATGTTCGTGGTCTTCGCCAACGCGGTCGGCGGTGTCGACCCGTGGCGGTTCAACGGCGGCGCGGCCATCTACGACCCCGAGGGGCGGGTGCTGGCTCGCGGGGCGGACGACGGCACTGCGGTGCTCGTGGCGACGCTGGATCCCGTCGTGCTCGCGGCCACCCGGACGGCACACTCGATGCTTGTCGATCGGCTGTCGGACCAGGGCGGCCCGCGGCTGTCGATGCCTGGCTGAGCCCTTCGTCAGCTCGATACCCGCCGCATCTGTTGGCGGACACGTCGGTCCCGTAGGGTGCCCGAGTGCCACTGCTCCTGCTGGACCTGGACAACACCCTGCTGGATCGGGCCGGGCCGTTCCGCCGCTGGGGTGAGCGCTTCCTGGACAGCATCGGCGCGCCCCACACCGACATCGACTGGCTGATCTCGATCGACGCCGACGGTCTGACCGACCGCTGGGATCTCGCCGACGCCATCCGGGACCGTTACGAGCTGCGGATTCCCTCGATCGACCTGGTCGAGGAGCTGCACGACGGGGTGGTGGCGCAGACCCGGCTCGACCCGCTGACCGCCTGCGCGCTACGGATCGCCGACGACGCCGGCTGGGTGCCGGTGGTGGTCTGCAACGGCACCGTACGCGTCGAGGACGCCAAGATTCGCCAGACCGGGCTGGACCAGTACGTCGCGGACTGGGTGATCTCCGAAGAGGCCGGCGTCAGCAAACCCAACCCGAGAATCTTCGCGCTCGCCGCCCAGCGGGTCCGGATGCCGCTGCGGGGGGCGTGGGTGATCGGCGACAGCCCGGAGGCGGACATCGGCGGCGCCGCCGCCGTCGGGCTGCCCAGCGTCTGGCTGCACCGGGGGCGCACCTGGTCGGACGTCCGGTTCGCGCCGAGCCGCACGGTGGACGGGTTGATCGCCGCGGTCGCCACCGTGCTGGCCCGCTGAGGGCTCCGCGCTGCCGGCCGTGGGTCGGAGCGGCCGTTCGGGTGGCGGCTCGGTAATTCGGTTGACCGGCGGACGTGGTGGTACGAGCATTGTCCGCGCATGGTGCATCCCGGGCGTGTGCCCGGTCGAGGAGAGGGGGTCGGTCATGGCCGTCTTCGCAGGTCGCTTCCAGCTGCCTATCTCAGCCTCGACCAAGGGAACCTCACCACAGTGCGCGATCATGACCTTCCGGCGCTCGAGCGCCGCCGCGGCAAGAGCCGCTTCGACGACGACGAACCGCAGTTTCTGAAGCGCGGGCGGCCCACCGAGCCGCTCGCAGACCCGGACAGCGAGCCTGACCCGGACACCGGCGAGCGCTGGTCGTCCTGGGACGACGCCGTGCACGGGCCACAGCCGCACCCCGCCTGGCTGGTCACCGAGTTGGCCGCCAAGGACAGCGAGCTGGGTGTGTTGAAGACCGGCAAGGAGGCGGACGTCCACCTGGTCCGTCGGGCCGTGCCGGACACCGACCGGTCCTGCCTGCTCGCTGTGAAACGCTACCGCGATCCCGAGCACCGGTTGTTCCACCGCGATGCCGGCTACCTGGAGGGCCGTCGGGTGCGCCGGTCCCGGGAGAACCGGGCGATGGCCGGCCGGACGGCGTTCGGCCGGCAGATGATCGCCGGGCAGTGGGCGGCGGCCGAGTTCGCCGCGCTCAGCCGGCTCTGGGAGATCGGCGCCGGGCACGACCGGATCGCCGTGCCGTACCCGGTGCAGTTGCGGGGCACCGAGCTGATGCTGGAGTTCGTCGGTGACGCCGAGTCGGGGGAGGCGGCACCCCGGCTGGCCCAACTGCGGCCGGGCCCGACCGAGCTGCGTGACCTGTGGGCCCAACTGGTGGAGGCGCTGCGGGTGCTGGCGCGGGCCGGCTACGCGCACGGCGACCTGTCGCCGTACAACCTGCTCGTGCACCAGGGTCGGCTGGTCGTGATCGACCTGCCGCAGGTGGTCGACGTGGTGGCGAACCCGCAGGGGCCGGAGTTCCTGGCCCGCGATGTGCGGGTGGTCGGCGCCTGGTTCGCGGCCCGGGGTCTCCCCGCCGAGCAGGTGGACCCCGGCATGTTGACCGGAGAGCTGCTGCACGAGGCGGGCCTGCGCTGATCGGAGCGGGTCGGGCGGCCACACCGCCCGACCCGCCACGTCGGCTATTGCAGGTAGCGCTCCACCTCGGGCTTGGGGCGTTCGCCCTGGGCGTCCGGATCGCCGTGGGTCTCCCGGGCGGCCCGTCGGCGGCGCAGCAGGTCCCAGCACTGGTCGAGGGACTCCTCCAGTGCGCGCAGTCGTTCGCTGGTCTCGCCCTCGGTGCCCGACTCGTGGGCCTGGGCGTCGGCACGCAGCCTGTGTTCCTCGTCGACCAGCTCGGAGATCCGGTTCAGGATGGTCTTGTCGTCCATGTCACAGAGCCTGGCACAGGGTGCCGGGCATCGCCCGGATTCGGGGGTACCGGTGCGTCCCACGTCACCGACCCGCACCGGCCAACCCGGGGCCGCCCGTCCGGTGCCGATGCGGCGGTCAGATCGGCGGCACGCGGCCGCTTCGTCCAGCGCGCGTGGTCGTCGGCGCACCCGGCCTGGTGTCGTTCCTGAATATCCACTCAGGATCTGCGTGCGGTGAAAACATCGATGAGTGTGCGTGCGCTTAGATGGAAATTGCGTCGTCCGCAAGTCTGGAGGTGCCCCTCGTTTGGTGAGATGCTTCCGTCGGCCCAGAAGGTGAAAGTTTCATCAACCTGCCCGACCGAAGTGGACCGCTGCGGTCGGCGGGACGACGAGGAGATGTGGTTCGATGTCACAGGTGTCCGAGGCACGCCCCGCCACCGTCAGCACCGAGCCCCGGACAATCCCGTTACGACGCGCTCTGCCGGCACTGGTCCGCGATCCGCTGGGCGCGCTCGTCGACTTCGCGCAGGACGCCGACGGCGACGTCATCCGGCTCAACCTCGGCTCGTTCCGCCCCTATCTGGTCAGCCATCCTGAGCACCTGCAACGCGTCCTGCGGGACAACGTTGCCAACTACACCCGGGACGGCGACGGGTTGCTCTGGCGACCCGTGCGTCGAATCGTGGGTGACGCCATCCTGGTCGCCGAGGGTGAGATCTGGGAGTCCAGCCGAGGCGCGCTGCAACCGTTGTTCACCGCCAAGCGGGCCGAGACGCTCGTCGACAAGATGGCCGAGGCGATCAACGAGGCGGTCGACGAGTGGCTCGAACCGGCCCTCGCCGGTCGCCCGATCGACGGCGGCGCCGAGCTGACCCGGATCGTCCTGCGCACCACAATGCGGGTGCTCTTCGCCGACCGGATCTCGGTCTCCGATGCCCTGCGGGTCAGCGCCGCGCTGGACACCGTCACCACCGCGATGCTCCCCCGGCTGCTGATGCCCGCCGTGCCGTACGGGGTGCCGATGCCCGGCGACCGGCGCTTCCGCGACGCGGTGCGCGCCATCGACGAGGTGGTGCTGCCGATCATCCGGGAGGCCCGGGCCCATCCCACCGACGGCGACGACATCATCTCCACGCTCTGCCGGCCGCGCGCCGACGGCAGCGAACCCGACGAGTACGCGATCCGCGGCGACGTGGTCGCGATGTTCTCCACCGCCACCGAGACCACCATCGCCCTGCTCTCCTGGCTCTGGCCGGTCCTGGCGTCCCGGCCCGACGTGGCCGAGCGGATGACCGACGAGATCGAACGGGTGGTCGGCGTCGAACGGGTCGGCCGCGAGCACCTGCCCCAACTGCGCTACGGCCGGATGGTGCTCGACGAGATGCTGCGGCTCTACCCGGCCGGCTGGATGATCCCGCGCACCGCGGTCGGCGACGACGTGTTGGGCGGGGTGCGGATCAAGGCCGGCGGCACCGTGCTGGTCAGCCCGTACGTCACCCAGCGGATGTCGACGTTCTGGACCGACCCGGCGCTCTTCGACCCGGAGCGGTTCGCGCCGGAGCTGCCCCGGCGCCGCTACCGCTACTCCTACTTCCCGTTCGGCGGAGGCCCGCACCAGTGCCTCGGGCAGTACCTGTTCCTGCTGGAGGCACAGCTCATCGTCAGCACCGTGCTGAGCCGCTACCGCTTCCGGCTGCGCGAACCGGTCGACCTCACCCCTCGGATGGGCGCCTCGCTGCAACCCAAGCAGCGGGCCGAGGTCATCCTCACCCCGGTCGAGCGCCCGGTCGCATCGTGACGGAGACCCCGCGACCGGCGCGAGCCGGTCAGGACGCGGTCGCCGAACAGGGCCGGGTGTGTGCGCTCGCCGTGCGGGGCGTACGCGACCTCCAGGACGTCACCGCCGCTCACCCGGAGCTGTTCGACGCCGCGCCGTTCGACCCGGCGATGCTCAGCTCGGTGGCCACCGCCATCGCCTTCACCGCGCCGTGGCACACCGCCGCGGAACTGCGGATCACCACGCGTACCCTGCTCTGGGTCTTCGCGGCCGACTGGCAGGTCGACTACCTCGCCCGGTCCGTGGACGACGTCCGGCACGTGGTGAACGACTGCCTGGCGGTGGCCGACGGCGCGGTGCCCCCACCGGGGCGACACCTGGCCCGGCTGCTGGCCGACCTGCGCGACGAACTGGCCACCGTGCCGGCGTTCGCCCGGCTGCGCCCGATCTGGCGCGACGAGCTGGCCCGGATGCTCGCCGCCGTGGCGCGGGAGTGGGACTGGAAGCACCTGCCGACCGACCCGACCACCGGCCGGCGCCTGCCGGACCTGAACCGCTACCTGGACAACGCCGACAACCTCGCCTGTTCCTTTGTCAACGTCACCCACTGGATAGCCACCGGCGACGAGAAGACCCTCGCCCAGTTGACCGACCTGCTGGACGCCGGACGTGGCGTGCAGCGGGTGCTGCGGCTGGTCAACGACCTCGCCACGCAGAAGCGCGACGCCGAGTGGGGTGACCTGAACGCCCTCTCGCTGGTCGACGACCCGGCGCAGGTGCACGACCGGTTGGCCGAGCTGACCGCCCGGTCCCGCGGGGACTTGGCCGCCCTCGCCGAGCGGTGCCCCCGCCAGGCGGACTACCTCAACCGGCAGATCTCCTTCACCGGCGGCTTCTACCAACTGTCGGACTTCTGGGGGGCGCGCGATGAGTGAGCGCGCCACCCGGGTGCTCGCCGCCGACCCGGTCGCCGAGGCCGCCCGCGAGTTGATCGCCGGCCTTGGTCTGCGGCCGTGGGGGCAGGTCGCCGCGTCGGTGTACGAGACCGGGCGGCTGGTCGCCGTCGCGCCCTGGCTGACCGGGCACCACCAGCGGATCGCGTTCCTGCTGCGCAGTCAGCGCCCGGACGGGGCGTGGGGCCCACCCGAGGGGTACGCCCTGGTGCCGACGCTGAGCGCCACCGACGCGCTGCTCGCGGCACTGGCCGACGACAGGGCCGGGACGGAACTGCTCGCCCCGGTGGCCCGTGGGCTCGGCGCGCTCGTCGGCACGCTGCTCCCCACCGACGCCCGGACTCTGCCGGACACCCCCGCGCTGGACCTCATCGTTCCGGCGCTGGTCGACACGATCAACGACCGGCTCGCCGGGCTGGAGCGGGCCACCGCCGCCCAACTGCCCCGCCCGCCGTTGCCGCTGCCCACCGGGCTCAAGCGGGACCGGCTGCGCGCGGTGCGGTCCGCTGTGGCCGCCGGAGCGACGCTGCCACCGAAGCTGGCCCACTTCTACGAGATCCTGGACGCGACACCCACCGACGCCGGCCCCACGCTCACCGCGGTGGGCGCCTCACCCGCCGCGACCGCGGCCTGGCTGACCGCGGCCGGCCCGGCCGCCGGCCCCACCGCGCACGCCTTCCTGCTGGCGTTGATCCGCGACGGAGGCGGCCCGGTGCCCTGCCCGGCACCGATCACCGTCTTCGAGCGGGCCTGGGTGCTGAGCGGCCTGCGTCGCGCCGGGATCGCTGTCAACCCGCCGGCCTCCGTCCTGGAGAGCCTGACCGCTGCCACCACCGGCCAGGGAATCGCCACCGGCGACGGACTGCCGACCGACGCCGACACCACATCGGTGTCCCTCGACGCGTTGGCCCGGCTCGACCGTCCGGCGGACCCGGCCAGCCTGTGGGCGTACGAGACGACTGACGGTTTCTGCACCTGGCCGGGGGAGGACGGCTTCTCGGTCACCACAAACGCCCACGTGCTGGACGCCTTCGGTCAGCACCTGATCCGGCACCCGGACGCGGACGGGCGCTATCACCGGGCGGTCGACCGGCTGAGCGCGGTGCTGACCGGGCATCAGCGCGCTGACGGCGCCTGGCAGGACCGGTGGCACGCCTCGCCGTACTACGCCACCGCCTGCTGCGTGCTGGCACTGGCCGAGTTCGGGCGGGGCGCGGCCGCCGCCGAGGCGGTGGATCGGGCGGCCGGTTGGGTGCTGAGCAGCCAGCGCGCGGACGGTTCGTGGGGGCGGTGGGACGGCACCGCCGAGGAGACCGCGTACGCCCTCCAGGTGCTGCTGACGGTGCCGACGACGGTGCCACGGGTCGACGACGCCGTGGCGCGTGGGCACGCCTACCTGCACGAATCCGCCGACCGGGAGCACCCTCCACTGTGGTACGGCAAGGAGCTGTACTGTCCGACCGTCATCGTTCGCGCCACTGTGCTCGCCGCCTGCCGACTGGCCGGCGTTCGTGCCTCGGGCGTGGACCGATCGGTGGTGGATTGCGGTTACCAGTCAACAAAAACAGCAACTTGAGGGGTTGTGTGGACACTGCTAGCGTACGCAGAGCCTCAGCCCGGATGCCCCGCTGTGGTGGGACGTCGCCCCCTCTGATCATTCGTTGATGAGCTGAGTCAACGCCCAGCCTGGGACGGTTCAATGCGTTCTCGCGGTACGAGTATCCGCACCAAGGTTGTCGCCCTGCTGCTCTCCCTGGTCGCGCTCTGGATGTTCGCGGCGTGGGTGACCCTGCGTGACGGGTTCAACCTGCTCGGTGTCCAGTTGCTCAACAGCAAGGTCTACACGCCGAGCGAGCCGCTCTTGCAGGAGCTCCAGGTGGAGCGGCGATTGACCCAGGCGTACCTGAGCAACCCCGAGGCCGCGCAGCGGACGGCGCTCGAGGCCGAGCAGCGCAAGACCGCGCAGTTGGCCGCCGACTTCGCCGCCTCGGTGCGCAACTGGCAGGTCGACGTCGCCGGCAGCTCCGCACTGGACACGCAGCTCGGTATGACGATCGCCCAGGTCAACGGGTTGGAGCGGACCCGCGCGGAAGTGCTGGACCGCAAGATCGACCGGATCGCCGCCGCCGAGGCGTACACCGACACTATCGAGTCGATCTTCCAGATCTACGACGTGACGGGCAGCCTGGACGACAAGCAGATCGCCGGCGAGGCCGCTGCCCTGATCCAGCTCAACCGGATGAAGGAGCTGATCTCCCAGGAGGACGCGCTGCTCAGCGGCCTCTTCGGCAACGGTCGGATGAGCGGCGCCGAATACGCCCGCTACGTCGCGCTGGTGGGCTCGGAGCGGTTCCTCGGTGAGGAGACCCGGGTCCGGCTCGCCGACGCCGACCAGCGCCGTTACCAACAGCTCGTCGAGGGTGAGGCGTTCACCCGGCTGCGCGCCGTGCAGGACAGCATCATCCGCGAGGGCCGGCCGTCGACCCAGCTGCCGGTCGGTGCCGAGCAGTGGCGGGGCACTGTCGAGCCGGCGCTGGCCGAGGTGAACGACGTCGTGACCGCCGGCGGTGAGGGCATCGTGGACCGGGCCACCGGCGTCGCCGTGATGGTCGTCGTCCGGCTGGTGCTCGCCACCGGCCTCGGCCTGCTCGCCGTCATCGCCTCGGTCGTCGTCTCCATCACCACGGCCCGGACCCTCCTGCGCCAGCTCGAGCGGCTGCGGCAGGCCGCCTGGCAGCTCGCCGACGAACGGCTGCCCCGCGTGGTTGAGCGGCTCGGCCGAGGCGAGGAGGTCGATGTCGCCACCGAGGCACCCCCGCTGGAGTTCGGCACCGACGAGATCGGCCAGGTCGGCAAGGCGTTCAACGCGGTCCAGGAGACCGCGCTGCGCACCGCCGTCGAGCAGGCCGACCTGCGTCGCAACGTCCGCGAGGTCTTCCTGAGCCTGGCCCGACGCACGCAGGCACTCGTCCACCGCCAGCTCACCCTGCTCGACGCGATGGAGCGCCGCGAGCACGACGCGGAGGAACTGGAGGACCTGTTCCGGGTCGACCACCTGGCCACCCGGATGCGGCGCAACGCGGAAAACCTGATCGTGCTCTCCGGCTCCACCCCCGGTCGGGCCTGGCGGCGCAACGTCCCGGTGGTCGACGTGGTGCGCGGCGCCGTGGCCGAGGTGGAGGACTACACCCGGGTCAACGTGCTTCCGCTCGGGCCGGTCTCGCTCGCCGGCCGCGCGGTCGGCGACGTCATCCACCTGCTCGCCGAGCTGATCGAGAACGGCCTGTCGTTCTCCCCGCCACACACGACAGTCGAGGTCCGCGGCCAACTGGTCTCCAACGGGTTCGCCATCGAGATCGAGGACCGGGGCCTCGGCATGAGCGAGGAGGACCTGGCCGCGGCGAACCACCGGATCGTCGACCAGTCCGAGCTGAACCTCGCCAACGCCGCCCGCCTCGGGCTCTACGTGGTGAGCCGGCTGACCGAACGGCACGGCGTGCGGGTACGGCTCAAGGAATCCGCGTACGGCGGCACCACAGCGGTCGTGCTGATCCCGCTGGAGCTGGTCACCGAGGCCGGCGCCTCCCCGGAGGACTCCGGCTCGTTCCGGACCGGCTCGGCCATCGCGATGCCGTCGGCGCCCGCGAAGGACAGCGGCCGTCCGGCGACCCTCACACCGGTCGCGCTCGCCACACCGACGACCACCGCTTCGGAGGCGGCGGTGACCTCGGTGGCGCCGATGCCGGCCGACACCACAGCGCCGGCGACGGACGAGGAGGCCGAGGCGGACACCGTTCTCCCCACCCGACAGCGGACCACCCCGGCAACCGGCACCCCCGACCTGCCCACCCGCGCCCGGCGCGGGCCGGCTCAACCAGCCCTGGAAGCCCCGACCGTGCCCACCGGCCTGCCCGCCGTCGACCGCACCCGCCCGGAGACCCCCGACGGAGAGCCGGCCCCGGCCGGCGACGGTGGCCCGGCGCCCGCCCGCGCCGAGGCGGAGCGGACCGACTCCGGCCTGCCCGTCCGGGTCCGACAGGCGAACATCGTTCCCGAGTTGCGAGACGACCCGGCGGTGTCCGAAACCGACGACGAGGATGTGGTGCGCCCACCGGAGCAGGTTCGCCGGATGATGAGCTCCTACCAGACCGGCACCCGGCGTGGGCGGACCGACGCGGCTCGGCTGCTCGGCGGCGCCTCCGGCGCCCCGGCGGCGACGCCGTCCGAGCCGACCGACGAGGATCCACAAGCGACCTGACCGAGCACCGACGACGCGGGTTGCCGCGCGGTGTGACGGTCGAGCCCCAGACGAACAACGGCGCACAGCCGGGCGAGAAGAGGACGACGAAGTGACCCAGAAGACGGCTTCGAGCGCCGACCTGACGTGGTTGCTGGATGACCTGGTGGGCCGGGTGAAGCAGGCCGAACACGCGGTCGCGCTCTCCACCGACGGCCTCTTGATGGCCTCCTCCCAGGGGTTGAGCCGGGACGACGGCGAGCACCTCGCAGCGATGGCGGCCGGCATCCAGAGCCTCGCCCGAGGCGCCGGCAAGCGCTTCGGTGGTGGGCAGGTGCAGCAGACCATCATCGAGATGCAGTCGTCGTTCCTGTTCGTCACCGCGGCCGGCCGCAACGCCTGCCTGGCCGTACTCGCCAGCGAGGACGCCGACGTCGGCCTGATCGCCTACGAGATGGCGATGCTGGTCACCCGCGTCGGCAAGTACGTCGCGTCGCCGTCGCGCGGCACCGATCAGCAGGTCGGCGAGAGGTAGCGGCGATGACGGTCCAGGGGGAGTCCGCAGACCATCAGTGGGTGGATGACCACGCGGGTCCGGTGGTGCGTCCGTACGCGATGACGCGTGGTCGGGCCCGCCCGGTCACCGGCACATTCGACCTGATCTCCCTGGTCACGGCCACCCGAGCCGAGGTCACGCCCGAGGTCGGTCTCGGTCCCGAGCATTTGGCGATCGTCGGGCTGTGCCAACGCATACAGTCCGTCGCCGAGATCGCCGCCCATCTCGACCTGCCGGTGGGCACCATCCGGGTGCTCCTCGGTGATCTGGCGGCCCGCAGCCTGGTGCAGGTCCGCGAGCCGCAGACCACGGCCGGTCTTCCCGACAACAGCATCTTCGAGGCGGTAATCAATGGACTACGGGCACTCTGACCGGCCGGCGGGAGCGACGCCACTGCCCACCGCGATCAAGATCCTGGTCGCGGGCGGCTTCGGCGTGGGCAAGACGACAATGGTTGGCGCGGTCAGCGAAACCCGGCCGTTGCGCACCGAGGAGGTGCTGACGGAGACGGGGGTCGGCATCGACGACCTGTCCGGGGTGGAGGGCAAGACCACCACCACCGTGGCCATGGACTTCGGCCGGATCACCATCAGCGACGACCTGGTGCTGTACCTGTTCGGCACGCCGGGGCAGGACCGGTTCTGGTTCGTCTGGGACGAGCTGGCGTTGGGGGCGATCGGCGCTGTGGTGCTGGCCGACACCCGCCGGCTCGCCGACTGCTTCCCCTCGATCGACTACTTCGAGGGTCGGGGCACACCCTTCGTGGTGGCGGTGAACTGCTTCCAGGACGCCCGGAAGTACCGACTCGACGAGGTGCAGGCCGCGCTGAACCTGGACCCGGGTGTGCCGGTCCTGCTCTGCGACGCCCGGCAGCGTGAGTCCAGCAAGGAGGTGCTCGTCACGCTGATGGAGCACGCCATGAAGACCCGCGAGGCCCGCCGCCGCGCCGCCAGCGGAGACTGACCAGAGTTTTTCGGGGGAGGGTGTCCGGAACGCCGCCCGCCGATCGTCATGCTGGCGACACCCCGAGAAACCAGGGAGCGACCAGATGAAGTACATGATGCTCGTTTGCAGCGACACCGAGCCGGACACCGACCCCACCGAGCTACCCGACATCGAGAAGTGGGTGGCGGAGAACGACTCTCGGGGCCGCCGCCTGACCGGCAACGTCTTCGCGTCGCCCAGCGCGGCCACCACCGTCCGTGTTCGCGACGGTGAGCTGCTCGTGTCCGAGGGGCCGTTCGCGGAGACCGCCGAGGTGATCGTGGGCTTCGACCTGCTCGACTGCGCCGACCTGGACGAGGCGATCGAGGTGGCCCGCACCCACCCGATGGCCCGCAACGGGCGACTGGAACTGCGTCCGTTCGCGGACCTGTCCGACTGACGAGGTTGTCCACCCCGCAGCGCCGGCCGGTGCGCAACCCGGCGCCGGCCGGCGCGGCGGCGGCGGCCGTCGCGGCCGCCAGCGTCGAGGCGTACCCCCGGATCGTCGCGACCCTGATCCGGGTGACCGGGGACTGGGCGTTGGCCGAGGACTGCGCCCAGGAGTCGTTGACCGTCGCGCTGGAGCGTTGGCCCACCGACGGTGTGCCGGCAAACCCGGGCGGCTGGCTCATGACGGTGGCGCGCAACCGGGCGATTGACGTGCTGCGCCGGGCCACAGTGGAGCGGCGCAAGCTGCACGACCTGGCGTTGCTCACGCCAGACGAGGCGCAGCCCGAGCCCGAAATGGGGCAGGACGTGGTGGACGACCGGCTGCGTCTCATCTTCACCTGCTGCCATCCGGCGCTCGCGATCGAGGCCCGGGTGGCGTTGACGCTGCGAACGGTCTGCGGCGTGCCGACCGCTGACATCGCGCGCCTGCTGCTGGTCAGCGAGTCGACGATGACCCGTCGGTTGACCCGGGCGCGCACCCGCATCTCCGAGGCCGGCATCCCGTATCGGGTGCCGAGCGGGCCGGCGCTGGCCGAGCGGGTGCCCGGCGTCCTCGCCGTGCTGTACCTGCTGTTCACCCGGGGCTACGTCGCCGACGGCGAGCCGGCCTTTGCCGACGAGGCGGTCCGGCTGGTCCGGCTGCTCGACCGGCTGATGCCCGACCAGTCCGAGGTCGCGGCGTTGCTCGCGCTGGTGCTGTTCCAACACTCCCGTCGGGACGCCCGCCGCGACGCCGCCGGCAACCTGCTCACCCTGGAGCGGCAGGACCGCGACAGGTGGGACCGTGCCGCCATCGCCGAGGCCCTGGTCGCCCTCGATCGGGTACGCCACGACGGGCCGTACGCGTGGCAGGCCAGGATCGCCGCCTGTCACGCCACCGCGGCCTCGGCCGACGACACCGACTGGTCGACGATCGCGGGAGCCTACGACGCGCTCGCCGACCTCCGCCCCTCGCCGGTGATCGCGCTCAACCGCGCGGTCGCGCACGGCTACGCGTACGGGCCGGCTGCCGGGTTGGTTCTGCTCGACTCGGCGCGCGCCGGCGGCGGGCTGGACGGCTATCCGCTCGCCGTGGCGGTGCAGGCCGACCTGGTGGCCCGGCAGGGCGACCGGCGGCGTGCGGCAGGACTCTTCCGGGAGGCGGCGGCAGCTGTGGGCTCAACCGCCGAGCGTCGTGCGCTGCTCGACCGGGCCGACGAACTCGCCCGGTAGGGCAGTGGGGGTCAGCCGCGCTTGGCCAACACCAGGAACCGGGTCCAGGCCGCCGGGTCGAAGGCGAGCGCCGGACCGGCCGGGTCCTTCGAGTCACGTACGCCGATGACACCCGCGAGGTTGTCGGCCACCTCGACGCAGTCGCCGCCGTTGTTGCCACTCTTGCTGCTCTTGCGCCACCGAGCGCCGGTCAGGTCCATGATGCTGCCGCTTCCCTGATGAGATTGAGGGACTGCGCCCGCGACAGGGCGCCGTCGCGAATGCGTTCCCACCGTCGGTCGAATGTAGCAACGTCGGCAACCTTGTCGATGAGTTGCGCCTGCGCCTGGCTGTCGACGTGTGCGACCCGCGCCCCGTCCGGCATCTCGGCCACTGTGAACGGGCCACCGAGGCCTGGATACATGCCGACGTCGGCGGGTACGACGAACAGCGACACGTTCGGCAGCGCGGCCTGCTCGGCCAGCCGCTCGCACTGCTCCCGCATCATGGCCCGGTCGCCGTCGAGGGTGCGCCGCAGGACTCCCTCGTCGAGGACCGCGACGAGCAGCGGCGGGCGTTCCCGGCGCAGGATGGCCTGCCGGCTCAGCCGCGCCTCGGCGAGGTCGTCGGCCTCGGCCGGTGTCAGCGCCTCACCGACAAGCGTCGCCAGCGCGTACGCCTTGGTCTGAAGGAGACCCGGTATCCACGCGAGCTGAAACGACCGCAGCGACAGTGCCTCGCGCTCGATCTCGGCCCAGGGCCGGAACCAGGCCGGCGTCCGGCGCTTCAGCGCGTCCGGCCACAGCTCGTCGACGTTCCGGCCGAGCAGCTCGGCGACCCGCGCGCGGTGACGCGTCTGCGGAATTCGTCCCGTGCTCGCCCACTTGGCGGCCGTCTTCGGATCGACACCAATCTGCGCAGCGAGACTGTCCGCCGTGTGGCCCCTCTCGGCCATCGCCGCCTGTACTGCTCGATTCATCCCCAGACCCTCCAGAACGTTCCAGACGTCGGAAGGAAATACTTCTACGCGGTGTGATCGGTAGGGACTGGCCCTGCCCGGTGCTGCGAGCGACCCCGACGGACGCGGCCCGTCGCGCGACACTGATCCCCGAGTTCTCCCGGATCACCCGCCGGGCGATCCGCGACCTGCGCGGCCAGCCCGGCGGACCCGACCCGGTCGCCATCGTCCGCCGTTTCCTCTGGTTCCTGCCCCTCACCGACGAGGAAGCACGGGCGGTCGCACTGCGGCTGCGCTGAGCTGGGGCCTGCGCTGCTGACCCGCCCCTCGCACCATCCGGCCCGGCGGTGCAGGTGCTCCTCGTGTCCTTTGCTCTGCACCCGCCCACGCGCCAGTTACGGGCCGTTCGTGGTGCGCGGGCGGGTGCAGAGCAAAGGACGCAACCTGAACCGGGCGGCGGGCCCGGCTGCCCACCGAAGGCGGCGACAACCCGTGCGACCCGGCGCCACGACCGGGCCGATGGAGGCCACTGCCGAGTCGAGAGCGAGGAGAAACGAAAGGGCCGCACCCCGCAAGCGCGGAAAGCGGCCCTTTCGCCGGACGTCGGTACGTCAGTTGGCGATCATGCGGCGCAGCACGTACTGCAGGATGCCGCCGTGCCGGTAGTAGTCCGCCTCACCGGGGGTGTCGATCCGCACCACGGCGTCGAACTCCACGCCGGTGTCGGTGCTGACCTGCACGGTGCGCGGGGTCTCACCGTCGTTCAGGGCGGTCACCCCGGTGATGGTGAACGTCTCGGTGCCGGTCAGGCCGAGCGACTCGGCGGTGACGTCCACCGGGAACTGCAGCGGCAGCACGCCCATCCCGATCAGGTTCGAGCGGTGGATCCGCTCGTACGACTCGGCGATGACCGCCCGGACGCCCAGCAGCATCGTGCCCTTGGCCGCCCAGTCCCGCGACGAGCCCGAGCCGTACTCCTTGCCCGCCAGCACGACCAGCGGGATGCCGGCCTCCTGGTAGGCCACCGAGGCGTCGTAGATCGAGGTCTGCTCGCCGGTGAGGTGGTTGACGGTGAAGCCGCCCTCCACCCCGGGCACCAGCTGGTTGCGCAGCCGGATGTTGGCGAAGGTGCCCCGGATCATCACCTCGTGGTTACCCCGACGGGAACCGTACGAGTTGAACTCGTGGCGCGGCACGCCGTGCTCGGCCAGGTACGAGCCGGCCGGGGAGTCCGCCTTGATCGCGCCGGCCGGCGAGATGTGGTCGGTGGTCACCGAGTCACCCAGCTTGGCCAGCACCCGGGCAGCGGATATGTCGACGACCGGGCTCGGCTCCTGCTGCATGCCCTCGAAGTACGGGGGCTTGCGCACGTAGGTGGAGTCGTTCTCCCAGGCGAAGGTGTCGCCGGTCGGGGTCGGCAGCGACTGCCACCGCTCGTCGCCGGCGAAGACGTCGGCGTACGCGGCGCTGAAACCGGTGGCGCCGATCGCCTGGGCGATGACGTCCTGGATCTCGGCGCTGTTCGGCCAGATCTCGCGCAGGTAGACCGGGTTGCCCTCGGTGTCCTCACCGATCGGCTCGTTGGCCAGGTCGATGTCCATGGTGCCGGCCAGGGCGTAGGCGACCACCAGCGGCGGCGACGCCAGGTAGTTCATCTTGACGTCCGGGTTGATCCGGCCCTCGAAGTTCCGGTTGCCCGAGAGCACCGAGACCACCGACAGGTCGTGCTCGTTGACCGCGGCGGACACCTCCTCGGGCAGCGGGCCCGAGTTGCCGATGCAGGTGGTGCAGCCGTAGCCGACCAGGTTGAAGCCGAGCTTGTTCAGGTACGGGGTGAGGCCGGCCCGCTCGTAGTAGTCCATGACGACCTTCGACCCGGGCGCCAGGGTGGTCTTCACCCACGGCTTGCGGGTCAGGCCCTTCTCCACGGCGTTGCGGGCCAGCAGCGCGGCACCGATCATCACCTGCGGGTTGGACGTGTTGGTGCAGGAGGTGATCGCGGCGATCACCACGGCGCCGTGGTCCAGCTCGTACTCGACGCCGTCCGCGCCGGTGACCCGAACCGGGTTGCTGGCCCGGCCACCCGCGCCGACCGCAGCGGTCTCCAGGTCACGAGGCTCGTCGGCCGGGTCGCTGAACTCGTTGGCCGGCGGGTCGCTGGCCGGGAAGGACTCGGCGCTGGCCTCGTCGGCCGGGCCGTTGGCGCCACGCGGCAGCTCCTCGCGGGGGACACCCGGCTTGAGGTCGCGCTCACCGACGGAGTCGTCGGCCACGTAGTCGGTCAACGCGGAGCGGAACAACGTCTTCGCGGCACCCAGCGGCACCCGGTCCTGCGGGCGCTTCGGGCCGGCGAGCGACGGCTCGATGGAGCCGAGGTCCAGCTCCAGGCGCTCGGAGTAGTCCGGCTCGGCGTCCGGGTCGTGCCAGAGGCCCTGCTCCTTGGCGTACGCCTCGACGAGCGCGACCTGCGCCGCATCACGGCCGGTCAACTCCAGGTAGCGGATCGTCTCCGCGTCGATCGGGAAGATCGCCACGGTGGAGCCGTACTCCGGGGACATGTTGCCGATGGTGGCCCGGTTGGCCAGCGGCACCGCGCCCACGCCGGGGCCGTAGAACTCGACGAACTTGCCGACCACACCGTGCTTGCGCAGCATCTCGGTGATGGTCAGCACCAGGTCGGTGGCGGTCGTGCCGGCCGGCATCTCACCGGAGAGCTTGAAGCCCACCACCCGGGGGATCAGCATGCTGACCGGCTGGCCGAGCATCGCGGCCTCGGCCTCGATGCCGCCGACGCCCCAGCCCAGCACGCCCAGGCCGTTGACCATGGTGGTGTGCGAGTCGGTGCCGACCACCGTGTCCGGGTACGCCTGGCCGCCCCGCTCCATGATGGTGCGGGCCAGGTACTCGATGTTGACCTGGTGCACGATGCCGGTGCCCGGCGGGACGACCTTGAACTCGTTGAACGCGGTCTGGCCCCAGCGCAGGAACTGGTAGCGCTCCTTGTTGCGCTCGTACTCCAGCTCGACGTTGCGGGCGAACGCGTCCTCGCGGCCGAACAGGTCGGCGATGACCGAGTGGTCGATGACCAACTCGGCCGGGGCGAGGGGGTTGACCTTGCTGGCGTCGCCGCCCAGGTCACGCACTGCCTCGCGCATGGTGGCCAGGTCGACCACGCAGGGCACGCCGGTGAAGTCCTGCATCAGGACCCGCGCCGGGGTGAACTGGATCTCCACGCTCGGGGCGGCGGTGGAGTCCCACCCGCCGAGCTGGCGGATGTGGTCGGCGGTGATGTTCGCGCCGTCCTCTGTCCGCAGCAGGTTCTCCAGCAGGATCTTCAGGCTGTACGGCAACCGCGCGTGGCCGTCCACCTTGTCGATCTTGAAAATCTCGTAGCTCGCGTCTCCGACGCGTAGCTGGGTCTTCGCACCGAAGGTGTCGAGGCTCGCCACGTCGTACTCCTTCACACCAGCGACCGTGAGTAGTCCTGAGCAGTCTGTCGCACCGGTCGGGGTGCCGCCGAGGTTAGGTGACACTTACCGCCCGATTCCGCTTCCAACAAAACCGTACGTCCGTCTTGCTATATGCGCAACCCGGCGTCACGGGTCGGGTGACCCACGACCACGCCGCGCCGTCGGATCGGCGGGGTAGGGTCGGGGCCGATTCGGAAGGGGTGCCGAGTGATCGACGTTCAGCACTGGCTCTCGGCACTGCCTCCGGGCGTGGTCTACCTGCTCGTCGCCAGCGTGATCGGCGTGGAGAGCATGGGCGTCCCGCTGCCCGGCGAGATCGTCCTGGTCAGCTCCGCCCTGCTCGCCGCCACCGGAGTGGTCGAGCCGGAGTGGGTGGCCAGCGCGGCGGCGTTCGGCGCCATCGTCGGCGACTCCGTCGGGTACGCGATTGGCCGACGCGGCGGTCGTCCGCTGCTCGCCCGGCTGGGCAGACGGTTCCCCAAGCACCTCGGCCCGGCACAGCTCGCCCGCGCCGAACAGAGCTTCGCGCGGCACGGCGTCTGGGCGGTCTTCTTCGGTCGGTTCGTGGCACTGCTGCGGATCCTGGCCGGGCCGCTCGCCGGGGCGCTGCACGTGCCGTACCGCCGCTTCCTGGTGGCGAACGCGGCCGGCGGGTTGGTCTGGGCCTTCGGCACGACGTACCTGCTCTACTCCGTCGGCCGGGCGGCCGAACACTGGCTGAAGGACATCTCCTGGGCCGGGTTGGTCCTCGCGGTGCTCGCCGGGCTCGGCAGCACCTGGTGGCTGCGCCGCCGCGCGCACCGCGTCACGTCGGCCGACGGCGCCGCTGACATGACGGCGACCGAGGTGCCTTCCGGCGTGGAGACGGCCCAGGTGGCTTCCGGTGGTCAGTCGGCTGCGGTTGCGCCCGGTGTGGAGTCGGTGCGGGCGGGCAACGAGCACTGACCTGGGCGTGCCGAAGGGCCGGACCCTGGTGGGAGTCCGGCCCTTCGGTCATGTGCTGGGTGTGTGGGGGTCAGCTGGTGGCGTAGCCGCGGGTGGCGATCCAGTCCGCGAGGTGTTCGACGCTGATCTGGTAGGCGGCTTGGTTGGGGTCGGCGGAGTCGGCGATGGTGACGGTGTTGCCGTTGTCGCGGTAGCCGACGACGCTGATGTAGTGCCCGCCTTCGTAGGAGTGGGTGACGCCGTCGGTGTCGGTGCTGGTGCCGGCGATGTTGGCGACCACGGCGCGGCCGTCGTCGACGGTGCGGACGATGTCGGCGCGCAGGGTGTCGGTCTGCTTGGTGTCGGCGTCGGGGGTGCTGATCTCGACGGAGCGGTAGGCGTCGTTCTTACCGGTTTCCTTGTTCAGCACGGGGGTGATGTCGTTGATGGAGTTGGTGCCGGCCTCGGTGGTGCCCATTTCCTTGGCCATGTCGTCGACGTTGATGTTCTTGCCCTGTACGGACAGGGCGTTTCGGGTGGCGGCGGGCCCGCAGTAGTAGAAGTTCGGCTGGGCCTCGTAGCGCACGCCGAGCTCTCGCTCGCCGTGGCCCTTGCGGTCGGTCTGGGTTTGCGCGGCCGGGGTGCTGGTGGTGGGTGCGGCGAACGCGGTGGTGACGGGGCCGGCGATGGCGCCACCGGTGAACGCGAGACCAGCGGCGGTCAGGGCGGTCTTACGGATCAGATCGGTACGCATGATGGCGTGCTCCTCTGCATCGGGGGTGCCCGCACCACACCCGGGGGTGGATGGTGATGCGGGAAAGTTCGTGGCGACGCCGGCGATCCGGGGGGGACCTGCTCGGGCGTTGCGGGGGATGTAACCGGGGCGGCCTGCCGGGTGTTCCCGGGCGGCTGCCGCGCCCCACGACCGGGACAGTCGCGGTGGTCTGCCAGGTATAACGACCCGGCCCGGCCCACGATTCCGCCACGGGGGTGGCCCCGACCACCCGACAGGCGGGGTCAAACCAGACAACCCGCCCAACCGTCCAGCCCTGCCCACCGGACGGAGCCGACACGCGGCCATGCTGTCATGATCCACTCGGTTTCACGGAGGTGTCCCGGTGCCGGGGGATACCCCGACTTCAGGAAAGACGAGTGGATCATGCCTGGTTGCGCTGGTCGGGGATCGAGCACGATCATGCGGAACCGGCCGCTGACGAGTCGAGTACCTGGTCCACGACGCACTGCCATGAGGCAACATCTAGGCTCTGACCGAGAGGGGTGGATCATGGACGCTGCAACGTGCCGGGCTCTGGCTCCTTCCCCGCGCGGGGTTGGCCGATGAGCACGATGGCATTCCTGAACATCGCCATGCACGGGCACATCAACCCGACATTGCCCGTTGTGGGTGAGCTTGTGCGTCGTGGTCACTCCGTCACCTATCACACGACGCCGGCCTACGCCGAGCAGATCGCGGCCACCGGGGCACGGGTTTTCCTCTACCCCGGGGACGACCTACCGCTCTCCGGCCCGCCGACGCCCGTCACGGTGATGGAGCAGCTTGCGCGTACCGCCGTACGCGTGCTGCCCGCCGTCCTCACCGACCTGCGGGGCGTCCGGCCCGATCTGATCGTGCACGACTCCCTCTGCCCGTGGGGGCCGGTGGCCGCCCGGGAACTCGGCGTGCCGCCGGCATCGTCGTTCACCACGTTCGCCTTCAACCGGCACGTGCCCAGCCCGACCCGTGGCTCCTGGGAACTGCTCAGCGCGGCCGCGGCCCTTCCCCGCTCCACCGTCGGGTACCTGAGATCACGGTGGGAGCTGCGCCGCCGGTACGACACACGCGCCTTGCCCCTGATTGACCTGGCCAACATCCGTCAGCCGCTCAACCTGGTCTACACCTCGCGGGCGTTCCACCCCGAGGCGGACAGTTTCGACCAGTCCTATCAGTTCGTCGGACCCAGCATCGGTGCCCGTCGAGCGGACTCGTCGTTCCCGGCCGATCGATTGCGGGACCCGGTGATGTACGCCTCGATGGGCACGGTGTTCGACGCCCCGCAGTTGCTGCGCACCTTCGCCGATGCGCTGGCCAGGCTGGGTGGCACCCTGGTCATTTCCACCGGACACACCGATCCTGCCGCGCTTGGCCCGCTACCGGGCAACGTGCTCGCCTACCGTTCCGTCCCGCAGTTGGAGGTGCTGGCCCGTGCGGCGCTGTTCATCACCCACGGCGGGGTGAACAGCGTCAACGAGGCCCTGTACGCCGGCACCCCGATGTTGGTGGTCCCGCAGGGCGCCGACCAACTGCTGGTGGCTTCCCGCATCGTCGAGCTCGATGCCGGCCTGTCGATCCGCACCGAGGACGTCACGGTGGAGGCGGTGCGGGCCCTCGCCCAGCGCCTGCTCGACGAGCCTCGATTCCGGGCCGCCGCGAGCACCCTGCAGGTCGCCCAGCGTCAGGCGGGCGGCTATGCGCGTGCCGCCGACGTACTCGAGCACTTCGTGCAGCAGACCGGCTCGGTCACGCAGCCGGGTCTCGCCGATCTGCCACCACAGGGCTGACCGATGTCTTCCGTCGTCGCCATCCTGCTGCTTGTCGCCGGGCTGTCCGAAGCCGCCGGGCGTCTCCTGCCGGTGGTGGCACGCCTGTCCGGCGTGTCGCACGTGAGAGTGGTCAGCCTGTTGCTGGCGGGCGCGATCGTTGACGGCGCGGTGTTCGCGCTCTGGCCGCTGTCCGCGTGGGCCGTTGCCGGTCTGGTGCTGCCCACCGCACCGTCCGACGCACTGATCTGGACACCACGGCTGGCTGCTCCGCTGGTGCTTGCCGGGGTCCTCGCGTTCCCGCTTCTTGGGCCACTGTTGCACCTGTTGCTCATGGTGGGAGTGGGCGCCGGCCTCGCCGGTGCACTCGCCACGGCGGCCGGAGTCGGATGGTGGGAGGCCGCCGGCTGCGTAGCGGTCGCGGGAGTCGGGCTCGGCGTCTCCGTCGAGGCCGTCCGCCGCCTCGTCGTGAAGCTCAACACCAGACGAGCACCGGAGTCAGTCGCGTGATCGGACTGGCGCTCCTGGTGCTGCTCGGAGGGCTGGGACTGGTGCTGATCGCCGAGGCCCTGCTGGCCCGCTACGAGGTGCTGGTCTACGCCGCAGGCTGGCGCACACCCACCATCTCCCGCCCCGAGGGCATGTCCTACGCCCGCGGGGCGGATCCAGACCGCCCTCCGGACGCCTACCTGGTCTATCTCGACGGCATCGGGAAGCGCCGTTTCCACGACACCCGCGATGGTGGCCGACTGGTCAAGGCCCTGATCAATCGAGCGCCGGAGCTGCGGGTGCTGGGCCAGGTGCAGCCCTACTCCCCGCTGGCCGTGCCGCTCGCCGACCGGCCGGTCTGGACCTGGGTGCGCCGCCGCGTCGGGCTGCTGCTGTTCCTGCACAACGTGATGCAGATCTTCGTCGCCGCCGACCGCCGCTACCGCCCCCTCTACAACCGCGCCGTCGGTGCGCAGATCGCCACCGAACTCCAGGTCGCCGGCTACCGGCCGGACAGCGGTATACCCGTGGTACTGCTCAGCTACAGCGGTGGCGCCCAGGTCGCCAGCGGTGCGGTGAACGAACTGTGGTCCGAACTGCGTACCCCGCTCTGGCTGATCACTCTCGGCGGGTTCCACAACGGTGCCAACGACATCACCCACGCCCAGCACCTCTACCAGCTCACCAGTGCCGGCGACTGGATCGAGCGAGTCGGCACCTGGATCTTCCCGCAGCGGTGGCGGCTGTTCCGCTGGAGCGGATGGAACCGGGCCGACCGCGAAGGCAAGATCACCGTGCACCGGCTCGACCCTGCCACGCACATCGGTCCCCGCAGCTACATCGCTCCGGAGGCTCGCCTGCCCGACGGGCGCAGCCACCTCGACCGGACCACCGACACCGTGCTCGCGCTGATCCGGGACCGCCTCAGCCGGACGGCGGAGACCGACGGCCCGCTGCCCTGAACGCTCACACGTCGGCGTTCAAACCGGCCTGCTGGTTCGCCTCCGGCTGAGGGAGCCCGGAGATCTGGAGCAGTTGACTGACGACAACGCGCAGTTGCGAGACGACGACAGCCCCGGAGGACCCGACACCCTCGGCGCATGCCTCGTTGATGTCACTGATCACCTGTAGCGCTCGCTCCCGCGCGCGGTCCGGCTCCCGTCCGGCCAGGAAGTCACGATGCAGGAGCCTGAACGCCTGGCCGAAGTGCTCGATCGCCGTGGAGAGGCCGGCCGGCAGCGTCTCCCGGGCGTGTAGTGCCGACACCGCCCACTGCACCATCTCGCGGCTGCTGGTGTAGGCGAGTTCAAGGTGCTCGGCCGCCCGCGCGTACCGACGCATGATGCCCAGCCGTCTCCGCCGCCAGGGTGAAAGAATTGCGACTTCGCATGCTGCGGCGACCACGTCGGCCGTGTTTCGTCGCTGCGCCTCTGCCGCACGCAGTCGCTGTAGGGCATCCTCGGCCTGCCGCACGTCGTGGTGAGACAGCGCACTGGCGATGGCTGTCATCTCCCGGGCGATGGCATCGACTGTCGGACCAGCGGCGCGGCGCACGATCCGCACCGGATTGAGCGGCAGAATCAGCAAGGCCACCACGATGGCCACCGCCACACCGACCAGCGCATTCGCCGTGCGGGGCACGGCCAGGTCCGGCCGGTCCGGAGACACCGTGCCGAGCAGGACGGCGGTGCTTCCCGCCTGCACCATGACGGCTCCGGTGCCGCGAAAGACGGCTGCCGCCGAGATGGCCAGTGCCACGACCACACCGGTCTGTATCGGTCCCGCCCCGATGAACCGTATGATCCCGTTTCCGACCAGCACTCCCAGGAACACCCCGGCGAGAAGTTCGAGAGTTCGACGGGCCCGATTACCGACGGCCGCCGCGATGGTGCCGACCGCGGCGGCGGGTGCGAACAGCGGCTGCGGATTGTGCAGCACGTCGCTGGCGACGAACCAGGCCAACCCGGCGGCCACCCCCGCCTGCACCGCGAGGATGAGGTAGGTGCGAAGCCGTTCGTAGGCCTCCCGGCCCTCGCGCAGCGCACTCTCCGCCGGTCGGGCACCCCGACGTCTGCTGCGCACCTCTCACCCCCGCCATCGACCGGCTCTCTCACGATCGTCGTACGACGGCGAACGTCGGGTGCGAGAGATCCCCAATCTGATGCGGCACCGACGGAAGCCTGCGCCTCCGCGCGCGGAGGGGTATTCGGCCGGCGCAGTGGGTCAGCCGGCGCCGAGCAACTCCAGGACCGCGTCGCGGGCCGCCAGGACGGCTGCCTCGGATTGCGGGCCGTGGTTGAGAATGTCGAAGGAGTGCTGGCCGTCCGGCACCTCGATCATCCGCATCGGCCAGCCCTGGGCGGTCGCTGCGGGGAGGAACGCGTCGATGCCGGCCAGGACCGGCGGGATGTCCTGGCCGGCGCGGGTCAGCACCAGTGGCACGCCCGTGCCGGAGCTGAGTGCCTCGACTGGCAGGAACCGGGCGTCGACCTCCCAGCCGGGGAACGGGACGAGCAGCGGGTACGTCAGTGCGATCCCGCGTAGCCATGGCGGCGGGACGCGCAGCCAATCGGCCGCGAAGAGGCCACCGCCGGAGAAGAACCACAGCACCACCCGCTCGGGGTCGACTCGCGGATCGGCGCGGACCTGCTCGACCATCGCCGCGATGTCGTCGGCTGCGGCGGGCAGCGCCGACAGGTCGGACACCTGGTAGCTGACCAGCGCGCCGACCACGCCGCTCGCGGCGAGCAGCGCGCCGTAGCCGCGGTAGAGCAACCAGTCGCGGGGGTCGGGCGCGTCGGGTGGCAGCGGAGCGCCGTGCACCACCACGACGGCCGGCGAAGGACCGGTGTGGGTGGGCAGGTGCAGGTCGACGTTGCCGTGTCGCTCGACCGGCGCGGCCGGGGTGGACAGGACGAAGGGCCGTTGTGCGACGGGCGTCGTCATTGCCTCATCGTATCGATCATCAACCTGCCCGGCTGCCCCAACGATGATCTACAGAGGACCGTGGATCAGGTCGGATCGCCGGGTTTCGCGGCGTCGCCGGCCTGGGCGTGCCGCTCCAGCAGCCGCCGCCGGATCTCTTCGGGGGTGTACGCGCGCCGACGCCGTTCGGCCCGCGCGATGACCACACCGGAGGCCGCGACGCCGGCGAGCCCGGCCAGCCCGAGAACCTTCCACCACCGCATTCGTTGCCGCATCGGCCTAGGCTAGTCCCTCATGAGCATCAGCCTGGATGAGGCCGTCGAGTTGACCCGCACCGGTGACGTGTGGGTGTTCCGGGGTCGCAGCGTGCCGGACCGGGCGATCCAGTTCACCACCAACAGCCCGGTGAACCACGTCGGGATGGCGGTGGTGCTGGACGACATGCCGCCGTTGATGTGGCACGCGGAGTTGGGCAGGTCGTTGCCGGACCTGTGGTCGGGCGGCCACCAACGCGGCGTCCAGCTGCACGACCTGCGGGACGCGGTCTGCGTCTGGGCCAATCGGTACGGCCAACGGGCCTGGCTGCGGCAGCTCGACCCGCCGGCCGACGCGGAGATGGAGCGGGCTGTCCTGCGGACGATCGCGCGGTTGGACGGCACGCCGTTCCCGTCGACCGCCCAGTTGGCGTGGCGCTGGGTGCGGGGTCGGGTGCCGGCGCTGCCGCGCCCCGGCCGGCTTCCCGCGCTGCCGCACCTCGGTCGGCTGTCGGCGCTGTCACGCCTCGGCCAGCCGACACCTCGCCCTGACCCAGCCGACCAGGCCGACCGCCCCACCCCGGCCGACCGCCCCACCCCGGCCGACCGCCCCACCCCGGCCGACCGCGCCACCCCGGCCGACCGCCCCACCCCGGCCGACCGCGCCAACCCCTCCGGCCCGGTCAGCTCGGCCCGATCGGCGGGGGAGCGGGACCGGGCGCTGGAGACGGCGTACTGCGCCGAGGTGGTGGCGGTGACCTATGAGGCGATGGGGTTGCTGCCGGCGGGTCGGCGTCCGAACTGGTATGACCCGGGGCGGTTCTGGAGCGGGGACGACCTGGGTCTGGCCGCCGACGCCCGGTTGGGTTCCGAGATCGAGGTTCAGGTACCGCCGCGCTGAGGTTTGACCCGTGCGGTGACCGGCAATTGCTGTGACCGTGAACGCCTCCACGGATCTTGACACGTTGGCCGACTTCTTCGACCGGTACGGCGTGGCGTTGACCTCCGGCGACCTGCCGGCCATCGCCGGCTGCTACGCCCTGCCGGGGCTGGTGGTGGCCGACACCTACAGCTTCTCGTTCACGTCCGCGGCGGCGGTGGCGCTGTCCTTCGTGGGCGCCGCACCCGACTATCAGGACCGGGAGTTGGTGGCGGCCCACGCCCGGATCGACGACGTGCAGCCGGTGTCCGCGCTGTTGACGATGGTGGCGGTGGAGTGGGAGTTCCTGGACAGTCGGGGGCGGCAGGTGCCGGGGGAGCGGTACCGGTACCTGCTGCGCATCTCGGACGACGGACCACTGATCTGCACTGTCGTCCGGACGGGCTGACCGACGGGGGCCGGTCGGCCCGATCCGTACCCGCCCGGTTTCCGGTCCGGGCGGCGCTGGCTACGCTGTCGCGTCGGTGGGGACGAGGGGAGACCTGATGGCGGTGCGGCCGGACGGTGCGGCAGATTCGCGGGCGGCGCGGCTGTTGGTGTCGGTGCCGTGGATCGTGGTGCTGCTCGGTGTGTGCGCGCTGGTGGTGCTCCTGGTGATCGCGCTGTTGTCGTTTCGGACCAGGGAGCGGGACGCGCCGCCGCAGGCTGCGCCTCCGGCGTTCCTGCCGACCGTGCCGGCCGCCGCGTCGGCCACCGGTGGGCCGACTCCGGCCGCTGTGGAGCGACGCTCGGTGTCGCCGCGACCGTCGCGCAGTAGTCGGACGCCGTCACCGCGGGCCAGCGTCACCGGCTCGCCGACTCCCGGGCGGACGGGCGTCCTGATGGCGCCGTCGGCGGACGACACTGTCAGCGCCCGGTACGAGGTCGGTTCGAACGGCTGGGACGGGGAAGCGGCGGTGCTGGCGATCGCCAACGAGTCGAGTCGGTCGATGGACTGGCAGGTGGAGCTGGTGTTCGACGACGACACGTGGACTCTGCGAGTAAGTGATGACTCGGGCGTCTCGGTGCGGGGGCGCGGGCACGGGGAGTTCGTGTTGCGCGGCACCCGTTCGCTGGATGCGGGTGACTCGCGGACGGTGCGGCTGCGCGTCGGCTGGGGTGACTCGGCGCAGCGACCGGCCAAGTGCACTGTCAACGGGGTCGCCTGCCGGATCGGCTGAGCCAGCACTCCGCCGCCAGACCGCCGACCGCCCGCACCGCTAGACCGCCGCACCGCCCGCACCGCTAGACCGCCGCACCGCCCGCACCACTAGACCGCCGCACCGCTAAACCGTTGCACCGCTAGAACGCCGCGCCGCTGGACCGCCGCGCCGCCAAGGCTTTCCGGGTCGGGCCGCCGATCGCTACGCTGCGCGGACGGTCCGCTGAAGGAGGTACATGTCCGGCATGCGCCGTGTTCCGCGCCCGCCACACGGTCCGGTGGCGATCGCCACGTCGCCCTGGATCGTGGTCGGCGCCGGTGTCGTCGTGATGGTGGTCCTGCTCATCGTGGCCCTGGGCGCGTACCGGGGACGTAGCCCTGCGCCGGACGGCGCGCAACCGCCGGCACTGCCGGTGCCGTCCGCAGTGGTGGCGCCGAGCGTGCCCACCCCGGTGCCGTCTCCAGCGCCGGTGCTGCCAGGGGTATCCGGCCGTGCGAGCGGGCTGCCGCCGAGCGCCGCGGCCGGGTCCGGGTCACCGTCGGCCGACCCGACTGGCGGTCCGATCGGGAGGCCGTCGGCGACGCGGTCGCCGAGTCGGGCGGCGCCGGGGCAGCCGGCGATGACCGGGCGGTACCGGGTGGTGCAGAGCTTCGACGGCGGTTTCATCGGCGAGGTGGCGATGGTCAACACGTCCACCCGGAGCCGTGGTTGGACGGTGCGGTTGGAGTTCTCCGGTGGACGGCTGGTGACCGCCTGGGTGGAGGGCGTCCCACAGGGGACGATCCGTCAGTCCGACGACGGCTTCACGTACGTCAGCGGGGTCGACGTGTCGCCCGGCGGTTCGGTGTCGTTTCGGTTCCACATGGAGCGGGCGTTCCACACACCACGGGAGTGCAGTGTGGACGGGTTCCCCTGCAACGGACTCTGAGCGACGCTTCCGCAAGGATGCTGCTGTGTTGCGACCATGTTTGCAAGGTATTGCAGAATGTTTCGGCAAGGGTTAGCGTGCGGCCAATCAGCGACCAGAGGAAGGCGTCGATGAAACCCCCGCCGATACCGCGCACTGCCCTGCTGGCCCTTGCCTCCCTGCTCACCGTCACGCTCGTCGGCGCTCCGGTCGCCGTGAACCCCGCCGCCGCGGGCCCCCGGCCGTCCGACGGCGCCACACTCGCGATCGGCGGCGCGACCCAGTGGCGTGCCGAACCCACCGCCGAGGCGCTGCTGAAGGCCGGCGGCAACTCCGCCCGAGCCGAGCAGTTCTACTTCGTCCTGCCGGACCGGTTCGCCAACGGAGACCCCCGCAACGACCGGGGCGGCCTCACCGGCGACCGGCTGCGGACCGGCCTCGACCCGACCGACAAGGGCTTCTACCACGGCGGCGACCTCAAGGGCGTCATCGACAAGTTGGACTACATCCAGGGGATGGGCACCACCGCCATCTGGCTCGCCCCGATCTTCAAGAACCGGCCGGTGCAGGGTGCCGGCAACGACATCTCGGCCGGCTACCACGGTTACTGGATCACCGACTTCACCCAGGTGGACCCGCACTTCGGCACCATGGAAGAGATGAAGCGACTGGTCAAACTCGCCCACCAGCGCGGCCTCAAGATCTACCTCGACGTGATCGTCAACCACACCGCCGACGTGATCAAGTACGCCGAGGACAAGTACGCGTACGTGGACAAGGCGACAGCGCCGTACACCGACGCGCAGGGCCGGGCGTTCGAGGACCGCAACTACGCCGACGGCTCCCGGGCGTTCCCGCCGGTCGACAAGGAGTCCTTCCCGTACACGCCGACGTTCGCCGAACCGAAGGACGCGAGCGTCAAGGTCCCGGCCTGGCTGAACGACGCCACCTTGTACCACAACCGGGGTGACTCCACCTTCGCCGGCGAGAACAGCGAGTACGGCGACTTCTTCGGCCTCGACGACCTGTGGACCGAGCGTCCCGAGGTGGTCCGGGGCCTGACCAAGGCGTACGGGGACTGGATCGGCGCGACCGGCGTCGACGGCTTCCGACTGGACACCGTGAAGCACGTCAACATGGACTTCTGGCCGCAGTTCAGCCAGGGCATCGAGCGGGCCGCGGAGAAGGCCGGCAAGAAGGACTTCTTCATGTTCGGCGAGGTGTACAGCGCCGACCCGGAGATCAGCTCCAGCTACGTCCGCCAGGGTGGCCTGCCGGCCACCCTCGACTTCGCCTTCCAGGAGGCCGCGCGGGGCTTCACCGCCGGCGCCGGCTCCGCGAAGGCGCTCGCCGACGTGTACGCCCGCGACGACCTCTACGCGGCCCGGGACACCGACGCGGGCCGGTTGACCACCTTCCTCGGCAACCACGACATGGGCCGGATCGGATCGTTCATCGCCGGTGGTGGCAGCGACCCGGCCAGCCACCTGCGTCGTGACCAGCTCGCGCACCAGTTGATGTTCCTGACCCGTGGTCAGCCGGTGGTCTACTCCGGCGACGAACAGGGCTTCACCGGCCCGGGTGGGGACAAGGACGCCCGCCAGGACATGTTCGCGTCGAAGGTTCCCGACTACCTCGACGACGACCTGCTCGGCACCGACCGCACGCACTCCAGCGACCAGTTCGACCCGACCCACCCGCTGTACCGGACCATCGCCGACCTGGGCCGGCTGCGCCAGGCCCATCCGGCGTTGCGCGACGGCGTGCAGGTCACCCGGTACGCGGCCGACGGGCCGGGCGTCTTCGCCGCCTCCCGGATCGCCCCTGCCGACCGCACCGAGTACGTGGTGGCCGTGAACAACGCCGACACCGCGCAGACTGTCACAGTGGACACCTGGTCGGCCGGCGCCACCTTCACCGGCATCTACGGCGGCTCGGGCGACGCGAAGGCCAGCGGTGACGGCGAACTGACCCTGACCGTGGCGCCGCTGTCGGCGGCGGTGTACCGGGCCGGCAAACCCATCGCACCAGCGGCCGACAAGCCGACCATCACCATCACCAGCCCGGTTCCGGACGCGGCGGTCGCCACCCGCGCGGCGGTCACCGCCCGGGTGACCGGCGACCCGCTGGCGACCGTCACCGTCGCGGCGCGGGTGGCCGGCGGCCGGTGGACGCTGCTGGGCAGCGCCGACCACGCCCCGTACACAGTGCAGCACGACCTGACCGGCCTGGCCGGCGGCACCCGTGTCGAGTACAAGGCGGTGGTCCGCGACGGCCGGGGCCGTACCGCCACCGCCCGGTCCACCGCCGCCGTGGGGACCCCGGCGCAGGGCAGCTCCCGGGAATGGGCGGTGGTGCACTACCAGCGCCCGGCCGGGGGGTACGACGACTGGGGGCTGTACGCCTGGGGAGACATCGACCCCGCGTACGTCACCGAGTGGCCGAAGGGGCAGCCGTTCGCCGGGGAGGACTCCTACGGCCGGTTCGCCTGGGTGAAACTCAAGCCGGGCGCGACGTCGGTGAACTTCCTGGTTGTCGACAAGGCTGGCACCAAGGACGTCGCCCAGGACCGCAGCATCGACGTCACCGAGACCGGCGAGATCTGGCTCAAGCAGGGCGACCCGGCGATCTACCCGAGCAGGCAGGCGGCCGTCGGTGAACCGGAGCCGCCGGTCGAGGAGGGCACCGCCGTGCTCCACTACCGGCGGGCCGACGGCAACTACGACGGCTGGGGCCTGCACGTGTGGGACGGTGCGGCCAACCCGACCGAGTGGTCCGCGCCGCTGAAGCCCACAAGGACTGACGCGTTCGGGGCGGTGTTCCGGGTGCCGCTGGCGGCCGGCGCCACCGGCCTGAACTACATCATCCACCAGGGCGACACCAAGGACCTGCCCGACGACCAGCGGCTCGACTTCGCCAGCGCCGGCCGGGAGGTGTGGCTGCTCGCCGCCACGCCGGGGCGCCTGCTGCCGTCGACGGCCACCACCGCCAGCGGAGACACCGACATCGCCAAGCAGAAGGCGCACTGGATCGACCGGTCCACAGTCGCCTGGCAGACCCCGCCGACCGACGGCAAGACGTACGCGCTGGTCACCGCCCCCACCGGCGGGGTCAGCGTGGTCGACGGCGAGCTGACCGGCACGTACACCACGTTGCCGCTGCGGGCGCAGCGCAACGGGCTCACCGAGGCCCAACGCGACAGGTTCCCGCACCTGTGGTCGTACCGTAGCTTCGCCCTGGACCGGGCGGACCTGGCCAAGGTCCCGGCGGCGTTGCGGGGGCAGCTGCTGGTCACCGAGCGCGACGCCGAGGGTGCGCTGCTCGCCGCGACCGGCGTGCAGATCCCCGGCGTGCTCGACGACGTCTACTCCCGGGCGACCGACGCCACCCTCGGGCCCACGTTCGCGGGGCGGACGCCGAGCCTCGCGCTGTGGGCGCCGACCGCCCACAGCGTGCGCCTGCACCTGTTCGACTCGCCCACCGCCGCACCGAAGACGGTGCCGATGCGCCGCGACGACCGCACCGGCGTCTGGTCGGTGCGCGGCGACCACACCTGGACCGGCAAGTTCTACCGGTACGAGGTGCGGGCGTGGCAGCCGGCGGCGCAGAAGGTGGTCACCGCGTCGGTGACCGACCCGTACTCGGTGGCCCTCGCCGCGGACTCCACGCACAGCCAGCTCGTCGACCTGAACGATCCGGCGCTGGCACCCCCCGGGTGGCGCACGCTGCGCAAACCGGCACCGGTGCCGGCCGCGAAGGCGCAGATCACCGAGCTGTCCGTGCGGGACTTCTCCATCGCCGACGACACGGTGTCGGCCGAGCGGCGGGGGACCTTCCTCGCGTTCACCGATCCGAAGACCGCCGGCATGACCCACCTGCGGGCGCTCGGCGACGCCGGGGTCACCCACCTGCACCTGCTGCCGGCATTCGACTTCGCGACGATCCCGGAGAAGCGGGCCGACCAGCGCGAGCCGGCCTGCGACCTGGCGGCGCTGCCGCCGGACTCGGCCGAGCAGCAGAGGTGCGTGGCGGCGGTCGCCGAAACCGACGGCTACAACTGGGGGTACGACCCGCTGCACTACACGGTGCCCGAGGGCGGTTACGCCGTCGACCCGGTCGGCGCGGCGCGGACCACCGAGTTCCGGCGCATGGTCGCCGGGGTGAACGACGCCGGGCTGCGGGTGGTCATGGACGTGGTCTACAACCACACGTCGGCGGCCGGCACCGACGCGAAGTCGGTGCTCGACCAGATCGTGCCCGGCTATTACCACCGGCTGCTGGAGGACGGCACCGTGGCCAACTCCACCTGCTGCGCCAACACCGCCCCGGAGCACGCCATGATGGGCAAACTGGTGGTCGACTCGCTGGTCACCTGGGCCCGGCAGTACAAGGTGGACGGCTTCCGCTTCGACCTGATGGGCCACCACCCGAAGGCGAACATCCTGGCCGTCCGGGCGGCACTGGACCGGCTCACCGTCGCCCGCGACGGCGTCGACGGCAAGGCGATCATGCTCTACGGCGAGGGCTGGAACTTCGGCGAGGTTGCCAACGACGCCCGTTTCGTCCAGGCCACCCAGGCCAACATGGCCGGCACCGGCATCGGCACCTTCAACGACCGGCTGCGCGACGCGGTGCGTGGCGGCGGACCGTTCGACGCCAACCCCCGGGTGCAGGGTTTCGCCTCCGGGCTCTACACCGACCCGAACGGCGACGCGGTCAACGGGTCACCGGCCGAGCAGAAGGCCCGGCTCCTGCACGCCCACGACCTGATCAAGGTGGGGCTCACCGGCAACCTGCGCGGCTACCGGTTCACCGACACCGCCGGGCGTGAGGTCACCGGGGCGCAGGTGGACTACAACGGCTCCCCGGCCGGCTACACCGCCGCGCCGGGCGAGGCCGTCACCTACGCCGACGCGCACGACAACGAGATCCTGTACGACGCGCTGGCGTACAAACTGCCGCAGGCCACGACGGCGGCGGACCGCTCACGGATGCAGGTGCTTGCGCTGGGCACCGTGGTGTTGGGACAGGGCACCGGGTTCGTCACCGCCGGCACCGAGCGGCTGCGGTCGAAGTCGTTGGACCGCAACTCGTACAACTCCGGTGACTGGTTCAACCAGATCCGCTGGGGCTGTGAACGGGGCAACGGGTTCGGCGCCGGTCTGCCGCCCACGCCCGACAACGAGGACAAGTGGTCGTACGCGAAGCCGCTGCTGGCCGACCCGGCGCTGGTGCCGGACTGCGCGGCGATCAACACGACCGACGCCCGGTACGCCGAGTTGCTGCGCATCCGGGCGTCGTCGCCGGTGTTCGGGCTGGCCACCGCCGAGCAGGTACAGCGGAGGGTGGCGTTCCCGCTGTCCGGCGCGCAGGAGACGCCGGGTGTGCTGACCATGACCCTGGACGCCGGTGGGCTGGGCGGGCCGTGGAAGTCGCTGACCGTCGTCTTCAACAGCACCCCGTCGGCGGCCGACCAGACGGTGACCGGACTGCGCGGAGCGGACGTGGCACCGCACCCGGTGCTTGTCGACTCGGCCGACCCGGTGTTGCGTACCGCCTCGTTCGACCCGGCGGCCGGCACGTTCACGGTACCGGCGCGCAGCGTGGCGGTCTTCGTCCAGAAGTGACATGAACCGGCCCCCCTCCGCGTCTCGCGGAAGGGGGCCGGTCCGTTGTGCTGGTGCTACGTGATCGATCAGGCGAAGCAGTTGTCGATCGTGCCGCCCGGGATGGCCAGGCAGTTGGTCGGACGGTTCGCGGTGATGGCGGACTTGTCGTCCACGTTCACGTCTCCGAAGAAGCTGAAGACACCGCCCGGCTCGAAGGTGGAGAAGTTGTGGGCGACCTTCGTCTTCGACAGGTTGACCTCGCCGAAGATGTTGAAGATGCCGCCGCCGACCCCGATCGGGCCCACGGCCCGGTTGCCGACAACCTCGCTGTCGCGCAGCGTGGTGATGCTGCCGGCGTTGAAGAGCCCGCCGCCGAAGAAGCCGGCGGTGTTGTCCTTGATGCTGCTCTTCTCGAAGGTGGCCACGCTGTCGAAGGCGATGGCCACACCGCCACCGACACCGGCGGTGCTGTTGCGCTCCACAGTGACGTGGTGCAGGTTCAGCTGGCTGTCCGCCGCAGCGATACCGCCACCGGCGAGAACCGCGGTGTTCGAGACGAACTTGGTCTCGTACGCCGTGGTGTTGCCCTCGATGTCGAGGTAACCGCCACCGAAGCCGAGCGTCTCGTTGTCGGTGATCTCGGCCTTCTTGAGCTCGACCGTTCCGCCGTTGACGTCGTCGGTGAAGATCTCCGCGGCACCGTTGGAGATACCGCCACCACCGATGACGGCGGTGTTGTCCTTGATCTTCGACTCCTCGACCTTGAGCAGCCCGGCGTTGAAGACGCCGCCACCGAAGAAGAAGGCGGTGTTACGGGTGACGGTGCTGTGCCAGATCTTCGTGGTGCCGAAGTTGGCCACACCACCACCGTTGCCGCCCGACTGGTTCAGGACGACCTCGGACTCCAGGATCTCGGCGGTGCCACCCGGCTGAACCAGGATTCCGGCGCCGTCGTTCTCCTCCGGCTGCTCGACGAGCGGCGTGACGACGCCCGGCGTGGCCTTCGGGGTGACCTTCGGCGCGGCCTTCAGGCCCGCCTTCGGGTTGGCCTGCCGCGCGGTGAGCGCCTGGGCCAACGGGGTGCCCGCCTTCACCTGCGCGGCGAGCGCCTCGGAGTCCGAGTAGGCAGCCCAGACCGCGGCCGGCTCCACGCCGTTCTCCAGTTCGAGGGTCTGCCCGCCCTTGATGGTCAGGCCCTTGATGGTGAGGTGACCACCGGCGCCGACGTTGAGGATGCGGAAGTAGTCCGCCGTGGCTTCCCGAGAGATCGTGGTGTGCTCGCCCTTGAGCGTGATCCGTTCGGTGATGACCGGCAGGCCGTTGCCCTCGTAGTCGTTGCGGGTCAGGTTGTAGGTGCAGCCCTTGGCCAGCTCCAGCACACCGCCGTGCTTGTTGTTGGCGAACACGATCGCCTGAATCAGCTTGTCGGTGTCGCAGGGCACCTCCTTCCCGCGCTCGTGGTCCTTGTCCCGGTCCTTGTCGTCCCGGTTCTTGTCCTTGTCCCAGTCGCGTCCCTCGTCACCCCGCTGGTCGCCGTCCTTGCTGACCTGCGCGGTGTTCCAGTTCAAGCCGACCGCTCCGGCGCTGCCCGCGACGCCCACCGCCGCGAGACTGATCACGCCCGTCAAACCGGCCACGCCACTGGCGAGCCAGAGCTTGCGGCGGCTCTTGGCCGTCGCCCGCCCGGAGGCTTCGTTGTTCGTTAGGTAGTTGGACATCGGAGCTCTCTGCCCTCTCCTCGTACCAGACAGGGTCGCCGCCGTCAGACGGGCGTCCCCTGCTACAAATCGGTTGTAGCTCCCAAAACCACCGTATGAGAAGGTTCCTCGCCTCGCGGGCTTATCCGAGAGAAGCCCACATTCGGTTCATGTTGCCCCCAGCGGGGGCCGGACCGACACAGGGCCACCCAAGCCGGCCTGCACGCTCCTGACCTGCCCAAATGGGTACGCCCCTCCGAGCCGGTCACGGCTCGGAAGGGCGCGCCCTCTTCTATGTGGTTCAGCCCCACCCGATCAGGCGAAGCAGTCCAAAACGTTGAAGCAGTTGGTCGGGCGATTGGCGGTGACGGCGGACTCGTCGTCCAGCGTCACTTGGCCGCCGAGGCTGTTGAAGATGCCCCCCGGCTCAAGGGTGGAGAAGTTGTGCGCCACCTTCGTCCGCTGGAGCGTGACCTCGCTGCCCTCGGTGTTGAGGATGCCGCCGCCACGGCCGAACGGACCGACGGCCCGGTTGCCCACCACCTCGCTGTCGCGCAGCGTGGTGACGCTGTCGTCGTTGAAGAGGCCGGCGCCGGAGAAGCCGGCGGTGTTGTCGTTGATCCTGCTGTTCTCGACCGTCGCGACGCTGTCGAAGGTCACCGCCAGGCCGCCACCATCGCGAGCGGCGCTGTTCTTGACCACCGTGGCGTCCTTGAGGGTGAGCTGGCTGTCCGCCACCGCGACGCCACCACCGTCGAGCACCGCGGTGTTGTCACTGACCGTCGTCTGGTGCAACGTCGTGGTGCCCTCGACATCCAGGACGCCGCCGCCGAAGCCGAGTGTCTCGTTGTCGGTGATCTCGCTCTTGTAGACCCAGACCGAGCCGCCGTCGACGTCCTCGGTGAAGATGTCGGCAGCGCCGTTGGAGATGCCACCGCCGCCGATGATCCCGGTGTTGTCCTTGATCTTCGACTCGTCGACCTGGAGTACGCCGGCGTTGAAGATGCCGCCGCCGAAGAAGAAGGCGGTGTTGTGCGCAACCGTTGTCTTGCTGAGCCTGGTGCTGCCGAAGTTGGCCAGCCCGCCGCCGTTGCCACCGGACTGGTTGTAGAGCAACTCGCTGTCCAGGATCTCCGCGCGACCACCGGGCTGCACCAGCACCCCGGCGCCGTCAGTGAACCCAGGCTGCTCGACCAGCGGCACTACCGCCGTACCGGCACCCACCGGCTTCGCCGCTGCGGCTACCGGCTTGGCGGCTGCCGGCGTGGCGGCGGCGGCCTTGGTGGCCGTCGGCGCGGCCTTGGTCGCTGCCGCCGGGGCCTTGGCTGGTGCTGCTTTGGCGGTGGCCTTGGCGGGCGCTGCCTTGTTTGGCGCCGCCTTGGCGCTGGCCTCGACGGCGGGCTTGGCGACCGGCTTGGCAGCGGTAGCTGCGGGCTTCGTTGCTGCTGCCGCTGCCGGCTTGGCGCCGGGTGTGGTCGCGGCCGCCGGCTTGGCCACTGTCGAGTACGGCGCCCAGACCGTCGCCGGGTCGGCGGTCATCGGGAACTGAAGGGTCTGGCCACCCCTGATGCTCAGGCCCTTGAGAGTGAGGTGCCCGCCCGCGCCGACGTTGAGGATGCGGAAGTAGTCGGCAGTGGCTTCGCGGCCGATGGTGGTGTGCTCACCCTTGAGGGTGATGTGCTCGGTGATCACCGGGAGGCCGTTGCCCTCCTGGTTGCGGGTCAGGGTGTAGGTGCATCCCCTGGCCAGTTCCAGCACGCCGCCGTCCTCGTTGTTGGCGAACGTGATCGCCTGGATCAGCTTGTCGGTGTCGCACGGGACCTGTTTCGTGCGGTCCTTCTCGTCGTGCTTGCCGTCCTTGCGGTCCTTGCCATCCTTGCCGGAGTGGTCGTCGAAGCCGCTCCAGTCGTCGCCGCTCCACTCGTCGTCCTGACCGCCGTCGTCCTTTGCGCCGCCCTTGTCCGCGCCGCCGTCGTCGCTGACGTTCTGTCGGTTGGTCGACGGCTGCGCGTCCGACACCTGGTCGGACTTCGGCTTGTCGTCCCGAGCGGCGACGCCGCCGAGAGCCGCCAGGCCGACCACGCCGGTCAGCCCGGCCACGCCGGCGACCCAGAGCGCCCGCCTTCGCCGTGTTGGCGGAGCTGTCGAGGCCCCGCCGTCGGTACTCGTTACGTCGTTGGACATCAGAGCCTTCCGCCCTTTCCTGCTACCAGACGGGATCGCACCGCCCGAGGCGCCACGACCAGCTACAAATGGGTTGTAGCCTCTGATCCACACCGTATGAGAACCATCTTCGCGATGCGGACTTATCCGAGACAACCACGCATTCGGCGCAGGTCAGGTGAGGGCGGCCAACCGGTCCGGGCCGGTGGAAAGGGTCCGTGCAGCGCAGGTACCGATCGCTGCCGGCCCCCGGGTGGATCACAACAGAAACCCCTGGCCGCCAGCCCTCAAGAAGGGGCGGGCGGGCCAGGGGTGGACGGGCCAGGGGCGGGGGATTGATCCACCAGCCCCTGCAGACAGCCGGCTCAGCCGGGCAGGCGGGGGCCGGCTTCGCGCTGCTCGGCCAGCCAGGTCTCCACCTCGTCGGAGGTGCGGGGCAGCCCAGCCGACAGGTTGACCGCGCCGGTCGCGGTGACCAGCACGTCGTCCTCGATCCGAATGCCCACACCGCGCAGCTCGGCGGGGACCAGCTCGTCCTCCGGCTGGAAGTACAGACCAGGCTCGACGGTGAGCACGTAGCCCTCGCCCAGCGCGCCGTCGCGGTACGTCTCCTTACGGGCGTTGGAGCAGTCGTGCACGTCGATGCCGAGCATGTGGCCGAAGCCGTGCAGCGTCCACCGCCGGTAGACGGTCGACTTCTCGTCCATCGCCTCGTCCACGCTCACCGGCAGCAGACCCAGCTCGGACAGGCCCTCGGCGAGCACCCGCATGCAGGTCAGGTGGACGTCCTTGAACTTCACCCCGGGACGGATGGCCTCGATCCCGGCCTGCTGCGAGGCGTACACGATGTCGTAGACCTGGCGTTGTAGCGCGGTGAACCGGCCACTCACCGGCAGGACCCGGGTGACGTCGGCGGTGTAGAGGTTGCGGCCCTCGACACCCATGTCCATCAGCAGCAGGTCACCCGGTCGGGTGGCGCCGTGGTTGTGCACCCAGTGCAGGATCGTGGCGTGCTCGCCGGCACCGACGATCGAGCCGTACCCGACGTCGTTGCCGTCGTGGCGGGCCCGCAGCGCGAAGACGCCCTCCAGCAGCCGCTCGGAGACCGCCCGGTCGGCCGGCAGGATCCGGGCGACGTCCTCGAAGCCACGTACTGTGGCGTCGATCGCGTCCTGGAGTTGGCCGATCTCCCACTCGTCCTTGACCAGCTTCATCTCCGAGATGGCGATGGCCAGCTCACGGTCCCGGGCCGGCTGGCCCTCGGTGCGGGGCCCGTCGTAGGAGCGGACGGCGGCGTCCACCTGGGCGTCGAAACCGCGCAACACCCGGGTACGCCCCGGAGCCAGGTCGGCGAGCGTCGCCTCCAGACCGGTCAGGTCGGCGGTGGGCAGGCCCAGCTCGGTCGACTTCTCGCCGAGGGTGTGCCGCCGGCCCACCCACAACTCGCCGTTGCGGCTGCGGAAGAACTCGTCGGTCTCCCGGGAGGACCGGGGCCGCATGTACAGCGTCGCGTCGTGCCCCGAGCCGTTCGGGCGCAGCACCAGGACGCTGTCGGCGTCGTGGTCGCCGGTCAGGTAGGCGAAGTCGCTGCCCGGCCGGAACGGGTAGTCGGTGTCGTTGGCCCGGACCTTCTCGGTGCCGGTGGGGATCACCAGCGTCTCGCCGGGGAAGGCCGCCGAGAGGGCCGCCCGCCGCTTGGCGTAGTTGGGCGTCTCCGGGCGGGGCGTCACGGGGAGCGCGGTGTCGCTCCAGCCCTGCCGCATGAAGGACAGGAACGCCTCCGGGAAGTCCGGATCGTGCGATTCCGTACCGTCCGTCGGCGTACCGTCGGTCTGTCCCTCGGTCATTGCGCCGCTCCCTCCGCTTCGTTGCTGGTCCCGACGGTACCGCGCGTCCGGTTGGCGGTAACGCCCCCTGTGAGTCGGGTGGATCGACGGACGGCTGCAAGGGCCGACAGCGCGCGTGGAAAGATGGCCACCATGTGCGGACTTCTGGCCTTCTTCAGCGCGAACGGCAACGCCGCAGCGCATCGCGACCACATCGCCGGAGCGTTGGAATGCCTGCACCACCGCGGCCCCGACGAGACAGGGGTCGAGGTGGTCGGCGACGCCTCCGGCCGGTACGCGGACGGCGTGTTCGCCCACAAGCGGCTGGCCATCATCGACGTCGCGTCGAGCCACGAGCCACTGCCCTACGCGAACGGCCGTTACCTGCTGACCTTCAACGGCGAGATCTACAACTACATCGAGCTGCGCGAGGAGTTGATCAGAAACTTCGGTGCCCAGTTCGCCACCGCCGGTGACGGCGAGGTGATCGTCGCGGGCTACCACTTCTGGGGTGAGCAGGTGCTCACCCGGCTGCGGGGCATGTTCGCCTTCGTCATCTGGGACCGGCAGGAACGCCGGGCGTTCGGTGCCCGCGACTACTTCGGCATCAAGCCGATGCACTACCTGGAGACCGCCGACGGCCTCTACCTGGCCTCGGAGAAGAAGGCGCTGCTGCCGTTCGCGCACAGCAACTACCAGGGCGACGCGGGCGTCGACACGGCGAACCTGAGCCACTACCTGACCCTGCAGTACGTCCCCGAGCCCGGCACCCTGCACAAGGGCATCAGCCGGATCGGCTCCGGGGAGTACCTGAACTGGACGCCGGGCGGGCGGATCGACGTACGCCGGTGGTACCGGCCGGTGTTCCGGCCGGCCCCGGTCGACGACGAGCAGAAGCTCTACCACGAGATCCGCGAGACGCTGCGGGAGAGCGTGCGCATGCACATGCGCTCCGACGTGCCGGTCGGCTCGTTCCTGTCCAGTGGCATCGACTCCACGGCGGTGGTGGCGCTGGCGCGGGAGTTCAACCCGAACATCCTCACCTTCACCGTCGGCTACGACGTGCCGGGTTACTCGGAGATCGACGTCGCCCAGGATTCGGCCCGGCACCTCGACGTCACCACGATCCCCACCAAGATCGGTCCGCAGGACATGATCGACGCGCTGCCGAAGATCGTCTGGCACCTGGACGACCCGGTGGCCGACCCGGCGCTGGTGCCGCTCTACTTCGTGGCCAAGAAGGCCGCCGAGCACGTCACCGTGGTGCTCTCCGGTGAGGGCGCGGACGAGTTCTTCGGCGGTTACACGATCTACCGGGAGCCGCTGTCGCTGGGCACCGTCAACGGTCTGCCCGGCGGTGTGCAGAAGGGGCTGCGCGCGGTCTCCAAGGCGATCCCGCAGGGGGTCAAGGGCAAGAGCTTCCTGGAGCGCGGCACCACCCCGATCGAGGAGCGCTACTACGGCAACGCCCGGATGTTCACCGAGGAGGAGAAGCAGCACCTGATGCGCCGCTACGACCCCTCGGTGCGCTACACGGACGTCACCGCCCCGATCTACGCCGAGTGCACAGAGCTCGACGACGTCACCAAGATGCAGTACGTCGACCTCTACACCTGGCTGCGCGGCGACATCCTGGTCAAGGCAGACCGGATCTCGATGTCGCACTCGCTGGAGGTGCGGGTGCCGTTCCTCGACCGGGAGGTCTTCGACGTCGCGGCGAAGATTCCGGTCGACCTGAAGTTGCCGCCGCGCTCCGACGCCACCAAGTACGCGATGCGTCAGGCGTTGCAGGGTGTCGTGCCGCCGGCCATCGTCAACCGCAAGAAGTTGGGCTTCCCGACCCCCACCCGGGTCTGGCTGCGTGGCGAGATGTACGAGTGGGCACGGCACGTGCTCAGCACCTCGGGCGCGGGTGACCTGCTCGACCTGTCGTACGCGCTGCGCCTGCTCGACGAGCACAAGCGGGAGGAGGCCGACCACTCCCGCAAGGTGTGGACGGTGCTGATCTTCTGCATCTGGCACGCGATCTTCGTGGCGAAGACCCTCGACCCGGGTATCCAGCGCAACCAGTCCGCCCTGCTCACGAAGCCGGTGGTCGGCTCCATGGTCCGCTGACCCCTGCCCCCACCCTGCTGCCTCCTGCCCCACCTGTTGATCAAGAGGTTTGCGTCATCCGGAGCGGTTCCGGTGACGCAAACCTCTTGATCATTTCAGGGTGGTGGTGGGGTGGTGGTCAGCGGCGGGCGCAGGTGACTGTGGGAAGCCCGTTGGTTCCTGTGGAACTCGCCAGGAAGCCGAACGTCGTGGTGCCATTCGGTGCGACTGTGCCGTTGTAGGCGACATTCGTCGCCGTCACCGTCGAGCCGGACGATGTCTGGGTGGCACCCCAGATCTGACTGATCGCCTGCCCGTTGGGCCAGGTCCAGCTCGCTGTCCAACCGGCGAACGGCGTACTGCCGTGGTTCATGATCGTGACCTCGCCCTGGAAACCGCCCTGCCAGGCGCTGGACACCTTGTAGGTGGCCATGCAGTCACCGCCGGACGGCGGCGGGGTGGTCGGGTCGGTCGGCGGATCCGTCGGGTCGGTCGGCGGATCGGTGGGGTCGGTCGGCGGATCGGTCGGCGTACCGCCCGGACCCACACCGGTGACCTGGCCGCTGCCGCCGTCGAAGGTCACGTCGGAGCAGCCGAAGAAGTTCTCCTGCGAGTCCGAGCGGACCCAGCGGGAGTAGATGATGTGCCGGCCACTCTTACCCGACGGCAGGTTGCCGCTGAAGTAGTAGTGCCCGTCGTTGCTGCCGACCGAGCCGCGCTGCGGCGGGTTGGTCACCGTCAGGAACGGCTCCTCCAGGTCACTCCAGGCCAGGGCCCGGGTCGGGCTCCAGCTGTTCTTCGTGACGTAGAAGTAGAACGTGCCCGGGTGGTGCGCCCAGTTGCTGTACTTGAAGTCCAGCCGCGCCCCGGCGGTCAGGTGGGTCAGCGGCCAGTCGGTGCGGGGCAGGTCGTAGCCGCGGAAACCGGTTGCGCCGCCGCTGCACAGTTGCCCGTCCGGGATGAAGCCGGTGGTCCGGCCACCGGCGTCGGAGCGCAGCACGCTGAACCAGTTGTACAGCGAGTTCGCCCCGCTCTGCGCCACGGCCGCGGAGCACGCGGGGTTGTTCGGCCTGATCTCACCGGTCTGGCTGCGGCCGTCCTGCCAACACAGGTAGGTGCGGCTGCCCGGCGTCATCGCCGCGCCGTGCGCGGCGGCCGGCTGAGGATTGGACGCCAGGGCGACAACGCCCAGCGCGAGGGTCATGGCCGCGGTGAGCAAGGCGGCCATACGGGAACGGTTCACGGGTTCTCCTGACTCGCGAGGGGCGCTGGCTGAGCCGCCCCGCCGCAATCGGGTGGGATGTGGCGTGATCGCCCCGCTGTCGTGAGCGGTGCGACGATCACGGCGACGTGCCCCGGCGGAAAACAGCCAGTGGACGTGCGCCGTCGACGGTCCTGTCCGGGACCGGTGCCCTCGCGTCTAACCAACCCGGCAACCGGGGGGCGCCCGCAGCCCTCGCACCGCCCGGTACGCGTCATCCCACCACGCCGCAGCGGCCGAGCGCAATAGTCGTTCCTCGATGCATGAGAAGACCCGCCGATCGCCGTTGAACGCCATATCCTGCGTACGGGGAGCGGGAACGGAGAGGCGGCAGCCGGTGCCGGACGTGTTCGACGAGGTGCACCGCCGGTGCCGCGACCGCGAGCCGGTCGCGCTGGCCACAGTGGTGGCCACCTGGCACTCCGCCCCGCAGCCACCCGGCACCGCCATGGTGGTCGCGACCGACGGCACTGTCATCGGCAGCGTCTCCGGCGGCTGTGTCGAGGCCGATCTCTACGAACGCGCCCGCGGTGTGCTCGACACCGGCCAACCCGAGCTGTGCCGCTACGGGATCAGCGACGACGACGCGTACACAGTGGGCCTGACCTGCGGCGGCATCCTCGACGTGTTCGTGGAGCGCGTCGACGCGAGCACCCTGCCGGCGCTGGACGCGGTCGCCGCCGCCCGCCGCAGCGGCCGACCGGCGGCGATCGTCACCTGCGTCGCCGCCGACGTCGGCACTTCTCCGGGCACCGGGCCGATCGACCCGGCCCGGCGGCTCGGCCGGCGGCTGGTGCTGACCGGCCAACGGTCCGTCGGTTCGCTCGGCGACGACCGGCTCGACGACGCGGCCAGCGCCGACGCCCTCGGGCTGCTCGCCGCCGGGCGCAGCGGCATGCTCCGGTACGGGTACCACGGGCAGCGCCGGGGCGGCGGCGTCAGCCTCTTCGTGACCGCGTACGCCACCCCGCCCCGCATGATCGTCTTCGGGGCGATCGACTTCGCCGCCGCGGTGGCCCGGATCGGCGCGTTCCTCGGCTACCGGGTCACCGTCTGCGACGCCCGGCCGGTCTTCGCCACCGCGCGGCGCTTTCCCGAGGCGGACGAGGTCGTGGTGCAGTGGCCGCACCGCTACCTGCGTACCGAGTTGGCGGCCGATCGGCTCGACGAGCGGACGGTGCTGTGCGTGCTCACCCACGACCCCAGGTTCGACGTGCCGTTGCTGGAGCTTGCGCTGCGCCACCCGCTGGCGTACGTCGGCGCGATGGGTTCACGACGCACCCACGACGAGCGACACAAGCTGCTGAGCGAGGCGGGGCTCAGCCCGGCGCAGCTCGCCCGGCTCGCCTCCCCGATCGGGTTGGATCTCGGTGGTCGCACCCCCGAGGAGACCGCCGTGAGTGTGGCCGCGCAGATCGTCGCGGCCCGGTGGGGCGGCACCGGACGCCCCCTCGCGGTACTCGACGGGCCGATCCACCAGCCGGGGTAGCGCGCACGTCGGTGCGTGGCCTTCGGTGCCCATCGGGCCGTGCGCTGTGCCAGCCTGGTGCCACGGCGACCGGCTCGGCGAGCGGCGGCCGGTGGCGACGACGAGAGGATCGGCATGGGATACGCGGTGGTGCTCGGCGAAGCGCTCGTCGACCTGCTCGACAGCGAACTCGACGGGGAGCGGGTCTATCGGCAGGCCATCGGCGGCGGGCCACTGAACGTCGCCGTCGGGGTGGCCCGACTCGGCGGTGCGGCACAGTTCGTCGGCTCGCTCGGTGACGACGCGCTTGGCGGCCGGATCCGCGCCTTCCTCACCGCTGCCGACGTCGGGGTGGCCGGGGCGATCATGGTCCCGGCGCCGACCACGCTCGCCGTGGTCACGTACGCCGGGCCGGAGCCGGACTTCCGTTTCTACGGCGAGCCGGCCTCCTACGGACTGTTCGGCCCCGACGATCTGGACCTGGCGTTGCTGGAGGGCGCCGACGTGCTCTACTGCGGCTCGATCGTGCTGCTCCGACCCGACACGCTGGCCGCCGCCCGCCGGGCCTGGTCGCTCGCCACCGGCCTGCGGGTCTTCGACCCGAACGTACGCCCCCGGCTGCTGAACGGGCCGGCCGCGCTGGAAGGGCTGCGCGAGGTGGTGGCCGAGTTCGCCGCCGGCGCGCACCTGGTCAAGCTGAGCGCCGCCGACGCGGTGCTGCTCTATCCCGGTGAGCCGGTCGAGGGGGTGGCGGCGTACCTGCGTGAGTTGGGGGCGGCCACTGTGGTGGTGACGCTCGGCGCGGCCGGTGCGGTGTTGGCCGCCGCCGACGCCGACCCGGTCCGGGTGCCGGCCCCCAAGGTCGACGCGATCGACGCCACCGGCGCGGGTGACTCCGTGATGGCAGCGCTGATCGCCGACCTGCTCGTCGACGGCGAGCCGGAGGGCCCGTCGGGCTGGGTCGACCGCGTCGCCTTCGCGCTGCGGGTTGCCGGCCTGGTCTGCGAATCCCCGGGCGGCGCCACCGCCATGCCCACCCGCACCGCCGTCCAAAACCGCTTCAACACCTAACCCCCCGCCCCCGCCCCCGCCCCCGCCCCCGCTCCCCACCCCCGCCCTCGGCGCCGATCTTGCAGTTTCGGTCGACGTTTGGTCCGCTTTGCTCCTCTTTGGCACCGCAGAAAGTGCAAGATCGCGGCGGGGGTGGGGTGGGGTGGGGGTCGCGTGTGGGTTGACCTGGGGGTTTTGTGAGCGTTAACATCGACGATGCACGATGGAAACGTGAGTGCCGTCGGGGAGGCTCTGATGCGGGTGGTTCTGGTACCTCTGGCGTTCCGCCGCGTCGCGGCAGTACTGGTCGTGCTTCTCGTGGCTGCCGGGATGGTCGTCGCCGACCCGCCGCAGCGGGCGATCGCGTGGGACAACGGGGTGGCCGACACCCCGCCGATGGGGTGGAACAGCTACGACTCGTTCAACTGGAGCGTCACCGAGGCCGACGTCCGGGCCAACGCCGACTACATGGGCACCAACCTGCGGCAGTTCGGCTGGGAGTACGTGGTGATCGACTGGGCCTGGTACTACCCCGGTCGGCACAACAACAGCCCCAACCAGGACGCGAACCTGCAACCCCGGCTCCGGATGGACGCCAACGGACGGCTGCTGCCGGACACCACCAGGTTCCCCTCCGCCGCCGGTGAGAACGGGTTCAAGCCGCTCGCCGACTACGTCCACGCGAAGGGGCTGAAGTTCGGCGTCCACCTGATGCGAGGCATTCCCCGCCAGGCGGTCGCCGACAACGTCCCGATCCTCGGCACCACCTGCCGCGCCAACCAGATCAACAACACCACCACCGCGAACTGGCTCAACCTGATGTGGGGCCTGAACATGTCCAACCCCTGCGCCCAGACCTACCTGGACTCGATGTTCCAGTTGCTGGCGTCCTGGGGGGTCGACTACGTGAAGGTGGACGACATCGCCGCCCCGACGTACCGGCAGTCGGAGGTCGAGGGATACCGACTGGCCATCCAGCGCAGCGGCCGCCCGATGGTGCTGAGCCTGTCACCCGGCCCGACCTCGCTGGCCAGCGGCGCACACGTCCAGGCCAACGCGCACATGTGGCGGATCGTCAACGATCTGTGGGACAACTGGTCGTCGGTGGACGCGCTCTTCGACCAACTGCGCAACTGGACCCCGTACCGCGCCACCGGCGCCTGGCCCGACGCCGACATGATCCCCATCGGCCGGCTCTCCAAGTACGGGCCGGTCGGCTCGCCGCGGTACTCCAACCTGACCCCCGACGAGCAGCGCAGCCTGATGTCGCTCTGGGCGATCAACCGGGCGCCGCTGATGTGGGGCGGCAACCTGGTCGAGAACCGCGCCGCGGAGTTGGCGCTGATGACCAACGCCGCGGTCATCGGGGTCAACCAGAACAGCACCAACAACCGTCAGCTCTACGGCGGCAGCCGGCAGGTGTGGATCGCCGACGTGCCGGGCAGCAACGATCGGTACGTCGCCCTGTTCAACCGGGACGGCAGCGCGGCGCAGGTGTCGGTGAACCTCGCCGACCTCGGGATCGGGTCGGCCGCCGTGACCGACCTGTGGTCCGGCGCGGCCCTCGGCACGGTGACCGGCACCCTCACCCGGTCGCTCCCGGCCCACGGAGCCGGGCTGTACCGGCTGACCCCGGACACCACGGTGCCGGTGCCGAGCACGTACACCCTCGCCGCGCGGCACAGCGGCAAGCTGCTGGACGTCTACAACAACGCGACCACCGACGGCGCGGAGATGGTGCAGTGGGCCGCGAACGGTCAGCCCAACCAGCGGTGGCGCTTCCAGGACGCGGGTGGCGGTTACCAGACGGTGGTCAGCGTGCACAGCGGCAAGTGCCTCGACGTGTACGGCGGCGCGACCGCTATCGCCGACGGGGTCCGCGTGATCCAGTGGAGCTGCAACGGCGGCACCAACCAGCAGTGGCGCGTACAGGATCTCGGCTCGGGGTACGTGCAGCTCGTCGCCCGGCACAGCGGCAAGTGCCTGGAGGTGCTCAACGCCGCCACCACCGACGGTGCCCGCCTGGCGCAGTGGACATGTGGCACCGGTACCCACCAGCAGTGGAGGCGTACCCAGGTGTAGCCGCGCTGGGTGGGTCAGGCCGTGCCGGTCAGTTCCAGGTAGCCGCGGTGGGCCGCGACCAGGGCCGGGCGGGCCCCGAAGGGGGCCTCGGCGGCCACCCGCTCCGGCGGGGCGCTGCCGGTGTGCGCGGCCCGGATCAGCCAGGCCAGCTTCGCCAGCTCCGCGTGCTGGGCCCGGACGAAGTCGACGTCCACCAGGTCGCCGTGGCCCGGGATCACCACAGTGCGCGCGGTGGTGAGTCGCAGCAGGTCCGCGACAGCGTCCGGCCACTGCAAGGGGTACGAGTCCTCGAAGGCTGGCGGGCCGCTCTGCTCCACCAGGTCTCCGACCACCAACACGTCGGCGTCCGGCACGTGCACCACCAGGTCGGCCTCGGTGTGCCCCCGCCCCGGGTGGCGCAGCAGCACCCGTCGACCGCCCAGGTCGAGGACAGTCTCGACGTGCACTGTGTGCGTCGGGGCGAGCAGCGGGGTGTCGGCCAGCTCGGCGGCGAGCGCCGGGTGCTCCGTGCGCAACTCCTCGTACGCCTCCCGGCGCAGCCGCTCCGGCTCTTCGCGCAGGGCGGTGGCGGCCAGTTCGTGCGCGTACACCGGGCGGGGTGGGTCGCCGGCCAGGACGGCGTTGCCGAAGCAGTGGTCGTAGTGGTGGTGGGTGTTGACCAGCGTCAACGGACGGTCGGTGACCGCCCGGACTGCCGCGGCCAGCTCGGTGGCCTGGGCGGCCGAGGAGAGCGTGTCCACCAGTAGCGCCTCGTCGTCGCCGACGACCAGTGTGACGTTGACCCGCAGCAGCGGTTCGGCCAGCACGTGCACCCGGTCGGCGACCTCGACGAAACCGCCGTTCACGACGCCCGCCCAGCCCGTTCGACGAAGCGTCCCCGGTCGACCAGGATCCGGTCCACCCGGCCCCGGGCCACCGTCTGGTCGCCGTCGCTGACAGTGACCTCGAACGACAGCCGGCGACCGTCGACGGTCGCCAGCAGCGCCTGCGCGCGGACCGTCCGGCCGACCACTGTCGGCGCGAGGTGCTCCAACTCGACCCGGGTGCCTACTGTCGTCGTACCGGGCGGCATCCCGGTCGCCGTCGCCGCGACGGTGGCCGCCTCAGCCAGCGCCAGCACCCGGGGAGTGCCCAGCACCGGTACGTCCCCGGAACCGACCGCCTGGGCGGTGTCCGCGTCGGTGACGGTCAACTCGACCTGGGCGGTCAGACCCGGCGCGAAGGCCGGCTCGGGCTGCTCCTGCATGGTCGTCAGCCTAGGTGCTCGCCGGACGCGTCGAACACGCGCCCGACGATCCGGGCGCCACCACCCCCGACGGCCAACGGGTGGTCCCCGTCGGTCGATGCCGTACCCGTCGTTAACCTTGACCCCGATGGCCGTCGTGACTGACCCCCAGCCCCCCGCCCGGACCGACCCGCCCGCGTCCCCGGACGGGGGTCGTCGGCGCGTCGTCGCCATGACCGTCTGGGCGGTCGCCTTCGTCGCCGCGTGGCTGGCCATCGGGCTGCCCACCGACCCGGCGTACGCCTTCGTCTGGATCTGGCTGGCGACCATCGCATGGAACAGCGAACGGCCGTGGCGTAGCCACCTGCGCTTCGCCCGGGACTGGGTGCCGGTGGTGCTGCTGTTCGTGATCTACAACCTCTCGCGCGGGTTCGCCGACAACGGGGCCACGCCGCACGCGATGGAGCTGATCGTCGCCGACCAGTTCATGTTCGGCTGGGCCACCGGCGGTGAGGTGCCCACCGTCTGGTTGCAGCAGCACTTCTACCACCCGCAGGTGCACTGGTGGGATGTCGCGGCGAGTTGGGTGTACTTCTCCCACTTCGTGGTGGCGCTTGCCGCCGCCGCGGTGCTCTGGCTGCGCGACCGGCACCGCTGGGCCGCGTACATGAGGCGGTGGGGTTTCCTCTGCGCGGCCGGCCTGGTCACCTACTTCATCTACCCGGCCGCCCCGCCCTGGTGGGCGGCGCAGAACGGCCTGCTCACCGAGGTCGCCCGGATCTCGACCCGGGGTTGGAAGGCGTTCGGCATGCACGGTGCCGGAAACGTCCTCAACGCCGGTCAGATCGCCTCCAACCCGGTCGCCGCGATGCCGTCGCTGCACACCGCGTGGGCGTTGTTCGTGGTGTTGTTCTTCCTGACCGCCACCCGTCGTCGCTGGTGGCCGCTGCTGCTCGCGTACCCGCTGGCGATGACCTTCACCCTGGTCTACTCGGGTGAGCACTACGTGATCGACGTGCTGGTCGGCTGGGCCTACGTGGGTCTGACCTTCCTGGTGGTCGGTCTGGCGGAGCGCGGCTGGACGGCGTGGCGGGCCCGCCACCCGAGCGCCAAGGCGGCACGGCCCACGGAGCAGCCCGCCGACCCCACGGACCCCACCGATCCCCCGCCCGGCCAACCCGAGCCCCCAACGCCACGGGAACCAGACACCACCACCCACCCCGCAGTCCCCGCCGACCACTAACCCCCCGGCCCGGGCCCGGACGGGGTGGGGGTGGGGTGGGGTGGGGGTCAGGGTTGGGTGCGGGCTTGGTGGGCTCTTGTGGTCAGGTCGGCTGCCAGGGCCCAGGCCTCTGCCAGGTCGCGGTCCTGGGCGGTGGCGCCGGAGCCGCCCGCGGTGTCCGCGTGGACGGTGGCCAAGCCGAGACGGCGCTGGATGGGCCCCTGGACCACTCGCACGCTCTGGATCCGGGCGTACGGCACGATCACCAACTGTCGGGTGAGCCGTCCGGACCGGGTGGCGAACACCCGCTCGAACAGGCCCGCGCCGAACGCGGCACGGCCCAGCGGGTGCAGCCAACGGGTCCGGCGCGGCGGCGGGCTCAGCGTGAGCGCGTCGAGGCGTACCCCCGGAAGCACCTCGGCGACGATCATCGTCGCCGTCGGCAGGTCGCCGACCGGCAGCAGCCGGTCGGGCCGGTTGCGGTCGTCGGCCTCCGCGACGGAGTAACCGGCCACCTCCAGCCGCAACCGCAGCCAGCCCTTCATCCGCCACAGCAACGGCCAGGTGGCCCGCACGGTCTGCACCCGCTCCAGCGGCACGGTCTGCGCCCGCGTCTCCAGCAGGCCGTTGTGCACCCGCAGCGTGGCGCCGTCGCGGGCCAGCCGGAAGTTCCAGTCGTCGAGGACCCGGCGGATCGGTTGCAGCAGCACACCCGCCATCGCGGTCAGGGTGCTCGCCACCGCGACGAACGACCACGAACCCGCGGTGAGGAACTGCACCACGACGAAGGCCACACCGAACGGGAGCAGGAACGCCTGCGGGGTGAGCAGTTGGCTGATCAGCAGGTTCTGGTTGCGTACCGCGTGCAGTGGCCGGCCCGGTACGGCCGCCGGTGGCGCCGTCGCACCCGGGGCCACCGGGGCCGCCGCGTCGCCGGGCGCGGGCTGCTGCGCCACCCGCCCGGCCAGCGCCAGCAGACGCTCGCGCAGCAGCGCCGCGTCGGCCACCCCGAGGTACGCCAGTGGCGCCTCGGCCTTGCCTCCGCCGACCACTTCCAGGCGCAGCTCGGCCAGGCCGGTGAGCTGGGCGAGCAGCGGTCGGACCACTTCCACGGCCTGCAACCGTTCCAACGGGATGGCCCGGGTACGCCGCCAGAGCAGCCCCTCGTACACCCGTAGTTCCCGGCCGACGACGTGGTAGCCGGTGTTGTACCAGCTGATCACCGACAGCACTGTCGCGCCGAGCGCCAGCACCGCCACCATGGCGGCGAACCAGCCGAATCCCACGCGCGAGAGCGTCGACCAGGACAGCCCGGCGATCACCACGACCAGGGACTTGGCGCCGTGCAGCACCGGGCTGAGCGGGTGCAGTCGCTGCCGGGGTTCGCCCTCGCCGCCGCCCGGTGGTGCCGGCCACGGCGCGGGCGTGCCGGGCGGCACCGGCCCGTCAGGTGCCGCGCCAGTTGGCACCGGCCCAGGCGGTGCCGCGCCAGCGGGCAGCACCGGCCCCGGTGGCGTCGGGCCGGTGGGCGGCACGGTGCTCGGCTCGGCTGGCCCGTCGCTCATCGGAGCGGCCCTCGGCGCGGTCGGCGGCTGCGCGCGCGGGTGCTCACAGCCCCTCCGCCCGGTCCTCGCCGAGCGCTGTGAGTCGATCGCGCAGCCGGGAAGCCTCCGCCGGACGCAGTCCGGGCACCCGGGCGTCGCTCGCGGCCGCCGCGGTGTGCAACTGCACTGTGGCCAGGTCGAAGGCGCGCTCCAACGGCCCGGCGCTCACGTCGACGAACTGCATCCGCGAGTACGGCACGATGGAGAGTCGACGGACCAGCAACCCGTGCCGGACCAGCAGGTCGTTCTCCCGCTCGGCATACCCCCAGGCCCGGACCGCGCGGACGATCGCGACGGCCCGCCACGCGCCGAACACCAGCACGACGGCCACGGCGAGCCCGAACAACGAGTGACCGCTGAGCGCCCAGCCGACCCCGGTCACCGCCAGCCCGATGGCGACCACGATCGCCAGCCGGATCAGCTCCACCCAGATCAGATCGGTGGAGATCGGCTGCCAGTTGACAGTGTCCGGCCAGGGCTCCAGTGGACCCCGACCACCCGGCGCAGCCGTCAGCAGCGCGCCGGGCTCGGGCGGCAGGAGGCCGGGGGGCGGTAGGTCGGGAGCGCGCTGGTCGGCGGCGGGTGCCGGCCGGTGACCGGGCGGCAGCGCGCCCGGTGGCAGCGGGGCGGGCGTCGAGGCGTCCGGCGCGGTGGGCTCCGGGCCGAGCGTGCCGGGTGCCGGAAACGCGCCGGGCGGCGGGTCGACGCCGGGTGGTGCGGTGGCCGGGGTGGGCGGCCAGGACGGGGAGGTGGGGCCGGGGGAAGCCGGAGGGTCGCCGCTCACAGGTCGAGCGTAGGCGATCCGGGCACCGGAGTGACGGCACGCAGGAAGCCTCGAGCGTCGAGGAAGTCACCGAGGCTGCCCCGGTGCGCGGCGCAGGCCAGCCAGGTCTTGCGCCGATCGGCGTCGTGCAGACGGGGATTGTTCCACTCCAGCACCCAGACGGCGGCGGACCGGCAGCCCCGGGCCGAACAGACCAGGGCCTCGTCGGCGGGGGAGGGGATGCTCATCCCGGCCAGTCTAGGGCGGCGGGACGGAGAGCTTGAGCGCCGGGCGACCACGGGGGGAGTCGCCCGGCGACGGGGTGAATCGTACACGCGGCGGGCCGGTCCGTGCACACCCTCGATGCGTGATTCGGCCGCCGGGGACGGCGCGGTCAAAATCGGCTTCTCCCCACCTCGACACTCAGCAAGGCGTGCGAGTCTTGATACCGCACGAGCCGCGACGACCGACAAACGCTGTGGAGGACCGGTGGCCCAGCCGACCATGCCCGACGCCCCGACGCCGAACGGAGCGGCACCCGCCCCGGTGACCACACCCGCGCAGGACGCCACCCTGCTGGAGAAGGGCCTGTTCGAGATCAAACGTGTGATCGTCGGGCAGGACCGGATGGTGGAGCGGATGTTCGTCGCGCTACTCGCCCGCGGTCACTGCCTGCTCGAAGGCGTGCCCGGGGTGGCCAAGACCCTGGCGGTGGAGACCCTCGCCAAGGTCGTCGGTGGGTCCTTCGCCCGGGTCCAGTTCACCCCGGACCTGGTGCCCGCCGACATCATGGGCACCCGGATCTACCGGCAGTCGAGCGAGAAGTTCGACGTCGAGCTGGGCCCGGTCTTCGTCAACTTCCTGCTCGCCGACGAGATCAACCGGGCGCCGGCGAAGGTGCAGTCCGCGCTGCTGGAGGTCATGAGCGAGCGGCAGGTGTCCATCGGTGGGGAAAGCCACCGGGTGCCGGACCCGTTCCTGGTGATGGCCACCCAGAACCCGATCGAGCAGGAGGGCGTCTACCCGCTGCCGGAGGCGCAGCGGGACCGGTTCCTCATGAAGATCGTGGTGGGCTACCCGACCGACGCCGAGGAACGGGAGATCGTCTACCGGATGGGCGTGACCGCGCCCGAGCCGACCGCGGTGTTCGACACCCCGGAGCTGATCGCCCTGCAACGCAAGGCGGACCAGGTCTTCGTCCACAACGCCCTGGTCGACTACGCGGTGCGGTTGGTGCTGGCCACCCGGGCCCCGGCCGAGCACGGCATGCCCGACGTCGCGCAACTGATCCAGTACGGGGCCAGCCCGCGCGCCTCGCTGGGTCTGGTCCGGGCCACCCGCGCCCTGGCGCTGCTGCGCGGGCGTGACTACGCGCTGCCGCAGGACGTGCAGGACATCGCGCCCGACATCCTTCGGCACCGGTTGGTGCTCAGCTACGACGCGCTCGCCGACGACGTACCCGCCGACCACATCGTGCAGCGGGTGATGTCGACGATCCCGCTCCCGGCGGTCGCTCCCCGGCAGCAGGCCACCCCGCCGTCGATCGCGCCGCCGCCGGGCGCTGGCTGGCCCGGGCAGCGCCCGTGACCTCACCCACCCCTCGTCCGGCTCCCCTCGCCGACCGTAGCGAGGCCGTGCTGTCCCGGCTTCAGCTGCTCGTCACCCGCAAGCTCGACGGTCTGCTCCAGGGCGACTACGCCGGCCTGCTGCCCGGACCGGGCAGTGAGGCGGGAGAGTCCCGGGAGTACCGCCCCGGCGACGACGTGCGCCGGATGGACTGGCCGGTCACGGCCCGGACCACCACACCGCACGTGCGGCGTACGGTCGCCGACCGGGAGTTGGAGACCTGGCTCGCGCTGGACCTCTCCGCCAGCCTGGACTTCGGGACAGGTCAGTGGCTCAAACGGGAGGTGGTGGTGGCCGCCGCGGCCGCCATCACCCACCTGACCGTGCGCGGGGGTAACCGGATCGGCGCCGTGATCGGCACCGGCGGCGGGGCGTCCGCCCCGGCCCGACGCTGGCGGGGCGGACCACCGCCGGCCGGGCCCGGGGTGCTCACCCGGCTGCCGGCGCGCTCCGGGCGCAAGGAGGCGCAGGGCCTGCTGCGTGCCGTCGCCGGCACCGCCATCCAGCCCGGCCGTGGTGATCTGGGCGCCTTGATCGAGATGCTCAACCGTCCGCCCCGCCGTCGCGGGGTGGCAGTGGTGGTCTCGGACTTCCTCGCGCCCGCCGAGCAGTGGGCGCGGCCGATGCGCAAGCTGCGCGTCCGCCACGACGTGCTGGCGATCGAGGTGGTCGACCCGCGTGAGCTGGAGCTGCCTGACGTGGGAGTGTTGCCGGTGGTCGACCCGGAGAGCGGCGAGCTGCACGAGGTGCAGACCGCCGACCCGCGGCTGCGGCAGCGCTACGCCGAGGCCGCCACCGCCCAACGGGCCACCATCGCCGCCGCCCTGCGCGGCGCCGGCGCGGCCCACCTGCGTCTGCGTACCGACCGAGACTGGCTGCTGGACATGGTGCGATTCGTGGCCGCGCAACGGCACGCGCGTACCAGGGGGACGACACGATGATCCGTTTTCTGCAACCGTGGTGGCTGCTGGCTGTGCTGCCGGTCTTCGCCCTCGCCGCGTTCTACGTCTGGCGGCAGTTGCACCGCCGGGCGTACGCGATGCGGTTCACCAATGTGGACCTGCTGCGTACTGTCGCGCCGAAGGGCCTGGGCTGGCGTCGGCACGTCCCGGCGACCGCGTTCCTGCTCTGCCTGCTGGTGCTGGCCACCGCGCTGGCCCGTCCCGCCGTGGACACCAAGGAGCCGCTGGAGCGGGCCACAGTGATGCTCGCCATCGACGTGTCGTTGTCGATGCAGGCCGACGACGTGGCGCCGAACCGGCTGGAGGCGGCCCAGGAGGCGGCCAAGCAGTTCGTCAGTGAGCTGCCGGAGAGCTACAACCTGGGCCTCGTGTCGTTCGCCAAGGCGGCCAACGTGCTGGTGCCGCCGGGCAAGGACCGGGACGCGGTGACCAGTGCCATCGACGGGCTGGTGCTGGCCGAGGCGACAGCGACCGGCGAGGCGGTGTTCACCTGCCTGGAGGCGATCCGGTCGGTGCCGACCGACGGCGCGGCGGGCATTCCGCCGGCACGGATCGTGCTGCTCTCCGACGGTTTCCGGACCTCCGGTCGGGCGGTGGAGGAGGCGGCGGCAGCCGCGCAGGCCGCGAACGTTCCGGTCTCCACCATCGCCTTCGGCACCGACACCGGGCAGGTCGACATCGGCGGGCAGTTGCAGCGGGTGCCGGTGGACCGGATGGCCCTCGCCGAGCTGGCCGAGACCACCGAGGGTTACTTCTACGAGGCGGCCTCGGTGAGCGAGTTGAAGCAGGTCTACCAGGACATGGGCAGCTCGATCGGGTTCCGCACCGAGCCGCGTGAGGTGACCCAGTGGTACGCCGGGGTGGCGTTGCTGCTGGCGCTCTGCGCGGGAGCGTTCAGTCTGCTCTGGTCGTCCCGGATGCTCTGAAGCCGGCTCAGGGTTTCATCAATGGGTCCAGGGCCAGGCGGGCGGGCAGGCTGAGCGCGGCGCGGGCCAGGACGGGTGGCGTGGGCCGGCGGGTAACCAGGTGAAGTATGAGCCGACCCGCCACCGCTACGGCCCCGACCCGTTCCTGCGGTTCGGCGTAGGCGAGGCCCATTCCCCGGGGCAGGACGACCGGGCACCGCAGCAGACGGCCCATTCGTACGGCTGTTTCGGCGGTGGCTGCCGCGCGTGGTCGAGCACCCAGTTCGGAGAGCCGCCGGTGCAGCGCAGCCGTGGACAGGTCGTAGGTGTACGCGATGACGTCGAGTCCGGCGAACGGCCGACGTCCGGCATGGAGCGTCACGTCCGGCGGGGTGAGTACGGCCAGCCTGTCGGCGCCGATGGGCAGCGCGCTCACGGTGCCGGGCAGCCGCATCTGATTGGCGATCGCGACGAAGGCCGCATCCAGTGAGCCCTCGCCGACCCAGTCGACCAGTCGGTCGCCATGGTCGGTGACCTGGTGCACGTTTCTTCCGGCCAGCAACTCCTCCAGCGCCGGAAACAGCCAGGGGGCGAGGCTGCCGAAGGTGCCGATCGTGAGCGTCCCGGTGTGCGCTGCCACCCGGGTGCGATCGAAGATCTCTGCCAGATGGGCGAGGACGTGTGCCGCCTCTGCCGCGAGGGCCCTGCCGGCCGGGGTGGGCCGCGCCCCGGTGGTGTCCCGATCGAAGAGCCGTTCGCCGATCCGCCGTTCCAGCGCCGCCAGCCGGTTGCTGGCGGCCGGCTGGCTGATCAGCAGTTCCCGCCCCGCCGCTCCGAGCGAGCCGTGTCGAGCGAGCGCCTCGACGAGCCGAAGGTCCTCGACCGATGGCGATGAGTTCATAAGCCAAGGTTATGAGCTACTCCGCCGATCCGCGATCTACCCGACGGTGCCAGGCAAGATCAGGATTGGTTCCATGACCGCTCGACGTGACATCGCCGTCATGCTGACGACGACATTCCTGACCTGGATGGGGCAGCGTACGACAGCCCTCGCGCTGCCCCTCGTGGCGCTCGCCGAGACCGACTCCACCTGGGCCACCGGGCTGGTCGGCGGGGCGGTCGGGTTACCCATGCTCACCTCGGCCTGGTGGGCTCGCCGCATCCGGCAGCGGCTCACCACCGGCCGTGCGCTGGCCGGCGTGCTCGCCGTCCAGGTGATCGGGCTGTTGGTAGTGCCTGTCGGCGCCGTGCTCGGCACCGTCGGCCCGATCCACCTGATCGCCGCGGGCCTGATCACCGGCTGTGGCACCGCGCTCAGCGGCCCGGCCCAGCGGGCGTTGCTCGCCGACATCTGCGACGGACTGGGCACCGAACTCGCCGCCCGGATGCTCGCCTGGCAGGACTTCGCCCATCGCGCCACTATGATCCTGGCACCGCCGCTGGCCGGCTGGGCGATCACGCTTGACGGTCCGTTCCGGCTGCTCTGGGCCGAGGCGCTCGGCGTCGGGATTGGTGTGGTCGCGCTGCTGACCGTACGGGGCCGCGCCCCCGTCGCCCCGGGTGGGGCAACGGGCGACGCTCCTGCCCTGCGACACGTCCTGTCCCGACATCCCGATGTGCGTCGCGCTGTGGTCATGGGTGGGGTCGGAGGGCTCGCCTGGTTCGCCTTCACGCTCGGCCTGGCGATCCTCGGCGCCGAGACAGGTCGGCCGGGCCTACTCATCGCGGCCGGTATGACCGGGTACGGTGCGGGCTCCGTCGTCGGCGCACTGCTCGCGCCGATGCTCGTACCCCGGCTGCCGCCACTGGCGACCATCGCCGCCGGTTGGGTCGTTCTCGGTGCGACCTTCATGGTTCTGCCGCTGTTCACCGCGTCGCTGGCGTCGATCGCCTACCTGGCGGCGGTCGGCGGCTTCGCCATGCCTCTCGGTATCGCGGCGGTGAACCGGTTGATCAGTGTCCGCACCGACGGCGCGGAACGACGAGCGGCCTTCGCCGCAGAGAGCTTGGTGCACGACGGGGCTGTGTCGCTCGGCCTGCTCGCCGGCGGAACGATCATCGGCCTGCTCGGCACGGGAACAACGCTGGTCGTCGCTGGCGTCGCGCAGATCGGCGTCGCGCTCCTCGCCGGGCCCTGGCGGATTCCCGCACCGTTACGGGTCAGCCGAGCAGGCGCCCGCGGCGACGGGACACCTCCTGCCACGATTCGCCCCAGGTGGGCAATCGCGCGCAGGAGTCGTGGGTGAGCAGGCGGTCCAGATACTCCCGGCGCTTCGTGTCGGTGACCAACTTCTACGCTTCGATGGCGGTTGCGGCGCACCCACGCCGGCAACCGACAACCTCGGACGAGCGACGGTCAGTGACCGCCACCGGCGAGCACGAAGACGATGGCCACCCAAACGGCGGCGAGGGTGAAGCCCAGCGGGGCGACGTAGCGGCTCATGACGGCTCCGGGTGGCGGCTGGACGGTCCGCGTGCGGGGGCGGACCGCAGGGGGTGGGGACGCGCACACGAAGTCGTGACCGGGCGGCTCCCGGCGACCGCCCGGGATCGGGCGGCGCGGCACACTCACCTCGGCAGTTGCCGACGTGGTGGGGAGCGGAGCGGGGTCAGCTCACCAGACTGAGTCGTGGCTCAGCGGGACTGACCATCGGCCCGGCCACGACTGGGAGGATCGCTATCTCGCACAGCGATCACCTCCTGCAAGTCGGGCGGGCCGGAACGTCGATGATCGTACACCTGCGGTGCCGGCGGAACGCACTCGGCCGACCGGCCGGAGACCCCTCCACCGCCCGGTTGGCGACGCCGCTCGCCACCAGCGCGTACGCCTCGGCGGAACGACATCGGCTGCCCCACCCGCACCACGGTGACCAGCACCACGGCGAGCAGCGGCAGCCAGCAGCAGCGCGCCAGCATCCACCCCGGGCCGTCCGGGGCGGTGTGCAGACCGGGCAGGGCCAGCCCGCTGCGGGCGGTGAGCGCGGTCACCGCCACCAGTACCGGCTGGTGCCACAGGTAGATCCGGACGGCGGACCGGTTCACATCGGTCACCGCTCGGCCCGGCAGCGGCCGGGTCACCAGCCGGTGCAGTGCCGGCCGGGCGAGCAGCCCCAGCCCGACCTGGGTCACCGCCAGCGCCACGACCAGCAGCGACGGCGGGTTCAGGTTGGACACCCCCGCCCCGGGCACGCCGACCGCGCTCGCCGGGTAGCCGAGCGCCAGCAGCGCCGCCAGCGCGACCGCCCCACCGGCCGCCAGTGTGCCGCCCGCCCGCCGCCCGTCCAGCCGCCCGTCGGCGTGCGCCACTCCCAGCAGGTACGGCACCGACCAGGCCGCCAGCACGGTGACCGGGGGCAGGTCGGTGCCGGCCGGCAGCAGACGGACGGCCAGGTCGACAGCGGCCACCACGGCCACCGCCGGCGCACCGCACCGCGCCACCCCCCACCGGCGTACGGCGACGCGCAGCGGGCCGGTCACCGCGACCAGGATCACCAGCGGGAGCAGGAACCACAGCGGGCTGACCGCCAGCCGCAGCGCGACGGCGAGCGTGTCGTCCGAGGTGCCGACGACGGTGGCGGTGAGCAGCACTGCGGCACCAACACCGAGCAGCGCCACAGCGGGCAGCAGCAGCCGGCGCAGCCGACCGGCCAGCCAACCGCACGCACCGCCCGGGTAGCGGGCCAGCGACCGGGCCGAGCCGAACCCGGCGGTGAAGAAGAACAACCCGAGCGTCTGCAACACCCAGGTCACCGGGGCCAGATCGGGCAGGGCGGTCAGCGGACTGGCCTGGTGCAGCCCGCCGTCGCCGGCCAACACCAAACCGGTGACCAACCAGTGCCCCAGCACCACACCGCCGACGGCGTACGCCCGGAGCGCGTCGACGGCACGGTCCCGGCTCATCGGGCCTCCCCGATCCGATCGGTGTCGACGCCGCCCAGCACGACCGCCGCCACCGCGACCAGCGCGGCGCTGCCCGGCGCGAGGTAGCCGTCGTGCCCCGCCACCCCACCCACCGGCAGGGGGCGGGCGCCGAACGCCGGATCGCCGGGTCGCCGGCCGAAACCCAGGCCCGGCAGCCGCACCGGCGGTACCCGACGGATCCAGTCGGTCGGCGCCTCCGCCGCCCAGAACCGCCGCCCGCCGGGCAGGTCGTCGGCGCGCTGCACCCCGGCGCCGACGCCGCCGAGGCTGACCACGTCGGTGACCTGGGCCGGGGCCTGCGCCGCCGCCAGCGACACCACCAACGACCCGTAGCTGTGCCCGACCAGCGTGATCGCCGCCGCTGGACGCCGCCCGGCCAACTCCCTCAGCAGCCTGGCCAGCCCGGCCGCGCCGCGCCGTGCGCTGACGCCACCGGCGGCGGTCAACACCCCGTCGGGCGGGTCGTAGCCGAGCCAGGCCAGCACCGCGACCCGCGCCGTCGGGTCGGTCGCCCGCAGCTCCCGGTAGAGCTGCCCGGCCTGCACCGCCGGCGCCCGCCGGGCCACCCCGCCCAGCCCCCTGTCGAAGTCGGCGAGGGTGCTGCCGACCCCCGGCACCAGCACCGCGATCCGGTCCGCGTCGGCGAGGTCGCCGAACACCTCGACCGCGCGGCCGTCACCACGCCCGTCGAACAGCAGGAACCGGCGTCCGTCGGCCACCCAGTCCGCGTACGGGGGGCCGGCCGCGCGCATCGCCGCCGCCATCACTGGGTACGCCTCGACGAACCCCGCCACAGTGGCCGGCTCGGGTCGGGTCGGCAGGACCAGGTTCACGCCGAGCAGCGCGGCCATCGCCACCCGGCTGGCACCTCGTCGTCGCATCACGTTCTCCCTCCGGAATGTCGTCCGGAGGGAGAGTGCGCCCAGGGGCGGGGCCCGGTCGTCGTCCCGCAGAGCCGTTCCCGGGCTGGCTCCACAGGGCTACTCGCCGGCGGCCACCAGACCCGTCTCGTACGCCAGCACCACTGCCTGGGCCCGGTCACGCAGACCCAGCTTGGCCAGGATCCGCCCGACGTGCGTCTTCACCGTCTGCTCGGCCACCACCAGGTCACCCGCGATCTCCGCGTTGTTGCGACCCCGGGCGATCAACCGCAGCACCTCGGTCTCGCGGGGGGTGAGCCCGGCCAGGTCGGTGGGGCGCGGGCGGCGGCGGTCCGGACGGGCCGCGAACTCGGCGATCAACCGACGAGTGACACCCGGGGCGAGTAGCGCGTCCCCGGCCGCCACCACCCGCACCGCCTGCACCAGGTCGGCCGCCGGGGCGTCCTTGAGCAGGAACCCGCTGGCCCCGGCGCGCAGCGCCTCGTACACGTAGTCGTCCAGGTCGAAGGTGGTGAGGATGAGCACCCTGGGGCGCTGCGCCGACCGGTCACCGAGCAGCTTGCGGGTGGCCTCCAGCCCGTCCATGACCGGCATCCGCACGTCCATCAGCACCACGTCCGGGTCGAGGTGGCGGGCGGCGGCCACCGCCTGCGCGCCGTCGGCGGCGTCCCCCACCACCAGCAGATCCGGTTGGGCGGCGAGCAGCGCGCCGAAACCCTGTCGGACCATCGCCTGGTCGTCGGCGATCAGCACCCGGATCATCGGTCCCCGCCCTCCACCTCGTACGGCAACTCGGCCACCACCGCGTAACCCCCGTCGGGCAGCGGCCCGGCGGTGAACGTACCGCCCAGCGAGGTGGCCCGTTCCCGCATGCCGGTCAGCCCGTGCCCGGAGCCGCCGTCGGGGGTCGGTCGGACGTCGACCGGGGAGTTTTCGACGCGTACCCCCAGACCAGACCGGCCGACGCGGACGGTGACCCGCACCGCGGCGCCGGCCGCGTGGCGGGCCGCGTTGGCCAGGCCCTCCTGCACGATGCGGTACGCGGCCAGCCCGACCGGCGCGGGCACCCGCCCGTCCTCCACCGGCTCGGCGTCCACTGTCACCGGCAGCCCGGCCCGGCGTGCCGCGTCCACCATCGCGCCCAGGTCGGTGAGGTCCGGCTGTGGGGCGGTCTGCGGCCCGGTCGTCTCGCTGCGTAGCACCCCCAACAGCCGCCGCATGTCGGTGAGCGCGTCGCGGGCCGACGCGGCGATGGCGACGAACTCCGCGGCTGCCGGGGCCGGCACGTCCGTCAGCCGGTACGGGGCGGTCTCCGCCTGCACCGCTATCAGCGACATGTGGTGGGCCACCACGTCATGCAGCTCCCGGGCGATCCGGGTGCGCTCCTCCAGCACCGCGCGGCGCTCCTGCTCCCGTTCGCTCAGCTCGGCCTGCGCCGCCAGCGCGTGCCGGGACAGCCGGTTGCGGCGGATCAGGTCGCCGACGATCGCCAGCGCGCCGAGCAGCAGCAGGACGGGGACCCGGTTGTCGGGGTGGACCAGGGTGAGCACCGGCACCGTGCTGATCGTCACCACCCAGGCCAGCACCGGCCGGTCGACCCGTGCGACGACCACCGCCAGCACCGCGATCGACCCGAGCGCCAGCGGCGGGGTCCACGGCCAGGCCTGGTCGGCCGGGGCGTTGAACGTGCAGATCAGCAGGGCCAGCACCGTCAGCCGCCAGGCCAGCAGGGGACGCCGGGGCAGCGCCAGCAGCGGCGCCACAGTCATCGCCGCGAAGAGCATCGCGATCGGTGTCGGCAGCCCCCATTCGCTCTCCACTGTCAGCGTGATCAGGAAGATACCCAGCGCGGCGAGCAGGCCGACCGGCGCGGCGTAGCGGGCCGGCCCCGGCCAACGGGCCAGCAGTGGCCGCTCGGGCCGGGCGTCCGGGCCGAGCACTGTCTGCCGCAGGGCCCTCAGGGCCACCGCGATCGGATGCCGGTTCACCACCCGGAGGCTACGGGCCGACCCCGCCACGAGGCGTGCCACCAGGGGTTGATCCCGGTGTGGTACCCCAGTGTGACGCGACTCCCGTTAGCGCTTACCTGCCGGTAACGCCTAGGCTCCGACGCGTCCGTGCTGACCATTCGCAAGGGGGAACAGTGGCCCGAACCGTGCTGGTGACCGGGGGTAACCGAGGGATCGGCCTGGCCATCGCGCAGGCCTTCGCCAAGCAGGGCGACCGGGTGGCGGTCACCCACCGTAGCGGCGAGGCACCCGACGGGTTGTTCGGCGTCCGCGCCGACGTCACCGACGCCGCCTCGATCGACGCCGCGTTCGTCGCCGTCGAGGCCGAGCTGGGGCCGGTCGAGGTGCTGGTCGCCAACGCCGGCATGACCGCCGACACGCTGCTGCTGCGGATGTCCGAGGAGCAGTTCACCGACGTGGTGGACACCAACCTCACCGGTGCGTTCCGGGTCGCGAAGCGGGCCTCCGGCAAGATGCTCCGCGCCAAGTGGGGCCGCATGATCTTCATCTCCTCGGTGGTCGGCCTCGCCGGCGGCGCCGGGCAGGTCAACTACGCCGCCAGCAAGGCCGGCCTCGTCGGCGTCGCCCGCTCGATCACCCGGGAGCTGGGCAGCCGCAACATCACCGCGAACGTGGTGGCGCCCGGCTTCATCGACACCGACATGACCGCCGGCCTCACCGGCGACCGCAAGGCGGAGATCCTCAAGTCCATCCCGGCCGGCCGGATGGCCAGCCCGGACGAGGTCGCCGCCGTGGTCACCTGGCTGGCCTCGGACAGCGCCGGGTACGTCTCCGGCGCCGTCATCCCGGTCGACGGCGGCCTCGGCATGGGCCACTAACCCTTTTGACTACGGAGGAAATCAGCGATGTCCGGACTGCTCGCCGGTAAGCGACTGCTCGTCACCGGTGTCATCACCGACGCCTCGATCGCCTTCTCGGTGGCGAAGCTCGCTCAGGAGAACGGCGCGCAGGTCGTGCTCACCGGCTACGGCCGGCTCTCCCTGGTCGAACGGATCGCCAAGCGGCTCCCCGAGCCGGCGCCGGTCATCGAGGTGGACGTCACCAACACCGAGCACCTGGCCGGCCTCGCCGACCGGGTACGCGAGCACGTCGACGGCCTCGACGGTGTCGTGCACTCGATCGGCTTCGCCCCGCAGAGCTGCCTCGGTGGCGGCTTCCTCGACGCGCCCTGGGAGGACGTGGCGACCGCCCTGCACGTCTCCACCTTCTCGTACAAGTCGCTGGCCATGGCGGCGCTGCCGCTGATGTCGCCCGGCGGCGCGGTGGTCGGCCTGACCTTCGACGCGACGAAGGCGTGGCCGGTCTACGACTGGATGGGCGTGGCCAAGGCCGGCCTGGAGTCCGCGTCCCGCTACCTGGCGCTGCACCTGGGCAAGCAGGGCATCCGCAGCAACCTGGTCGCCGCCGGGCCGCTGCGCACCATCGCCGCGAAGTCGATCCCCGGCTTCGACCAGTTCGAGGAGGCCTGGGCCGAGCGTGCCCCGCTGGGCTGGAGCCTCACCGACCAGGAGCCCGCCGCGCGGGCCTGCCTGGCGCTGCTCTCCGACTGGTTCCCGGCCACCACCGGCGAGATCGTCCACGTCGACGGCGGCTACCACGCCATCGGCTCCTGACGCTTCACCCCGACGCCCCCCGGTCACCGTCCGCGTGATCTACGCGTCCGGACCAGGGGGCGTCGCCGGGACGTCCCGGCCGAGGGGCAAGAATGACCCCATGTCGTACGACGCGGTGGTGCTGGTGTCCTTCGGCGGGCCCGAACGGCCCGAGGACGTGATGCCGTTCCTGCAGAACGTGACCCGGGGCCGGGGTGTGCCTCCCGAACGACTGGTCGAGGTCGCCGAGCACTACCAGCACTTCGGTGGGGTGTCCCCGATCAACCAGCAGTGCCGGGACCTGCTGGCCGCCGTCCGCGCCGACTTCGCCGCGCACGGTGTCGACCTGCCCATCTACTGGGGCAACCGCAACTGGGACCCGATGCTCGCCGACACCGTGACCCAGATGCGCGACGACGGGGTCACCCGGGCGTTGGCCTTCGTCACCAGCGCGTACGGCGGCTACTCGTCCTGCCGGCAGTACCAGGAGGACATCGCCGCCGCCCGCGCCGCCATCGGCCCGGACGCCCCGGTGATCGAGAAGCTGCGTCAGTTCTGGGACCACCCCGGCTTCGTCGAGCCGCACGTCGACGCGGTTCGGGCGGCGCTGGGCCAGCTCGACCCGGCGAAGCGGGACACCACCCGGCTGGTCTTCACCGCCCACTCCATCCCCAACTCCATGGCGGCGAACGCCGGCCCGCACGGCGGCCGGTACGAGGCGCAGCTGCACGAGACCGCCCGGCTCGTCGCCGCGGCCGCCGCACCCGACCTGGGGTACGACCTGGTCTGGCAGAGCCGCTCCGGCCCGCCGCAGGTGCCGTGGCTGGAACCGGACATCAACGACCACCTGGCCGCCCTCGTGCAGGGCGGCACCACTGGTGTGGTGGTCAGCCCGATCGGGTTCGTCTCCGATCACCTGGAGGTCGTGTGGGACCTGGACACCGAAGCGCTGGAGACGGCGAAGCAGCTCGGCCTGGACTTCGTCCGGGCCGGCACGCCGGGCACCGACCCGCGTTTCGTGACCATGGTTCGTGAGCTGGTCACCGAGCGAACCGACCCGGACGGCGCGCAGCTGCGCCGCCGCCTGGGCGAGCTGCCCATGTGGGACACCTGCGCCACCATCTGTTGCGTACCGACCCGTCGACCCTGACCTCTGAGGATCATCATGCAGGACCGTAAGCCCGTGCAGAGTTGGCTGACCGACATGGACGGCGTGCTGGTGCACGAAGGCCAGCCGGTGCCCGGCGCACCGGAGTTCATCAACCGGATGCGCGCCTCCGGCAAGCCGTTCCTGGTGCTGACCAACAACTCGATCTACACCCCGCGGGACCTGACGGCCCGGCTCAGCCGGATGGGGCTGGACGTGCCGGAGGAGTCGATCTGGTCCTCCGCCCTGGCCACCGGCCAGTTCCTCGCCGACCAGCGGCCGGGTGGCACCGCGTACGTCATCGGTGAGGCCGGGCTGACCACGGCGCTGCACGCCGTCGGCTACGTGCTGACCGACTTCGCCCCCGACTACGTGGTGCTCGGCGAGACCCGCACCTACAGCTTCGAGGCGATCACCAAGGCGGTCCGCCTGATCAACGACGGCGCCCGGTTCATCTGCACCAACCCCGACGTGACCGGCCCGTCCGTGGAGGGCGCGCTACCCGCCGCCGGCTCGGTCGCCGCCATGATCTCCAAGGCGACCGGGGTGGAGCCGTACTTCGTCGGCAAGCCCAACCCGATGATGATGCGCTCGGCGCTCAACACCATCAACGCGCACTCGGAGAGCACCGCGATGATCGGTGACCGGATGGACACCGACATCCTGTGCGGCCTGGAGGCTGGGCTGGAGACGATCCTGGTGCTCACCGGGATCAGCAGCCGCACCGAGGCGGAGCGCTACCCGTACCGCCCGTCCCGCATCATCAACTCGGTAGCGGACCTGCTCGACGAGATCTGATGCTCGTGGCGGTGCTGTGGCGCCCTCCGGTCAGGGGCGCAGGGGGGCGTTGCAGGCGGCCACCAGCGCCTGCCGGCAGGCGGCGGTCAGGGGGCGAAGTGCCGCGTCCCGTTGCTGCGCCTCGTAGTTGTTGATCGCTCCGCCCGGGGCGGCGTGCCCGGCCAACGCCAGCACCCGGTCGAGCACCGCGGCCCGGGCGAAGAGTCGGCGGGCCCGCGGGTCGAAGCCCGGTGGGAGATCGGTGGCGCCGTCCGGGCGGCGGAGTGCGGCCAGCGCACCGGCCAGCTCGGGCCGCCACTGGGCGACGTCGAGGCGGGTCAGCACGGCGGTCGTCTCGGCCAGCGCGGCGGCCAACTCGGCCTCCGCCTCGGCGGCGCCAGGCAACGAGAGTGAGGCGGCGGCGGCGTTGGCCGGCAGCGGGTAGACCCGCCAGAGCACCGTCTCGAAACAGTCCCCGGAGCCGGAGGTGTGCAGCCGCACCTGGGGGATCAGCCCGAGCCCGCCGGCGACCACCGCCTCGCCCGTGACCAGCGCCGCACCGGCGAAGTCGCCGGGGCCGGGCAAACCCCTCGGGTCGCCCGGCGCGGGCAGCACCAGGCGGATCTCGTCCGGGGAGAGCTTGGCCAGGGTGGGCAGCGCGGCGCCCAGCGGGACGTCGGTCCAGGTGCCCGGGGCGTCCGCAACGAGGTGTTCCTCGTCGCCGGCGATGGCGTCGGCGACCTCGTCGTAGGGCACCAACCCGGCGCGCCACGCGCGCACCCAGGCAACGAACCGGCTGGACCGGCGCGGCGCGAGTGTGGCCGCGCCCGTTGCGGGGGTGGACATGCCGAAAGGGTACGTGGTCACGACCGGCCCTGTCTCGGCTGCCGCTCCGGTCGCCCGGCCTGCCCCCAACTGCCCTGTTCGCCCCAATCCCCGCCCCCTGTGGTCGGCGGTCAGAGCGCGGGGCGGTGTGTCGGGGGCCGGGGTGGGCGCGGGCTGGGTTTAGCGTGATCGACATGGCGGGGCGATACGGCGAGGACGTGTTGGCGGGCGATTGGCGACGGCGCAAGGTCACCCCCGAGGTGGACGCCGAACCGGATCTCGTGGTCGAGGATGCCGATTCCGGGTTCTGCGGAGCGGTGGTGGGCTTCGAGGCCGGCGCTGTGGTGTTGGAGGACCGGCACGGTAAGCGGCGCAACTTCCCGCTGCTGCCGGCGGCGTTCCTGCTCGACGGCAGCCCGGTGACGCTGCGCCGCCCGACCCGCGCCGCGGTACCGGCGGCCCGTCGGCGGACCGCGTCCGGTTCGGTTGCCGTGGACAATGTGCGGGCCCAGGTGGCGAAGGCCAGCCGAATCTGGGTGGAGGGCATCCACGACGCCGCGCTGGTCGAGCGGATCTGGGGCGACGATCTACGGATCGAGGGCGTGGTGGTCGAGCCGTTGGACGGCATCGACGCCCTCGACGCCGAGGTACGCGACTTCGGCCCCGGCCCGACCCGACGACTCGGCGTACTCGTCGACCACCTGGTGCCGGGCAGCAAGGAGAGCCGGATCGTCGCCCGGGTGAACTCGCCGCACGTGCTGGTGACCGGGCACCCCTACGTGGACGTGTGGCAGGCGGTCAAGCCGGCCGCGTTGGGCATCGCGGCCTGGCCGGTGGTGCCGCCGGGGCGGCCCTGGAAGGAGGGGGTGTGCGCGGCTCTCGGGGTGGCCGAGCCGGCCGACATGTGGCGGCACATCCTGTCCCGGGTGAACAGCTTCGCCGACGTGGAGACCCCTCTGATCAACGCCATGGAACGCCTCATCGACTTCGTCACCGAGCCGGCCTGACCGCCTGGTCCTCCGGTCCGCCCGGCATGGGTCAGGGAACCTCGTCCGGGCTGCGCGTGAAGACGAACGTGGCGATGTCGACCGCCCGAGCCCGTCCGTCGTCGTCGCGCAGCACCGACAGGATCTCGCCGTTCTCCGGGCCGGACCGTCCCCGCCAGCGGTCCGTCCCCTCGGCGGTGAACCGGCTCACCCGCTCACCGCGTACGTGGGCCACCAGGTCACCCGCGTCCCAGCTCAGGTCCAGCGGAGTGCCCATCCACCACCAGCGGCCGGTCAGCTCGGCCAATTCGGCACCCGGGGCGGCGGGGGCCGGCCGCCACGGCTGCGGGAACGCCGGCTCGGCGTCCAGCACCGTGGTCAGCAGTTGACGGCCGAGTCCGGTGATCGGGAAGCCGTACGAGTTGGCGAAGCCCACCACCGCGGTGCGGGTGGGCCGGTGCACCACGAGGGCGGCCACGTACCCGGGCATCGAGCCGCCGTGCCCGACGTACACGCGCTCGCCGTCGCGGTAGAGCTCCAGCCCCAGGCCGTGCCCGCCGGTCCAGGAGTCGGGGTCGCTGATCACCACGGGGGCACACATCTCGGTCAGCGTCTCGGCGGCCAGCACCGACGGGTCGGGGTCGGCCAGGAACGCGGCCCAGCGGCCCAGGTCCTCGATCGTCGACCAGAGCTGCCCGGCGGGGGCCATGGCGCCGGTGTCGGTGCGGGGTTCCTCGCGCAACGTGCCGTGCCAGGGGTGGACGACGTAGCCGCGGGCGTAGGGCTCGGTGGCCGCGTAGGTGGTGCGGCGCAGGCCCAGCGGGGTGAGGACCCGTTCGTCGAGCAGGTCGGCCCAGTGTGTCCCGGTGAGCCGTTCGAGCAACCCGCCGAGCAGTCCGTACGCCAGGTTGGAGTAGTGGTACGCGCGGTGCGGCGGGTAAGCGATCTTGTCGGCGTCGACCTCGGCGAGCAGGGTGGCCAGGTCGACGCCGGCCGTCCGCTCCCACCAGTCGCCCTCGGGTTCGCGTTGGATGCCGCTGGCGTGGCCGAGCAGTTGGCGCACTGTGAGCGCGCCCACACCGGTGCCCGGCAGGTGCTGCTCCAGCCGGTCGTCCAGGGCCAGTCGGCCGGCGTCGCGCAACTGCATGATCAGGGTGGCGGTCATCGTCTTGCTGATCGAGCCCACCCGGTACTGCAGGTCGACATCCGGGCGGGGGTGATCGCCGGCGACGGCCACATGCGCCAGCGTGCCGTCGCGGACCACGCCCAGCACCAGCGACGGGGTGTGACCGTCGGCCTGTGCCCGGGCGACCCGGGTGTCGATCTGTCGGGCGGTCTCGGGTAGCAGGATCAACGGGATCTCCTCGGGTCGGGCCGCCGATTTGTGGTGTTTTGACGGGCCGGAAAGGGTCTCGCAGAGCCTACTGATCTTCGCGGGGAGGCCGCGCGTGCATTTGCGTGTCACGATCGGGGGGTGGACGCCGTGGTGTGGATCGTTTTGGGTGTGCTGCTGGCCGTCGCCGAGATTTTCACGACGACGCTATTTCTGATCATGTTCGGGGCCGGTGCGTTCGCCGCCGCCGGTGCGGCCGCCCTGGGCGCGCCGGTCGCCGTGCAGGCGCTGGTCTTCGCTGTGGTGTCGGCGTTGAGCCTGGTGGTGGTCCGACCGGTCATCCGGCGGCACAGCCGCTCGGCGCTGGAGAGCGGCGAGCAGCCGTTCGGCGTGGAGGCGATCGAGGGCTCCACGGCGCTGGTGCTGGAACGGGTGGACGCCGAGCAGGGTCTCGTCAAGATCGACGGTGAGTTGTGGAGCGCCCGGTCGTACGACACGACACAGGTCTACGACCCCGGTCAACGGGTTCGGGTGATAAAGGTCCGGGGCGCTACCGCCCTGGTGTGGCAGGACGATGTTTCTTCCGCCGGCGAGCTGCCGGAATCGAGAGGGTGAACGGGATGACCTTAATCGGGGTGGTGGTGATCGCGGTGGCATTGATCGCCGTGATAACGCTGGCCAAGGCGGTGCGGATCGTGCCGCAGCAACGCCAGGACGTGGTGGAACGGCTCGGCAAGTACAAGCGCACCCTCAGCCCCGGCCTCAACCTGCTGGTGCCCTTCGTCGACGCGGTCCGTACCAAGGTCGACATGCGGGAGCAGGTGGTCAGCTTCCCGCCGCAGCCGGTGATCACCTCGGACAACCTGGTGGTCTCGATCGACACGGTCCTCTACTTCAAGGTGGTCGACTCGGTCCGGGCGACCTACGAGATCTCCAGCTTCCTCCAGGCCATCGAGCAGCTGACCGTCACCACGTTGCGTAACGTGATCGGTTCGCTCGATCTGGAGCGCGCGCTGACCAGCCGGGACGAGATCAACAGGCACCTCTCGGGTGTGCTGGACGAGACCACCGGGCGCTGGGGCATCAAGGTGACCCGGGTCGAGATCAAGGCGATCGAGCCGCCGGCCAGCATCCGCGACTCGATGGAGAAGCAGATGCGCGCCGAGCGGGACCGTCGCGCGGCGATCCTCACCGCCGAGGGGCACAAGCAGTCGGTGATCCTCACCGCCGAGGGTGACAAGCAGTCGGCGGTGCTGCGGGCCGACGGTGACCGGCAGGCCCGGATCCTGCAGGCCGAGGGTCAGGCCAAGGCGATCCGTACGGTCTTCGACGCGATCCACCAGGCCAACCCGAGCCAGAAGGTGCTGGCCTACCAGTACCTGCAGGCTCTGCCGCAGATCGCCCAGGGCAGCGCCAACAAGGTCTGGATCGTCCCGGCCGAGCTGACCAAGGCCCTGGAGGGGATGGGTGGCGCGCTCGGTGGGCTGAGCCAGATGGTGGGGGATCTGCCCGCTCCGGAGGCGGCCGAACACGCGAGCCAGGTGGAGCGCGAGGCCGCGGAGGCGGCGCAGGCCGCGGCGGACGCCGCCCAGCAGATCCACGACGAGGTACGCGTCGCCGAGGCGCAGGCCACCGGCGGCAACAAGCCGCAGGGGCTGCCCGCACCGGAGCCGGTGTCTCCGGCCAGCCTGACCGAGGACCCGGCCGACCAGCGCGAGCGCGGCTGATCCGGTACGCCGGCCGCCCGGTCGGCTAAATACGAGAAAGACTCATGGGGCGCTCCGACGCCTGCCACGATCGGTCCTAGGACGGGTGGTGACCAGGCAATCGGGGCGCCCCGGCGCGTCGGTGCACCGCTCGACGACGAGCGAGGTGACGCATGAAGGATCCGGCGAATCGGATGTGGTCCTCGGCCCCGGTGCCCGGCGCACACGACCCGGTCGCCCCGCTGGGCTCCCGGCGCAGCGGTGGCGGGTTCGGCGTACTGCCCTTCGTCGGCGAGCCGACCCCGGGCGCCCCCGCCACGAACGCCAGTTGGGCCTGGTCGGTACGTCGGTTCGCACGGGCGGCGGTCTGGCTGCTGCCCGCGTACGCCATCCTCTACGGCGCGGTGGCGATGGCCAGCGACGGAGGGGTGGGCAACGACCCCTATCCGGCCGACGGCCGGGCGGTGTACCTGATCGGTTGGGTGGCCGCGGTCTGGCTCGGCCTGCTCGCGCTGTTGGCCCTCACCGGGCTGCTGGCCGCGACCCGCAGCCGCCGGGCGGCCGCCGCCGGGCTGCTGGTCAGCATCGCCGGCACCGTGCTGATGCTGCCGTTCGCCGGGTTCGAGGAGCAGACGCCGGTCTTCGGCGCCACCGCGCGGTCGCTGGTCCTGCTCGGCGCGACGTTCTACAGCGCGGGCTGGTTCCTCACCGGGTGGGCGGTGGCCCGCTCGGGCACCTTCAGCCTCGGCGACGGCGTCATGCTGATCATCGCCGCGCCGCTGCTCGGCCTCGGTGGTGCCCTGATCGGCTCGTTGCAGACCTTCGGCGCGATCTTCGTGCTGATCGCGGGCATCGGCATCGGCTACCGCTCCGGCCGCCTGATGCCCCGCGAAACCGCCAGAGACGCCGCCACCGCCAGCCTAAGCACGCCCAACCCCTAACCCACCCCGCCCGGCCTCGGCCTCGGGCCTGCCCCTCGTCCGTTGATCATGAAGTTGTTGCGCTCGGCCTCGGCGTGTCATGGCAACAACTTCATGATCAACGCGGGTCGGGGTGGGGGTGAAGTTGGTGACAATTGGGGGGTGGGGGTGGTCGGTTAGCGGCTTTCATGGCAATCCTGGGGAGCATGGCCGCCCCCCGCTCGCCGCTGTCGCGGCTGTTCACAGTGCTGCTCGCCGGCGTGTTGGCCGGGCTCGTCCTGGCAGTCGCCGCGCTGCCGGGCAACCTGCTGCTCGGGCTCACCGCCCGCTCCGCGCTCGGGTCGTACGCCGCGTTGCCGGCCTCGCTGAAGACCCCGGCCACGCCGCAGCGCTCGTACCTCTACGCCAACGACGGCAAGACGCTGATCACCACGTTCTACGACGTGAACCGCACCGACGTCCCCCTGTCGGAGATCGCCCCGGTCATGCGGCAGGCGATCGTGGCGGCCGAGGACCGGCGCTTCTACGAGCACGGTGGCGCGGACCTGCGCGGCCTGGCCCGGGCGCTGGTGGCAAACGTCAAGGGTGGCGGCACCGAGCAGGGCGGCTCGACGCTGACCATGCAGTACGTCCGTAACGTGCTCAAGACGGACCCCACCCGCACCGCCGAGGAGCGCGCCGCCGCCACCGATCCCACGGTGGGCCGCAAGATCCAGGAGATCCGGTACGCGAGCGCGCTGGACAAGAGCCTCGGCAAGGACGAGATCCTCGACCGGTACCTGAACATCGCCTACTTCGGCTCCGGCGCGTACGGGATCGCGGCGGCCAGTCAGCGGTACTTCGGCAAGCCTCCGGCGCAGTTGACCCTCGCCGAGTCTGCCCTGTTGGCCGGTCTGGTGCAGTCCCCGGACGCGTACAGCCCGATCAGTGGCGACAAGGACGAGGCACTGAGCCGCCGGTCGTACGTGTTGGACTCGATGGTCGCCACCAACGCGATCACCGCCGCGCAGGCCGCCCAGGCCAAGGCCGAGCCGCTGGCCCTGCGCCCCACCGCCCAGCCCAACGGCTGCACCGCCGTCTCCCAGGGCCACGACGACTGGGGCTTCTTCTGCGACTACCTGCGCCAGTGGTGGCTGACCCAGCCGGCCTTCGGGGCGACCGTCGCGGAACGCGAGCAGGCACTGCGTTCGGGCGGCTACACAGTGGTCACCTCGCTGGACCCGAAGATCCAGGCCACCGCGCAGCAGCAGGCCACCAAGGTCTACTCCTACGACAACAAGCGCGCCCTGCCGATCGCGGCGGTCCAGCCGGGCACCGGGCGGGTGTTGGCGATGGCGGTCAACAGGCACTACAGCCTCGCCGACAACCCGGCCGGGCAGGCGAACTACCCGAACACCGTCAACCCGTTGATCTCCGGCGGAGCCAGCGTCGACGGGTACCAGGCAGGCTCCACCTTCAAGCTGTTCACCATGCTCGCCGCGCTGGAGTCGGGCCGTACCCTCTCCACCGGTTTCGACGCGCCCGCCAAGCTGCCCACCCGGTACGCCGCCGAGGGCCCGGGAAGCTGTGACGGCCAATGGTGCCCGGCGAACGCCAACCCGGACTGGATGGACGGGTACCGGATGATGTGGGACGGCTTCGGCCGCTCGGTGAACACCTACTTCGTCTGGCTGGCCGAGCAGGTCGGCCAGGACAAGGTGGTCCAGATGGCGCAGCGGCTCGGCATCACGTTCCGCGCCGACTCGGACGCCGCCTTCGCCAAGAACAACGCCGCGAACTGGGGTTCGTTCACCCTGGGCGTGGCGGCCACCACCCCGCTGGACCTGGCCAACGCGTACGCCACTGTGGCCGCCGAGGGCACCTACTGCACGCCGGTGCCGGTGGTTTCGGTGACCGACGCGGACGGCACGAAGGTGCCGGTGGGGCAGCCCTTCTGCAAGCGGGTGCTCGACGCCGACGTCGCCCGTGCCGCGACGGACGCGGCGCGCTGCCCGGTGGGTCAGCAGTCGGCGTTCGGGCAGTGCAACGGCGGCACCGCCACCGGCGTGAACGACATCCTCGACGGCCGGCCGGTGGCTGGTAAGACGGGTAGCTCGGAGGAGAACTCCACCGAGACGTTCGTCGGCTTCACCCCGCAGATCGCGGTGGCCGGTATCGCCGCCAACCCGGACGACCCGGCCGACTCGGTGGGCTCGGCGGTGCAGGCCAAGGTGATCGACGCGGTCGCCCGGGTCATCGCCACCGCTGTCAAGGGCCAGCCGGAGAAGGCGTTCGCCGCGCCGAGCCACGAGTTGGCCGGTGACCCGCACCGCCCTGTGGAGCGTCCGACGGTCCCGAACCGTCGACAGGACCCCACCACCGACGACCCCCGCTCAGCCCTCCAACGCTGGCTGGACCGCCGAGGCTGACCACCCACCCACCCACCCACCCGCCTCACCCCGCCCCACCCGCCCCCACCCGCCCCCACCCCGCCCCCATCCCCGCGATCTTGCACTTTCGGTTGCCTAAAAGCACCTTCTTGCAAGCTTTTGTCGGTGCAGAAAGTGCAAGATCGCGGGGCCGGCGGGGGCCGGGCCGAGGGCGGGGTTAGCGGTCTCGGCGGCGGGGGCGGTAGCTGGCCAGGGTGGCGGGGAGGCCGCGGCGGATGATTCCGGCCCAGTCGGTGTCGCCGCGTAGCACCGCCGCGGCGGTCTTGCGGGCCTGCTCGACGGTGAAGTGCGGCGGCAGCATCAGCTCCGCCGGGTCGACCAGGGCGTTGATCACCACCGGACGGTCGGCGGCGAGCGCCCGGTCCCAGACGTCGCGCACCTGATCCGGTGAGTCGATCAACTCGCCGTGCAGCCCGAGCACCTCCGCCCACTGGTGGTAGGCGATGTCCGGCAACTGCTGGCTGTCCGGGAACATCGGCGTCCCCTCGGTGGAGCGCTGTTCCCAGCTGACGAACGCCAGATCCCGGTTGTTGAGCACCAGCACCACGAAGCGCGGGTCGGCCCAGCTGCGCCAGTACTTCGCCACGGTGATCAGCTCGTTGACGCCGTTCATCTGCATGGCGCCGTCGCCGATCAGCGCGACCAGCGGCCGGTCCGGGTGGGCGAACTTGGCGCTCAGCGCGTACGGCATGGCGCCGCCCATGGACAGCAGCGTGCCGGAGAGGCTGGCCAGCATGCTGGGGCGTACCTGGATGTGTCGGGCGTACCAGGCGGTGGTGGTGCCGCAGTCGACAGTGAGCAGCACGTCGTCGGGCAGCCGTTCGTTCAGGGTGTGGAAGAGCAACTGCGGGTTGACCGGGTCGGCCGCCTGCTCGGCCAGGTCGTGTTGCACCCGGCGCCACGCCGAGGTGGCCTCGGTGACCTCCGTCCGCCAGGCGGTCGGCCCGGGGCCGGGGCCCAGCTCGTTCAGCAACGCCCGCAGCGTGGGGCGGGCGTCGCCGGTCAGGTTCACCTCGGTCGGGTACCGCAGCCCGAGCTGGGTGCCGTCCAGGTCGATCTGCACTGCGCGGGCCTGCCCGGGCGGCGGGTAGAACTCCGAGTACGGCATGTTGCTGCCCACGATCAGCAGCCGGTCGCAGCCGTTCATCAGCTGCCAGCTCGGTCGGGTGCCGAGCAGCCCGATAGCGCCGGTCACCCACGGTTCGCGGTGGTCGACGGCGGTGAAGCCGAGCAGCGCGGTGGCCACGCCGGCCCCGAGCCGATCCGCGATCTCACGGACCTCGTCGCGCGCGCCGAGGGCACCCTGGCCGACCAGCATGGCCACCCGTTGCCCGCCGCGCAGCACCTCGGCCGCCCGGCGTACGTCCGCCTCCGGCGGCACTGTCGGCGTGCTGCTCGGCGCGTTGCTGGTCTGGTAGTAGCCGTGCGCGTGCGGCGGGTTCGGTACGGCCGGCTCGTCCTGGAGGTCCAGGGGCAGGATCAGGGCGGTGACGGTGCGTCGGGCCAGCGCCGTCCGGCACGCCCGGTCGACGAGGTGGCGTACCTGTGCCGGGTGGTCGAGCTGGGCCAGGAACGCCGCTGCCACGTCCTTGTAGAGGGCGAGCAGGTCGACCTCCTGGTAGTAGCCGCCGCCCTCGGCGGTGGTCGCTGTGTGACCGACCAGGGCGACCACAGGTTGGTGGTCGAGCTTGGCGTCGTACAGGCCGTTGAGCAGGTGGATGGCGCCCGGCCCGCTGGTGACCAGAGCGCAGCCCAGGGGCCCGCCGCCGTACTTGACGTGCGCGGAGGCGGCGAAGCCGGCGGTCTCCTCGTGGCGGACCTGGATGAACTGGGCGCGGCCGTTGGTGCGTTGCAGCGCGGAGGTGAGGCCGTTGATGCCGTCGCCGGGATAGCCGAAGTAGCGGTGTACGCCCCAGCTGAACAGTCGCGACACGATGTGGTCGGCGACGGTCGGACGCCGGGGCAGAGTGCCCGCTTCGTCCGGCGTGGTGTCGTCTGCGCTCACCTGGCTGGTCCTTCCCGTCGCGTCCGATGCCCGCCGGTCATTCCCCTTCTTCTTCGGACAAAACACCCGCTCGGACGGGCGTCGAAGCGCGCTGCTCCGCGTCCGGCAGAATCGTCGGGTGCCCGTCCACGAGATCACCGACCCCGACGACGACCGGATCGCCGACTACCGGGCGCTCACCGACGTCGAGCTGCGCACCCGCTGGGAACCACCGCACGGCCTTTTCATCGCCGAGGGGGAGCTGGTGCTGCGCCGGGCGTTGCGCGCGGGCTACCCGGCGCGGTCGTACCTGGTCGACGCCAAGCGGGTCGACCAGCTCGCCGACCTGGACACCGGCGACGCGCCGGTGTACGCCGCGACCCAGGACGTGCTGCAACGGGCCACCGGCTTCCACGTACACCGGGGGGTGCTGGCGTCGTTCCACCGCCGGCCGCTGCCGACGGCGGCCGAGGTGCTCGCCGCCGCGCGCCGGGTCGTGCTCCTGGAGGACGTGAACAACCACACCAACCTCGGGGCGGTCTTCCGGGGTGCCGCCGCGCTCGGCATCGACGCGGTGCTGCTGTCGCCGTCCTGCGCCGACCCGCTGTACCGGCGCAGTGTCCGGGTCAGCATGGGTGAGGTCTTCGCTATGCCGTACGCGAAGCTCGACCGCTGGCCCGAGGGCCTGGACCAGGTACGGGAGGCCGGCTTCACTGTGCTCGCCATGACGCCCGCGCCGGACGCCGTACCGATCCAGCGGTTGACCCCGGCGCAGCGTGAGCGGGCGGCGCTGCTGCTCGGCGCCGAGGGGCCCGGCCTCACCGCGGCGGCCCAGGCCGCCAGCGACGTGCGGGTGGTCCTTCCGATGCGGCGCGGCGTGGATTCGTTGAACGTGGCCGCCGCGGCGGCGGTGGCGTTCTGGGAGCTGGGACGTGAGGATCCGCCGTTCGGCGGCGAGTAGACCGCTTCGGCTTGCATGGCCATGCGTTCTATTGCATAATTTTCCCCGTGTCCAAGGTTCTCACCTCCCTGCCCACCGGCGAACGTGTCGGCATCGCCTTCTCCGGCGGCCTCGACACCTCGGTCGCGGTCGCGTGGATGCGCGACAAGGGCGCCATTCCCTGCGCCTACACCGCCGACATCGGCCAGTACGACGAGCCCGACATCGCCTCGGTGCCCGGCCGCGCGCTCAGCTACGGCGCCGAGGTCGCTCGTCTGGTCGACTGCCGCGCCGCCCTGGTCGAGGAGGGCCTGGCCGCGTTGACCTGCGGCGCCTTCCACATCCGCACCGGCGGGCGGGCGTACTTCAACACCACTCCGCTGGGCCGCGCCGTGACCGGCACCCTGCTGGTGCGGGCGATGGTCGCCGACGACGTCCAGATCTGGGGCGACGGCTCGACCTTCAAGGGCAACGACATCGAGCGGTTCTACCGGTACGGCCTGCTGGCCAACCCGATGCTGCGCATCTACAAGCCGTGGCTCGACACCGCCTTCGTCACCGAACTGGGCGGGCGCAAGGAGATGTCCGAGTGGCTGCTCGAACGCGGCCTGCCCTACCGGGACAGCACCGAGAAGGCGTACTCGACCGACGCCAACATCTGGGGCGCCACGCACGAGGCGAAGACCCTGGAGCACCTCGACACCGGCATCGAGACGGTCAACCCGATCATGGGCGTCCGGTTCTGGGACCCGTCTGTGGAGATCCCGACCGAGGACGTCACCGTCGGCTTCGACCAGGGTCGCCCGGTCACCATCAACGGCAAGGAGTTCGGCAGCGCCGTCGACCTGGTGCTGGAGGCCAACGCCATCGGCGGCCGGCACGGCCTGGGCATGTCGGACCAGATCGAGAACCGGATCATCGAGGCCAAGAGCCGGGGCATCTACGAGGCGCCCGGGATGGCGCTGCTGCACTACGCGTACGAGCGGCTGGTCAACGCCATCCACAACGAGGACACCCTGGCGAACTACCACAACGAGGGTCGCCGCCTCGGTCGGCTGATGTACGAGGGCCGCTGGCTGGACCCGCAGGCGCTGATGCTGCGCGAGTCGTTGCAGCGGTGGGTCGGCACGGCGGTCACCGGCGAGGTGACGTTGCGGCTGCGCCGGGGCGAGGACTACTCGATCCTGGACACGACCGGCCCGTCGTTCAGCTACCACCCGGACAAGCTGTCGATGGAGCGCACCGAGGACTCGGCGTTCGGCCCGTCGGACCGGATCGGCCAGCTCACCATGCGCAACCTGGACATCGCCGACTCACGGTCGAAGCTGGAGCAGTACGCCTCCCTCGGCCTGGTCGGCGGCGGGAACCCGCAGCGGATGATCGGAGCCGCGCAGGCCGCCTCCACCGGGTTGATCGGCGCGATGCCCGAGGGCGGCGCGGAAGCCATCGCGTCCCGTGGCGTCGCCTCGGCGGAGGACGAGGCGCTCGACCGCGCAGCGATGGAGTTCGGCGTCGACTGACCCCTCGTGCCGGTGGTAAGTCGAGTTCCGGCGTCACGGACGGTAGCGTGTCGGCCGTGTTCCCTACCGTCCGTGAGGTCCTCGGCCTGGACCCGGTCCGCCACGGCGCGCCACGCGTGGTCGCCGGCGACGAAGGGCTGGACCGACCCGTCCGCTGGGTGCACGTCGCCGAGGTGCCGGACATCGCCACCCTGCTCGGCGGTGGCGAACTGGTGCTCACCACCGGCATCGGTCTGCCCGGGGACGACGCCGGGTTACGCGCGTTCATCGGTGATCTCGCCGACGTCGGAGTCTCCGGACTCGTCGTCGAGTTGGGCCGCCGGTACGTCAGCGGTGTGCCCCGGGTGATGGCCGCCGCCGCCGAACGGCGTGGGCTTCCCCTGGTGGAGCTGCGCCGGGCCACCCCGTTCGTCCGGATCACCGAGGCGGTGCACGCGCTGATCGTCGACGCGCAGCTCACCGAGCTGCGCGCCACCGAGGAGATCCACCAGCGGTTCAACGACCTGTCCGTGGAGGGCGCCGACGCCGCCGAGGTGATCCGCCAGGCCGCCGAGCTGTCCGGTTGCCCGGTGGTGCTGGAGAACCTGTCCCGGCAGGTGCTCGGGTACGACCCGGCGGGGGAGAGCGCCGAGCTGCTGCTGGACGGCTGGGAGCAGCACTCCCGGCGGATCCGCCCGGCCGGGCGGACCGCGTACGACCCGGACAGCGGCTGGCTGGTGACCACCGTCGGCGCCCGGGGGCAGGACTGGGGTCGGCTGCTGCTGCGCTGGCCGGCCAGCGGCGACGTGCCCAGCGCCCAGGCCGTCGAACCGACCGCTGGCCCGCCCACCCGGCTCACCATCCTGATCGAGCGGGCCGCGTCCACCCTCGCGTTGGGCCGGCTGATCCGCCGTGACGCCGAGGGCCTGGAACGGCAGATCCACCGCACCCTGCTCACCGCGCTGCTCGACCACTCCCGCCCGGTGGACGAGGTGGGGCTGCGGGCCAAGGCGCTCGGCGTGGTGCTCGACCGGCGACACCTGGTCGGCGTGATGGTCCGGCACCGCGCCGACGATCCCGCTGGGGAGGTCGGCCCCGAGGCCGGCCAGGCCCGGCTACGCGATCTCTCCGAGGCGGTCGGCCAGGCCCTGCGGGAGGCGAAGCTGACCGCGCTGACCAGCGCCGTCGACGACCACTCGGTGGGCGCGCTGCTGGCCCTGCCGGACCCGGCCGCCGAGGACCGCGCGCTGTCCGCGTTCGCCAGCGCCCTTCGTCGGGTACGCCTCGACGCCGGCACCGGCCGGCCGGCACCCGGTGTCGAACCGGCGCGCGCCGCCGCCGGCGTCGACGGGTCCCGCCCCGCATCCGAGGCTTCCCGTGCGGCGGTCGGCGCCGATCCGGCCCGTACTGGCCTCGGCGTAGATCCGTCCCGCGCGGCGTTCGGTGTCGAGGCCGCTCGGTCGGGGGTCGGTGTCGACCCGTTCCGGGGTGCTGGCCCGGGTGGCGTGATCGTGGCCGCCGGCTCCGGGGTGGGCACCCTGCGGGAGGCCCGACGGTCGTTGGTCGAGGCGCGGCAGATCGCCGAGGCGGCCCGGCGTGACCGGCGTGACCTGCCGATCTTCCGGCTGCCGCACGTCGGCCTGGCCGGGCTGCTGCACCTGCTGCGCGACGAGCCCCGCCTCCAGACGTTCGTCGAGCGCGAACTCGGCGCGCTCCTGGAGTACGACGCCCGGCACCCCCGGGAACGGCTGCTCGACACCCTGCGCGCCTACCTGGAGCAGGGGCGCAACAAGTCCGCCGGTGCCGCCGCCGCCCACCTGTCCCGGCCGGCCTTCTACGAACGCCTGGCCCGCATCGCCCGCATCCTCGACGTGGATCTGGACTCGGTAGAGGCCAGCCTCTCCCTACACGTAGCCCTACTGGCCCTGGAAGCAGTCCGCACCCCCTAACCCCGCCCCCACCCCGGCCCTCACCCCGGCCCCGCCCGGCCCCGCCCGGCCCCGCCCGGCCCCGCCCGGCCCCGCCCGGCCCCGCCCGCGTCGATCAAGGAGTTGTGGTGGGGGGCAGAAGGCGCGAAAACGTCTATTGCGCCCACCAGAACGCCATGATCGACGGGGGCGGGGTCGGCCCGGCGTAGGGGTGGGCATAGGGAGCCGGCACGCTATCGAGTTGATGTCGTAAACGAATCGCTCGGCTCGGCTCGGCTCGGCCCGGCCCGGCGCGGCGCGGGTCAACCGTGCCCTGATTCGTTTACGACATCAGCTCCAAAGGAGCAGGGGCACCCTCCCCAGGGGCGGGGCGGGGCGGGGCGGGGCGGGGCGGGGCCGGGCCGGGCCGACTGGGGAAAGTGGGCCCACTTCCGAGTCAGGTGAGGGAATTCAGGGCTTTGGCGTACGTGGGTGGGATGTGGTTGCGGCCGCCGGGGGTGAAGACGTCCGAGTGGGCCACTGCGGACCAGGCCGTCTCCGGGACGGCGTCGACCAGGGCCTGGATCACCGGGGCGTCGCGCCACTGGTCCTGCTCGGCGAGCAGGCCGAGGGCCACCACCGACTCCTCGACCTCGCCCACGCACTCGAACGGCTTGTGCCCGTCCACGCCCAGCAACTCGCGGTAGCCGGGGATCTGCGACTCGTCGGCCAGCAGGTCACCGCCGAAGATGTGGGTGACCCGCTCCCGTGGCATGAACGGCGCCATGGCCAGGAAGACGAAGCGGCACTTCGGGCAGTCACGGCACCAGCGCTCACTCGCGTCGCGCAGCTTGAACGCCTGGTTGCAGCTGGTCACCACGTCGTCGTACCGGGTGAACTCGGCGAACAGCCGGGCGATGTGTAGCTCGGACAGCGAACGCAGCAGGGAGAAGTACGGGTCGGTCAGGCCGGCGTGCTCGGCCAGCGACGCCCGCAGCAACCCCTCCGCCTCGACGCCCTTGGACCACTGGTGGTTGATCTCGTGGCCGTTCCAGACCAGGTTCGGGTCGGACGCCGAACGCTCGTTGGACATCACCACCGGGCCCAGCCCGTGCAGGACGGCGGTGGCCACCGCGATCAGGGAGTTGATGGCGGTGACCGGGATGTGCCCGTTCAGCGCGCCGGCCGCGTTCAGGTCGAACAGCACCGGGTCGATGCGCCGCCGGGCGGCCAGCGGGACCAGCCCGGACGCCTCGTTGACGGCGACGATCACGTGGTTCGGGTTGACCGAGAACGGCACCGGGTCCAGTTCGGCGCGGCGCAGCGCCTCCAGGCTCACGATCGAGTCCTTACCGCCGCCGACCGCCGAGAGCGGGCGACGGTCCGAGTCGTCGTACACCCGGGGTGACTCCGGGGTGCCGGCCGGCGCCTCCGGGCGCAGCTCGAGCACGTGCGGCAGTTGGTTGCGGTACGCGTACTCCGCGAGGCCCTTGGTGTAGACGGCCGTGACGTAGTCGACGGTGGCCGCGCCCAGCGGCGCCGGCAGCACGAGTCGGGGCGGCGCGGCGGCCTTGTAGTAGCTGACCCCGGCGACGAGGTGCAGCACCTCCAGCACCCGGTTGAGGGTCGCCACCGTCTCGTCGGAGGGCGGTTCCGCCGGCAGCGGAAGCGTGATCACCTCGGTGAACCGCTGCTCACCGGCCGGGCCGGTCAGGGCGTAGTCGAACAACACCTCGCCGGTGGCGAAGTCGATCGAGTAGGACGGGAAGGTGAAGGCGTCCATCCGCCGCAGTTGTCCGTTAGGCACAGGTCATACTAGTCCGAGCCTGTCCGCTTGCGAGCAAGGAGATCCTAGGTGCACCTGGCTGACCTGCGCGGACGCTCGGTGGCCGTCTGGGGTACGGGCCGTGAGGGCGTGGCCGCCGTCACCGCCGTCGCCGCGCACGGCCCGGCCAGCCTGGTCGCCGTGGACGACCGGACGAACTTCCTGTCGCTGCCGTGGGAAGGGCCGATCGCCCGGGCCGCGCCGCTGGTGACCGGCGACGACGGGCTCGCTCGGCTGGTCGCGGCGGACGTGGTGATCCGCTCCCCAGGGGTGCCGCAGACGCACCCCTGGATGGTCGAACTCCGCAAACGCGGTATCCCCGTCACGCAGGGCACCGCGCTCTGGATGGCCGACCACGCGGCTCGCACCGTCGGGGTCACCGGCAGCAAGGGCAAGAGCACCACGTCGAGTCTGACCAGCCACCTGCTGAACGCGGTCGAGCGACCGAACCTGTTCGGCGGCAACATCGGCGTACCGACGCTGGAGCTGCCCGAAGCGGACCTCTACGTGCTGGAACTGTCGAGTTACCAGTGCAGTGACCTCACCGACTCGCCGCATGTCGCGGTGGTCACCGCGCTCTTCCCCGAACACCTGGACGCGCATGGCGGTGAGCGGGAGTACTACCGGGACAAGCTCAACCTGATCGCACACGATCCGGCGACCGTGGTGGTTAACGGTACCGACCCGCGGCTCATCGCAGAGCTGGGTGACCGCCCGGTGGTGCGGGCAGGTCTGCCCGACACCACCCACGTCGACGTCGGGCCGGACGGGACGCCCTGGTTCTACCTGGTGGGCCGCCCTCTCTTCCCGCGCGCGGTGCTGCCGTTGGTCGGCCGGCACAACGAGAGCAACCTCTGCGTGGCGTTGGCCGTGCTCGACGCGCTCGGCGTCGACGTGGTCGCCCGCAAGGACACCCTGGCCGTGGCGGTCGCCGAGTTCCAGGGCCTGGCGCACCGGCTCACCGAGATCGTCGACCCGTCCGGCCTCACTTTCGTCGACGACACCCTCGCCACCAGCCCGTACGCGGCGATGCACGCGATCGACGCGTACGACGGGCGGCCGTTGACGGTGATCGTGGGCGGCGCCGACCGGGGCCTTGACTACGGCCCGCTACGTGATCATCTGGCCGAGCGGGAGATCACCGTGATCGGCATCCCGGACAGCGGGTCACGGATCGTGGAGGCCCTCGCCGGACTCCCCGGGGTACGCAGCGAGGTTGTCGAGGACCTGACCGCCGCTGTCCATCAGGCGCGTCGGCTGACCCCGCCCGACGGGGTGGTGCTTCTCTCGCCGGCCGCACCCAGCTATGGCCGGTACCGCAACTTCGAGCATCGTTCGGAGGCGTTCCTCGAGGCGATCGCGCAGACGGCGAACGGTCACCCAACCGTCGTACGGAGCGCCAGCAACGCGGTGTGAAGGGCTCGCATCGAGCGGATCGCCGACCGCAGTTCCTGTAGCACGTCCGAGGGTTCGTAGGCGTGCCGCATTAGGGGATCGGCGAGCGCCGTCGGTTCCAGCCCGACGGTATCGACGCCGCAGCCGTATCGCAGGGTGAGCGTCCTCAGCGCGTCGCAGTGCTGGAACGGCACGTGCAGATCGGTGGTGACCAGCAGGATCCGGTCCGCGGGCTCAGGCCGGCCCACCTGCTCCGCCCAGAAGAGCAGGGTGTCGGCGGTGTTGGCGCGCCGGGTCGCCGGCTCGGTGGAGGGTGCCGCCAGTGTCTGGATGCTCCGGCCCGAGGATCGGTAGGTGCGCAGACGTGACCCTCCGGAGCCCGCCCCGGGGACCAACTGGTCGTCGACGGGCGGGTCGAGGTGGAACGCCCGGACGAGGCCGGCGTCCATCGCATCGAATTCGGTCTGGACACCGGTCAGCCCCAGGCTGCGGGCATGGCCCAGTTCCCGGTCGGTGACGGGCCGGAGACTGCCGAGGCCAGCAACCTGCTCGACGTCCAACCCGTCGACGACGAGATCGGCGGCGAAAGCCGACCGGGCCGCGCAGGTCCGTACCGCTCCGCCGGCGACGAGGACATGACGGTACCGAACGTGCCCCGGCCGGTTGTGACCGCTCAGGCCGAGCGACTCGGCGGCCTGGGCGACCAACTGGTCGACGTCCTCGCCATACCGCGTCTTCTTCGAGTCATACCGTTCCCCACCAGCGCGGTAGTCCCAGTGCTGTGCCGTGAACAGTTCGAGCCATTCGAGTCGATCGGCCAGTTCCAGTGGTGGCGGTGATCCGCCGAACGTCCTGACGAGTTCGGCGACCGCCGCTGCGCCGGTCCACTCGTCGATGGCCAGGACGAGCGTTGACGGGTCGGCCCCAGGCGGGCACGATGGCAGCGCGTGGGTGGGGAAGTGGGTCATGCCGGCGTCGAAGCGGAGGTCGTCGCCTCGACAGCGGCGAGCAGCGCCCGCATCGAGCGGATCGCGGAGCGGATCTCTTGCAGGTATTTCCCCGGGCTGACCGGCTGGTGCAGCGAGGGCTCATGAGACCAGCCGGCCTCGACGCCGACGGTGTCCACCTCGACGCCGAAGGGGACGCCCAGCGTCCGTAGCGCGTCGGCGTGCTGGAAGGGGACATAGATCGCCGACGTGACGACCAGGACCCGGTCATCTGGAGTGAGGGTGACCCGCTCGGCCCAGAAGCGCTGGGTGTCGGCGGTGTTCGCCCGCCGTTGTTCCGGTTCACCCGACGGGGCGGAGAGCACCCGCACGGTGGGTCCGCTCTCCCGTCGGTAGGTGCGGACGGACCAGGACAGGGCCGAGTCGTTTGGAACCTCGTTGGTCTCCACGCTCACCGGCCCGCTGAAGCCGAGGTAGCGCCGGACGCCGGCGTCCATGGCGTCCATCTCGTTCTGACATGCCTCTACGCCCTGGTCCCGCAGGAGCGCGTGCTCCGCGGCGGTGAGCGGCCTACCACTGCCCAGAGCTGCCACCTCGGGGCGACCCACCAGCACGTTGGCCAGCAGCGCCACCGCGTACGAGGTCCGCTGAAGGCATGCGCGAGCGAGGCCGCCGAGCACGAGCAGATGGGTGTACGTGTCGTGCCGCGGTGACCTGGCGCGCACCAGCCCGAGAGCCTCCGCGGCGTTGAGCACCATTGCCCTCTGCTCGGCATCCAGGGTGGGCTCCTGGGCATCGGGCCGTTCCGCTCCCTTGCGGAAGTTCCAGTGGGTGCCGGAGAACTCGTCGAGCCATGCGAGCAGGGCGGCGGTCGTTGCCTGGTCAGTCACGGGGAGCGTGCCGCCGAACAACTCGACCAGGTCACGCATGGGCGGAGACATCACCCAACGATGGACGTCCATTGGGATCGACGGACGCGAGGGGTGTAAATTCTGCCCCGGCAAGGCTACCGGCTCGTAGGTGACCACGACTCTCCCTTCGGCGACCGCGAAGCGATGGCGTGTTGCCGATACTAGGTCCGACGCGGTCTCATCGACAGGCGGCGCTCCGATCCGGGGCCCGCTGGCCCGGCGTCGCCCACGAGGCCAAACCGGTCGGATTTGGCGCAAGACCGGCACGGGGGCGGGGTGTGAGACGGCATGGATTTCGCTTTCGCCACCGAGCCTGGCTCCGACCGCCCCAACGAGGACCACGTCGTCGTGTCGGCCGACTTCGCGATCGTCCTCGATGGCGTCACGCAACTGCCCGACCTCGACACCGGCTGCGTGCACAATCCGGCGTGGCAGGTCCGGGCGTTGGGCTCCTGTCTGGTCGAGGCGCTGTCGGACGAACGGACGGCGCCGCTCGATGAGGTTCTGGCCACCGCCATCGAGGGGGTGCGCCGACGCCACGAGGGTCGGTGTGACCTCACCAATCCGAACAGCCCTTCCGCCACCGTCGCCATCGCGCGGGAGCGCGGTGAACAGGTGGACTATCTGGTGCTGTGCGATTCCCTGGTGGTGTTCGAAGCTCAGGACGGCATCGTGGTCATCCACGACGATCGCACGGATGATCTTCCAGCTTACGATCGGCACACCGTCGGTCGGCTGCGCAACCAGCCGGGCGGCTTCTGGGTGGCGTCAACCGATCCGGGCGCGGCGGCCGAGGCGATAACGGGTGTGGTGCCGCGCGCAGGGCTGCGCCGTCTGTTGCTGTGCACTGACGGCATCTCCCGGCTTGTCGAGTACTTCCAGCTCAGCTGGACGGACGTCTTTGACCTGGTCGAACGCTGCGGCCCGCGTGCCGCCGTCGACGCCGTGCGGGCGTACGAGGAGAGTTATCCGCGGTGGCCGGTTCTGCCCCCCGGCCGGCGCCGGGTCAAACGACATGATGATGCGACCATCGCTGCGCTCCGGACATGAGGCGATAGCTGTGCAGATGACCGACAAAGTGAGAACCCTTCGCCAGGCAGTTCGACCTCGCTGATCTCGTTGACAGGGTTCCGACACTGCTGTTGCATGGGGCTGTCCGCAGGACCGAATATTCATGGTCGGTCTCCGCGTCAATTGGATCATTACCGATAAGGCCAACCCGCACCTCGAAATTTCGTCCCGCGTCTCCCTCAGCAATGGATGCCGCTGGATTGCGGCGGCGTTGGCATCTGGGCCCGACGGGATGTGCCACGCCGTGATCGAGGAAAAAGGCAGTCCGATGTCCGCCGACGATCTGTTCAGGCTGGCAGTCGTCGATGCCACTGTGCTTCAGGACCGCATTGTGGCGGCAGCAGGGGTCGCCGTGGATGCCGCCGATGAGCGGGCCCCCGCCCGTGCCCTCGCCAACGCCCTCATCGCCGTGGTGCAGGACCACCTTGAGCAGACCTCGAATGAGTACGATGTCGACCTGTTCCTTGAGGCCAACGGCAGGCAGCCGGCCGAGGTGGCCTCATGGCCGGTGACCATCCTGGCGGGTCTGCGGATGCGGCGGACCTCCGCGGACGACTGGCGCTCGATCTGTGACCGCGCGGTCGAGCTTGCGGTTCGGAACATCCGAGCGTCCTCCCGGCCCTGACCGGTGCCGTCCGGCTGTCGTGGGGGAAGCATGGAGCTCCCACGGCGATCAGTAGGCTGACGTGGTGACCCTCACGTTTGCTGACCTCACCACAATGCGTGTCGGTGGACCGGTAGGCCGACTCCACGTGCCGGAAACCACTCCGCAGGTGCTCGAGCTCCTCCGGCAGGTGACCGGCGACGGCGACCCGTTGTTGGTGATGGGCGGCGGGTCGAATCTCGTGGTGGGCGACGATGGATGGCCCGGCGTCGTCATCAAGATGGCCTCGTCGGAGTTCGACATCGACGGCGAGTTGGTGAGGGCAGCTGCCGGTGTCGTCTGGGACGACGTCGTGGATGCCACCGTCCGCGCGGGCCTCGCCGGGCTGGAGGCGCTGTCCGGTATCCCCGGCCTGGTAGGGGGAGCGCCCGTACAGAACGTCGGCGCGTTCGGCACGGTGACCTCGGAGGTGCTCGAGTCGCTCTCGGTGTTCGACCGGCAGACGGGTCAACTGGAACGGTGGACTCTTGATCGCTGCGGGTTCGGCAGCCACCGGCAATCGGTCTTCAAGCGCAACGACCGATGGGTGGTGGTGGACGTGACGTTCCGCCTGCGCCGCAGCGACCAGTCCCGGCCTATCGACTACGTCGACCTCGCCCGCGCACTGGAGATCGAGGTTGGCGGGACCGCAGCTCCAGCCGAGGTGCGTGCGGCCGTGCTCGCTCTGCGTCGCAGCAGGGGCATGATCCTCGACGAACACGATCATGACACGTGGAGTGCCGGGTCGTTCTTTGTGAACCCGGTCCTCGCCGAGGTGCCGAAGCGCGCCCGCGACTGCCCTCGATACTCTGACGTCAGGGGTACGAAGTTGCCGGCGGCCTGGTTGATCGAGCAGGCCGGGTTTCGCCGCGGCTACGGTCACGATTGGGGAAACGGCACGGTCGCGCTCTCCAGTCGCCACGCGCTTGCCCTTACCAACCGGGGTGGCGCGACGACTGCGGACGTCATGAAGTTCGCGGCTCACATCCGGGACGGGGTGGAAGCCTGCTTCGGTATCCGGATAGGTCCCGAATGCGATTTGATCAACTGTTCCTTCTGACACATATCCGACCGCCAGGTGTTGGGTGGTGAACCGACTAACCCTCGCTGCATTGGCTGCCGCCGCAGCGGAGGGGTCATGAGCGGGGCCCGTTTCGGCGCGAAGCGCAGCGGCAGGGGCCGAAAGTCCACAACCAGGCTACCGTTGGCGGCGAATATCGCACGTCGCGGCGGTCACGCTACTCCAACGGCTGACCAATTGCTGGACCACCTCACCTACAGTTCGTGTCAATGGACACCATTGATGATCCTCATGCTCTCCGTATTCTCCGGGAAGCTGGCGAGACACTGCGCGCGATCGGTCGCCGGAAACTGGCTCCGTCCGACTGGGACGCGTTCGACAGCGCCGTGCGCCGCATGCAGGCCGCATTGGACCGTGGCGACCTGCTTGAGGTACGCGACATACGCAGCAAAATCGACATGAGGTTTCCTCGTCAGCGGGCCCGCGCCAGCCTCGCCACTGTGGAACAGCCGGCGCGGACGCGTACTGCCAGTGAGAATCTGAGCCGAGCCATCGCCGAACGCCTGGCGAAAGTCGGCCGGGACGCCGACGAGCCGCGCCGATGATGCTGCACGACCATGCCCTGCACGTGCATACCTATCTGGATGCCGGGCGGCACTCCAGCACCCTCGACGCGCTCGCGAAGGCCTGCGGCACCCTCCAGATGAGTGTGGAGGAGAGGGCATCCACCCTCCGCCCAGGAGGTCCGTGGCCACGGATGCTGCGCTCCGCGCCGGAACAGGACCGGATCTACCAGGCGCTGGAATACGTCACCGCGCGGCAGGCCGCGATCCTGGTCTGCCTGGCACCGAAGGACAGCTTCGTGACCTGGCGTGACCTCGACCGCGACTGGCGCGAGGCCGCAAGCCACGTGCCCGACTCCGAGTGCGTCGGTCGCGTCGAACTGTTCTATGCGTTGTATGACGGCGACCGCGAGTTGGAATGGCTTAGGGAGTTGGTACGCGACCAGCTTCCCAGCGAGCTCGCCGCGCTAGCGGGGGAGCCCGCAGTTCCCTTCGAGGGTTGCTTCCTCTGGGAGATCGATACGGACGACGAGAACCGGCTGAGTCGCACCCTGGTGCTCGTCGCGCCGTCCGGCAGGGTGAGCGACAGCGACGCGCTGGTGTGGCCGAACGGGAACGCACTGCCGCCCCTGCCCGGATATCTGTGGGAGATGGCCAACGTTCGCCACGAGGCACGACGGTTCGCCGATCGCCGCGCCCTGTCGCGCCCGGAGGTGCTGTACGACCATGCCGAGCGGTTCGAGGTCGCCGAGACGTCCCACCCGGAGATCCAGGCGGGGCGCGCGGAGACGCTGCGCGAATTGCAGCGGGAGGTGGCGCTGGCAGCCGCTGGCGAGGCGGTGTTACGGACGATGCACCGGACCGTGGAAGCGGCGGCCGAGAACTCCCGTGCCTGGCTGGCCACCGCTGGCGGGAAGCCGGCCGGCTCGGATCATCGTCGGACCGATCAGCTGGGCGGCCCGATCGGCGATGACCTTGGGCACGCGCAGTGGCTGCTGACCGAGATTGCCGACGAGGCGGACACCGTGCGGGACACGGTGAACTACGCCGCGCCGATGGCCCGGATCGGCGAAAGTGAGATCGATCAACGGCTCAAGGATCTCGGTGAACGCGCCGAGACCTTGACCGTCCTGCAGACGTCGATGATCGTGGCGGTGGGGCTGGTGCTCGCCGCATCGCAGTCCCTCGACTACCCCTGGCCGACGTACGCATCATTGAAGATGCCGTTCATCGCCGTTGTCGCCTGCTTCGGACTGTTCCTGCCGCTCGTCACGGCGCTGCGGCCGACGGCACGGCACCGTTTCTGGGCCTGCGTGGGTCTCGCCGGCGCGGGCCTGGCGGCGTCCCTGGTGTGGATGGTCGTGACCTGGCTGGCGCGGTGGCGGACCGGGCATCCCGCGTCGTCGTCCACCACGGCCATCGCCGTCGTCATCGCGGTCGCGCTGGTGGCGACCCTGGCCGCATGGCGGGCAGTGCGGTCGCGACGAGGAACTCCATGAGCACCGAGCCCTCCGAGGAGAAGAGGAGCCATGCCGAACATGATGACTGCCGACCAATTGCGGGGCCGGTGCCTTGCGCTGAGGCGGGGCAAGCTGGTCTGTGACGACAAGCTGATCAGCACCATCGAGGCCGATCTTGAGGAGTATCGACTCGCCCAGGTCGAGCAGTTGCCGCCCGACTACCTGGCCGAGCGGCTGCCCCTCATGGGCTGGCTGATCTACGAGTCGACATGGAGCGCCCTACAGCAGATCACTGACGGTCGCCGGGAGCAGAACAGCGATGTCCTGGCCGAGATCGAGGCCTACCGTGAAATGATCGTGCGGGCCGCGAACGCCGCGCGCAAGATGCCCTGGCCAGAGTACGCCGGCAGGGCCCTCGGCGCGTTCCGGTGTCAGGCATTGGCCGAGTCCAAGCTGGACACCGAGGACGGCTACGATCGCGCGCAGATGACTCACCGCACGGCGCGAAGCCGGCACGGCGAATTCCTCAGTTATCACCGCGCGCGAGACGCGGAGGAGAAGGACCCTTACCTACGGGCGCTCGACGAGGTTCTGGTGCAGTTGGCCCTCGCCGAGACCGGAACCGCCTGTCGAGTGTCCGAGCGGATCATCGGCCACTGGGCAGAGGAATTCCCGTCGGAGTTCCAGACCGAGTACGCGCAGCGCATGTTCGACCAGTTGACGACCGGTGCGGATATTGGTAGAGAGGCACTCGAGGCGGCCGACCGGGTGAAGCAGAATCACGGTTTCGTGGACGAGGTGAGCGAGGAGGGCCTCGCCCTGCCCACGAGCTTCATCAATCCCGGCATCATGACCGCGCGCGCTCTCCTGTTGATGCTGGCCCTGTCAGCAAAGATGGAGAGTCTCGGCCGCTTCCCGCTCGGGGAGGACGACACCTGGGACCAGACCCGCAGGCGGCTGCGCGATCGGCTCGACCACGCCTACGAGTACATCGAACGGCCGATTGAGGACTCCCACGGTAACCAGCGTGAGCCTCGGGCCGGTCTCAAACTCGCGATCGTGCAGATCCGGCTCAGCGCGGCCCTGCTGATTCCGGGGCACCGGTTGCCGAGTTCACGGACGTTCGCGCCCTGCATGGCCCACGAGGTGCTCGACGAGGAGGCGGTTGAGTCGATGTGCGACTGGTTGGCCGAGCCGGTCGACGACACTCGCGGTGGCCAGAAGCAACGCAGCGTGCTCCGCGGGATCGGCAGCGCCATCATGCCTGACCTGATCGACAGCGTGGAGGCGTGCCGAGTGGCCTTCGACGGCCGCCCCGGCTTTCGGGAATGGCGGGCCCGCTGGTTCGCGCTCGACGCCTACGCCCACGAAAAGGGCCGAGCCGAGCGGGTCGAGAAGGTGTTGAGCCTCCCGGTCCGACGGGCGGACGCTATCTGACGTACGCGTTGAACAGGGCCCAGCCCACCACGTGGTCTTCGTCGACGCGGTCAAGCTGGGCCCTGCGAAGCGCGTGGTCGAGCCGGACGTTCCCAGCCCGGACGAGCTGCACCAGGTGGCCGGCCATCCGGCCAGCCGGCTGATCCGGAACGCTGTCGATGGCGGCCACGATACAACGACTCCCGCCGGTGAGGACCGCCGTGACGAAGCTCAACGGCTCGGCATCCTCGATGTTGACCAGGCGACCGACGTGACACGACGCCATCAGCGCAGACTCGGGCCAGCGCAGCGCGAGCGCGTGCGCGGCGGACAACTGGCCCTCGGTGGCGGTCTCCTCCGGCAACATCAGGTACTGGGCCAAACCCTCACCGTCACCGTGGGTGGCGATGTGGATGAACCGCCAGTCCTCGTCCGGGTCGGTCAGCATCGCGCTCACCCGGGTGTGAGCGGCTCCCTGGGGCGCTTGGTCGTCCAACGTGCAGCGGCTCAGGGGCACCGTTTGCTCCGGGGAGAGTGCGAACCCCCACGCCTCGCTCTCTCGTTCGATCCAGACACCGTCCTCGACGTCCGACACGAGACGCACGAGACCCGGACCCGCCACGGCCGGCGGGTGTGGCGCGGACAGACAGGTGAGCATCGGCGTCTGGGTCAGCACGGCGCGATGGATCAGCCGGGTGCCGTCCGGGCCGATGACGAGAGCCGCCCACGGAAGCAGACTCAGCTCCAGGTGCGCCGACACCACCAGTTCGAGGGGTTCCTCGTCGGAGCAGGCGTCCCGGAGCCGCCGCAGCAGCTCGGCGGGCAGTATCTCGGCCGCCAGGCCGTGCCAGTCGGGCTGATCATCCGTGTCGGCCTCGTCGAGCCGCCCATTCCACGGTGGGTGCCCGTCCCGACCCTCGAAGTATCGGGCGAAGTGCTCGCCGGTGGTGAATCGTTGGAATTGGACGTCGCCGCCGGGCTCGATGAAGGTGCGGAACCAGTTCGTGCCGGCGGAGAGAGTGTCCGGCAGGCCTGCGAAATCCAACGCGTGCCGCTTGCCGATCACCCGCAACAGGTCGCCCATGTCCGTTGGAGTCGGCAGGACCATGTCGGCGAGCATGGGGTTGACCCTCTTCTGGATCCGGTCGTGCAACTCCGCGACCGTCCGAGCCTGCTCCTGGCGTTGTTCGCTGAGCGAGTCGGCGTCTGTCGGCGCGTCCGACGCCGGTTCCTCGGCGGCGAGCACCTCGGCGATCAGTCCGCGAAGCCGAGGTGGTAACAACGGCTCGCCGGCGCGCATGTGACCGGCGAACCCGGTCTGTTTGGCCGACAGGCAGACCCGCAAGCCGAGTCGGGCCGCCGCAGCCCCCCGCAACTCCGCGGCAAGCAGGGCCACATCGCCGTACACGCGGCGAAATGCTCTTGACAGCGGTGTCCGTGTCCGGGCGATCACCCCCCACCGGCCCCGGATCTGTTCGGCGATGTCCAACGCGGTCTTGGCGAGGTCTGCCGCCCGGTCCCGGTGGGCCCCGGACGCGGCGAGCAGCTCCGCGCACGACAGTGTCAGTGATAGTTCGTAGGCGTCGTGCCGGGTGTCGTGCACCCGGTGCTCGGCGAGGTGTTTCAATGCGGCCTCCAGCCGCGTTATCGCCTCGTTCGTGCGGCCGAGCGCCCGGTCGGCGAGCGCGAGGATGAAGCCGTACCGGTGCCGGGTGGAGAAGGAGGCGGCCTCGGTCGTCTCCCAGTAGGTCTTCTGCAATTCGCCGAGCGCGCTGAACACCTGAGCGGGACGTCCCCCCTCCAGCAGGCAGGCGCCGAGCTCGAACTGAATGTCCGCGTAGCGGGGTTCCGCCCCGCTGGCGTAGAAGAAGTCGGGGCCCAGTGTCGCCGACAACCGGAGCGCCTCATCGACCTTGTCGGCTGCTCGGAGGCTTCGCGCCAGCCGGCAGGTGGTGGTGACCTCCGCCAGCCGGTCGAGCGCCGGCTGGCCCTCCCCGGATGGTCGTAGCTCGGCGAGCGCCTTCCGGTAGAGCCCGTCGATGTCGCGCTCGGAGGACAGGCGGATGCCCATGTGGGCGCAGAAACGCAGGATGGTCGCCGCGTCGGCGTTGCCGTTGCTCCGAAACGCCCAGTTGAGGTCGACCTGCCCCGCACCCAGGTCGCGCTCGCTGTCCGCCTGAAGGAGGTAGCGGTCGACGGCCAACTGGAACAGCGCGTGTTCGTTGTCGAGCAGCATCGCTGTCCGGTCCCGGTTCCGGACGACGATCATCGCCTCTTCGGCCTCGTGCGCGAGCATGAGCAGGGTGTCGCGTGCGAGCGAACGGCGTACGGCTTCGGTCACGGTCAGAGTCACGATGGGAGACTCCATTTCCTCAGATGGCGATGCTGGGGACAACGCAGACCGCATGGCGTGCAGCCGAGGAGACCGGCGAGAGCCCGCAGGGCCGCAGCGTCGTGTGCGGCGACGAGATGGACGTACGGCTGGCTGTCCACCAGCGCCGGGGCCACCGAAGTGAAGCCCGGTTCGCTGGTGTCCGGATCGGCCCAGATCACTCGGTGGGTCAGGCGGGAGAGCCGCGCGATCTGCGCGACCAGCGGCGCCGGTTCGTCGAGCTCCCACCCGTCGGAGACGAGCACCAGATTCGCCGCTCGCACCACCTGGTGCCCGCCCCACACGCGCGCGAATATCGTGACCGCGGCACCGAGCCGGGTCCCGGCATCCCAGTCGGAGCGCCGGTCAGCCAGTGCGTTCATCGCGGCCGTCGGGTCACACAGCCTCAGCTCCCTCGTGATCCGGTCGAGCCGCGTGCCGATGGTGAACACCTCGGTCGTGGTGGGCGCGACGGCGACGGCGGCGTACGCGAACCGCAGCAGGCGGTTCCGGTGTGACCGCATCGACTCGCTTACGTCGATCAGCAGAACCAGGCGGCGCCGTACCCGGGCCTGGTCGTGGTGCCACAGACGGACCGGCTCACAGCCGTGCCGCATCATCGTCCGGGCCGTACGCGACACGTCGATCGGCCCGTGCCCGGCGGGCGTGCGGCGCAGCACCCTGCGCAGGGGCACCGATGCGGTGAACGCGTTGCTGAACGCTGCCACCTCGGCGAAGTCGGCGGTGCTCAGCGTCCATGGCGGCGGCGTCGCCAGTCGCTCGGCATAACCCGCTCTGGGGGCCGGTTGGGCGCTGGCGACAGCGTCATTGGTATCGGCCACGGCGATGGCTGGTTTCTCGGTGTCGTCGGGTTGCCACCGGGCTGGCGCGGCCGTGAGCGCTGGGGGCGGCGTGCCGAACCACGCTCGGTACGCCGCGTCGAACACCGGCACGTCCTCGTGCCGGGAACACAGTGTCAGCCGGGTGGCCCAGTAGACGTCGCTGTCAGCCAACGGTTCGTACGCGCCGAGCGCCCGCAACGCGGTGGCCACCCTCCCCACATCGACTGTGAGTCCGTCGGCGCGTAGCCGGTGTGCGAAGCCAACCAGGTCTGCCACCGGGTCGCCGTGCGGTGTCACGGGGTCCCCTGTCTGAGGGTGCTCCGCACGAGGGCCTGATCCTCGTGATGTTTGACCAGCACTCCGATGGCGTCGTCGAGAGCATCGGCGATCGTGTCCCGTCCGAGCGCGGCAGCGGCACGGGCGAAGCCGATCGACTCGGCCACGCCGGGTGGCCGCACCAGCGGCAGCCGCCGCAGCCGGCACATTGCCGCGGCGATTTCGTCGGCCAGCGGTGTGTCCGCGACCTCCGGTACGTTCAGGCGGATGATGTCCGCCTCGCGCTCCTCGGTGGGGTGTTCGATCCAGTGGTAGACGCACCGTCGCTTGAGGGCGCCATGAACCTCGCGGGTGCCGTTGGAGGTGAGGACGACGAACGGCGGTTCGTCGATGGTGATCGTCTGATACTCGGGGATGCTCAGCGTCTTGCCTTCGAGGACTTCGAGCAAGAATGCCTCGAACTCGTCGTCGGCACGGTCGATCTCGTCGATGAGGAGTACTGAGGGGGTCTGTTCGACCGCCCGCAGGATCGGCCGCGCGATCAGGAATTCCGCCCCATAGATGGAGCGGTCGTCCTGCGAGCCTCGCAGGTGAAGCAGTTGCCGGGCGAAATCCCACTCGTACAGGGCCTGGGAGCGATCGATACCGCTGTAGCACTGTAGCCGGATCAACTCGACACCCAGCGCTTCGCTGATCTTCAGAGCCAGCACGGTCTTTCCCACACCCGGGTCACCTTCCAGGAAAAGTGGCATCTTCAGCCGCTTCGCGAGGTAGACCGCGGCTGCGAGACCCGGCTCTGCCAGATAATTGCGGGAGGCCAGATCTGCTGCTACGTGTTCCGGATTTCTGAAAACAGTGTCGGACACCGGTTGAGAGTCCCGCACTCGTAGAGAATCTGTCGATCAGATGAATGGGCGACAAATCGCTGATGATCGACCTGTGTGACCACTACGAACAAGCTGTGCCAGGGCAGAGCCGCTTTCATCTCCTGCGGCCGCTGCCAGGAGAGCGAGCAGAAAACCACTACCCCCAGGGGTTCGACTCACCGCGCACGCCATGATCGTGCTCGATCCATGATGAGTGCCCTCTCGGCACGAGGTGGGCAATCGAGCGCGATCAAGGCGCCCGGGGCCGGGGCGGTGCCGCGAAGGCGCGTCCGGGCGGGGCGACGGCGGCGTGGAGGTCGGGCGGTGGTGGGGAACAGGCGGGCGTGCAGGCTCGCCGGGTCGGTGACCTCGGGCAGGTCGCGGGCGGCGAGCCAGGCTGCGGCGGCGGCCCCGTCACCGGCGGTACGCAGGGGCGCGTTCGGCCAGCGCCGGGCGATCTCGGTTCGGACGGCGGTGGCCAGCGGCGTGTCCGGGGTGAGCAGTCCGCCGCTCGTCGGGTCACGGCCTGGATGGTGGCGTCGACGGTGTCCCGGGAACGGGCGGCGATCTCGGGGCTGCCCAGCAGCTTGGTGAGCACCGTGGTGGCCAGCGCGCCGGGTGCACGCCCGGCGTCGAGGTCGGCGAACAGTCGGCGTACCGACTCGCGGCCGAGCCAGAAGCCCGAGCCGGTGTCGCCGAGGATCGGATGCTATCGGCCCGCCGTGGCGGGGCCGGTGGTTGTGGTTGCTGTCTACGCTGGCGGGAGCGGCTGATTGGGGGATCTCGATGACCCGTGACGTGGCCCGTCAACGGTTACGGGAGGGCGGCGGCTCCACCGCCGGCTTCGTCCGGCTGGTGGCGCACACCGACCCGGTGGCGTTGGTCGGCATCACGCTGTCGATCACCCTCAGCGTCGTGCTCGACCTGAGCAACGCCGCCTCCGGGGTGGAGTCGCTGTTGGCCGGCCTGATGGGCATCACCATCTCGCTGTTGGTCGACTCACTGGCCCGCGCGGAGCGCCGCTTCCACCTGCGCACCCTGTTGGACGGCCCGCCCTGGCTGGTCCGCACCACGACGGAGCTGGCCGGGGCCATGCGGGAGGCGGCCGAGCAGCACGCGGGCACCCGGGTCGCGGTGGAGGCGCAGCGGCGCTACGAGCAGTTCCGGTTGGAGGCCGAGCAGCTCGCGGGCGGCCGGATCATCCGGCGCGGTGACGAGGACGAGGATCTGGTCGGCGCGACCCGCGCCTGTGTACGTCGGCTGGACGGGTTGACCAACGTGATGCCCCGGGTGAGCGGTGAGCTGAGCTGGTGGCGCAGTGAGATCGGCCGGCGCTACTGGGAGGCCAATGTGGAGGCCCTGCAACGGGGTGTCCAGATCACCCGGGTCTTCGTCTACGCCACGCTGACCGACGACCTGTCCGCCCTGGTGGAGAAGCAGCGCGCGGCCGGGGCGCGGGTGGGTCTGCTGCCTCTCGGGGTGGTGAGTCCGCACCTGCACGTGAACTTGACACTCTGGGACGGGTCGAGCTGTTGGGAGGCCCACATGACCGCGCACGGCGAGATCGGTGAGAATCAGTTCTCGGTCAACCGGACGGACGTCGCTCGGCTCACCCGCGTGTTCGACCTCTGCGCGAACGCCGCGACCTTCCAGGACTGACGGCCCCCCACCGGGGCGGGAACGGGTGAGTCATGACGTGGAGCGCGGTCCTGCTGGTGACGGCCGTGGTCTGGGTGGTCAGCGTGATCCGCTCCGTCCGGCTCCGCGCGCTGGTCTACAGCCTGCCGCTGCCGATGACGCTCGCCCTGCTCACCACCGACTATCGGGTGGAGGGCGCGCAGGTGCTCGGTGTGCTCGGGCTCAACCTCTTCTTCGTCACCGTGGCGGTCACCCACCAGCGGTGGCGTTGGCCGATCCTGCTCGCCGACGTCGCGGGGATCGCCGTCTACGTGGCGCTGAGCGCCGGCCTGTTGGCCGTCCACATTTCGTTCGAGGTGGCTCTGGCCGTGACGCTCGTGCTCTGGCTGGCGGCCATCCTGTGGCTGCGTCGTCGTGCCAGCCACAGCGACAGCCGTGGCGTCGGCCCGCCCGCCGTTCTCGCCGAGGAGGCGGTCGCCGTCGCGGAGACCCGCCCGGACGGGTTGCCGGCGCTGCTCAAACTGGTGGTGATCTTCGTTGGGGCGGTCCTCACCCAGTTGCTCGGCGCGGTGCTGCGCGGCATGGTGGTGACGTTCCCGTACTCGGGGGTGCTGGTCGCCGTGGAGGCCCGCCGGCAGTTGACCGAGTTCAGTCGGCACTTCGCCCGCAACAGCCTCGCGCTGGTCGGTTTCCTCACCGCCTACCACTACCTTCAGGACGTCTCGTCGGCTGCGGCGCTGGGTGCCGGCTGGGCGGCCTTCGCGGTGGTCGCCGCCGCCCTGCACCTGCCGTTGCGTCCCCGCCAGGTCGCGCACGCGCGGGCGGCGGGCCGCCCGCCGCGGGCGTTGCGGTCGGCGACCGAGCCACAGACACCTACCGGCCTTCCCTGACCAACTCGGCGACAGTGGACCGACCCAGGGTGGCGGTGGCCGGCGAGGCTACGGATCGAGTGGTATTTCCCCATAAGCGCGGCGGAAATCACGGGTCAAGGCCAATCCTCGCCGTGGAAACCGTTGACGTGCTGTCAGGTCGGGACGTCCATGCGCTACAGGCTGACAGTTGTTCGCGTCGGCCGGCGGTGGGAGCGTGCGGTATCCACGAACGCCGCTGAAGGGTTGCCACGATGACCGACGACCTGCTGGCCCGGCACCGGGCCGTGCTCCCGTCCTGGATGCCGTTGTACTACGCCGAGCCGCTCGAGTTGGTCTCCGGCTCGGGCCGCCGGGTCACCGACGCGCAGGGTCGCAGCTACCTGGACTTCTTCGGCGGCGTGCTGACCAACATGATCGGGTACGACATCCCGGAGATCCGGGAGGCCGTCGAGCGGCAGCTCGCCACCGGCATCGTGCACACCTCGACGCTCTACCTGATCCGCCAACAGGTGGAGCTGGCCGAGAAGATCGCCCAGCGCTCCGGCATCCCGGACGCCCGGGTGTTCTTCACCAACTCCGGCACCGAGGCGAACGAGGCGGCGCTGCTGGTCGCCACCAATCACCGCCGCTCGCACCAGATCCTGGCCGTGCGCAACAGTTACCACGGCCGGTCGTACGCGGCGATGGGCGTCACCGGCAACCGCAACTGGTCGGCCAGCGGCCTCAACCCGCTCCAGGTGGCCTGGCTGCACTCCGGTGACCGGGTGCGGGGTCTGCTGGCCCGGCTCAGCGCCGACGAGCAGGTCGACGCGGCGGTGGAGGACCTGCGCGAGGTGTTGGCCACCCAGACCGCCGGTGACGTGGCCGCGCTGATCGCCGAGCCGATCCAGGGCGTGGGCGGTTTCGTGCACCCGCCGGACGGGCTCTTCGCCGGCTGGAAGAAGGTCCTCGACGAGCACGGCATCCTGTTCATCGCCGACGAGGTGCAGACCGGTTGGGGGCGTACCGGGGAGCACTTCTGGGGTTACCAGGCGCACGGCGTCACCCCGGACCTGCTCACCTTCGCCAAGGGCATCGGCAACGGGTTCGCCCTGGCCGGGGTGGTCGGCCGGGCCGAGGTGCTGGAGTCGGTGCCGGCCATCAGCTTCTCCACCTTCGGCGGCAACCCGATCTCCACGGCGGCCGGCAACGCGGTGCTCGACTACCTGATCGCGCACGACCTCCAGGCGAACGCGGCCCGCGTCGGCGCGATCCTCGCCGACGGCCTGCGGTCCGCCGTGGGCGGGCTCGACTGCGTCGCCGAGGTACGCGGAAAGGGGCTGATGCTCGGCGTCGAGTTCGTCCGGCCGGGCGGCAGTGAGCCGGATCCGGCGCTGACCAACCGGGTCTTCGAAGCCGCCCGGGACGGTGGCCTGCTGACCGGCAAGGGCGGTCTGCACGGCAACGTGCTGCGGATGGGCCCACCGTTGACGCTGACCGAGGAGGAGGCCCGTGAGGGCCTGGCGATCCTCGTCGACGCGATCCGTTCGGCTGCGGGGGTGGCGGCATGAGCATCGGTCACTTCATCGACGGCAAGCGGGTCGGCGGCACGTCGCAGCGGCGCGGCGACGTGTTCGACCCGGCGACCGGTCGGCGTACCGCAGAGGTCGAGCTGGCCTCGACCGTGGACGTCGACGTTGCGGTGCAGGCCGCCGCCCGCGCGGCGCGGACCTGGCGGGACGCGTCGCTGGCCCGGCGGTCCGCTGTGCTGTTCGCCTTTCGGGAGCTGGTGCACGGCCGGCGGCACCGGCTCGCCGAGGTGATCACCGCCGAGCACGGCAAGGTGCTCGCCGACGCCGCCGGCGAGGTGCAGCGCGGCCTGGAGGTCGTCGAGTACGCGTGCGGTCTGGCGTCGGCGCTGCGTGGCGCGTTCAGCGAGAACGTGTCCACCGAGGTCGACTCGTACACGATCCGGCAGCCGCTCGGCGTGGTCGCGGTGATCTCCCCGTTCAACTTCCCGGTGATGGTGCCGCTGTGGTTCGTGCCGGTGGCGGTGGCCTGCGGCAACGCGGTGGTGCTCAAGCCGAGCGAGAAGGACCCGAGCGCGGCGCTGCTGCTGGCCGAGTGGTTCGCCGAGGCGGGCCTGCCCGACGGGGTGCTCAACGTGGTCAACGGCGACTCCGAGGCGGTCGACGCGTTGCTGGAGCACCCGGAGGTACGGGCGGTGTCGTTCGTCGGCTCCACCCCGATCGCCAGGTACGTCTACCAACGCGGCACCGCCGTCGGCAAGCGGGTGCAGGCGCTCGGTGGGGCGAAGAACCACATGGTGGTGCTGCCGGACGCCGATCTGGACCTGGCCGCCGACGCGGCGGTCAACGCCGGATTCGGCTCGGCGGGGGAGCGGTGCATGGCCATCTCGGTGCTGGTGGCGGTGGAGCCGGTGGCGGACGCGCTGGTCGAGCGGATCGCCGCACGGGTGACCGGTCTACGCACCGGCGACGGCCGACGGGGCTGCGACATGGGCCCGCTGGTGACCGCCGCGCACGAGGCGAAGGTGCGCTCCTACGTGGACGCCGGTGTCGCCGCCGGCGCGGTGCCGGTGGTGGACGGGCGGGACGTGACGCCGGACGGCGACCCGGACGGTTTCTGGCTCGGTCCGACGCTCTTCGACCGGGTGACCCCGGACATGTCGATCTACACCGACGAGATCTTCGGGCCGGTGCTGAGCGTGGTCCGGGTCGGCTCGTACGACGAGGCGGTGGACCTGGTCAACGCCAGCCCGTACGGCAACGGCACGGCGATCTTCACCAACGACGGCGGGGCGGCCCGGCGTTACCAGCATGAGGTGGAGGTGGGCATGGTCGGGATCAACGTGCCCGTCCCGGTGCCGATGGCGTACCACTCGTTCGGCGGCTGGAAGTCGTCGCTCTTCGGTGACCTGCACGCGCACGGCGAGGACGGGGTGCGCTTCTTCACCCGGGGCAAGGTCGTCACCAGCCGCTGGTTGGATCCGCGCCACGGCGGGGTCAACCTCGGGTTCCCCACCCAGACCTGAGCAGTCGCAGCACGCCCGCCCCGGCCAGGTACGCCACCAGCGCCGGGACGGGCGTGCCGAGCGGCTCCGGGGCCTGCTTCGGCGTGGTGCTGTTGACGAGCAGCGCGGCCACCACGGCGGCGTAGCCGGCCACCGCCAACGCCGCCCGGGCCGGGGTGCCCCGAGGGGTCCGTCGCCCGCTGCGGTGCCGGCCGCTGCGGGCCTCCACCGGCCCGAAGATGGCGACCAGCACCGCCAGAACGGCGCTGAGCAGCAGCAACCAGGGCACCCGCCAGGCCCACCAGGCGGCCGTGTCGACCGCCGGGGTGGGGAGCGTCCCGACCGCGTCGAGCAACCCGATCAGCAGGATCGCGGCGGTCAGGTGCCAGAGGAAGACGGTCAGCACCACCAGGTTGACTCCGATCACCAGCTGCCACGGCCCGGTGCGGCGCAGCAGTCGCTCGGCCGGGCCGCGCAGCAGCAGGATCAGACCGAGCTGGCCGGTGGCGACGGCCAGCAACGCGAGGCTGGGCGGCGCGGCGTTGTCGAGCCGTTCGTCGGGCACCTTGAGCATGGCCACCGGCCAGGGGCCGAGGACGGTGAGCAGCAGCACCGCGCCCAGCCCGCCCGCCAGGAAGACCAGACCGGCCCGGCGGGAGGTGGGCAGCCGCCGTCGGCGTACCCCTGGACGGTCGGGAGTCGACGGCCCGGCAGCGTCGGTCTCGGCAGGTGGTGGCGCGGTTGTGCGGGCGTCGTGCCAGGCGAAGCCGAGCTGGTGGACGGCGAGCCAACCGAACAGGTAGTTGCCGTAGCTCAGCTCCTCCGGCCCGCTCAGCCGGCCGAGGTCGCCGAGGCCGACCAGTGTGACGAGCGCCAGCGGCACGGCCAGGCCGAGGCGGCGGTGCAGCGCGTACATCGGTGGGGTGAGCACGACCGCCGCCAGGTAGGCGACCAGGAACCAGAGCGGAATGGTGGCGAACCAGAACACCTCGCGGATCTGGGTGGGGTCGGCGCCGAGCGGCCAGGCGAGCGCCGCGGCTGCGCTGAGCACCAGCAGCAGCGTGCTGGTGGGCCGGACCAGGCGGGCACTGCGGTCGATCAGCCAGCCGGCGGCGTCGCCGCCGCGGGCCTGCAGCCGGGTCAGCGAGGCCGCGTTGGCGTACCCCCCGACCAGGAAGAAGACCGGCATCACCTGGGCCAGCCAGGTCAGCGGGTACGCCCAGCGCAGGTCGCCGAGCGCTGAGTGCCCGGTGGCCTGCCCGCCGGGGTCGCGGCCGATCACCGTGACGCTCCAGTGTCCGAAAACGACCATGGTGATGGCGAGCGCGCGGAGCAGGTCGACGTACCGTTCCCGCCCAGCCGGGGTGCGCTCGGCCAGCTCGCGCAGACGGCGCATCGCCTCAGGCTAGGCGACCCGGCGGCGGCTGGTGGTGATAACGGTTCGACAGTCAGGACTTGAAGTCCGAGCCCAGCTGTCGTAGAAATTCTTCAGCAACAGAGCATGAACTGAAGAGAACTACCGCCCCTCGCGCGGCGGACGCCTCCCCCCACAGACCGGCGATCCGCCCGACCCGACCCGAGGAGAACCCATGAACAGGCGTGACATCCTGCGGCGCAGCGCCGCCGCCGGCCTCCTGGCCACCCCCGCCGCCGGCCTGCTGTCCGGCTGCGCCACCAGCGGTGGCGGTGACAAGAACGATGCCGAGACCTACCAGGGCACCAAGAGCGCGCAGAACCCGCTCGGCGTGAAGGAGGACGCCCCACTCGAGGTGGTGATCTTCGGCGGCGGGTTCGGTGAGGAGTACGCCAAGGCCCACGAGGCCATGTACACCGAGAAGTACCCGAAGGCGAAGATCAAGCACTCCTCCACCCAGGAGATCAGCAAGACCCTCCAGCCGCGCTTCGTCGACGGCACCCCGCCGGACGTGGTCAACAACTCCGGCTCCAGCCAGATCGACTTCAACGGCCTGGTCAGCCAGAACGCCCTCGCCGGCCTCGACGAGCTGCTGGCCGCCCCGAGCCTCGACATCCCCGGCAAGACGGTCAAGGACACCCTGCTGCCCGGCGCGGTCGAGGTCGGCTCCTACGACGGCAAGTTCCTGGTGCTCAACTACACCTACACCGCCTACGGCATCTGGCACTCCGCCAAGCTCTTCGCCGACCGCGGCTGGTCGTACGCGAAGACCTGGGACGAGCACATCGCGCTCTGCAAGCAGATCAAGGCCGCCGGCATCGCCCCCTGGACGTACGCCGGCCTGCACCCGCGCTACATGAGCTGGCCGCTGATCTCCACGGCGATCAAGTTCGGCGGCCCGTCGGTGGCGACCGCCATCGACAACCTGGAGCCGAACGCCTGGAAGTCCGACTCGATGCGCGCCGCCGCCGACGCCTGGCACCAGATCGTCAAGGACAAGTACATCCTGGACGGCTCGCCCGGCCTGGACCACAAGCAGTCGCAGACCGCCTGGTGTCAGGGCAAGGCCGCCTTCATCTCCTGCGGCTCCTGGCTGGAGAGCGAGCAGAAGGACGTCACCCCGGCCGGGTTCAACATGACCATCGCGCCGACGCCGAGCCTGGGCGGCGGCGACAAACTGCCGTTCGAGGCGATCCGGGGCACCGCCGGGGAACCGTTCATGGTGCCCGCCAAGGCCCGCAACGTCGCCGGTGGCCTGGAGTACTTCCGGACCATGCTCTCCAAGAAGGGCGCCCAGGACTTCACGAAGAAGGTCGCCAGCCTCACAGTGGTCGCCGGCGCCACCGAGGGCGTCGAGCTGCCGTACGGGCTGAGCACAGTGGTCAAGGCCCTCGACGCGTCCGGCGCCAACGGCTTCAACTGGGTCTACAACAGCTTCTACCGCAAGTTGGAGCGCAACCTCGTCGACGCCGCGTGCGGCGAGTTCTTCAGCGGTCGGATCGGCCCCACCGAGTTCCTCGAACAGTGCCAGAAGGGCGCAGACTCGATCGCCCAGGACAGCTCGATCAAGAAGTACAAGCGAGCGGCCTGACCGCCCGGCCGGTGGGGGAGAGGTCCGCCCCCACCGGCCGTACCCCAACGGAGAGGTCTCTCTCGTGAAACATGGCAAGTGGCCGCTGATCGTCACGTTCCTGGTGCCACCGGTGCTGCTGTACGTGTTCTTCGTCGTCTCGCCGTACCTCCAGGCGTTCCAGATCTCCACCACCGACTGGCTCGGCTACTCCGCCGACGCCAACCCGGTCGGCCTGGCCAACTTCAAGACCCTCTGGCACGACGACTACGTGTGGAACGCGCTGAAGAACAACGCGATCCTGCTGGGCCTGGTGCCGGTGCTGACCATCGTGCTCGGGCTCTTCTTCGCCACCATGCTCGCCATGGGCGGGCGCAAGGGCAGTGCCGGCGTCACCGGCGTACGCGGCGGCGCGCTCTACCGCACTGTCTACTTCTTCCCACAGGTGCTCTCCGTGGTGATCATCGCGCTGCTGTGGAAGGAGGTGTACCACCCCAACCAGGGGCTGCTCACCAGCGCTCTGCACGGCCTCGGTCTGCCCGCGCCGACCTGGCTCGGCGACCCGGCGACCGCCTTCTGGTGCGTGCTGGCGGTGATGGTCTGGAGCAACGTCGGCTTCTACGTGGTGCTGTTCGGCGCGGCGATGTCGGCCGTACCGAAGGAGATCTACGAGGCAGTCCTGCTCGACGGCGCGTCCCGGTTCACCACCCTGCGCCGGGTCACCCTGCCGCTGCTCTGGGACACCGTCCAGGTCGCCTGGGTCTACCTGGCCATCTTCGCCCTGGACGGGTTCATCCTCGTGCAGCTGATGACCAACGGCGGGCCGAACTTCTCCACCGACGTGATCGGCGTTCGCATGTACGACACCGCTTTCGGCAGCGAGACCAAGTTCGGCTACGCCTCGGCGATCGGCGTGGTGATGTTCTTCCTGACCCTCTCGGTGGCGGTGCTGTCGCTGCGGGTCGGCCGGCGCGAACGGATCGAGTACACGTGACCACTCTGGATCAGCCCACCGCGACCGCCCCGACCCCGGTCACCAGCGGGGACCGCCCGCTCCGCCGGGAACTCGGCGTGGCCAACGCCCTCTCGCACGGCTTCCTGCTGCTCTGGGGCCTGCTCACCGTACTGCCGCTGTTGTGGATGTTCATCAGCTCGTTCAAGACCAACGCTGAGATCCTCGCCGACCCGTGGGGGCTTCCCGGCGCACTGCACCTGGACAACTGGGCGCGGGCCTGGACCGGCGCGCACATCGGCAGGTACTTCATCAACAGCCTGGTGGTGGTGGCCGGCTCGGTCAGCCTCACCATGCTGATGGGCGCCACCGCCGCGTACGTCTTCGCCCGCTACGAGTTCCGCGGCCGCCAGGTCGTCTACTACCTGTTCGTCGGCGGCCTGATGTTCCCGGTGTTCCTCGCCCTGGTGCCGCTGTTCTTCGTGGTCCGCAACGCCGGTCTGTTCAACACCTGGCTCGGGCTGATCCTCGTGTACGCGGCCTACTCGCTGCCGTTCACGGTGTTCTTCCTGACCGCCTTCTTCCGGACCCTGCCGACCTCGGTGGCGGAGGCCGCGCTGGTCGACGGTTGCGGTCACTTCCGGCTCTTCTTCCGGGTGATGCTTCCGATGGCCCGTCCGGGACTGATCAGCGTGGCGATCTTCAACTTCCTCAGTCACTGGAACCAGTTCCTGCTACCGCAGGTGCTGTTGCAGGGCGACGAGTCCAAGTGGATGCTGGCGCAGGGGCTGTTCGCGCTGTCGGTCAGCCAGGGGTACGCCGGCGACTACGCTCGGCTCTTCGCCGGGTTGAGTATCGCTGTGCTGCCGGTGCTCGCTGTCTACGTGGCCTTCCAGCGGCAGGTGCGGTCCGGCCTCACCGCGGGTCAGCTCAAGTAGGACACACCCACCTTTGACCGATCCCGATCGCCACTCCGGCGTGAGGGTGGCGGGTGCAGGGTGGTGGCTCAGGGGGTGGGGAAGAGGTGGGCGTGCAGGGCGGCCGGGTCGGTCACCTCGGGTAGGCCACGGGCGGCGAGCCAGGCTGCGGCGGCGGCCCCGTCTCCGGCGGCGCGCAGTGGCGCGTCCGGCCAGTGTCGCGCGATCTCGGCCCGGACGGCGGCGGCGAGCGGGGTGTCCGCGGTGAGCAGCCCGCCGCCGAGCACGATCGGTGTCACCGCCCCGGCGGGGCGGATGCGGCTCACGCTCTCGGTGAGGTGTCCGGCGGCTTCGGTGATCAGCGCGGTGGCGACCGGGTCGCCGTGGGTGGCGGCGTCGACGACCAGCGGCGCGAGCCGGGCCAGTTCGATGGGGGCTCGACGGGTCACCGTCTGGATGGTGGCGTCGACGGTGTCCCGGGGGTGGGCGGCGATGTCGGCGCTGCCGAGAATTTCGGTGAGCACGGTCGTGGTCAGCGCGCCAAGCTCGCGGCCGGCGTCGAGGTCGGCGAGCAGCCGGCGCACGGCTTCCCGACCGAGCCAGAAGCCCGAGCCGGCGTCGCCGAGCAGCCAGCCGTGGCCGTCGGCGATCCGGTCGAGCCGCAGCTCGTGGACCTGGGCGGTGATCGCGCCGGTGCCGGCGATGAGGATGGTTCCGTCGGTGGCGGCGGTGCCGGAGGCGTACGCGACCAGGGCGTCGCCGTGCACCTCGTACGGGCAGCGCAGGCCGGCGTCGTGCCAGGCCTGGTCGAAGGCGGCCCGCCCGGCCGGGTCGGCGAGCAGCCGGCCGGCTCCGGCGAGCCCGATGGTGCCGGCGGCCGCCCGCGTCGGGTCGACGTCGGCGAGCGCCTCTCGGAGCGCGGTCAGCAGTTCGGCGGCGGCGCGTTCGGCGCCGTGACTGGTGGGGTTGCCGCCGCCGGCGCGGCCGGTGCCGACGCGTTGCCCGGTGAGGGTGAGGACGGTCGCCCGGGTGGACGTACCGCCGATATCGAGACCCACCACGACGTTGTCGGACATCGGCACGGGTCTCCTTGCGCGGAACGGCGATCTGGCTTGTTCATGCTGGTCGGCGGGGTCGCGCGGGGCAAGTTGTGGCGGGCGTGGAGGGCTGTGCAGCAGGTAACAGTTTGAAAACTTCGCCCACAGTCTTGACACAGAGGGTCGTTCAGTAAGAACTTTTACCACTAACAGTTAACAGTCTTTTCGGAAAGCTGAGGCGTCTCATGGTTGATCACGAGGTGGACACCGCCGCGGGGACCGCGGTGGTCGACGCCGACGTGATCGAGCGCCGGACCTCGGCCTCCGACGGGGTGTTGGCCCGGGTTCGCAACGGGCTCGGCGAGTTGACCGGCGCCCTGCGTCGGGTCGCCGAGCACGTGCTCAGCGACCCGGAGGCCGCCGCCCGCTCGACCATCGTCGAGCTGGCCGAGCGCAGTGGGACCTCACCGGCGACCATCACCCGCTTCTGCCGGGCGATGGGCTTCGAGGGGTACGCCGACCTGCGCCTGGGCATCGCCTCCGAGACCGGCCGGGCCCGCTCGGCGGGTTGGACCGTCGACATCGGCCGGGAGATCCAGCCGAGCGACCCGCTCGCCCGGGTGCTCGACCAGATCATGGCCGCCGACACCCGGGCCATGCACGACACCGCCACCCTGCTCGACCTCGCCGAGGTGGAGCGGGCCGCGGTGGCGATCGCCGGCGCCAGCAGGGTGAACATCTTCGGTGCCAGCGGTAGCGCCCTGGTCGGTGAGGAGATGCAGTTCAGCCTGCACCGCATCGGTGTGGCGGCGTGGGCGTGGAACGACGTGCACGAGGGGCTGGCCAGCGCCGCGTTGCTGCGATCGGGGGACGTGGCACTCGGCATCTCGCACACCGGTCAGACCCGGGAGACGATCGAGATGCTCGCCGAGGCGGGCAGCCGGGGCGCCACCACGCTCGCGCTCACCGGCTTCCCCCGCTCCCCGCTGGCCGAGCTGGCCGACATCGTGCTGCTCACGGCCAGCCAGGCAACCACCTTCCGGCCGGACGCGCTCTCCGCCCGACACCCCCAACTGGTGGTGCTCGACCTGCTCTACATCGCCGTCGCCCAACGCACGCACGACCGGGCGCACGCGGCCTTCCGGCGGACAGCGCAGGCCGTCGACGGGCACAAGGCAGCGAAGGGAACCCTTTCATGATCAGCGCCCAGGGGTACGCGGACGCCGTCCGCCCGGTGCTCGACCGGCTGCTCGACTCGGAGGCCGACGGGATCACCCGGGCCGCCGACCTGATCGCCGACAGCCTGCGCGACGGCGGCGTGCTCCAGGCGTTCGGCGCCGGGCACTCCGAGGCGTTCGCCGCCGAGTTGGTCGCCCGGGCCGGCGGGTTGGTTCCCACCAACCGGCTCTCGGTACGGGACCTGGTGATGCACGGTGACGCCCCGCGTGACGTGCTCGCCGACCCCAAGCTGGAACGTGATCCCTCCATCGCCCACCAGATCTACGCGCTCGCGGCGCCCCAGCCGCGCGACGTGTTCGTGGTGGCGTCCCAATCCGGCATCAACGGCTCGGTGGTCGAGCTGGCGGCGCTGGTCACCGAGCGCGGTCACCCGTTGATCGCGGTCACCTCGGTCGAGCACACCGCGCGGGTCGCACCACGGCACCCGTCCGGGCACCGGCTCGCCGACCTCGCCGACGTCGTGCTGGACAACGGCGCGCCGTACGGCGATGCACTGCTGCCGCTCGAGGGCGGCGGCGCGGTCTGTGCGGTCTCCTCGGTCACCACGGCGCTGCTGGCGCAGTTGCTGACCGCGGAGGTGGTACGACGGTTCCACCAGGCCGGAGAGGTACCCCCTATCTACCTCTCCGCCAACGTCCCCGGCGGGGACGAGCACAACCTCGCCCTCGAGTCGCGGTACGCCGGACGTCTCCGGCGTACCGCATGACCCGAATTCCACAAGGAGAGACGACGATGTCGATTACCCCCGAAAACCCGGCCGCACTCGACCGTCGCACGGTGCTGCGTCGCGCCGCCGCCGTGGGCATGCTCGCCACTCCGGCCATCGGCCTGCTCGGCGCCTGCGCCACCAGCGGCAGCGACGGTGACAACGAGCAGGTTGCCGGCGGCACCAAGAGCGAGAAGAACCCGCTGGGCGTCAAGGAGGACGCCGGGATCGAGGTGGTCATCTTCAACGGTGGCTACGGCGAGAAGTACGCCACCGACGTGCACGAGCCGCTGTACAAGAAGGCGTTCCCCAAGGCCGAGGTCAAGCACCAGGCCACCCAGGCCGTCTCCACAGTGCTCCAGCCGCGGTTCGCCTCCGGTAACCCGCCGGAGTTCGTGAACAACTCGGGCGAGAAGCTGATGGACTTCGGCGCGCTCGTGGCCGACGGTCAGCTCCAGGACCTCACCGAGCTGTGGGACGCGCCGTCGGTCGACGACCCGTCCAAGAAGGTCCGCGACACAGTGGTGCCGGGCACCATCGAGGCCGGTTCGTTCAACGGCAAGCCGTTCGTCCTGTACTACGTCTCCACCGTCTTCGGCATCTGGTACTCGGGCAAGCTGTTCAAGGACAACGGCTGGGCGCCGGCGAAGAACTGGGACGAGTTCATCGCCCTGCTCACGAACATCAAGGCCAAGGGCATCACCCCGTACGGCTACGCCGGGGCGAACGCTGCCTACTACCAGTGGAACGTGATCCTCACCCACGCCGCCAAGATCGGCGGCACGGACGTGCTGAAGAACATCGACAACCTGGAGGACGGTGCCTGGAAGCAGGACGCCGTCAAGCAGGCTGCCGCGGCGTGGGCCGAGGTCGGCGCGAAGTTCAGCGACAAGAGCTTCGAGGGGCTCAAGCACACCGACGTGCAGCTGCGGCAGAACCAGTACAAGGTGGCCATGTACCCCAGCGGTGACTGGCTGGAGGGCGAGCAGAAGAAGGACACGCCGGCCGGCTTCGACTACCAGCTCATGCCGGTGCCGAGCCTGTCCGCCTCGGACAAGCTGCCGGCCACCGCGCTGCGCGCCACCGCCGGTGAGGGCTACTTTGTCTCGGCGAAGAGCAAGAACCCCAAGGGCGGGCTGGAGTACATGCGTCAGATGCTCTCGACGGCGGGCGCGAAGGGCTTCACCGAGGTGGTCAAGGCCCCGACCGTGGTCACCGCCGGCTCGGAGGGCTTCGCCTTCCCGCCCGGTGTGGCCAGCTCGCAGGCTGCGCTCAAGGCGGCCGGTCAGGACGTGTTCAACCTGTACTTCGACGGTTGGTACAAGGAGCTCGACACGGAGGCGCGTACCGCCACCAACGAGCTGATGTTCGGCCGGATCAACGCGGACGCCTTCGTGGAGCGGATCCAGAAGCGCGCCGACGCCATCAAGAAGGACAGCTCCGTCACCAAGTTCAAGCGCTGATCGATCGGAGCTAGGGTCATGCGGCACGGCAAGTATCCATTCGTGATCGGGTTCCTGTTCGCCCCGGTCGCGCTGTACGTGACATTCGTGATCTGGCCGTACGCGCAGGCGTTCCAGATCTCGATGACCAACTGGCGAGGGCTGTCGGCCCCGCAGTGGGTGGGCTTCGACAACTACCGGAGGTTGCTCGACGACGGGGCCTTCTGGAAAGCGGTCCAGCACCACGGCGTACTGCTGCTTGCCCTGCCGCTGATCACCATTGCCATCGCCCTGTTCTTCGCCTTCCTGCTCAACGTGGGTGGCAAGAGCAGCGGTGGTCAACGCCAGGGGGTCTGGGGGGCGAAGTTCTACCGGGTGGTGTTCTTCTTCCCCCAGGTCCTGGCGGTGGCCATCATCGCCGTGTTGTTCCAGATGGTGTACCGGCCGAACGAGTCCGGCCTGATCAACGGCGTGTTGATGAAGCTCGGCATCGAGCCGATCCTCTTCCTGGTCAAGCCGAACCTGGCCCTCTGGTCGATCATCGCGGTGCTGGTCTGGCAGGCGGTCGGCTTCTACGTGGTGCTCTTCTCGGCGGGGATGGCCTCCATCCCCGGTGAGATCTACGAGGCCGCCGAGATGGACGGGGCGACGAAGGTGACCCTGTTCTTCCGGGTCACGCTGCCGCTGCTGTGGGACACCCTCCAGGTGGCCTGGGTGTACCTCGGGATCGCGGCGTTCGACGCGTTCGCCATCGTGGCGGTGCTCTCGGTGGACGGTGGCGGCCCGGACGGCGCCACCACAGTTCTCGCCATGGAGATCTACCGCAACGCGTTCGTCTACTCGAAGTACGGCTACGCCTCGGCGATGGGCGTGGCGCTGTTCTTTCTCACCCTCACGTTCGCGGCGCTGACGCTGCGGCTCACCAAGCGGGAAAGCGTGGAGTACTGATGAATCCGCAGTCGACGCTGCCGCCGACGCCGGCGGCGCTGCCGCCGAAGACCGGTGACCCGTCCGCCCCCGGCGGGTCGGGGCACGAGGGCCCCCGCTCGGAGGTAAAGCTGTTCGCCGGCCTGGGGCACGTCGCGCTCGCCGTGTGGGCGGTGATCGTGATCGTGCCGATCCTCTGGACCTTCCTCGCCGCGTTCAAGAACACCAGCGAGATCTTCAGCAGCCCGTGGACGCTGCCGGCCGAGCTGCGCTGGGAGAACTTCGGGCGGGCCTGGACCAAGGCGCACGTCGGGCGGTACTTCCTCAACAGCGTGATCGTGGTGTCGTGCAGCACGTTCCTCACCATGCTGCTCGGCTCGATGGCCGCGTACGTGCTGGCCCGCTACAAGTTCTGGGGCAACCGGGCGGTCTACTTCCTCTTCGTCTCGGGGTTGGCCTTCCCCGTCTTCCTGGCACTGGTGCCGCTCTTCTTCGTGGTGAAGAACCTCGGTCTGCTGGACACCCACACCGGCGTGGTGCTGGTCTACACCGCGTACTCGTTGCCGTTCACCGTGTTCTTCCTGGCCGCGTTCTTCAAGACGCTGCCGTCGTCGGTGGCCGAGGCGGGGATGATCGACGGCTGCGGGCACAGCCGGCTGTTCTTCCAGGTGATGATGCCGATGGCGAAGCCGGGCCTGATCAGCGTCGCGATCTTCAACATCATCGGTCAGTGGGCGCAGTACCAACTCCCGTTGGTGCTGCTCTCCAACGCCAAGGACAAATGGGTGCTCACCCAGGGCATCGCCGACATCTCCGTCAACGCCGGCTACGAGGCGGACTGGTCCGGGCTGTTCGCCGCGCTGACCATCGCCATCCTCCCGATGATCCTCGTGTACGCCGTGTTCCAGCGTCAGATCCAGGCCGGTCTCACCTCCGGCGCGGTGAAGTAGGACGCCTCACCGCTCGTCGACGCGGGTGTGCCAGGAGCGCCACAGCGCTGCGTACGCCCCGCCGGCCGCGACCAGCTCGTCGTGGCTGCCGATCTCGGTGATCCGGCCGTCGGCGAGCACGGCGACCCGGTCGGCGTCGTGGGCGGTGTTGAGCCGGTGCGCGATCGCGATGACGGTCCGCCCGACCAGCACGGCGGCCAGCGCGCGTTCGGTCCGGCGGGCGGTGGACGGATCGAGCGCGGCGGTCGCCTCGTCCAGGATCAGCGTGTGCGGGTCGGCGAGCACCAACCGGGCCAGCGCGACCTGTTGGGCCTCGGCCGCGCCGAGTTGACGGGCCCCGTCGCCGAGCTGGGTGTCCAGGTCGTCGGGTAGCTCGGCAAACCAATCGGCGCCCACTGTGAGCAGCGCGGCGCGCATCTGTTCGTCGGAGGCGTCGGGCGCGGCGAAGGAGAGGTTGTCGCGTACCGAGCCGATGAAGACGTGGTGCTCCTGGGTGACCAGGGCGATCCGTCGGCGTCGCTCGGCCGGGTCGAGGTCGGTGACCGGGCAGCCGCCGATGCTGACGACGCCGTGGCGCGGCGCGTCGATCCCGGCCAGTAGCCGGGCCAGGGTGGACTTGCCGGCGCCGGACGGGCCGACGACGGCCAGCCGCTCACCGGGCTGCACCTCCAGGTCGATGCCGTGCAGCACGTCCGGCCCGTCGGAGTAGGAGAAGCGGGCGCCACTGACGACGAGCCGCTCGCCCCGTGACGAGGCGGTAGTGCCGGGTGCTTCCGGCGGGACCATGCCGACGCCGAGCAGCCGCGCGTACGACGCGAAGCCGCGTTGCGCCTGCTCGGTCCACTGCAACAGCCGGTCCAACGGGTCGATCGCCTGTTGCAGGTAGAGCGCGGCGGCGACCACAGCGCCGAGCGACACCATGTCCCGGGAGAGCAGGTAACCCCCGACGAGCAGGACCATGGCGACCGGCAGCGGATAGCTGGCCTCGACGACCGAGAAGAACACGGTACGCAGCGCGAGGGTCGCCCGACGGGCCCGCCAGACCGCTGTGACGCGGGTGGTGCCGTGCCGGATCCGGTCGTCGGCCAGCCGCAGCGCCTCCACGGTGCGCGCGCCCTCGGCGGTGGTGGTCAGCGTCTCGGTCAGCTCGGCCGCCGCCGCGCCCTCGGTGAGGTACGCGGAGCTGGCCCGGCGCAGGTACCAGCGGGTCACCGCCACTATCGACGGGAGCCCGGCCAGAGCGGCCATCCCGAGCAGCGGGTGCAGCAGGAAGACTGCCCCGAACAGCAACGTCAACTGCACCCCGGCGATGACGATGGTGGGCACCACGTCCCGGACGGTGGTGCCGACCGTCGACACGTCGACCGAGCTGCGGGTGGCCAGGTCCCCGGAGCCGGCACGTTCGACGACCGAGACGGGCAGCCCGAGAGTCCGGGACACGAACTCCTCGCGCAGCTCGGCGACGGCCCGTTCGCCGAATCGGTGGCCGGCGTACTGGGCGTACCGGGAGAGCAGGGCGCTGACCAGGACGCAGCCGGCGATGGCCAGTGCCAGTCGGTCGACCGTGGCCACGCCCGCGCCCGCGGTGACCCGGTCGACGATGGTGCCCAGCAGCCACGGCGGGGCGAGCCCGGCGACCGCGGCGGCGCTGTGCAGCGCCAGCACGACCCCGACGGCGCGCCGGTGCCGGCTGATCATGTCCCGCAGGGCCCGGCGTACGGTGCCGCGGTCGGCGACCGGCAGCCGGCTCACCGGTACGCCTCCTCGCTGCCGCGGGCCACCAGGTGCCGGTAGGCCGGGTCGTCGTCGAGCAGGTCGGCGTGGCTGCCGGTGGCGGTGATCCGGCCGGCGCTCAGAAGCGTGACCAGGTCGGCCCGGCCGAGCAGCAGCGGCGATGTGGCGATCACCACTGTGGTCCGCCCGGCCCGCGCGGCCCGCAGCCGCTCGGCGATCCGTGCCTCGGTGTGCGCGTCCACCGCCGACGTCGGGTCGACGAGGATCAGCACCTCCGGTTCGCTGCTCAGCGCCCGGGCCAGGCGCAGCCGTTGGCGTTGACCGCCGGAGAGCGTGCGGGCTCGGGCGTCGATCGGGGTGTCCAGCCCGGAGGGCAGGGCGTCGACGACGTCCTGCGCCGAGGCGGTCCGCAGGGCCGCGTCGATCCGTTCGTCGTCGTCGGCGCCGGCGCGCAGGATGTCGCGCAGCGTGCCGGCGAAGAGGTAGGAGTCGTGGTCGGCGACGAGGATCCGCGCGCGGACCTCGTCCAGGGCGACCTCGCGCAGCGGCACGTCGCCCCAGGTGACGTCGCTGGCGACGTACCGGCCGAGCCGGTCGGCCAACGCCACGGCCGCCGCCGGGTCGTCTGCCGCCACCGCGGTCAGCTGGCCGGCGCGCACGGTCAGGCCGGTCACCGGGTCGTGCAGGTCGGCCGGGCCGTCCGGCGCGGCCAGCTCGTCCGGCCGGCGTGCCTCGGGTACGGCGCCCGGCCACCGGCGGCCCGGGCCACCGACGTCGTCCGGTGTCACGTTGAGCAGGTCGGTGATCCGTCGGGCGGCGACCCGACCGCGGATGAGCTGGTAACTGCCCTCCAGCAGAAACCAGACCGGCACGATCAGGGTCGCCACGTAGCCGTAGACGGCCACCAACTCGCCGATCGTGACGTCACCGGTCACCGCCATCCGGGCCGTCAGCCACACCACCGCCGCCAGGAACAACCCGGGGATGGCGACCGTCGCCGCGTCGATCCAGCTGTTGACAGCGCCGACCCGGTAGCCCTCGGCGCGTAGCTCCTGGGACCGGGCCGCGTACCGCCGGGCGAACAGGTCCCGGCCGCCCACCCCGGCGAGCACCCGCAGCCCGGCCACGATGTCACCGGAGCGGGCGGTGAGCGCGCCCTGTTGCCGGCGGTAGACCGACTCGACCTGCTCCAGGCGGCGCAGCAGCGGCCCCACGATCAGACCGACGACCGGCACCCCCACCAGCACGCAGAACGCGAGCATCGGGGAGATCGACCAGAGCACCACGGCGATCACCCCGTACGCGACAACCGCGCCGACGCCCGGCCCGGTCAGCGTCAGCACCTGCGCCGTCCAGTCGATGTCGGAGCCGCCGATGGTGGACACCTCGCCCGCCCCGACCCGGCGGGGCAGCACCGCGCCGATGCGGGACAGATGGCGCAGCAGAACCTCCGCCGAGCGAGCCTTGGCGTCCTCCCGGAGGAAGGTCATCGTGCGGTGCCGCATGATGCCCAGGTAGGACAGGCCCACGCCGGCGACGACGATCGCCGCGACCCAGAGCGCCAGGGCCTGGGTGTCGCGTCCGCGCAGCCCGTCGTCGACGGCGCGGGCGATCAGGTATGGCCGCACCGAGAGCCCGATCATCCAGGCCGTGCCGATCAGGCTGCCGCGCAGCACCCGCCAGGGTTGGCAGCGGACCAGCCACCAGAGGTAGCGCATCGGACCGCGGGCGTCGGGGGTGCCAGGATCGGGATGCGGGATCTGCGGAGGCACCCGATCACGCTACCGACCGGCCCCGACACCCCACCGACCCGATCATGGTGAGGTGCGCCTCCGTTTCTGTCGGACGGGAGAGGCAGAATCACGTTCGTGCTGGTGGCGGTGGTGTCCGACGAGCGGGGTGGGGGAGTGCTGTGCCCGCTGGACGCCACCGGCCGGCCGACCGGGCCGCCCGAGGTCGTCACCGATCTGGTCGCCGCGGTCGCCGCCCGCGAGGCCGCCGAGCACCCGCGCTGGGTCTGGTCGACGGCCACGGCGGTCTACCCGACGCTGCTGCGCGCCGGCGTCCGGGTCGATCGGTGTCACGACGTGGAGTTGACCGAGGCGTTGCTGCTCGGGCACGTGGGCCGCTGGGGTGAGCCCCGCTCGCTGGCCGCCGCCTGGGCCCGGCTGACCGGTGCGGCGGTGCCGCCCGACCCGCCGCCGCGCGCCGCCGCACCGCCCGGGCACGGGCAGGGCGCGCTCTTCGACACAGTGCCCGGTCCGCCGGGCCCGGGCATCGAGGCACTGACCCAGGTGTACGCCGACCAGCTCACCCGCGTCGCCGCGACCGAGCACCCCGGCCGCTTCCGGTTGCTGGTGGCCGCGGAGTCGGCCGGCGCGCTGATCGCGGCGGAGATGGGCGTCGCCGGGCTGCCCTGGCGTGCCGACGTGCACAACGAGATCCTGCACGAGCTGCTGGGCGAGGCGTCCCCGGTCGGTGGTCCGCCACGCCGACTCGCCGAGCTGGCCGCCCGGATCGCCGACGCGCTCGGCGTACGCGGCCTGCACACCGACTCTCCGGCGGAGCTGCTGAAGGCGTTCGCCCGGGTCGGGGTGGAGCTGCCCAACACCCGGGCCTGGGTGCTGCGCGGGGTGGACCATCCGGCGGTGCCGCTGGTGCTGGAATACAAGGAGCTCTACCGGATCTGGACGGCGCACGGCTGGTCCTGGCTCGATCAGTGGGCGCGGGGCGGCCGGTTCCAACCGGAGTACGTGCCAGCCGGCGTCGTCTCCGGCCGATGGGCCACCCGGGGTGGTGGCGCGTTGCAGATCCCCAAGGTGATCCGGCGGGCGGTGGTGGCCGATCCGGGCTGGCGGTTGGTGGTCGCCGACGCCGGCCAGTTGGAGCCTCGGGTGCTGGCCGCGGTCTCCGGCGACGCGCGGTTGGCGGCGGCGGGCGGTGCCGGTGACCTCTACGCGGCCCTGGCCCGGGACTCGTTCGGCGGTGACCGGGCCAAGGCCAAGGTGGCCCTGCTCGGCGCGATGTACGGGCAGACCGGCGGGGCCGCGGTGCCCGCGTTGGCGGTGCTGAAGCGCAGCTACCCGACGGCGTTCGGGTACGTCGAGGCGGCGGCGCGGACCGGTGAGAACGGTGGGCTGGTGCGGTCGTGGTTGGGGCGGACCTGTCCGCCCGGCTCGGCCGGGTTCGGTGATCTCGACGACGAGCCCTCCGACCCGGAGGGGGCGGGTGACCCGCACAGTCCGAGGGCGCGTGCCGCCCGGTCCCGGGGGCGCTTCACCCGCAACTTCGTCATCCAGGCCACTGCTGCGGAGTGGGCCTCCACGTTGCTGGCCGCGCTGCGGACGGAGCTGTCCGGCACGGACGCCGAGCTGGTCTTCTTCCAGCACGACGAGGTGGTCGTGCACGCGCCCGCCGATCAGGCGGACGCAGTCGCCGAGGCCGTCAACCGGTCGGGCGAGCGCGCATCCGCGTTGCTCTTCGGTGCGACGCCGGTCCGGTTCCCACTGGACCTGTCCATCGTCGACTGCTACGCCGACGCGGCCTGACCTGCGGGCCAACTCAAGCGGGGCACACCCCGGGGCGGTGCCCCGGTTAGTCTCATGCGGTCGTGCCGCCGTCGGAATGGGAGGGTGCCCATGGTCGTCGGAGTCATCCGTCATCTGGCCGGGATGGTCGCCGCCTGCCTGGCCCTCGTCGCCGAGGCGGTCCTGGGCTACCTCGGTCTGCTCGCGTACGCGTTGGCCACCGGCTCGGGTGTGGGTGGCCCGCTGGCCGGGCCGATGCTCGTCTTGATCGCCGCGGTGCTCGGCGTGGTCTTGATTCCCCTGCTCTTCCTGCCGGCTGTGGCGGTCGGGGAGGCCGTCGGCCGGCATCGGGGGACCGGCCGGGTGGTGGTGCTGGCCGCGCTCGTCGCGGTCGTCCTGGCCGCCGGGTACGCCGTGGCCGGGGCGATTGCCAGCGGGGTGTCCGCCGGCTACGTGCCTCTGGTCGCGGGAATCGCCGTGCTGCTGATCGTTGCTCCGGTGGTCCTGTACGCGCTCACCGCACGCGGCCTCGGCTGGGTGGCGCGATGGGTGCCCCAGCGTTGGGGCGGCACCGCGGTCGCAATGTCCGGGGAGTCGGGTTGATGGCTGACTCTTCTCGATGATCATCCGGTAGGCGTGTCGGCGGATGCCGGCCGTGTAACGGTTGTGCTATTTCTCCTTTTCGCCCCGCCACCCCCGGCTGGCCCTCCTCGTTGCAGTGTCCGTAGGAGGGGACGGAACTGTCACGGTCCGTCCCGTGCTGGAGGGGGCGCAGCTGAACCGGATCGCAGGAATGATCATCGCCGCAGGCGGGGGACGACGGATCGGTGGTCCCGAGGCGCTGCTGCACCAGGGCGACAAGCCCCTGGTGAATCAGATGATCGACACGATGACCGAGGCGGGCTGCGAGCAGATCGTGGTCGTCCTGGGCGCTGCCGCCGAGCAGGTCCGGGAGACCGCCGACCTGGGCAAGGCCACCGTTGTGATCAACAAGGCGTGGGGCACCGGAGTTGGCTCGTCCATCCGGGCCGGCCTGGCCGCCATGGACGACGAGGGGATCGAGGCGGTGGTGGTGGTCCCGGTCGACATGCCGGGCCTGACCGCCACGGCGGTCAGCCGGGTGGCCGCGCTGCCGTACCCGGACGTGCTGGTCTGCGCCACCTACGACGGGTTGCGCGGCTATCCGATGCTGTTCGGTCGCCGGCACTGGCCCGGTATCGCCACCCTGGCCAGCGCCGACGTGGGCGCCCGGCCGTACCTGTTGGCGCACAAGGACCAGATCGTCGACATCGCCTGCGACTCGGTTGCCGACGGCAGCCGGATCGACACCCCGGAGCTGATGGAGCTCTACGGGCTCACGGTCCCGCCACAGCGCGTCGGCGTCTAGCACCGCTCCGCGCGATCTTGCAGTTTCTGTCGCCGATACGTGTGGCATGCCCTGAATGTCGGGGCAGTAAGTGCAAGATCGCGGGAGGGTGGATGTGCGCCGGGCAGCCCCGTTACCGAGGCCGCCCGGCGGTGCGCCTACTTTGCGGCCTGGTCCAGCTGCCCGGTGGCGGCGAGGCGCTGGTACCAGTGGGCGCTGTCCTTCCAGGTGCGTACCTGGGTGTCGTAGTCGACCCGGATGATGCCGAAGCGACGGTCGTAGCCGTAGCCCCACTCGAAGTTGTCCAGCAACGACCAGACGAAGTAGCCGCGCACGTCCGCGCCCTGCGCGCGGGCGTCGGCCATCGCGCCGATGTGCCGACGCAGGTAGTCGATCCGCCGGTCGTCGTGGATCCGGCCGTCGGCCGACACCACATCGTCGAACGCCGCGCCGTTCTCGGTGATCATCATGGGCTGGCTGGGATATTCACGCTGGAGGCGCAGCAGCAGCTCGGTCAGCGCCGGCGGGTCGATGTTCCAACCCATCGCCGTGTACGGGCCGGGCTGCGGCAGGAAGTCGACGTTCTCCGCGGCGACCCACGGCGTCGAGGTCGACGCACCGTGCCCGTCGGCGTCGGAGCGGGCCGACACCCCGTCCCAGGCCCGGACCAGGGTGCTGGAGTAGTAGTTGACCCCGAGCACGTCCAGCGGCACCGCTATCAGCTTCTCGTCGCCCTCCCGGACGAACGACCAGTCGGTGACGGAGGCGGTGTCGGCCAGCAGGTCGGCCGGGTACTCCCCGTCCAGCATCGGGCCGAGGAACGCCCGGTTCGCCAACGCGTCGATCCGCCGGACCGCGTCCTGGTCGGCGGCCGAGTCGGACGCGCCCCGGATGACGTGCAGGTTCAGCGTCACCGACAGCTCGGCGGACGGGGCAAGCTCCCGGACCACCCGACCGGCCAAGCCGTGCGCGAGGTTGAGGTGGTGCACCGCGGCCAGCGCCGCCGCCGGCTCGGTCCGACCCGGCGCGTGCACGCCGGAGGCGTAGCCCAGGTACGCGGAGCACCACGGCTCGTTGAGCGTCGTCCAGGTGTGCACCCGGTCACCCAGCGCGCCGACGATGCCCGCCGCGTACTCCTGGAAGCGCAACGCGGTCTCCCGCGCCGCCCACCCGCCGGCGTCCTCCAACTCCTGCGGCAGGTCCCAGTGGTACATGGTGGCCACCGGGCGGACGCCCCGCTCCAGCAGCCCGTCCACCAGCCGCGAGTAGAAGTCGATGCCGGCCTGGTTGAACCGGCCGGAGCCGCCCGGCTGCACCCGGGGCCAGGAGATGGAGAACCGGTACGCGCCGAGCCCCAGGTCGGCGATGTGGCCGAGGTCGTCGGCCCACCGGTGGTAGTGGTCGGCGGCCACGTCACCGGTGTCGCCGTTGAGGGTCCGACCCGGTGTGTGGCTGTAGGTGTCCCAGATGGACGGTCCGCGCCCGTCCTCGGTCGCCGCGCCCTCGATCTGGTACGCGGCGGTCGCCGAGCCCCAGACGAAGCTCTCCGGGAAGTGGTGTTGCGTCATCGTTCCGTCCCCTGGATCTCGCAGATGTAGCCCGTCGAGGTGCCGGCCACCAGTTCGGCGCTGGCCGTCCCACCCTCGTAGCGCACGTCGAACTCGGCGCCCGGACCGTTGCCGGGTGACGGTACCCGTACCCGGGTCCGCTGCCCCTCGGTCGGTGCGTACACCCGCAGCCGCACATCGTCGGCCCACTCGTAGTCCGGTCGGTCGGTGCGCGAGCCGAACGGGATGACCGCGCCCGGTCGGGCCAGCACCGGCAGGCTGTCGACGTCGTGCTTCTCGGTCAGCCAGGCCGGGCCGGTGACCTGGGCGCCGGTGACCAGGTGCGTCCAGGTGCCCGCGGGGACGTAGTACGTGACGTCGCCGTCGGCGCTGAGCACCGGGGCGACCAGCACGTCCGGGCCGAGCATGTACTGCCGGTCCAGGTGCGCCGTCGCCGGGTCGTCCGGGAACTCCAGGAACATCGGCCGCATCACCGGCGTCCCGTCGCGGTGTGCCTCCTGGGCGGCGGCCGCCAGGTACGGCATCAGGCCGAGCTTGAGGTGAGTGAAGTGCCGCAGCACGTCCACGGCCTCCTCGTCGTACGCCCACGGCACCCGGTACGAGCCGGACCCGTGCAGCCGGGAGTGCGAGGAGAGCAGCCCGAAGGCGACCCACCGCTTGAACACCGCCGGGTCGGGAGTGCCCTCGAAGCCGCCGATGTCGTGGCTCCAGTAGCCGAAGCCGGACGCCGCCAGGGACAATCCGCCGCGCAGCGACTCGGCCATCGCGACGAACGTCGACTCGCAGTCGCCGCCCCAGTGCACGGGGAACTGCTGCCCGCCGGCGGTGGCCGAGCGGGCGAACAGCACCGCCTCGCCCTCGCCGCGCTCGGTCTCCAGCAGCTCGAAGACCGCCTTGTTGTAGAGGTACGAGTAGTAGTTGTGCATCCGCTGCGGGTCCGAGCCGTCGTGCCACACCACGTCGGTGGGGATGCGCTCGCCGAAGTCGGTCTTGAAACAGTCGACGCCCATGTCCAGCAGGGCCTTGAGCTTGCCGGTGAACCAGCGGACCGCGTCCGGGTTGGTGAAGTCGACGAGCGCCATGCCGGCCTGCCACTTGTCCCACTGCCAGACCGAACCGTCCGGGTTGCGCACCAGGTAACCGGCCTCGCGGCCCTCCTCGAAGAGATACGAGCGCTGCGCGATGTACGGGTTGATCCAGACGCACACCTTCAGGTCGCGTTCGTGCAGCCGGCGCAGCATCCCGTCCGGGTCGGGGAAGGTCGCCGGGTCCCAGACGAAGTCGACCCAGTGGAACTGACGCATCCAGAAACAGTCGAAGTGGAACACCGACAGCGGCAGCCCGCGCTCGGCCATCCCGTCGACGAACTCGGTCACCGTCTTCTCGTCGTACGAGGTGGTGAACGAGGTGGACAACCAGAGGCCGTACGACCAGGCGGGGACCCGGGCCGGACGGCCGGTGAGGGCGGTGTACCGGCGCAGCACGTCCTTCGGTTGGGGCCCGTCGATGACGTAGTAGGTGAGCGACTGGCCCTCGACGCTGAACTGGGTCTGGGCGACGACCTCGGAGCCGACCTCGAACGACACGTGCTCCGGGTGGTCCACGAAGACCCCGTAGCCGGCGCTGCTCAGGTAGAACGGCACGTTCTTGTACGCCTGCTCGCTGGCGGTGCCCCCGTCGGCGTTCCAGATGTCGACGGTCTGCCCGTTCTTCACGAACGGGCCGAAGCGCTCGCCCAACCCGTACACCGTCTCACCGACGCCGAGGGCGAGCCGTTCGTGTACGTGCCGGCGGCCCTCGGCGTCGGTGACGACGCCGATGCTGCGTGCGGTGGACGCGGTGACCAGCCGGTCGCCGTGCAGGAAGTCGACCCGCCACCCGTCGATGAGCGCGACCCGCGCGGTCAGCTCGCCGGTGGTCAGCGTCGCGCTGAGCCCGGTGACGTCGACGGTGACCGGGTGCGTCTCGTCGGTGCTCAGCCCGAAGTGCGGCTCGCGGGGCAGCCCTCCGGTGTGGTGGGCGATGGTCACCCCGATGACGCCGGGGGCGGGGGAGAAGAAGCGGACCGTGACCAGGGGGCGGTTGAGGGTGTCGCCGCGGCCGGTGATCTGACCGGTCGGTGCGAAGACGGTGAAGCCGCGCTCGTCCGGCTCGATCGACTCCACGGTGCCGGGCCGCAGGACGCTGACGCCGGGGCGCAGCTGCCAGTACCCGTCGGTGAACTTCACTTCTCGGCTCCTGCCGTGATGCCGCGCGCCAGAGTGCGCTGGAAGATGAGGAAGAAGAGGATGGCCGGCACGAGGCTGATCAGCGCGCCGGCGTTTGTGGTCGGAGCGTCCATCAGCCGGTCGCCCTGCAACGACGCGAGCGCGACCGGAATGGTCTGCGTCTGGTTGTCGATCAGCATGACCAGTGGGATGAGGAACTCGTTCCACGTCCAGATGAAGAAGAAGATGAGCAGCACCGCGAGGGTGGGCCGCAGGTTGGGGAAGACCACCCGCCACAGCACCGTCCACTTGCCGGCGCCGTCCAGCGCGGCTGCCTCCAGCAGCGAGCGCGGGAACGTGCCCATCACCGAGGCGAGCAGGTACGTGCCGAACGCGCTCTGGATCACGGTGAAGATGATGATCACGGAGAGCTGGGTGTTGTAGAGGCCGACCTGCTTCGCCACGTAGTACAGCGGGTAGATCAGCGCCTCCTGCGGCAGCATGTTGGCCAGCAGGAAGAGACCGACGATCCACAGCCGGCCCCGGACCCGGCCGATGCCCAGCGCGTACGCGTTGAGCAGCGACACGGCGACGCCGAGCACTGCCACCGAGCCGGCGATGACGGCCGAGTTCCAGAACTTCAGCGGGAAGTTCACAGTGGTCCAGTACGTGCGCAGACCCTTTGTGTAGAACTCCGTCGGCCAGCTCAGCGGGCCGCCCGAGGAGTAGTCGCCGGGCGACTTGAACGCGTTGAGCAGCATGAACGCGAACGGCACCAGCATGACGAGCGCGCCGAGGGTGAGCAGGGCGAGCACCACCCAGCGGCTGACGCCGCGGTGGTGTCGATCGCGTACGGGCCGGGCCGGCGGCACCGGCGCGGCGCTCGGTGTGAGCGTGACGGCCATGTCAGAACCCCCGGTCCCGGCGCTCGCTGCGGGCCTGCATCCAGATGAAGATCCCGGCCACCACCACGATGATCAGTGTCAGCACCATGGAGATCGCGGAGCCGTAGCCGACCTGCAGCTTCTTGAAGAACGTGTAGTAGGCGAAGTACGACGGCACGTTCGTGGCATTGTCCGGACCACCCCGGGTCAGGGCGAAGATCGGCCCGAACACCTTCAACGCGGCGATCGTGCAGGTCAGGGCCACCACGAAGGTCTCCGGGCGGATCTGCGGAAGGGTGATCGCCCGGAACCGGTGCAGCCAGTTCGCGCCGTCGACCTCGGCCGCCTCGTACAGCTCGGGGTCGACCCGCTGCAACGCCGCCATGAAGACGACCACCGGGTAGCCGATCTGCACCCAGATCATCACTGCCATCACGGCCGGCAGGGCGGTGCCCGGGTCGCCGAGCCAGTCATGGCGTAACGCGCCGAGACCGACCGCGTCGAGGAGGCTGTTGAACGCGCCGTCGGGGCGCAGGATCCAGCCCCAGACGATGCCGGCCACCACGACGGGCAGCACCTGCGGGAGGTAGAACGCGGCCCGCAGCGCGGCGGCGGTGCGGGGCTTGAACCGGCGGCCGATGACGTCGAAGAGCACCGCGGCGAGCAGCAGCCCGAGCACTGTGGGCACCACCACCATCGCGACGAGCATCCAGACGGTGTTGCGGAACGACGCCCAGAACACGTCGTCCTGCAGCAACTGCTGGTAGTTGTCCAGGCCGACCCACCGGGGGTCGCCGATGCCGGACCACTTGGTCAGCGACAGGTAGAGGGTGCCGACCAGCGGCGCGCCGATGACGAGGAGAAAGAGCACCGCTCCGGGGAGCAGGTAGAGCCAGTACGCCGCGTTGCGGCCGCGGCGTCTGCGGCTGGGCGCGGGCGGGGTGGGGGTCGCGGCCGGCGGTGTGGCGGCGACCGTCTCGGAGACAGCCATGGAAGATCCTTCCCGGCGGGGCGGGCGGGCGCGCCGGTCGTGCCGGTCGCGCCCGCCGCTCGCCGTGTCACTTGCCGGTGATCTCCTTGACGCCATCGGCGTACGGCTTGGCGATCGTGTCGAGAACCTGGTCGGGCGACTTCGAGCCGTTGATCAGGCCCTGGAAGCCGGAGACCAGCACGTCGTAGTAGCCGGGGACCGGCCAGTCCGGGTAGAAGGCGAGCCCGTCGGACTTGCTGACCGTGTTGAAGTCCTCGATCAGCTTGCGGTCCTTCGGGTCGCTGATCTTCGACGCGTCAGCGGCGACCGGAACACCACCGTTGTTGCCGATCAGGTCCTGGATCTCCGGACGCAGGGTGATGTCGATGAAGTCGTACGCCAGGCTCTTGGCCTTGCTGTTCTCCGGGACGACCCAGAGGTTGCCGGAGGAGCCGGCCTGCAGGGTGTTGCCGGGGAAGAGGAAGGTGTCCCAGTTGGCCTTCATCTCGGTCTTGAACCGGCCGTACCACCAGCTGCCCGAGACGATCATCGGAACCTTGCCGCCGATGAAGGCGGTGCCCATGTCCTCGGCCTTGAGGCTTGCCGAGTTCTTCGCGACGTAGCCCTTCTGCACCCACTGGGCGAAGGTGTCCGCGCCGTACTTGAGCGGGTCGGCCTTGAAGTCGACAGGGTTCTTGTAGAGCTGGTAGTTGTCGACGAACTGCCGGTCGCCCTTGGAGAGGGCGAGCTGGTAGAAGAGCTGCCCGGCCGGGTACTCGGCGCCGGCCATGCCCAGCGGGGTGATGCCCTTGCCGACGAAGGTGTCCATCGCGGCGGTCATCTCGGCCATCGTGGTCGGGACCTTGACGCCGTTGCTCTGGAACAGGTCCTTGTTGTAGTAGACAGTGACGTACTCGCCGTAGTTCGGCACACCGAACCACTTGCCGGAGCCCATCACGCCCTTGTCGCTGTACCGGGCGGTGGTCTGCAGGCTGGGGCTGAGCTTGCCGGCCCAGCCGCGCTTGTCGGCCTCGCTGCTCAGGTCGGCCAGCAGGCCCTGGGAGGAGAGCAGCCCGGCGGTCGCGTTGCCCTTGTTGTACTCCATGATGTCCGGGCCTTCGGACGAGTTGATGATCATGCCCGCGTTCTGCTGGATCTGCTCGAACGCCTTGCGCTCGAAGCGCACCTCGACGCCCGGGTGTTCGGACTTGAAGATCTCGATCGCCCGGTCCCAGCCGATCCCCATGGCGCTGTTCTCGCTCTCGTAGTGCCAGAGCTTGAGGGTCTTGGCGTCGCTGTTGTCCCCGCTGTCACCACCGCCGCAGGCGGCCACGGTGGTCGTCGCGGTCGCCGCCAGGGCGAGCGCGGCGACGAGCCGGCGGAATCGCTGCATTAGCATCCTCCTCGTTGAGTATCTAGCCGGTACTTCACGAGGCCCGTCGTCGCGTTGCAGCGCGGCGGCGGGCCATTTACTGATCGGCCCCCATTGGCTGGCGGCTTCGAGGTGCGGCGGTCGACCCCCGGATCTCCAACGCGCACGGCAGCAGTTGCTGGTGACGAAGGTCGGCGGGGCCGTCCAGGTGGCGCGTGAGCGCCTCGATCGCGATCCGGCCGAGCGCCGAACCGGGTGACGTCATAGCGGTCAGCGCCGGGGTGGCCAGTTCGGCGACCTGCGGCGAGGTGACCATCGAGACGACGGAGACGTCGTCGGGCACCGACAACCCTCGGCCGGTCAGCTCGCCGAGGATGCCGAAGATCGCCGTCTCGTTCATGGCCAACACCGCGGTCAGCTCCGGGGCCTGCGCGAACGCGGCGGCCAGGGCGGCCCGCCCGCCGGCCGCGCTGTCCTCGGCCGCGATCATCACCGGCTCCAGGCCGTGCCCGGTCATCGCCGCGGTGAAGGCGTCACGGGTACGCAGCGCGGGCCCGTAGCCGCTGGCCAACGTGGCGGCCGAGTGGTTGACGTAGACGATCCGCCGGTGCCCGAGGCCGACCAGGTGCGCGACGGCCTCCCGGACGGTCTGATCGAAGTCGATGTCGACGTAGGAAAGCGTGCTGGTGTCGCCGGTGCGGCCGATCAGCACCAGCGGCACCCCCGCCTCCTGGAGCACCGTGACCCGCTCGTCGGCCAGCTGGACCTCCATCAGCACGACCCCGTCGAGCATCCGCTGACTGGCCAGCCGACGCAGGTCGTCGAGGTTGCCCCCGCCGACCGGCGAGAGCACCAGGTGGTAGCCGGCGACGCTGGCCGCGGCGGCGGCACCGGTGACGAAGGCGGTCTCGGTGGCGCCGAGGCCGCGTTCGTCCATCGGCATCAGCAGGCCGAGGATTCGGCTGCGGCGACTGGCCAGCCCGCGGGCCATCGCGTTGGGCTGGTAGTCGAGCTGCGCCATCGCGGCGAGCACCTTGTTGCGGGTGGCCTGCGAGATCGGCCGGGTGCCGGTGAGCACGTACGAGACGGTGCTCACCGAGACCTGTGCGAGGCGGGCGACGTCGTGCATGGTGGCCACCGCGTACCTCCTCCGGCCTGGGGTGGGACCGCTCCCGAACTTCGTCGAAACGCTTCGACGAAGCGGTTCGACAGGACGCTAGGCCACCTGTTACGGCGACGTCAATAGCCGATGTCGAAAAGAATTCAGGGGCCCGCATCATGAGCGGCCCGCGCCGATCTTGCGGTTCCTGTTGCCGATATGGAGGGATACGCACCTTTTGTCGGGGCAGAAAGTGCAAGATCGCGGAGCCGAGGGGCCGGGTGCGGTGCGGTGCGGGTCAGGGCAGGTTGAAGAGGGTGGCGGCGCTGGTCCAGCAGACCGCGCGTAGCCAGTCGTCGCCCAGGCCCAGCCGGGCCAGCCCGGTCACCTGGTCGGCGTACGGGTACGGGATGTTCGGGAAGTCGCTGCCCAGCAGCACCTTGCCGGCCAGCCCCAACTCGCGCAGCCGGGGCAACTCCTCGCCGGGGAAGGGCACGAACTGGTCGAAGAAGGGCGTGAACGCCATTGTGGTGTCCAGCCGGACCCGCTCGTACGTCTCGGCGAGGTCCAGGAAGGCCCGGTAGTCCGGGGCGCCCATGTGCGCCACCACCGCGGTCAGCCGAGGGTGGCGCGCGAGCAGGGCGGCGAACGGTTCCGGGCCGGTGTTGGCGGTCCCCACCGGGGCGTGCCCGGCGTGCACCACCACCGGCACATCCGCGTCGGACAGCATCCCCCAGACCGGGTCCAGCGCCGGATCGGTCGGTGCGAAGCCGCCGACCTGTAGGTGCAGCTTGAACACTCGGGCGCCTTCGGCGAGGGCCGCCTCGACGTACCCGGGGGCCTCCGGCTCGGGGTAGAACGTGGCCGAGGCCAGGCACCCGGGGGTGTCGCGGGCGAAGTCCAGCGTCCAGCGGTTGAGTTCCGCCGCCATGCCCGGCCGGTGCGCGTACGCCAGGGCGCTGAACGCCAGCACACCGAGCCGGCGCAGGTGCGCGACCCGGTCGGCGTCGCTCCACCGGTAGCGGATCGGCCACTCGGTGCCGACCAACGGCCCGGCGGCGTCGAAGTAGGCCCACACCCGCCGCAGCAGGCGCGCCGGCAGGAAGTGCACGTGCACGTCGGCGAGGCCGGGCAACCCCAGGGCGCGGCAGAACTCCGGTACGCGTTCGTCCTCGGCCGGTGGGATCGCCGGCGCCGGATCGATCATATGTCGATGTCGAAACGGCTCAGCACCGAGGGCGCGATCAGGCCGACGGTGGCGAGCGCGGAGACGACGGTCAGTGCGATGCGCATGCCGACCACTTCGGCCTTGCTGCCGACGCGCAGGGCGATGCTGTTCGGCAGGCCGATCATCATCCACATGCGCCGCTTGATCGGGATCGGCCAGAGGATCGGCACGCCCGCTCTGGTGATCATGTCGCCGAGGATGTGCACGAAGCAGCCCACGCCCAGCGCGGTGCCGATCAGCGGATAGCCGCGTCCGCCCGGCAGGTGGGCGAAGGTGAACCAGGCCGCCCCGGCCGACGCGAGAGTGATGATCACCCACCCGGCCCGCTCGGCCCACTCGTCGAACAGCCCGCGCAGCGCCAGGCCGAACATGAAGAACAGGATGGTGATGACCGCCCACTTGCCGTACGCGGCGCAGAGCGCTGTGGTGCCCCAGCCGACCAGCAGTGTGAACGGCAGCGTGTGGGTCAGCGTCCGGTGCCCGTTGCTGCGGCGGGGGTCCTTGCTGAGCTTGGTGGCGTAGTAGACCCCGAGAGAAATCTTCTCCATCACCTCGGCGGCGAAGAGTGAGAAGACTCCGAAGGTACGGGCCACGGTGGCCCCACCCTGGTTCTTGGTCACCTTGCCCGACATGTCGAGGTCGGGAAAGAGCGCGCCACCGGCGCACACAGCGGTGCCCACCGCCAACGCGAGCGGCGACTGGTGGTAGTCGGCGAACTGCTCCAGCGCCCAGGAGCCAGCCAGCCACACCGCCGCGCCGGACAGCGCGTGTTGCGGTCCCATCATCTCGGCTCACCCTCCCCAGGGATCTTGAGCGCCCAAAACTACGCCACTGTAGTCAGCGTCGGCGCCGCAGGGGCATCACCCGGAAGGTCCACATCGGACCGTGTCACAGGGTGGGGGTGAAGCTCTGCCGGATCATCGGCAAGTATGCCGCGTTGACCTGCCAGTCGAACTCTTCTGTCAACCACGAGACGGTGTAGGAGCGGTCGGCCGAGGTGTTCGCCAACAGCCGGAAGCTGTGCACCGGAACGCCGAGGGCGTTCTGCCAGCCGCACTCCCACACCGCGCCGCCCTTGAAGATGTCCATCGCGGAGATGTCCACCCTGCGATAGCCCGGCAGCGCGGCACTCGCGGTCAGCCGAGCCTCCTCGGCCTTCCAGTGCGCCACCGGATCCGGGCGGGCCGGCCCCGCCTCGACGCTGAGCACCCGCGACCCGCCGGATTTCCGGAAGCAGGTCACCGAGCCCTCGGTCCAGCGCGCCCACCCGACCGGCGCGGCGATCCGGAACCCGGTCGGGTCGTCGTACCAGGTCCAGCCCTCGCGCAGCCCGTACTTCACGCCGGGTGGCGGTGACACCGCCACCACCGGGGTCGCCGACGGTGGCGGGGACGACGTGCAGGCGAACGCCGCCGGCCGGGAGGTCGGCGCACCACCGCCCGAGCCGGACGGTGTGGTCCCGTCATCGTGCCGGTTTACCAGCGCCAGCGTGACGCCACCCGCGACGAGCACAGCGGTGGCCACACCTCCCAGGGCGATCAGACGCCGTCGCCGGCCGGGTGGGCGCCGCGGGCGCGCGCTCGGGGCTGGCGTGGCCGGCTCGCCCGACGGGGCCACCGGTTCGACGGGGTGCGGCGCGATGGCCCGCCCGGCGCTGAGGACCGCCACGACCGCCGAGGAGCGGACCGACCCGGCGGGCTCGTCGTCGCTCGCCGCGGCGCTGCGCAACAGCGGCTCCGCCTCGGCGGCGGTCAACCGCCGCCAGGGGTCGCGCTGCAACAGGCCGATGAGGACGGGACGCAACGGGCCGGCCCGACGCATCGGGTCCGGTGGTTCGGTGGCCAGCGCGCTGAGCGTCGCCATCGCGCTCGACCGTGCGTACGGTGACTGCCCCTCGACCGTCGCGTAGAGCGTCGCGCCCAGCGACCACATGTCGGTGCGCGCGTCGGACACCCCTTCGCGGGCCCGCTCGGGGGCGACGAACTGTGGTGAGCCGAGCACCGTGCCGGGCCCGGTCATCACACCGTCGCCGCCGTCGAAGGTGGCCAGCCCGAAGTCGGTGAGCACCACCCGCCCGTCGTCGGCCACCAGCACGTTGGGCGGCTTCACGTCGCGGTGCAGCACCCCGGCGGCGTGCGCGGCCCGCAACGCGGCGAGCACCGCCAGCCCGATCCGGGCGGTGCGCTGCGGGCTCAGCGGCCCCTCGGCGCCGATGATCTGCTGCACCGATCGCGACGGCACGTACTCCATCACGATCCAGGGGCTCTCCCGGTCGTGCACCACGTCGTAGATGCGGACCACGTTGGGGTGGTTGAGCCGGGCGGCGGTGCGTGCCTCGCGCAGGGTTCGGAGCCGCAACTCCGCGCGCTCGGTCTCGGCCAGCCAGGACGGCGGCACGACCTCCTTCACCGCCACGTCGCGGTGCAGCATCTCGTCGCGAGCAAGCCACACCCGGCCCATTCCGCCGGTGCCGACCAGGTCGAGCAGCCGGTACCGACCCGCGATCAGCAACTGATGCACGGTCGCTCCCCCTCGGTCACCCCGGGTTCCACGATAGCCACCAATGCCGGCTTTCTCATCCACTGAGCGGCCTCGATCCACGACGGACGGTGGTTCGGATCATGGCCATACGGTGCAGGTCAGCGGGGTGGTCGGAAACTCTTTCGGACCAGTTCCCAGTCCGCTGCGGCCCCGGCCCAGTCCTCGTCCCGGGTGATCCAACCCAGCGTCCAGCGGTCGGTGCCGAGGACCTGTTGTCGGGCGTGCAGCCATGAGCCGTGCGGCGTCTGCCAGCGCAACTCCCACTCGGCTCCGCCGTCGCCCGCGGCGAGCCGGATCTCGTCGTACCCCGGCAAAGCCCCCGCCCCGGCCGCCGTTCCGCGGGCGGTCCGCAGGAGTTCCAGGGGGTCGACGGCGCCGCCTTCGGCGACGCTGAAGGCCCGGCCGGTCGCCGGGTCCTGGAAGCACGCCACAGTGCCGTCGCGGGAGGTCAGCCACGTCGCCGGTACGGAGACCCGGAAGCCGGCGGTGTCGGCGTGCCAGACCCATCCGGGCGGCGGCCGGAGTTCTTCGCCAGAGGTCGGCGTGCCGGCCCGCACAGGCGATCCGACGACGTCCGGGCGGACACAGGCGAACGGGGGCGGGGGGACGTTCCGCCCGTTCGGTGGCGGGCCGGGGCCGAACGGCCCGCCGTTGGGCGGCCGGTTCGGCGGCGGCGAGGACCAGCCGGTGGGGTCGCTGGGCTTGTCGCCAACGAGGGTCAGCGCGGTGCCGACGCCGGCTACGACGGCCACCAGCAGCGCCACGGCGACCACCGCCACCCGACGCGCGGTACGTCCGGCGGTCGCCCGATCCGGGGCCGGCGTGGGGGAGGCGTCACCGGCTGCGGCCGGGACGGCCGGGTCGGGCAGTGGAACTGTGGGGTCCTGGTCGTCGGGGTCGTCCGCCGTGGCGGGCTGGCCAACCAGCCCTGGCGCCGGTCGGTCGGCCGAGGGGCGGTCGGTCGCCGACAGCGGGTCGGCGCGGCCGGTCGCGGCCGTCCTGAGCAACCGGCGGGCGGTGTCGTGGTCGAGGCGCTCGCGCGGGTCGCGGCGCAGCAACCCGTCCAGCACCGGGGCGAGCGCCCCGGCGTGCGGGGCAGGGTCGGGCGGGCCGGCGGCCAGCGCGCTCAGGGTGGCCATCGCGGTGCTGCGGGCGTACGGGGACTGCCCCTCCACCGCGGCGTGCAGGGTCGCCCCGAGCGACCACAGATCGGCGGCCACTGTGGACACCCCCTCGGCGGCCCGCTCGGGGGCCACGTACTGCGGGGAGCCGAAGACCATGCCGGGGCGGGTCATCGCGCCGTCGCCGCCGTCGAAGGTGGCCAGCCCGAAGTCGGTGAGCATCACCCGCCCGTCGTGCGCCACGAGCACGTTCTGCGGTTTGATGTCGCGGTGCAGCACCCCGGCGGTGTGCGCGGCCTGCAGCGCGTCGAGCACGGCCAGCCCGATCCGGGCCGCGCGGGCCGGTTCCAGCGGCCCCTCGGAGTCCACGACGTCCTGCAGGGTGCGGGACGGGACGTACTCCATGACGATCCATGGGCTGCCCTCGACCGCGACGACGTCGTAGAGCCGGACCACGGCGGGGTGGTTGAGCCGGGCCGCGGCGCGCGCCTCCCGCATGGTGCGTGAGCGCAGCTCGGCCCGTTCGTGATCGGCCAACCAACTCGGTGGAACGATCTCCTTGACCGCCACCTCGCGGTGCAGCATCTCGTCGCGGGCGCGCCACACCCGACCCATGCCCCCGCGACCCACCAGGTCGAGCAGCCGGTACCGACCGGCGATCAGCACCTGTGCACGCTCCTCCTCAGCCGCTGTCCGGGCTACACCCTAACCAGCGGATCGGAAGTCACCTATCGGTCGTCCGACTCGGCTCAGCAGGCGGCGTGGTCGGCGGCGGCAGCGAGCAGGTTCCCTTCCGGGATGGCGATCCGGGTCCGCCCGCCGCTCAGGCGGGCGGCGGCGCGTCGGGCCTGCACGGGGCCGTGTTCGCGACGAGCGGTGGCGTAGCTGGCGGCGGTGCGGGCCGCGATGGTGGCCCAGCCGTACCGCTCGCCGACCATCGTGCGGGCCCGGCGGGCCAGCCGCCGGGCGAAGACCTCGTCGCCGAGCAGCTGGCCGACCGCGCCGGCGAGCGCGTCCGGGTCGCTGTGCGGGAACGTCACCCCGGTCACGCCGGGTTCGACGATCTCGGCGAGGCCGCCGGTACGGGCCACGGCGAGGGGCGCCCCGGCGGCCGCCGCCTCCAGCGCCACCATGCCGAACGGCTCGTAGAGGCTGGGCACCACTGTCGCGTCGGTGGCGCCGAGCATCGCCGGTAGTTGGGTGGAGTCGAGGAACCCGGTGAACCGGACGGTCGAGCTGAGGGCCAGTCGCCGGGCCTCTGCCTCCAACTCGGTGCGGTACGGGCCGTCGCCGGCGATCACCACGCGCAGCCCCGGGTGTCGTTCGCGCAGCCGGGGCACGGCGTGCACCAGGTGCTGGACGCCCTTCTCGTAGACCAGCCGCCCGGCGTACCCGACCAACGGGCCGTCTCCGGCGAACCGTGCCCGGGCCGACGCGACCGCTCTTGGGCGGGCCCGCCAGGCCCGGTCGTCGACCCCGTTGGGCACCACGTCGACCTGGGCGGCCGGTACGTCGAACAGCGCGGTCACCTGGTCGCGCATGTAGCCGGAGCAGGTGATCACCCGGATGGAGGAGCTGCTGAGCCAGTGCTCGACGCCGTGGATGGTGCGGTTCATCTCCTCCGGCAGCCAGCCCTGGTGCCGTCCGGCCTCGGTGGCGTGCATGGTGGTGACCAGGGGGAGGTCCAGGTGCTCGGCCAGGGTGACGGCCGTGTGGGCGACGAGCCAGTCGTGGGCGTGGATGACGTCGTAGGAGCCGGCCTGGGTGGCGCGCAGGGCGGTGCGGGTGAGGGTGTGGTTGAAGGCCATGGTCCAGGCCAGCAGGGAGCCGGTGGCGAGGGGGAAGGTGACCGGGTCCTCGGGGGCGCGCAGGATGCGTACGCCGTCGGCGTATTCCTCCAGGGGTGCGCCGTCGGAGTGGCGGGTGACGACGGTGACCTCGTGGCCGGCGGCGGCGAGGGCGACGGAGAGGGCGTGCACGTGTCGACCGAGACCGCCGACGAGCACCGGCGGGTACTCCCAGGAGAGCATCAGCACCCGCAGCTGTCGGGCGGGGTTGATGTCGATCACGTGGGCATCGAGTGACATGCGGCCCCCTTTGAGTTGTCCCCGGGCGCGCGCCGACCGACACCGAATCGATGTCGCCGTCGCGTCTGGATCGGGGCCAATCCTGCCGGGATCGCGATAACCAGCGGCGACACCACCGTTGCGGTCGTGTAAAGCGCTACTGGCTCTTTCGCCGCACCCGCAGCAGCTCGGCCACCGACCATGCCTGGAACGGGCACCCGGTAGCGGTGTGCGGCGCGAGGCCATCGGCCGTCTCGCTCACCGAGCCTAACCCATATTCCACCAAATGAGCCTCAATGCCAACGAATACGTCATCGACGGACATCTTTCCCCGGCGTGCGGCGTCCACGTACGGGCCGAGCAACCACGGCCAGACCGTGCCCTGGTGGTAGCCCCCGTCCCGGTCGGCCGGGCCGCCCCGGTGCCGGCCCACGAACTCCGCGGAATCCGGGGCCAGACTGCGCGGCCCGAGCGGGGTGAGCAGCCCGCCCCCGACCCGGCGCAGCGTCGCCTCGTCCGGCTCCATCGGCGCGTACGGCAGCGACCACGCCAGCAACTGGTTGGGGCGCAACGCGTCGTCGTCGTGCAGGGCGGCGCCACCCAACGGGTACGCCGGCGCGGGCGCGTCCAGCACGTCGTGCAGCCAGCCGGTCGGGGCCGGGAACCGCTCCCGGAACGAGGCGGTGGCCTGCCGGTGGCGTCGCCACAGCTCGTCGGCGTCCTGCCCGGCCAGCTCGGTCAGCTCCGCGAGCCCGGCCAGCGCGTTGATCCACAACGCGTTGACCTCGACCGGCTTGCCGGTCCGCGGGGTGACCGGCACCCCGTACACCCGGGCGTCCATCCAGGTCAGCGCGGTGCCGGCGGCGCCCTGGGTGAGCAGCCCGTCGGCCGGGTCGACCCGGATCCCGTAGCGGGTGCCGGCGGTGTGGGCGTCGATCACCGCGCGCAGCGCGGGCAGCAGTTCGTCGCCGAGGTCGGTGTCGCCGGTGACTGTTACGTGCCGGCTCACCGCGTGCAGGAACCACAGCGTGCCGTCGACGGTGTTGTACTCCACCCGACCGGTGTCGGCCGTGTTGGCGAGCATTCCCTCGGACAGCGTCGCCGCGTACGCCCGCAGCAGCTCCCGACCCTCGTCGGCGCGACCCGTGCAGAGGAACAATCCCTCGTACGAGATCATCGTGTCCCGCGACCACGCCCCGAACCACGGGTAGCCGGCCACCACGTCCACCGCCGCCTGGTTCGTGCGCACCACGAACGCGTCGGCGGCCAGCGCCAGGGTGGCGTCCACGTCGTCGGCCGGCTTCGCCGTCGCCACCACCCGCCGGTTGCGCCGCCTCGCGGTCGCCACGATCTCCTCCGCCGGCGGCGGCTCGTCGTCGAGTCGACCGGCCCAGGCCCGCACCGACACCGTGTCGCCGGGCCGTTCCAACTCACCGGAGAAGCGGCCCGCGTACCAGAGGTCCTCGTCGGCGTTGAGGCCCCGGTTGGCCTCCTCGCGGTGGTGCACGCCCAGCCACCACTGCCCCTCGGGCGACCAACCCGGGCCGGCGAGCCGGTACGCGCCCTCGACCACCGCGCCGTCGGCCACCGCCTCGACCTGCGGGATCGGGCCGTCGGCCCGCCGTTCGCCGTGCGCGTCCCGCCAGGTGCAGGCGGCCGACAGCTCCAGCCGGACCGGACCACCGGCGACCAGCCGGTGCACCACCGCGACGCAGGAGCGGCCGGGCAGCATGGCCAGCTCCCGTTCGATCACCACAGGGCCGATCCGCCACCGCCACCGGGGCAGCCCGTCGACCAGGTCGAAGCGCTCCAACAGCTCGAAGCCTCGCGGGTCCACGTCGCCGGAGGCCCACTCGTGCGCGCCGAGGCGCACCCGCGCGCCGGACGGCAGGGTGACCGCCGGATCGAGGCTGACCAGTCCCACCTGGCGGGACGCCGGCGTTTCGCCGGGAACCACCAACAGGCCGTGGTAGCGACGTGTCCGCAGCCCGCCGACAGTGCCCATCGCGTAGCCGCCGAGGCCGTCGGGGACCAGCCACTCCCGGCTGGCCGCGCTGGTCAGGTCGCCGCAGATCTGCGGGCCGAAGTGAATGTCGATCAACTTTCCTCCACCGGCGGCGGGGTGTAACACGCCACGACGAGAATGGCCGCTGTGGTCAAGTACCGCGGCGACGTCAAAGATGTGCACGTGATCACTGACCGATCGTCCTCCGACGCCTCGCCACCCGACGCTGAGCGGCTCCGGCTCGCCCAGGCTGACGCGGGGGAGCAGGACTGGCGTGCATGGGGTCCCTATCTGTCCGAACGGGCGTGGGGGACGGTGCGGGAGGACTACAGCGAGCACGGTACGGCCTGGGACTACTTCCCGCATGACCACGCGCGGTCCAGAGCCTACCGGTGGAATGAAGACGGGATGGCCGGCGTCTGCGACGAACGACAGACCTTCGCGTTCGCCCTGGCCCTCTGGAACGGCAAGGACCCGATCCTCAAGGAGCGGATGTTCGGCCTCGGCGGCGACGGCGGGAACCACGGCGAGGACGTCAAGGAGTACTGGTGGTACGAGGACTCCACACCCACCCACTCCTGGATGCGCTGGCGCTACCACTACCCGCAGGCTGCCTTCCCGTACGACGAACTCGTCGCGGTGAACGCGTTGCGCGGCCGCGACGACACCGAGTACGAGCTGGTGGACACCGGGATCTTCGACGACGACCGGTACTGGGCGGTGACAGTCGACTACGCCAAGGCCTCCCCGACCGACCTCTGCATGGTGGTGACAGTCGCCAACCGGGGCGACCAGGCGGCCACCCTGCACGTCCTGCCCACCCTGTGGTTCCGTAACACCTGGTCCTGGGGCCTGCCCGGCGGCGACCGGATCCCCCGGCTGACCGGCCAGGGCACCCGGCTCGTCGGCGAGCACCGGGTGCTCGGCCAACTGCTGCTGGAAGGCGACGGCGGCCCGGTGCCGCTGCTCTGCGACAACGACACCAACGCCGAACGGCTCTGGGGCCTACCCGGTCGCTCCCCGTACCCGAAGGACGGCATCAACGACCACGTCGTCAACGGCGCGGCCACCGTCAACCCCGCCCGGGAGGGCACCAAGGGCGCGCTGCACTACGTGCTCGACGTGCCGGCCGGCGGGCAGCGCCAGATCCGGCTGCGGCTGACCCGTACCGCGTCGCCGCCGGCCGCCGCGCCGCCGCCCCCGGCCGACCTCAGCGACGGCTTCGAGGCCGTGGTGTGGGCGCGGCGGGCCGAGGCGAACCGGTTCTTCGCCGGAGTGATCCCACCGGCCGCCACAGCCGACGAGGCGCTGGTCGCCCGGCAGGCCATCGCCGGGCTGATGTGGGGCAAGCAGTTCTACCACTTCGACGTCAAGCGCTGGCTCGAAGGCGACCCGGGCTCGACACCGCCGCCGGCCGGGCGTCGGCACGGGCGCAACAGCGCCTGGTGGCACATGACCAGCTTCGACGTCATCTCCATGCCCGACCCGTGGGAATACCCCTGGTATGCGGCCTGGGACCTGGCCTTCCACTGCGTGAGTATCGCCCGGGTCGACCCGGGCTTCGCCAAGGAGCAGATCCTGCTCCTGCTCCGCGAGTGGTACCTGCACCCCAACGGGCAGATCCCGGCGTACGAGTGGGCGTTCGGTGACGTGAACCCGCCGGTGCACGCGTGGGCGGCGCTGAAGGTGTTCGAGATCGACGGCGGCCGGGACTACGAGTTCCTGGCCCGGGTGATGCACAAGCTGCTGCTCAACTTCACCTGGTGGGTCAACCGCAAGGACACCGGCGGCAACAACGTCTTCGAGGGTGGCTTCCTCGGGCTGGACAACGTCGGGCCGTTCGACCGCTCGGCGGCGCTGCCGGTCGCCGGGGTGCTGGAGCAGTCCGACGGCACCGGCTGGATGGGCATGTACGCGCTCAACCTGCTGGACATGGCGATCGTGCTCGCCGAACACGACCGGACCTGGGTGGACACCGCTACCAAGTTCTTCGAGCACTTCGCCTACATCGCCGCCGCCGCGTACGAGCAGGGGTTGTGGGACGACGAGGACGCGTTCTTCTACGACGTGCTGCGCCTCGCCGACGGCACGAAGGTGCCGCTGAAGGTCCGCTCCGTCGTCGGGCTGCTGCCGTTGGCCGCCACCACCCGGCTCACCGCCCGGACCCTGCACCGCCTGCCGGAGCTGGGCGCCCGGCTGCGTTGGTTCCTCACCAACCGCCCGGAGTACGCCCAGGTGATCGGCACCCGCCGCCTCGGCCCCGACGGCCGGCAGCAGCGACTGCTGTCCATGGTCGGCCCGGAGCAGGTGGTCCGCCTGCTCGCCCGGATGCTCGACCCGGACGAGTTCCTCTCCGACTTCGGTCTTCGTACGCTGTCCCGCGCCCACCTGGACAAACCGTTCTCGGTCACCCTCGGCGGGCAGGAGTTCTCCGTCGGCTACGAGCCGGCCGAGTCGACCAGTGGGCTGTTCGGGGGCAACTCGAACTGGCGCGGTCCGATCTGGATGCCGACGAACTTCCTGCTGATCAGCGCGCTGCGCGACTACGCGGCGTTCTTCGGCGACGACCTCCAGGTGGAGTACCCGACCCGCTCCGGGGTGAAGCACACCCTGGACGAGATCGCCGACGACCTCTCCGCCCGGCTGATCTCGCTCTTCACCCAGGACGACTGGGGTCGACGGCCGATCTACGGTGCCGCTCAGATGTTCCAGACCCACCCGGACTGGCGCGACCTGATCGCCTTCCCCGAGTACTTCCACGGCGACAACGGGGCCGGCCTGGGCGCCTGGCACCAGACCGGCTGGACGGCCCTGGTAGCCGACCTGATCCTCACCCTGCGCCGCTGACCCCGCCCGCCCTCGCCCCGCCCTTGCGGTCGGGTCCGAGTCCGCCCGCCTCTGCGCCTCGTCGGCATGATCGCGCTCGATCCAGGTTGTAGTGGCATCGCCGGCGTCGGGAGGCCACTCGATCCTGGATCGAGCACGATCATGTCGGTCGACGGAGGCAGCACCACCCTCGGGCTGCTCGAACTATTCGGTGAGCACCTTCACGGTGTCTGCTAGTCCGTCGTTCCGGTTGATGCCGACGAAGAATTCGCTCCCCACGTGGGTGACATCTTCGATCTCATCGACCAAGTTGTTCCCCGGAATTCCGATGTCACTCTCCACATCGCCTCCAGACCAGTTGTACTGGTACACCCAATTCCACCCGGTAGCGGGCGTTGAGGTGTTGATCGACTTGGTGTTCCAGATATAGTTCTCTGAGCAGTCAATGCCTTGGTCGGAACGATTATCGTGACTCGTCAGGTTGCTCTTCACCAGCGTCCATCCGCTCGTAAGCGCGCCGGCGCCGGGATGTGTCCACAGGCTACCCAACCGTCGGGCAGCATATTTGCCGGCTCCACCGGCGGCCGTGGCGCTGTAGCAGAGACCGCTGATGTTGCCTATCGGTAGACGCACTTCCCCGGTTGTGCCAACAGATCCGTCGGCGTTCAGGCGCACGATTGTCACCTTGTCGCTCAGAAACGCGGATTGGCTCCCCTGGGTAGCAATCAGGGCCGGGCCCTGGCCCAGATAGTTCGCGTTGTAGGCGAGGTCGTTACCGTGGCCGAGTGTGGGTATGGACCTTGGTGCCCCGGCGCAGACCCAGCTGGTGCCGTCCCAGGTTGAGCCGTCGCGCAACCACCTGGACAGGACGGGCTCCGCGCCGGCCGCCTTGGTGAAAATGATGTAAAGCTGGCCGCCTGGCCCTGCCACCATGCCTTGCATGACCGTGCGACCGTCCTTGCACGCACTGCTGTTCGGGATGTTCAGCCGTTCCGCCCCGCTCCTGTCCGTAGCAGCGTAGGCAGATGCCGCTGGGACGATAGCGATTCCAACTGAGAGTGCGAGCACGGTCGCGACGCTCGATAGTTTCTTCAATTCGGTGTCTCTCCTCTGCGGGTAAGGCGAGGGGAGGGTATCAGTTGATGTCGACTTGTCTATGCTGCCTGTGTCGTGGTGGCGAACCGGGCCTCGCCTGCTGCTTGGCCTCGATGATTCGCGCTGGGGGTGGGCCCCTTCGCCCGGCAGCCGCTGTGGTGTGTTGCCGCCGCGCGTGCCCGCTACCGGCGCACCGGTAGCTGCGGCGGCGAGCCTTGGTGCGATCCTCCGTAACCAGCCCGAGCACGCTGCAGCGGTCAGGTGGTGACCACGCCGAGCTTGATGAGGCTGTCGGCGGTGTCGGTGATGGTCGTCTCCACCGGGCGGGGCCGCCAGCCGAGGACGGTGCGGGCCTTGTCGTTGCTGATCACCGGGACCTGACCACCGAGGGCGGCGGCCTCACGGAGCGCCGGCTCGGTCTTCGCGGCCTCCCGGACCTCGTCGTCGCTCAACTCGCGGGCCGGCACCCGGTCGGCCAGGCTCGGCAGGTGTCGGGCGAGCATCTTCGCCAGGTCGAGGAAGCTGATCGACCGGCCACTGACCCCGATGAACCGCTCACCGGCGGCGTCCGGGTGCAGCATCGCGCGCAGGTGCAGGTCGACCACGTCCCGGACGTCGACCACCCCGAAGTGCATCCGGGGTACGACCGGCATCGCCCCCTGCAGGAATGCCTGCACCAGGCCGGTCGAGGCGGACACCCGCGACCCGAGCAGCGGCCCGAAGATGCCGGTCGGGTTGACGACGCTCAGCTCGACCCCACCGTTGTTCCGGACGTAGTCCCAGGAGGCGCGTTCGGCGAGCGTCTTCGACCGGTGGTACGCCGGGATGTCGTCGTCCACGTTCGTCCAGTCCGCCTCGGTGTACTGGCCGTCGGGCTTGACGGTGTAGCCCACCGCCGCGTACGACGAGGTCAGCACCACCCGCCGTACGCCGGCCTCGCGGGCGGCGCGCAGGACGCGCAGCGCTCCGTCGCGGGCTGGCCGGATCACCTCGTCGTCGTCAGTGGGCGGGGTGAACGGGAACGGCGACGCGTGGTGCAGCACGTAGCGCGCCCCGGCGACCGCCTCGGCCCAGCCCTCGTCGGCGGAGAGGGCTGCGGTGCGGAACTCGACCCGGCCATCCGGGTTCGTGCCCGCCTGCCGGACCCGGTCGAGCACCTCGTCGCCCTGGCCCGGCTCACGGACGGTGATCCGCACCCGGTAGCCCTCGTCGAGCAGTCGGGCGACGGAGTGCCCGCCGAGGTGACCGGTCGCGCCGGTCACCAGCACCAGGGCGTCGTCGGTGCAGCGAAGTTGAAGATCGGTTGACATGGTGTGTCCCATCGTTGGTCAGAAATCCTGAAGAGCGCGCTCCACCTGCTCGACCGCGCGGGTTTCGGCAGCGGCGTCGTCTCGGTGCCGGGCATCCCACATGTCTGCCTTGGCGCGCAGGTACGCCTGGCGTACCCGTAGCCGCTCGATCTCGGCGGACAGTCGGTCGGCGTGCCGGGCGAAGAGGTCGCGTTGTTCGGCGGCGGCCGCCCGGTCGCCCTCGTCGAGCAGCGTCAGATACCGGCGCATGTCCGCGACGCTCATCCCGGACGACCGCAGGCAGGCCAGGGCGTCGACCCGCTCGGCGAGTGGGGTGTCGTAGCGGCGGTGGCCGCTGCTGTCGTCGCGGGGCACCGCACCGAGCAGGCCGACCTTCTCGTAGTAGCGCAGAGTCGGCTCGCTGAAGCCCGACCGCTGCGCCATCTCCTGGATGGTCAGGGGCCATTCGGCCTGCTCCCGGCCTTCCCTCGTCGCTGCCATGGATGAAGCGTCCCCAACTTCAAGCGCTTCAAGTCAACCGATGTGACGCGGGGCACCGCTCAACGATTTGCCCGTTCGATACCTCGTCGGACGAGGCCGCTGACGCCGGGCAGGGTGATCGCCCGGATGGTCAGATCGCTCATCCAGACGTGGAATCGGCTGGGTGGCGCGTACTGGGCCATTCCCCGGCGGGCGAGTGCCTGCCGTTTGTTGACCTCCGGGCGTAGTCCGGTCTCCCACTCGGCGAGTGCTGCCGGGAGGTCGTCGGCGTGCCGTCGCAGGGCGGCGCCGAGGTGGTCGGCGCCGGCCAGGGCGAGGGCCGCGCCGTGTCCGGCGAAGAGCGTCACGCACCACGCCGCGTCTCCGAGCAGGACGACGCGACCGGCGCTCCAGCGCGGCATGACCACCTGGCTGACGGCGTCGAAGTAGGCGCTGGCCGGGTCCTTCGCAAGATGGTCGATCGCGTCGGGCACGCCGCCCGCCAGATCTCCGAACGCGGCCCGCAGCGCGTCGACCGGCCCGCGCCTCAGGTCTGCGGCGGGCTGCGCGCTGCGATAGGTGAAGAACGCCGACGACCGGTCCGGGCCCAGGTTGACCATCGCCGCGGTGCGCCCGGGGCCGATGTGCGTGGTGGCTGACGACTCGGGCACGCCGGGCACCGGGTGGGTCACGGGGAAGGCGGCCACGAGGTACGGGAGGTCCACCCGGAAGTCGGGGCCGAACACGGCGGTACGGGTGGCCGAGTGCACCCCGTCGGCACCGACCAGCAGGTCGGCCTGCTCGATGGTGCCGTCGCTCAACTTCACGCGTACGTGATCGGTGTCCTGGTCGATGGACGTGACGGTGGTGCCGAAGCGGATGTCGACCCGGTCCCGCACCGCTTCGAAGAGGCTGGCTTCCAGGTCGCCGCGGAACACCGAGAGGGCCCGCTTGCCGAGTGCGGCCTCGGCGATGGCGGTCGGCACTGTGAACTTGGGGCGTCCGTCGGCGTGGACCAGCACTGTGGTGAACAGCCCGAGGTCGGCGGCGGTCAGCGCGGGGAGCAGGCCGAGGCGTTCGGCGGCGTCGTAGCCCGGCCCGATCAGGTTCACCATGTAGCCGCTGCTGCGCCGGGCCGGGGCTCGTTCGGCCGCGAGGACCTGCCACCCGTCCTGGTGGAGTCGCAGGGCTGTGGCCAGCCCGGCTATCCCCGCACCCACGATCACCGCACGTTTCATCCGGCACCTCCGTCACCTGGAATGAGCATCTGCTCAAACCAGTATGAGCGACTGTTCATACCGGCGCAAACGGCGGCGGCGGCACCGCCTAGACTTCAGCCATGCCGCGCGGAGTCGCCATCCCAGCGCTCAGACAGCAGCTCTTCGCTGCCGTCGAGCGGTTGATAGTGGAAGAGGGGCCGAGCAGGCTCACCGGCCGGGCCGTGACGCGCGAGGCCGGCGTCGCGACCGGCCTGCTCTACGCGCACTTCGCGAACTTCGACGACTTCCTGACCGGGTTCGCTGTCGACCGCGTCTTCCAGATCTCCGGCGAGGTGGCCGGCCTGCCGGAGCGCGCCGGGTCCGGCACTGTCGCCGACAACCTGCGTCGGGCCGTCCTGGCCACGCCGTTGGGCACGCTGACGGCGTTGACCCGGCTGACCGCCTTCCGCCCGGAGTTGACGGCGAACGTCGAGGCGGTCCTGGGCAGTGGGATGTCGGGGCTGCGGGGGATCGAACGCGCGGTCGCCGACTATCTGGCCGCCGAGCAGACCCGTGGGCGGGTGCCTGCCGGCGCCGACGCCGAGGCACTGGCTCTGGCGGTGGTCAGCGTCCTGCACCACGTCGCGTTGACCGGCCACACCGACTCGTCAGCGGATCACCGGATCCAGCGGGTGATCGGCGCGCTCACCGACGGTTTCCCCGCCGCCGCACCCTCCTGAGCGCCGCGCCGCCCCGCGCGGGCCGCGCCGCCACCCTGCGGAGAACAGCGGGGCACCGTCGGTCAGCCGGGGCGGGAGCGGGCTCAACTCAGCCGGTGAAGGGCTCGGGTCCGAGGCGGCCCCAGGCCACGAACGCGGCCAGCGCGAGATAGATCAGATTCAGCACCATGAACCTCGCCTCGCCGTAGCGCAGGTGGGTGATCATCGCGCCGACCATCAGCAGAACCCAGCAGATCGCGGTCACCGGCACGAGCACCGGTGCGATGTCGAGCACGGCGGGCAGGATGAAGCCGACAGCGGCCAGGAGTTCGAGGACCCCGAGGGTCTTGACGAAGCCCACGCTGGCGTCGCCGGTCCACCCGCCGCCGTTGGCGGCGGACAACTTCTGCTTGGGTACGAACGTCTTGGTGATGCCGCCGGCCAGGGCAATTGTGGCCAACAGGCCGGCCGCGATCCACAGTGCCAGGTTCATGATTTGCCTCCGTATCGGGTCGCACAGGAGACACCGCCGGCCGGTGCGCTGTGACAGCTCGTGAAGTGACGAGGAGCACCGACGCCCGGTGTCACAGAAGTCGGGAGGCCGGTGTCTGGTGAGCGACGCGGTCGAGTTCGGCGAGACTGGAGGACGTATGGATGCGGGAGGCGGAATCGTGAGTGCGGACGGCCGGGGGGACGGCACCGTCGACGCGTTCGTCAACCACAGAAACCTCCTCTTCACCGTCGCGTACGAGATGCTCGGTTCGGCTGCCGACGCGGAGGACGTACTCCAGGAGACCTGGCTGCGGTGGGCGGACGCGGATCACGCGACGGTTCGGGACCAGCGTGCCTACCTGGTCCGGATCACCACCCGCCAGTCGCTCAACCGGCTGCGTGCGGTCGGCCGGCGCAGGGAGTCCTACGTCGGCTCCTGGCTACCCGAGCCGTTGCTGACAGCGCCCGACGTCGCCGACGACGTCGAACTCGCCGAGAGCGTCTCGATGGCGATGCTGCTGGTGCTGGAGACGCTGGCGCCGACCGAGCGGGCGGTGTTCGTCCTCCGTGAGGTCTTCGACATTGGATACGACGAGATCGCCGAGGCGGTCGACAAGAGTTCGGCAGCGGTCCGTCAGATCGCCCACCGTGCGCGGGCGCATGTCGCCGCGCGCCGGCCGCGCGGGATGGTCTCCCCGGCGGACACCCGGCGGGCGTTGGACGCGTTCCGGCTGGCGGTCGAGACCGGCGACGTGCAGGGCTTGCTCGACGTCCTCGCGCCGGATGTCGTGCTCCTCGGCGACGGCGGCGGCATCAAGCAGGCCGTGCTGCGGCCTGTCGCCGGGGCCGACAAGGTGGCCCGCCTGCTGTGCAGCAGACACGCCAGGGTCGCGACCATGTCGCTGCACCCCGCTCAGGTCAACGGTCACCCGGCGCTGGTTCTGCGGCTCGACGGCGCTGTCGACACGGTCCTCGCGTTGCGTATCGACGGCGGTCTCATCAGTGGGGTCTACGCGGTGCGCAACCCTGAGAAGTTGTCCCACATGCGGCGGGAGACCACGCTGCGCCGTTGACTGCCTAGTACGGGGGCGTGGGTGTCTCTGATGGGTGTCGACGGGAGCGTCGCGCGTCCGCGCTGGCGACGCCGAGCAGCACCACGGCGGCGACGGCGCCGGCGGTGAAGGGCTGGAGGTGCAGTGCTGCCGGGATCAGCAGGCCGAAGGCCAGCAGGCCGGCCAGCCGGGACCGGGACACCCGACCGAAGACCTGGTATTCCAGCGCCGATCGTCCGGCGAGGAAGAGCACCGGGCCGCCGAAGATGGCGATGAGCCAGGTCGCCGGGAGGTGCCCGAGCGGCTCGGCGATGAACAGCTCGAAGCCGACGCCGGTGAGCACGATCCCCGCGATCATGACCATGTGGGCGAACGCCATGTCGGTAGCGAGTCGGGCCGGGTTACGAGAATGATCGACGGCGGTGCCCAGCATTCCTCCCGCGACGTGGAAGTAGATCCGCCAGAGCAGGACTGTGCTCGCCAGCGCCAGGACGAACCCACCCGTCTGGTCGATGTGGAACTCGCTGCCGCTGAAGGCGAGACCGATGACGAAGATCGCCTCGCCGAGAGCGATGAGGAGGAACTGTTGGTACCGCTCGGCCAGGTGCTCGGCGGCGATCATCTGCACGCCGAGCCGTTGCGCGCCGAGTCGGGGGGTCGGCCAGCCGAGGAACAGCCCGGTGTAGTCGATCAGCACGGCGAAGGTCCAGAGTGACCCACGAACCGTGCCGTCGTCGACCAGCCCGCCGACGACCCAGAGCGGTGCGCTCAAGCCGAACCAGAACAGGATCCGGATCGACTGGTGTGGGTCCGGCCGGCCGTGCCCGGCGACGTGGAAGAACACCACTCGGCCGATCTGGAGGGTCACCAGGGTGATGGCGAAGAGGGAGGCCCGTGCGCCGAAGCCGTGCGGCACGGCGACGGCCATCGTCATGGCACCCACCAGCGTCATGACGATGACGGTCTGGACGATCGGGGCGTCCGGGTCAAGCCAACTGGTCGACCAGACCGTCACCGACCAGACCGCCCACAGCGCCAGGAACAGCAGCAGAGCCTGGCCGAGGCCCGCGTACACGCCCCGTTGGCCGTCGGTGAAGTCGGCGATCAGCCGCGCCGAGATCCGGGTGAGGGCGAAGACGAAGACCAGGTCGAGGAAGAGCTCCAGAAAGGTGGCCCGCTGGCGGGATGCCTCGCTGCGCAACAGTCTGTCGGGGGTGTTCCTCATGGGCTCGCCACGCGCCGGTGTCGCCGCACGATCACGTGCCCCTCCCGTCGCGGTGATCTCCTCGCCTAACGAGCCAGGGGGCGGCTGTGGCACGTGGAGCGAGGGAACCGGCCCACCACAACAGTCACCAATCCGTCACCCGACCGCTACGGCAGGTGTACGCCTCTACGCTCGTGGGCGTGCCCGGACCTGCCGAGAAGGCCACTGAACAGGACCGGCGTGACCTCATCGTCACCGTCGCGCGAGAGCTGGCCGAGACGGAGGGCTGGGCGGGCGTGACCACCCGACGGCTCGCCGAACGCACCGAGATCGACATGGGCGACATCTATCGGCACTTCGCCGATCTGGAGGCGCTGATCGCCGCCGTCGCGGTGTGCGCCTTCGCCGATCTGGCCGCCGACCTCGCCGAGGCGCACGCGGAGACCGCCGGCAGCCCCGACGGGGCTTGGCCGGCGGTCGCGACCGCGTACCTCGACTTCGCGTACACGAATCCTGAGGTCTATGACGCCATGCTCGCGCTGACCCCCGACCTGGCCCTCGGCGTGGATGGTGTGCCGGCCGCGCCGCGGTCGGTCTTCGCCGAGTTGCGGGCGGCCCTGACCCCGCTGGCCGAGGGGCGGGACCCGGACACCCTGGCCGAGGTGGGTTGGAGCCTGCTGCACGGCGTGGTGATGCTCACCCGCGGTGGCCGGCTGCGACCCGAGGGGCAGGAGGACCGCGAGGCGTTGATCGCGCAACGGTTGCTGCGGTGGCCCTGACCGGGCCGCCGCCGACGCCCCCGATCGTGGTCAGTTGATGGGCTGGCGGTCGGCCGGGCCCTTGTCGGTGAACCGGAACGTGGTGTTCAGCTTGGCGTTGCCCAACTCCTTGAGGACGAGACCGTTGCCGGGGAGGTGCTGCAGGAATCGGGTCTCGCTGCCGATCGCGTACGTGCCGTCGCCCTTGGCGACGATGGTGAACCGCTGGATCGGGTCGTCCTGGTCGCAGACGACGGCCCCGATGGTCAGTTCGGGCTCGATGTCCAGGCCGTTCACCTGCCAGCAGGACGGGTCGTCATTGACGGGGTGGTCGTCCCTGGTGCCGAATGCCCTGATCACGTACCGGTCGCCGCCGATCGGTGTCGGCACGAACAGGATGCGACCGCCGGTGTCGCCGCCCTCCTCGAGTCGCCCGCTGATCTCCAACGGCTGCCCCGAACCCTGCACGCGGGTGATCGTGACCTCGCGCTTGCCGGACAGCAGTGGGTCGGTCGCCGCTGCCGACGACGTGGTCGGCCCCGCTGCCGTCGGTGTCGGCGCGCCTGTCACGGCGCCCGACGGCGTCGGCGTGCCCGCCGCGGCGCCCGGCGCCTTGGCCGCACCGCCCTGGCACGCCACCAGCGCGCTGGCGCAGGCCAGCATCGCCGCCCCGGTGACCCACTTCGTGGTGAACATGCCGCACTCCTCAAGAGCCGTCCCGAACCTGATGTCGCCTCCGCATGACGACGGCCGTGCCGGAACGGTTCACGAAAATCCGGAAGATCTCAAATCGATCTCCCGCCTATCCTGTCTCTCGGCCTTGGGGGCGGTGGCACGGGGAGGGGATGGCATGACGGTCGGCGTGGCGGCGCGACGACAGGCACAGGTGTTGATCTTCGATGCGGACGACACGTTGTGGGAGAACAACGTCGTCTTCGAGCGGGTGATCGACGACTTCCTGGGCTGGCTGGACCATCCCACCCTGGACCGGGCCGCGCTGCGGGCCGTCCTCGACGACATCGAGCGGGCCAACGCGGTGGCGCACGGGTACGGCAGCAAGGTCTTTCTGCGCAGCCTGGCGGAGTGCCTGGAGCGGCTGCGCGAGCGGCCGGCCACCGACTCCGAACGTCAGGAGATCGACCGGCTGGCGGTGGCCCTCGTCGAGCACCAGGTGGAGCTGATGCCCGGGGTGGCCGACGCGCTCGACGAGTTGGGCGGCCGGCACGAGTTGCTGCTGCTCACCAAGGGCGATCGGGAGGAGCAGCAGCGCAAGCTGGACGCCTGCGGTCTGCTGCACCACTTCGGCGCCGCGCACATCGTCGCCGAGAAGAACGTCGACACGTACCGGTGGCTCACTCGGGAGCACGGCTTCGCGCCGGACGGCGCGTGGATGATCGGCAACTCCCCGAAGTCCGACATCCTGCCGGCGCGGGCCGCCGGGTTGAACGCGGTGTTCATTCCGAACGCGAACACCTGGGTGCTGGAGGACGACGAGCTGGACCCGACAGACGGTGGGGTGCTGCGGCTCGCCGCGTTCCGGGACCTGCTGCGCCACTTCTGACCGTACCGACGCCGAACAGCGTCGGGGATCATGGTCGCGTTACGCCGACCTGCCCGATTTTCAGCGTGGAAGAAGTCCTGCCGCCGGTCGTCCGACGCGGCTTGTCCGGCCGGTCGGAGCGCGCCTAACCTGGTCCGGCGCTCACGGCCCTTCGGGGTGTGTCGGGGCGCGTCGGCGTTCGGCGGGTGAGCACCGTGGAGCTGAGTGCGAAGTGGCTGGCTCACCCCGTTCTGGCGCGCGGCGTCGTGCCACGCCCGCGCGGCGGGGTGCCGGAGCTGTCCGCTTCCCTGTCGGACGGCCGAGGGTCAGGGCCGGGTAGTTGCGGACCCGGTCCTGACCCGCCCGCGAATCGTTCGACCGTTGCGAGCGGGGCAGACCGCGCGCCGGTTCGACTGTCAGGACGGCGGCATGAAGCGCAGATCTCTCCTCAGCTCAGCCGATACTGAGAGCCGCTGCGGCTCAGCCGGCCTCGCGGCGGACGATCGCCACCGCCACCCGGCAGAACTCGTCCATGTCCGGGTTGAACCCGGCAGCGATGTCGGGATGCAACCCGGAGCGGGTCTCCTCCAACAGCCGCTGGCAGACCTGCTCTACCGGTTCACCGGCGTAGCCGGAGCGGACCCGCTCGGTGGCCGCCTGAAGCGCCGAGGTCAGCTGCTCCTCCAGCGGGCCGCGCAGCTTCTGCTGCACGGGATCGAGCCCGCGGGGGTCGAGCGTGACATGTGGCTCCGACATCGGTGCTCCCTTCGTCGGCGTCCGCGATACCCCACCGCGGACGTCGGTCAAACCCCGGTCGGTACGGCGGCGACCCGCACCTGGTACGAGAACTCCTCCGCCGGCTCCTCGTGGTACGACAGCCGGCGGATCTGCCGGTCGTCGTCGTAGAGGGCGACGTCCACCAGCACGCCGAGGTGGGCGAGGCCGATGTTCGACACCCGCTTCTTGTCCTGCAACACCGCACAGACGCCGCCGAGAAGGGTGCTGGCGTCGGACGTACGGTGCCCTGGCGGGCAGCGCAACACCAGGTCCACCTCGATCGGCCCGGGCAACGGCGTCCAGCCGGTGCGCTGGGCCGCGGCGAGGGCGGCCTGGAGCAGGGTGCGGACCCTCGTCGCCTGCCGGTGCCCGGCGGCGAAGATGGACAACGCTTCGGTCTTGACCGGTGGCAGGCCGCTCACCTCGAACGTCAGGGCGAGAGCGCGGGTGTCCTGCACGACGGCACCTCCTCGTTGGGACGATCCTGCCGAACCGGGGGAGCGGCGGTGGGACGTTCCCGCGATTACCAACCGATCGGGCAGGCATGGGTCGGCCGGAGGCGTGTCGACGGCGGCGGCGAACGCGCTGGCTACGGCGCTAGGAAAACGCTAGCCGACGACGCCCGCGCTCGGTAGTCGGTCGTTCACCCGGTGGGGCGTGGGGTGAAGGCGCAGAACTCGTTGCCCTCCGGGTCGGCCAGCACCCACCACCAGTGCGCCTCGTCGAGCGGCTCACTCAGCAGCGTCGCGCCCGCCGCGATCAGCGCCATCGGCTCCGGGTCGACCAGGTCGACGTCCCAGTGCAGCCGGTTCTTGACCGTCTTGGGCTCGGGCACCCCGACGAACACCCAGTAGTCCCAGGGGAAACCGGACGCGCCGACCACCGACGAGGTGCTCGGCTCGTGCTCGACGGTGCCGCCGACCACCCCGGCCCACCAGGTCGCCTGCGCCGCCGGGTCGGTCGAATCGACGACCAGCTCGAAGGGGCCCGGTCGGGTGCCGTCGCGGGCCGGGAACGCGCAGAACTCGTTGCCCTCCGGGTCGTCGAGCACCCACCAGGTCGCCTCGCCGCCCGGTTCGCGGACCAGCCGGGCGCCATCCGCGACCAACGCCGCCGGGTCCGCCCCGGCCAACCGCAGATCCAGGTGTACGCGGGTCTTGCCGACCCGAGGCTCGGGCACCTTGTTCACCCAGATGGACTCGGCGTTCGAGCGCGCCGAGCGGGGGTCCACCCGGGTGTCGTCGTCACCGGCATCGGCCACGTCACCGTCGAGCATCCGGGCCCAGAAGGCGCCGAGCGTGAGCGGGTCGGTGGCGTCGAGACAGAGGTCCTTGAAGCGCGCGATCATCGTCCCAGCATGCCTGGTCCGGGCGAACGTGTCCGGGCAGAGGTTCTGGGCCGGAGCGATCCCAAATAGAATCCTTGCCGTTATATAACGCCGCACGTACTATGCGCTCATGCATGAATCTACCTTCCTCATCCTCACCGCTCTGGCCGCGCAGCCGTTGCATGGCTATGGAGTCGTGCAAGCGGTGGAGGAGTTGTCGGCGGGTGACGTCAAGCTGCGGCCTGGCACGCTCTACGGCGCGCTCGACCGCCTGGTCGAGCAGGACCTGATCGAGGTTGACCGGGAGGAGGTCGTCGACGGGAGGCTGCGTCGCTACTACCGGCTCAACGAGGCGGGAGCGGCCGCCCTGCAAACCCAGGCCGAGCGGTTGCGTCGGCACGCCACGGCGGCCGATACCCAGTTGAGCAAGCGCCTCGGTGGTGCCCCGGGCTTCGGGACGGTGATCGCATGACCGCCGCCGCCTGGTCGACCGACGACCACAGTCTCGAACGCCACTACCGCACGCTGCTGCTGGCATACCCGGGCCGGCACCGGCAGCGGTACGGCAACGAGATGATCACGACGCTCCTCGAGATGGCGGCCCCCGGGCAGCGCCGCCCTCGGCCCGGGGAAGCCCTGCACCTGCTCGCCAGCGGCGTGCGCCACCGGCTCCGGCTCCCCGCACGCCGGCCGTTTGCGGTTGTCGCGGCGGTCCTCCTCGCCCTGACGATGGGCGCTTTCGGTGGGGCCGCAGGGTCGTGGGCAGGTTCCCAGACGTTCGCGGACCTACCCGACGACGCCACGATCGCCAGCCTGGCCCAGCGGGCCAGCGGTGCCGCCAGCGATTCCAGCCAGCTGCGTGTCGCGTCACCGTGGGTGGAGGAGTCGATCTCGACGACTACCGAAGTCGATGGCGCCTGGGACGCTGAGAAGGCCCGGCAGCGGTTCGCCGCTGACGGCTGGTCCGTTTCCGACATCACGCCGCTCGGCGGCAAAGCGGTCGCGTTCAATCCCGACACCAAATCCTTCGTCGACCTGCCGATGCGCAACTCAACGTTCACCGCCACGTCGAACGGGCTGACACTCCAGGTGCGGGGCTACCTCACCGCCGACCACGGTTCTGTCCACCTCGACGGTTGGGCGCAGAGCAGGCCCATGTTCCTACCTCTGATCGTGATGGGCATCCTGATCGGACTTGTCGTCGGGTGGCTGTTCGCAGCGGCACTCGCCTACCGGATCGTGGAGGCGTCGGCCGAACGGCGACGCGCCTCCGCCGGGCTCTGGGCCGTCGCTCTGATCGCGCTCGCTCTGCCGGCAGTAGCCCTGTACGGCAACGTGTTGCGGACATTCCGAGATCACGGCGACGTCGGTCCGGTCTTCACCGTGCACAGCGCATTCACACCCGGCCCCTACTACCCGTTCGGACCGGCCTGGCAGATTCTCGCCCTGACCATCGCCGGTGCCGTGCTCGCGGGTGCCACGACCCGGCTCGCCCGTCCGGGCACCCAGCCGGAAACGCAGGAAGCAGCGATAGCAAGCTGAGGCTCAGGCCGCTGCTGTCCGATGGCCGGGGCGGTAGTTCGTCATCGAACTGACTGCCGGCGGTCGCGGGACTTTTCAGGGTAGATCTTGGACAGTTTCCGTTCTGTCATAACGGAAACTGTCCAAGATCTCAGAGTGCCCTAGGTAGAGGGGTCTTCTCCGAGTTTCGTGTTCAGTGCTGCTTGGCGTACGCGACGAACGTCTTCCAGGCGGTCGGGTCGACGTGCAGGGTGCCGCCGTCGCGGTCCTTGGTGTCGCGCACCAGCACCACGCTCGGCAGGTTGTCGGCGACCTCGACGCAGGACCCGCCGTTGCCGCCGGACCGGGTCGACTTCCGCCACTGTGGGGTCAGCATGCCCATGACTTCGCCACTTCCTTGATCAGCTCGATTGACTGCCGGCGGGGGAGCGCCTCGTTCCGCACGATCTCCCACGTCTTCGCCAGCTTAGCGACGTCGGTCGGTGCATCGACGAACTGCGCGGTGAGCTGGTTGTCGGCGTGAGCCACCCGCTCACCGTCCGGCATCTCGGCGATGATGAACTGACCGGCCAATCCCATATACATCCCAGCATCCACCGGCACGATGTGCACCTGGATATGCTCCGCCGTCGCCAACTGGGCCAGGTGCTCGCACTGCTCGACCATGAGACCCGGCTGGTCGAGCACCGGCCGGCGCAGCACCGCCTCGTCCAGTACGGCGATGAGCTGCGGCGGGCGCGGGCGGTGCAGGATCGCCTGGCGCTCCAGCCGGGAGGCGACGATTCGGTCCACATCCTCGGCGTCGAACCGGCCACCGGCCAGCGTCGCGCGGGCGTACCGCTCGGTCTGGAGCAGGCCCGGCACGTACGCCAACTCGAACCAGCGCAGCGTGGTCGCCTCCCGCTCGAACTCGATCCACTCGCGCAGCCAGGCCGGCTCGGCGTCGAGCCGGGCCAACCCGTCCAGCATGCGGAGGAAGCGTCCGCCGGTCTGGTGGTGGTTGTCGACCGCCCTCATGTACTCCTTCGTGGGCGGTCGTCCGCCGGTCTCCACCGAGCTGACGTGCGAACCCGAATAGCCGATGCCCCTGCCGAAGTCGTCCTGACTGAGCCCGGACCCCGCCCGGAACAGACGCAGTTCCTCCAGCACGTAGTCGGTGACGGTCCCCATTGATTCCCCAACCTTCGCTCAGTCTGGCCCGGCGCGTCCCTCGTGGGTGCTCACCTGGACCGCTGAGCTGCACAAACGGCGCGAGCACGTATCGACGGTAGTCGCCTCATCACCACACTGTCACCAGTGGCGGGTCCGCTGGTGGCCGGAATGGCGGCGGCGGGCCCTGCCCTCCGGGGTCGCTCCCGTCTCCCCCTTGCGGGAGCGGCCCCTTGCCCGTCCCCGAGGAGGTCGATGTGCTCACCCCGACAACCCAGCAGCCCTCGGCGCGGTGGCGGTGATGGTGGTCCGGCCGCCCGTCCCGCACGTCGCCATGCGTCCGCTGTGGCGGTGCCGGAACTGTGGCACCGAGTGGCCCTGCCAACCGGCCAAGCTCGCCCTGCTGACGGAGTACCGGACCAGCCGGACCGCACTGCTGATCTACCTCGGCACTCTGATGCACGAGGCGACGAACCAGCTCACCCAACTCCACCCGGATCATCCACCGACTAGGATGACCGAGCGTTTCCTCTCCTGGGCCAGGGCCCGAAGCTGACGCTCGGCCCGCCGTCGTTCATCCCGGAAAGTGGATCAGCGGCACCCCGTCGGAGTATCAGGGCCCCTCGCCGGTGAGCACCGCGGCGTCGTGGATCAGGCCCGCCACGGCGGCCGCCGCCAGGTCGAAGCGGCGGGTCCTGCGCTGCCAGAAGGCCGACTCCCGCAGAAGGACGGCGTATCCCAGCAGGGGCGACCGGTCCAGGATCAGTCGGCCTGGTGGCTGCGGCTCCGAGGTCATGCGGCATCGGCGCGGGGAGCGGCGTCGTCGCCGTTCATTTCGGCTTCCACGGCGGTGTTGATCTTGGCGTGCTCCGCCTCGAACCGCTCCGAGGGCCACTCGGCTTCCACGCCTAATCGTGTGAGCGGCATTTGTCAGGCTGGCGGCCAGCATCGCAGAGCGGTGTCGGCGACGCGTCGGAGGTCCTCGCGTTCCGCACCACCCGCCGCTTGCACGGCCATGCCGTTCGCGATCGTCATGACGAAGCGGGCGATCAGGTCTGGGTCGGCGTCGGCGGGCAGGTCGCTCTCCTCGACGGCCCGCTGGAACCGCTCGCGTAGGTGCGCCTGGCCGTGGGCGCGCCACTCGGTCAGGGTGTCGTGCGCGATTCGCCCGGTCTTGCCGACGGCCAGCGCGCCCTGCACGCCCAGGCATCCGGTGGGCCATCCGGGCAGGGTGTTGGCCCGAATGGAGCCGGCGAGGAACATCGTGGCCACCTCGCGGGCGGTGGGTGCTTGTAGCGCCTGGCTGACGTAGGCGCCGGGGCCTTCGGTGTATCGCTGCAACGCCTTTCGGAAGAGCTGCTCCTTGTTGCCGAAGGCCGCGTACATGCTCTTGCGGGAGATGCCCATGGCTTCGGTCAGGTCAGTGAGGCTGGCTCCCTCGTAGCCTTGCTCCCAGAAGATCACCATTGCCTTTTCGAGCGCGGCGTCGGCGTCGAACGCTCGCGGCCGGCCCATTCGTGTCTCCTCCATCACAGCATTCTACTGCTTGTGCACCGATCGGTGCTGAACTGCTAGTGTCAGGTTCGGCACCGATCGGTGCCGAAATCTGTGGAGCGCAGATGCTTCGCATCGAGCGGCACCAACGAAAGGGGCAATCCGATGGCTGAAGACGAGCTACGTAGCTGGTACATGCGGTACGCCGCAGCGCTCAACGCCCATGAGTTCGACGGCATGGACGAGTTCATCAACGACCAGGTCCTGCTGAACGGCGAGCCTGGCACCCGGGACGACGTCGTCACGGTCCTGAAGGGAATCGTCGATGCCGTTCCCGACATTCACTGGGAGGTAAAGGAACTGCTCTTCGACCGCGACGGAATCGCCGTACGCGCGATCAACACCGGCACTCCGGCGAAGGAGTGGCTGGGTGTTCCTCCTTCCGGTGCCTCGTTCGAAATCGTCGAATACGCGATTTACAAAGTCAGTGACGGTCGATTCGTGCAGATGACGAACCTGCACGATTCAGCCGAGATGCTTCGGCAACTGACCGCCTGACCTCGAAGTCTTTGGTCGGCTTCCGAAGGGCTGCCGACCAAAGTCCCGACTACGGGAATCAGATCGGCCAACCGAAGATCACGTCCACTGACATGCCGCGGAGCGCTCGCTACCCGGGTGGTCGGCATCCTGGCGGCCATCACGCACCACCTCGGGCGCAACGTGCAGAAGCAGCGAAACCTCGAGTTCACCAGCGTGCATGTCCTGGTGTGCTCGGCTGTGCAGGCCGGCGGGCAGTCGAGCGTCGTCCCAGTCGGCCCGAGCGGGAACAGAGTCATCCTCGGTCCGGCGACGTTGGCTTTCTGAACGACGTTGCTTCTGCCGACCGCCAGCGCTTCAGAGATGACCCTGATCTGTGTCTTTACGTAGATTGCATGTTTTCTGAAGGGCGACTTCGACGGCTCGCCGTCGAAGTGCGCACGGCCAGGCGCAACCTGCCCTGCCAGCGAGAAGGTGGCGAGTGCCCGGGCGTCGTGAGACGCCCGGGCAACCGATCGTTAGATCCGGGCGAGGATCTTGTTCATGGTGGCGATCTCGGCCTGCTGGTCATCGATGATCTGCTGGGCGAGGGCCTTGGCGTCGGCGTTGGCGCCGTTTGTGGTCTCGTCCTTGGCCATGGTGATAGCGCCCTGGTGGTGGGCGATCATCATGGTGAGGAACTGCTTGTCGAACTTGGTGCCGGTGGCGGCGGCGAGTTTGGCCATGTCGGCGTCGGTCATCATGCCGGGCATGCTGTGGTCCATGCCGGGCATGGCGCTGGGGCTCGTGCCGTGGTGCGTGCCGGTGTTGTTGGCCGTCGGTGTGGGCGTGCCCCAGGCGGCCAGCCACTGGGTCATGGTGTCGATCTCTGGCCCTTGGGCGGCCTTGATCTGGGCGGCGAGTTGCTTGACCTCGGGGCCGGTGGCGCGGGTGGCGGCGAGGTCGGCCATCTGCACGGCCTGCTGGTGGTGCGGGATCATCATCTGGGCGAACATGACGTCAGCCGGGCCGGCCCCAGGGCTGGTGTTCTGGCCGCTGGTGGCGGTCGGGCTGGCCATGGTGGAGCTGTGCCCGCCCGCGGCGGAGCTGTGGTCGCCGGCGCCGCATCCGGTGAGGATGACGGCGGCGGTGAAGGTGAGCGCGGCCATGACGGCGCGGCGCAGGCGAGTGCGAGTCATCGCGGGTTGTGCCTTTCGGTGTCAAGGAAAACTGCGTGCATGGGACAGGCGCGCGACGCAGCCGACGGAGGTACCCGCCGGGCGACGCGGGTGCCCCTATGTGCGCAGCACCGACACCGAGGCCAGGTGTAGTCCGAGCCTGCGCGCGGGCGGTGCCCGGCAACTTGTGGCACGGCAGGCAGAGCGGATGCGAATGTGGGCGCGGCTGGTGCGCGTGAACAGCAGGAGACCGAGGACAACCGCGAGGCTGAGAGCGGTGACCACGGCCAGGCACACCTGCCAGCCGGGCATGTGCCCGTTGCCGTGGCCGGCCGGTGTGACCGTTTGCTGGTCGCAGGTGTCGCTGGTGCATCCGTCTTGGGCGGCGGGCGGGGCCAGTACGGCGGTGGTGGGGCTGCTGTGCCCGCTGTGCCCACCGTCGGATTGCATCGAGGACGGGTCGTGGCCGAGGCTGTGCATGGCGGCCAGCCCGATGAGGGTGCAGGCCAGCAGCACGAACCGGACCAGATGTCTGGTTCGTGCTGCTGGCTGGGTCATGCGCTCCACGCTAGCGTGCCGCCGGGCGCTCATTCCCGCCGATCCCGCGATCGCCGTGCCTCAGTCATCGGCGGGGCGTAGGTGCACGCGGCGCAGGAGTTGGGCGTTGAGGGCGACCACGATGGTGGAGGCGGACATCAACACCGCCCCGACCGCGGGGCTGAGGGTCACCCCAGCCCAGGCGAGCACGCCGGCGGCCAACGGGAGGGCGATCACGTTGTAACCGGCGGCCCAGGCCAGGTTCTGGATCATCTTTCGGTAGGAGGCGCGCGACAGTCGGATCACCCCTGCGACTGCGCGCGGGTCGGAGGAGGCGAGGACCACCCCGGCGGACTCGATGGCGACGTCGGTGCCGGCGCCGATCGCGATCCCGACGTCGGCGCGGGCCAGCGCGGGGGCGTCGTTGACGCCGTCGCCGACCATCGCCACTCGTAGTCCGCGTTTCTGTAGTTCGGCCACGGCGTCGTCCTTGTCCGCCGGCAGCACCTCGGCGAACACCTCATCCTCGCCCGGGCGGAAGCCCAGGTCCGCGGCGACCGCCTCGGCGACCGGACGGGCGTCACCGGTGATCATGGCGATCTTGCGGATGCCCTGCTGGCGTAGTTCGGCGATGGCTTGCCGCGCTTCGGGGCGGACCTGGTCTTCGAGGGCGAGGGCGCCGATCACGCTGGCCTGATCGTCGTCGAGGCGCAGCAGGTGCAGCACCGCGGCTCCCCGGCCCGACCACTCGTCGTGCTGGCGGCGCAGGTCATCCGGCGCCGTGGCGTGCAGTTCGCGCAGCAGCGCGGGCCCGCCGACGGCGTAGCTGACGCCGTCGACCTCGGCGCGTACCCCGCGCCCGGTCAGTGACCGGAACCCCGTCGCGGTGCGCCGGGCCCCCTGCTGGGCGGCGGCAGTGACGATGGCCCGGGCGAGGGGATGCTCGCTGTCGGCTTCCACCGCCGCCGCGATCGCCAGGACGTCGGCGTCGCTGCTTCCGGTGGCGGCGGCGACGCCGGTGACGGCGTGTTCGCCGCGGGTGAGGGTGCCGGTCTTGTCGAACAACACCGCGTCGACCGTGCGCATCCGTTCCAGGGCGAGGCGGTCCTTGATCAGGATGCCGCCCTTGGCGGCGACGGCGGTGGACAGAGCGATCACCAGAGGTATGGCCAGGCCGAGCGCGTGCGGGCAGGCGATCACCAGCACCGTCACCGTGCGCACGACCGCCTCGTCGAGGTTGCCGAACACCGTCCAGGCCAGCAGCGTCACCACGGCTGTGGCGGTGGCGATGTAGAACAGCCAGGCGGCGAACCGGTCGGCCAGCACCTGCGCCCGGCCGCTGGACTGCTGCGCCTGCGCGACCAGGCGCTGGATCCCGGCCAGGGCGGTGCCCTCACCGACGGCCTCGACCCGGACCCGGATAGCCGCGTCGGTGGCCACCGTGCCGGCCACCACCCGATCCCCCGCCTCGCGCGGCACCGGACGGGACTCACCGGTGATCATCGACTCGTCAAGCTCCGCCCGGCCGTCGGAGATCCGCCCGTCGGCCGGCACCCGCCCGCCTGGTCGCACGAGCACCACATCGCCGACGTCCAGGTCACTGACGCGCACCTGCTCGGGCTGACCGTCGCCACCGAGACGTTCGGCGTCGTCGGGCAGCAGCGCCGCCAAAGCGGACAGCGCGCCCTGGGCCTGGCCGATGGCCTTCATCTCCTGCCAGTGCCCGAGCAGCATGATCGTGACCAGGGCAGCCAGCTCCCACCAGAAGTCCAGGTCGAACGCGCCCACCGCCGTCGCCAGAGAAGCGACGTAAGCGACGGTGATCGCCATCGCGATCAGCAGCATCATTCCCGGCGCCCGGTCGCGGAACTCCCGCACCGCGCCCTGCAGGAACGGCCACCCGCCGTAGGCAAACACCACAGTGCCCAGCACCGGACCCACCCACCCGATGCCCGGGAAGTCCAACTGATAGCCGAACCAGTCCATCACCATGTGACTGGTCACCACGATCGGCACCGTCAACGCCAGACTCAGCCAAAACTTGCGCCGAAACGCCTCCGGGTCATGCCCGGCGTGCTTGTCATGCCCGGCGTGCGCGTCGTGCTTTCCTGCGGGGGCATCGCGCCCGCCGGGTTCCTTCGAGTGACCGGCGTGGTCACCGTGTCCGTTCATCCGGTCTATCGCCTGGGTGGAGATGTTCATCTGGTGGTGCTGGTGGTCGTGCGACATCACGATCGCCTCCTCGCTCCCAACATACCCCCGGGGGGTATCGGCGTCTAGGGTCGCCGATGTCTTGCACGTCACCTGAGCGGGCCTGTGCGGCGCGGCGCGGCGAGTCGGGGTGCCAGCGGCAATGCTCGTGCCTATCGGCCTGATCCCGCCCGGCCGAGGTTGACCGACTTCGGGTAGGTCTCGAACCTCGACACAGCGGTGTTCGCATGGGTGCCTTCCAAACTTGGCGAGGAGTCGGTGCGCTGCCGCTACCCGCCCGCGCGCCGATCATGCTCACACCGCCCGTCGGTTACTGCCGAACCCTCCGCTGCCAGCGCGATCACGCGCGGTCGGGGCGCAGGGCACCGAGGGCCGGTCGCTGTGTGCACTCTCGGTGTGACAGCCAGGTTTCGCGACTTCGCGGGTGGGGCAGAGTAGCCGCTACAGAGCATCCGGGCCGGAGTTTCCGCAGCTTGCCGACTCGGAATCGGCTCGCCGTGCGCCGGGGCACGGATGCCCTCCCCGGTCTTTCGCCGAGGAGAGGGGGAGGGCGATGACGGACCCCGAAACGGCTCGACACCAACGCCGGCCGGTTGTTCGGCTGGGCGCGGCGGCTGCCGCGCTGGCACTCGTGGCGCCGCTGGCCGCGTGTGGCGCGGACGACGCCGGTGGCCCACCGACGATCAACCTGTACTACCCGCCGGAGCAGAACCTGCAGAAGGTCGTCGACGACTGCAACGCGCAGGCTCAGGGACGGTACGAGATCGCCTATCGGGTGCTGCCCCGGCAGGCCGACGACCAGCGGGTGCAGATGGTGCGCCGGCTGGCCGCCGAGGACAGCGGGATGGATCTGCTCGGGCTCGACGTCACGTGGACCCAGGAGTTCGCCAGCGCCGACTGGATCCGCGAGTGGACCGGCCAGGACAAGGCCGAGGTCGAGCAGGGCACCCTCGCCGGGCCGTTGGACACCGCCCGGTACGAGGACAAGTTGTACGCGGCGCCGAAGAACACCAATGTCCAGTTGCTCTGGTACCGCAAGGACCTGGTGCCGCAGCCGCCGACCACCTGGGACCAGATGATCAGCGCGGCCCAGCAGCTCAAGGACCAGGGCAAGCCGTACCAGGTGCTCACCATGGGCGCGCAGTACGAGGGTCTGGTCGTCCTCTACAACACCCTCGCCGAAAGCGCCGGCGGGAAGATCCTCAACGACGACGGTACGAAGGCCGTGATGGACGAGGGCACGGTCCGGGCGTTGGAGCAGCTGAAGACGTTCGCCACGTCGGGCGTGACCTCGCCGTCGTTCAGCAACGCCACCGAGGACCCGGTTCGGCTGGAGTTCCAGTCCGGCGCGGGCGCGTTCCAGGTGAACTGGCCGTTCGTCTACCCCGCTCTTCAGGAGGCGAACCCGGAGCTGGCCAAGCAGGTCGGCTGGGCTCGGATCCCGGGCATCGACGAGGGCACCCCCAGCAAGGTCACCATCGGTGGGGTCAACCTGGCGGTCAGCTCCTACTCCAATCACCCGGAGCAGTCCTTCGAGGCGGCCCGGTGCATCCGCAGCGCCGAGCATCAGAAGTTCTCCGCCATCAACGACGGTGTGCCGCCGACCATCGAGGCCGTCTTCGACGACCCGGAGATGACCGAGGCGTACCCGATGAAGGACACCATCCTGGAGGAGCTGAAGGAGCCCGCGACGCGTCCGCTGACCCCCGCCTACCAGAGCATCTCCACAGTGATGTCGGCGATCCTGTCGCCGCCGTCCGGGATCAGCCCGCAGCAGACCGCCGACGAGCTGCGCGGCGCCATCGCCGACGCCCTCCAGTCCAAGGGGGTCCTGCCGTGAGTGTCAACGCCACGCCGACCGGCGCCGACGTCGCCGCTGAGGAGACCCGCCGGCCCGCCGCCGTACCGAAGCAACGCGGCGGCCGTCGCAAGCCCCCGTTGAGCGAGAACAAGAAGGCCGAACGCCGGCTCGGTCTGCTGCTCTGCGCGCCAGCCGCGCTGGTCATGATCGCGGTGACCGCGTACCCGATCATCTACTCGGTCTGGCTGTCGTTGCAGCGCTTCGACCTGCGCTTCCCCGACCAGCGTGAGTTCATCGGGCTGGAGAACTACGTCACTGTGCTCACCAACGAGTTCTGGTGGACCGCGTTCGGGGTGACCATGCTGATCACGGTGGTCACCGTCGCCGTCGAGCTGGTGCTCGGCATGGGCCTGGCGATCATCATGCACCGCACCCTGGTCGGGCGCGGCCTGGTCCGGACCTCGGCGCTGATCCCGTACGGGATCGTCACAGTGGTCGCCGCGTTCTCCTGGCGGTACGCCTGGACGCCCGGCACCGGCTACCTGGCCGACCTGTTCAGCGACGGCGCGCCGCTCACCGAACGGGCCAGCTCCCTGGCGATCATCATGCTGGCGGAGATCTGGAAGACCACCCCGTTCATGGCGCTGCTGCTGATGGCCGGCCTGGCGCTGGTCCCGGAGGACCTGCTCAAGGCGGCCTCCACCGACGGCGCGACCGCCTGGCAGAAGTTCACCAAGGTGATGCTGCCGGTGATGAAGCCGGCGATCCTGGTCGCGTTGCTGTTCCGCACCCTGGACGCGTTCCGGGTCTTCGACAACATTTTCGTGTTGACCGCCGGAGGCAACGAGACGTCGTCGGTGTCGATGCTCGCCTACAACAACCTGATCCGGGGCCTCAACCTCGGCATCGGTTCGACGATGTCGGTGCTGATCTTCATCACCGTGGCGATCATCGCCTTCGTCTTCGTGAAGCTGTTCGGCACCGCTGCTCCGGGCAGCGACGACGGAGAGAGGCGCTGACATGGCTGTCGAAACCACTACCAGGGCAAAGCTGCGCTGGGGCCTGCTCGACGTCCTCGTGGTCGTCTTCGCGCTGGTCCCGGTGCTGTGGATCGCGTCGCTGTCGTTCAAGACGCCGGCCACCCTCACCGACGGGAACTTCATCCCCCGGGAGTGGACGCTGGACAACTACCGGACCATCTTCGACACCGACCAGTTCGTCCGGGCGCTGGTCAACTCCATCGGCATCGCGCTGATCGCCACGCTGATCGCTGTGGTGCTCGGCGCGATGGCCGCGTACGCGATCAGCCGGCTGGACTTCCCCGGTAAGAAGCTGCTGGTCGGCGTCTCCCTGCTGATCGCGATGTTCCCGCAGGTGTCACTGGTGTCGCCGCTGTTCGAGATCGAGCGTCAGCTCAAGATCTTCGACACCTGGCTGGGGCTGATCCTGCCGTACATCACCTTCGCGCTACCGCTGGCGATCTACACGCTGTCGGCGTTCTTCAAGCAGATCCCGTGGGACCTGGAGAAGGCAGCGAAGATGGACGGCGCCACCCAGGCGCAGGCGTTCCGGCGGGTGATCGCGCCACTGGCCGCGCCCGGGCTGTTCACCACGGCGATCCTGGTCTTCATCTTCTGCTGGAACGACTTCCTGTTCGCCATCTCGCTCACCTCGACCGAGCGGTCCCGCACGGTGCCGGCCGCGTTGTCGTTCTTCACCGGCGCGTCCCAGTTCGAGGACCCCACCGGGGCGATCTGCGCCGCCGCCGTGGTGATCACCGTTCCGATCATCCTGTTCGTTCTCTTCTTCCAGCGTCGCATCGTGTCCGGTCTGACCTCCGGCGCGGTCAAGGGATAGGTGGGTAGTCATGGCTGACATCGTGCTGGACAAGGTGAGCAAGAGCTTCCCGGACGGGACCGTCGCCGTGCAGGACGTCGACCTGGAGATCGCCGACGGCGAGTTCGTGATCCTGGTCGGGCCCTCGGGCTGCGGGAAGTCCACCACCCTCAACATGATCGCCGGGCTGGAGGACATCAGCTCCGGTGAGCTGCGCATCGCCGGGCAGCGGGTCAACGACAAGGCACCCCGGGACCGGGACATCGCCATGGTGTTCCAGTCGTACGCGCTGTACCCGAACATGACAGTGCGGGAGAACATGGCGTTCCCGCTGCGGCTGGCGAAGCTCGACAAGGAGACCATCGACCGCAAGGTCGACGAGGCGGCGAAGGTGCTGGAGCTGACCTCGCTGCTGGACCGCAAACCGGCCAACCTCTCCGGTGGCCAGCGTCAGCGGGTGGCGATGGGCCGGGCGATCGTCCGCCAGCCGAAGGCGTTCCTGATGGACGAGCCGCTGTCCAACCTCGACGCCAAGCTGCGGGTGCAGATGCGCACCGTGGTGTCCCGCCTGCAGAAGCAGCTCGGCACCACCACCGTCTACGTCACCCACGACCAGACCGAGGCGATGACCCTCGGCGACCGCGTGGTGATCATGCGCGGCGGCGCGGTGCAGCAGGTCGGGCCGCCGCAGGAGCTGTACGACCACCCGAAGAACCTCTTCGTGGCCGGCTTCATCGGCTCGCCGTCGATGAACTTCCTGCACGCCGCGGTGCAGGACGGCGAGCTGCACACCGCCCTGGGCAAGGTGCCGATCGGTGACCGGGTCCGCCGGGAGCTGGAGTCGGCCGACGCGCCCCGCGAGCTGATCCTCGGGATCCGACCCGAGCACTTCGAGGACGCCGAACTGGTCGACGACGACACCCGTCGGCGGGGCATGGAGTTCGAGGCGCCGGTGGACATCGTCGAGTCGATGGGCTCGGACAAGTACGTCTACTTCACCGTCGAGGGGGAGAAGGCCAGCGCCGCCGAGTTGGAGGAGCTGGCCGCCGACGCCGGCGCCGCCGACTTCGCCGGCGCCGGCGGCAACCTGGTGACCCGGCTGTCCGCCGAGTCCGGCGTCGCCGAGGGGCAGTCCCGGCGGGTCTGGTTCAACCTGGAGAAGATCCACCTGTTCGACCCGGCAAACGGCCGCAACCTGACCCTGCACGAGGGCCGGGCCGCCGGAGCGCTCGCCGACTGACGGTCCATTTCGCGCCGATCTTGCACTTTCGGTTGTCGACATGGGGTGGACTGCCCCTTCTGTCGGGACAGAAAGTGCAAGATCGGCGCTGGGGGTTCGGAGCGGCCCGCCGTGTCCTGCGGGGTGGGGGTGGGCGTGGCAGGGTGGTTGCAGGTTTCGTCGTGGAGCGGGGGCGGGATGAACCGACGGTTGGCCGCGCTGGCAAACGCGCACGGTGTTTCCACCTGGTACGAGGATTGGCGGCACCGCCGCGTCGCTGTCGCACCGCAGACCGTGGTGGGTGTGCTGGGGTTGCTCGGCGTGGACGCCACCAGCCCGTCGGCGATCGCCGCCGCACTCGCCGCCGCCCGTGCTGTCGACCGGAGCGCCCTGCCGGAGACGGTCGTGCTCACCCACGGCCGCAGCCGGGCGCTGCCCGGCCCGGGGGTGGTGACACTGGAGGACGGTCGCCGTCGCGCGGTCGACGGTGAGCTGCCAGCGGACCTGCCGCTGGGGTGGCACCGGCTGGCCTGCGCCGACCGCGAGGTGACAGTGGTGGTGGTGCCGCGCCGACTGCCGGTGCCGCCGTCGAGCTGGGGGTGGATGCTCCAGCTCTACGCGCTCACCTCGGAGCGCTCCTGGGGCATGGGTGACCTCGGTGACCTCGCCGAGTTCACCGAATGGGCGGGTGCCAACGGGGCGGGGCTGGTGCTGCTCAACCCGCTGCACGCGGTCGGGCCGGCGCACCCGGTGGCCACCTCACCGTATTCGCCGGCCAGTCGACGCTTCGTCAATCCGCTCTACCTGCGGGTCAGCGACACCGCCGCGTACCGGGCGGCGGACCCGGCGACCCGTGCGGTGGTAGACGCGTTGCGTCCCGACCGGGGGCCGCTGATCGACTACGACGAGGTGTGGGCCGCCAAGCGGCGCGCCCTGGAGTTGCTGCACCCGTACGCCCAGCCGGTGGATCTTGCCGCGGACCCGGCGCTGGCCAGCTTCGCCACCTGGTGCGCGCTCGCCGAGCGGCACGGCAATGACTGGCGTGCCTGGCCGGCGGAGCTGCACCACCCCGACGCCCCGGCGGTCGCCGAGCAGCGTCGGCGCCTCGCCGACCGGGTCGCCTTCCACGCCTGGTTGCAACACCTCTGCGACGAGCAACTCGACGCCGTCACGGCGGCGGCCCGCTCGGCCGGGATGCCGGTCGGCGTCGTGCACGACCTGGCCGTCGGCATCGACCCGGGCGGCGCGGACGGGTGGCAGCTCGCCGACGTGCTGGCCCAGGGTGTGCGGGTCGGCGCGCCGCCGGACGACTTCAACCAGCTCGGCCAGGACTGGGGGCTCGCCGCGTGGCGTCCAGACCGGCTCGCCGCCACCGGCTACGCCGCGTACCGGGACATGCTGCGCCGCACCCTGCGGCACGCCGGTGGTCTGCGGGTCGACCACGTCGCCGGCCTGTGGCGGCTGTGGTGGGTGCCGCCGGGCGGCGGCGCGGCCGAGGGCACCTACGTGCGCTACGACGCCGAGGCGATGCTCGGCATCCTCGCGTTGGAGGCGCACCGGGCCGGCGCGGTGGTGGTCGGTGAGGACCTCGGCACTGTCCAACCGGCGGTGACCCGAGGGTTGCGGGGGCGCAACATGCTCGGCTCGACAGTGCTGTGGTTCGCGCGCGACGAGGCCGGTGACTTCGTCCCGCCGGCCCGGTGGCCGCGCAACGCCCTCGCCACCATCTCCACCCACGACCTGCCCACCGCGCCGGGCTTCCTGACCGGTGAGCACGTGCGGGTGCGCGACGAGCTGAAGCTGCTCGACACCGATGTGGCGGTGGAGCGGGCCCGCGCCGCCGCCGACCGGGACCGGCTGCTCACGATGTTGCGGGCTGAGAACCTGCTGCCCGAGCCGACACCGCAGCTACCGACCGTGACTGTCGCCTCCGCGGGTGCAGAGCAAAGGACGGATGCCGATCCGGCGTTGCCTGAGGCGACGGCGACGCCCGACGACGGCGAGGTGGTGGTGGCCATGCACGCCGCGCTCGCGGCCAGCCCAACCCGGCTGCTCGGTGTCTCCCTCTACGACGTGCTGGGCGAGGTGCGCCAACCCAACATGCCGGGCACTGTGGACGAGTACCCGAACTGGCGGCTGCCGCTGCCGGCCAGCGTGGCGCAGATCCGCGCCGACCCCCGGGTGGCCCGCATCGTCGGCCTGCTCAGCGCCGCCCGCCCACGACCGGCGGCCCCGACGCCGGCCGCCGACGAGTGACGCGGCCCGCTCAGGTCAGCCAGTCGAAGCGGGCCGGCAGCCCGAGGAAGTCGGCGTAGCGCCCGAGCGCCCGCTCCACCCGGGCCCGCGCCGCGACGTCGAGCGTATTGAGCGGCTGGATCGTCACGGTCACCGCGGTGCGGCCGATCCGGCGCTTCCACACGCCCACCACCCGACCGGCGCGGACCACTGTGGCCTGGAAGATGCCGTTGTTGCCCGGCACGACGGCCGCCTGGTGGGCGGGGTCGAGCATCAACGTGCGGTCCCGGAAGCCGAGCAGATACTCGTCGAAGCCGGGTAGCGCCAACACGTCGTCCGGCGCGGTGCGCGGCGCGTCGGCCACTGCCGCGTCGACGTACATCGGAGTGCCGTCGACGCGTACCGTGCTCAGTGCGTCGTCGGCGGCGGCCAGGCCGCGTCGGGCGTCGGTGAGGGTGAGGCCGCTCCACCCGGCGAACTCGCGGTCGGTGACCGGGCCGTGGCCGCGGACGTAGCGGTGGGCGAGCAGGGCCAGCGCCTCGTCCCGCTCCAGCCGGTGGGACGTGGGTGCCCACTCGTCGAGCAGGGCGAAGGTCTGCTCGGTGCCGACGTTCGGCGCCACGCACGTCACGCCGCGAACGCTCGCATACCACAGCAGGTGGTAGCCGCGCTGCCCGTCGGTGCCCAGGCCGGCCGCCCGCAGGGTGGCCAGGCACTGCGCGCGGGTGAGTCGACCGCCGCCGGCCAACGCGGTGCCGAGGACGTCCACCGCCCGGTCCGCGTCGGCCTCGGTGAGCCCGAGCTGCGCGCGTCGGGTCGCCACGCCGGCCAGGGATCGTACGCCGGTCAGCTCCAGCATCCAGCGGGCGTCGGCGGGCGGGACGAGGTGCACGGTGCCCCGCATCGGCCAGGTGCGCAGCGCCTCACGCCGCTCCAACGCCGCCTGCACGTCGGCCACGCCGCGACCGGGCAGCCGGGCGCCCAGCGACCACAGCCCGCTGGCCAGATCCTGTGCCTGCATCGCGCCGAACCACTCGACCACCTCGGCGACGGTGCCGGGTCGGGTGCTCGGGTGTGGGCGCAGCAGCAGGCTGGTCATCCGCAGCGCCAGCGCGTCGGCAGCGCTGAGGTCGACAGGCATCGGGCGCTCCTTTTCGTGGCTGGGCGGCCAGCCTAGGGCCGACCACCGACACTTCTGCTGGTGGGAGGCGTAACGGCGGTCGTCGGGGGAATGCGGCTCGCCGGAAGTGCGCGCGCCGCGCGTACGGAAGGGAATCTCATGACTGCCGCAAGCGAGCCGGCGCGGGGCGCCGGCGTAACGGCCGGGTCCCGCGGCCATCGGGGGGACGCCCGCGCGAAGACGAGTGCCGCGGCGACCTTCGCCCTGGTGTTCGGAGTGGCCGCTCTGTTCAGCGTGCTGACGGCGATCCTCGCCTGGCTGGGGTTGGTGCTCGGCATCATCGGGATCATCCTCGGCATCGTCGGCCTCAAGATGGCGCGCCGACCCGGGGTGACCGGTCGTGGCGTGTCGATCGGCGGTCTGGTGCTCAGCATCCTGGCCGTGCTGATCGGGCTCGGTCTGGCCGCGGGCATCACCACGTTCGTCAACAACGAGAACGCGGTGGACCGCCTGCAGACCCAGGTCGACAACCTGCGCGACAAGCTCGACTGACCCGCGCGTGCCGGTCTGGGCCGGCCCGCCACCCGTTCCGGCCGGCCACAGTAGGGTGGGCGGCGTGCTCCGCCAGGTCACCGCGATCCGTTACGTCACCCCGCTGCGCGAGGGTGGGTCGCTGCCGGGCGTGGTGGAGGCCGACGACCTGGGCACCTACGTGGCGAAGTTCCGAGGCGCCGGTCAGGGGCCCAAGGCGCTGATCGCCGAGGTGATCTGCGGTGAGTTGGCGCGCCGGCTGGGGTTGCGGGTGCCGCCGCTGGTGATCCTCGACATCGACCCGGTGATCGGGCGGGCCGAGCCCGACCAGGAGGTGCAGGAGCTGCTGCGCAACAGCGGCGGCGCCAACCTCGGGATGGACTTCCTGCCCGGGGCGCTGGGCTTCGACCCGGTGGCGCACCCCGTCGACCCGGCGTTGGCCTCCCGGGTGCTCTGGTTCGACGCGTTCGTGGAAAACGTCGACCGGAGTTGGCGCAACCCGAACCTGCTCGTCTGGCACCGGGAGCTGTGGCTGATCGACCACGGCGCCTGCCTGTACTTCCACCACAACTGGCCGCGCGCCGAGGCCGCTGTGCACCGGGCCTACCGCGCTGAGGATCACGTGCTGGGCCCGTACGCGTCGCGGCTGGCCGAGGCCGACGCCGAGCTGGCCCCCCAGGTCACCCCGGAGCTGCTCACCGAGGTGCTGGCCCTGGTGCCGGGGGAGTGGTTGACCGCCGCCGACTTCGAGACGGCCGACGCGGCGCGCCGCGCGTACCTGGATCACCTGTCCCGCCGGGTCGCCCGCACGGCCGACTGGCTGCCATCGGGGAGCGGGGCATGAGGCAACCCTTCGAGTACGCGCTGATCCGGCTCGTGCCCCGAATCGAGCGCGGTGAGCAGATCAACGTCGGGGTGTTGCTCTACTGCCAGCAGCGCGACTTCCTGGCCGCGCGGACGCACCTGGACGCCGACCGGGTTCGCGCGCTGGCGCCCGACGTGGACCTGCCGGCGGTGGCCGCGGTGCTCGACTCCTGGGACCGGACCTGCTCCGGTGACGGGCCGGCGACCCGGATGCGGCTCGGTGAGCGGTTCCACTGGCTGGCCGCGCCGCGCAGCACGATGATCCAGACGGGGCCGGTGCACACCGGTCTCACCGTCGACCCGGCGGCCGAGCTGGACCGGCTGATGGCGGCCCTGGTCCACTGAGCCGGAGCGGGGCGTGGGAACGGTGATCGTCCCCTGATCGCGCTACGCCAGCGCCGTTGCCGGCGGAGCGCGATCCCCCGTTCAGGTGCCCGGTGCGGGGCGGCGGCTCGATCCCGCCGGCACCGATGGCACCAGGATCGCGGTCCGCGCGCGACGTCGGGCCGAAACGACCGGGAAGTTGCGGAAAACTTGAGCAGACGGACCGGTAGCCGGCAGCGCCGGGGGCAGTCGTTAGAGCACGTCCGCAGCGGGTAGTCGCGGGAGCTGATCCGAAAAAAAGAAGGGGACACTCTGATGGCTGCCCAGACCAAGGTAGCGGTGATCTACTACAGCGCCACCGGCATCACGTACCAGATGGCGCAGGCCGTGTGTGAGGCCGCCGGGGACGCCGGTGCCGACGTGCGCCTGCGCAAGGTGCGCGAGTTGGCGCCCGACGAGGCGATCCGCTCCAACTCCGGCTGGCAGGCGCACCGCCTGGAGACCCAGGACGTGCCCGAGGCGATGGTCGACGACCTGGCCTGGGCCGACGTGGTGATCCTCGGCGCGCCGACCCGGTACGGCATGGTCGCGGCGCAGCTGAAGCAGTTCATCGATACCACCGGCCCGCTCTGGGCCCAGGGCGCGCTGGCCAACAAGGTCTACTCCGCCTTCACCTCGACGGCGACTTCGCACGGGGGTCAGGAGACCACGCTGACCTCGCTGTTCAACGTCTTCTACCACTGGGGCGGTGTGGTGGTCACCCCCGGTTACACCGACACCAGTCAGTTCATCGCCGGTAACCCCTACGGCCCCTCGCACACCAGCAACAACGGGGAGATCGCCCCGGACGCCGTGGCGCTCGGGGCCTGCGCGCTGACCGCCCGGCGCGCAGTACAGATGGGTGCCGCGCTGAAGGCGGGCCTGACCGGCTGACCGGCTGACGGGGCGAGGCGACCGGCGGCGCGGGCGGAGGCTCTCGGTCCGTCCGCGCCACCGGTCCATTCAGCCCTACCCTCGGGCCGGGGCGACTATGCGCCTCCGCGCGTCGCGGACAGCTCGTCCGGGCGCGGCGCGGGCAGCAGCCCGGTCAACAGCTCGCTGAGCACGGCGAGCCCGTCCGGGCTGAGCACCGACTCCGCGTGGAACTGCACGCCGGCGAAGCCGTGCCCCCGCAGGGCGTGCACGGCGCCGTCGTCCGGGTCGCGGGCCAGCTCCACCGGCCCGTACGCGGTGGCCAGCCGGTCGGCCTCGGCGCGGGCGGTGAACGTCGAGTAGAACCCGACCCGGCGGGCCCGGCCGAACAGCGTCACCTCCCGCTGCAACCCCTGGTAGGGCGCGTCCCGGCGGTGCAGCGTCAGCCCCAGCAGCCCGGCCAGCACCTGATGGCCGAGGCAGACCGCGAGGGTGGGACGGCCGGTGGTCAGCAGTCCGGTCAGCAGCTTGCGCAGCGCCAGCATCTTCGGCTCGTCCGCGCTGCCCGGGTCGCCCGGTCCGGGACCGGCGACCACCAGGTCGTAGTCGTCGACCGGGCCGCTCGCGTGCCAGGGACGGGTGGTCACCGCGAGACCCAACGCGCTCAGTTGGTGGGCCAGCATTCCGGTGAAGGTGTCCTCGGCGTCCACGATCAACACCCGGCGGCCGACCAGTCCGGGCAGTCCGGGCGCGTCCGGTGCGCGTTGGTCCAGCCAGAACCGCGCCAGCGGTGCGTTGCGGGCGGCCAGCGCGTCGCGTACCGCCGGGTCGTCGGTCAGCCGCGCGACCGGCCCGCTGTCGCCGACGGACGCCGCCGGCCCGAGGCCGAGCGCGGCCAGCACGCCGGCGGCCTTGGCGTGCGTCTCGGCCACCTCGCCGGCCGCCGTCGAGTGCCGGACCAGGGTCGCGCCGACCGGCACCCGCAGTCGGCCGGTGGGGGAGATCTCGGCGGTCCGGATCAGGATCGGGGCGTCGAGCGTCTGCCGGCCGGCGTCGTCCTGGCCGAGCAGTGCCAGCACGCCCCCGTAGTAGCCCCGGCCCCGGTGTTCGTGGCGGGCGATCACCCGGCAGGCGTTCTCGATCGGGCTGCCGGTGACGGTGGGGGCGAACATCGTCTCGCGCAGCACCTCCCGCACGTCACGGGTGCCCCGCCCGGCGAGCAGGTACTCGGTGTGCGCCAGGTGCGACATCTCCTTCAGGTACGGCCCGATCACCTGCCCACCGTGCTCGGCGACGGTGGCCATCATCTTCAGCTCCTCGTCGAGCACCATGTACAGCTCTTCGGTCTCCTTCTCATCGGCGAGGAAACGCAGCAGGGCCGCCCGGTCCGCGACGCCACCGGGGCAGCGGAGGGTGCCGCTGATCGGGTTCATCATCACCAGTCCGTCGTCGACGCTGACGTGGCGCTCCGGGCTGGCGCCGACCAGCGTCCGGGTGCCGGTGTGCACCACGAACGTCCAGTATGCGCCGCGTTCGGCGATCAGCAGCCGGCGCAGTGCGGCCAGCGCGGCCCCCAGCGGTGGGCCCTGCACCGTGGCGTGCAGGGCGCGATGGATGACGAAGTTCGCGCCCTCGCCGCGGCCGATCTCCTCGGACAGCACCCGCTGCACGGTCCGCGCGTACTCCTCGTCGCTGACGTCGAAGCCGGCGTCGGTGGTGTGCACCGGTTCGTCGGGCAGCGCGGCGAGGGCGTCGGCCAGCGCGATCCGTTGGTGCTCGCGGACCTGGAGGAACTCCAGCGGGGCGCCGTCGTCGACGCAGGCGAAGCCGCGTTCGGTGATCTGCCGGTACGGCACCAGGGCCAGCGTCCGTGCCCCGGGCGGGCCCGCCGGCAGCGGGAGGTCGGTGAGCGCTTCGACGGTGTCGATCGGGCCGGTGAACAGGTCCAGTTCGTCCGCGCCCTCGCGGCGCAGCAGCGCGAAGGGGCCGGGGTCGACGCCGTGCGCGACGGCGGCGAGCAGGTCGGTCAGGTGGGTCATCGGAGTCTCCGTCGGGCTGGGTGCCGCCGTCGGGCGGCCCTGGAGCCGGGAGATCCGGCGACCGCCTCGATGGCGGCCGCGTGGATGGAGCTACGCGCGGGAGATGGCCGCCGGGTCGGCGGGCCACCAACTGGTCAACTGCGCGAGCATGTGATCCACCCTACGCGCCCGTCGGCCGGCTGGCACGGGGTAACTTGACCGGCGATGAACATTCTCGCGCTCGACCTGGGCACCTCCTCGGTACGCGGGCTGGTGCTGGACGCGGGCACCCAGCCGCTGCCGGGTGCCCTGGCCCGCCGCAAGGTCGACCTCGCCATGGGCGACGACGGCACCGGCACGCTGTCCGCCCGGGACTATCTGGCGAGCCTGGTCGAGTGCCTGGACGAGCTGGCCGACTCGGGCCACCTGCACGACGTCGGCCTGGTGGCGATCTCCGCCCAGTGGCACTCGGTGCTCCCGCTGGGCCGCGACGGCGCCCCCATGGGCCCGGTGATCACCTGGCTGGACACCCGGCCCGCCCCGGTCGGGCGCACCGCCGGGCCGGCCGACCCGGACGGCTTCCACCAGCGCACCGGCTGCTGGTGGCACCGGTCGTACTGGTCGATGCGGTTGCCCTGGTTGCGTGAGCAGTCCGGCACCCAGATCGCCCGGTTCGTCGGTCTGCCCGAGTACGTGCTGGGCGAACTGCTCGACGCGGCGCCGATGTCGATCTCCCAGGCCTCCGGGACCGGTCTGCTGGATCTGCGCACCCTGAGCTGGGACGAGGAGGCGCTGACGCTGGCCGAAGCGCGACCGGAGGAGCTGCCGCCACTCGGCGAGCTGGACTGGCACGGCCGGCTCCGGTCCGACCTGGCCCGTCGGTGGCCGCAGTTGGCGCAGGCCCGATGGTCGCCGCCGGTGGGCGACGGTGGGGCGTCGAACGTCGGCTCGGGCTGCGTCGACCCGAGCCGGGCCGCCGTCACAGTGGGCACCTCCGCAGCCGTACGGTTGATGCAGCGGATCCCGGCGGGCGAGCCGATGCCGCGCCTGCCCGAACGGTTGTGGCGGTACCGGGTCGACCACGACCACGTGGTGACCGGGGCCGCGTACGCCAACGGGGGCAACCTGTTCGCCTGGGCGAACCGGGAGCTGCGGTTGCCGCGGGGCGCCGAGCTGGACGCGGCGCTGGCGCTGGTGCCGGCGGGTGGTGGCCGACCGGCGGACCCCCGCTTCGGTGGCGACCGGCCGCCCGGGTTGGCGCCGGCGGGCAGCGGTGAGCTGCGCGGTCTGAGTTTCAGCAGCACCTCGGTCGACATCCTGGCCGGGCTGATGCAGGGGTTGTGCGAGCTGGTCGCCGAGGATCTCGGGGTGCTGGAGTCCACGATCGACAAACCGGTCGGCGTGGTGCTGGGGGGCGGTGCGGTGGCCGCCTCGGTGTGGTGGCGGCAGGCCTTCGCGACCGCGCTGGCACCGAGACCGGTGTCGCATCAACGCAACCCGGAGATCGGCGCCACCGGTGCCGCGTTGGTGGCGCTGGGGCGCTTCGGTGACGCGATCGAGCTCGCCGACATCGGCCGGACGGACGAGCTGGTTTTACCGACCACGGCAGGAGGTTCCCACCCGCAGTATCCTTCCTGAACCTCGGCCTCGCCCGGGCCGTTGACAGCGGTACCGAGCCTGGTTGGATGGACTGCGCTCCCCCGACCGCGGTGGACGCGGTAGGACGGAGGAGGCAGGGTGGCGGCAGGTCCCGACCCGGCGAACGGCGCGGTGTCGAACCATCGCCGACGCCGCTTCGATGTCCGAGTCGTTCCGCATCGACGGCGGTCGCCGTTCCGGCTGCGCGACTGGCGGATGAGCACGAAGCTCGCCACCGTGCTGCTGGTGCCGTCGATGGCGTTCCTCCTGCTCGCCGGGGTGCAGACCAGCACCCTGGTGGGGCGGACGACGGCGTTGAACGACTTCTCCAGTCAGGTCGGCATCGGCCGGCAGATCACCGCGGCGGTGCACCAGCTCCAGCAGGAGCGTGACCGTTCGGCGGGCGAGCTGGGTGAGCTGCGTAAGGGTGGTGACCGGCAGGCCGCCGCGAACGACCTGAAGCCGTTGCAGGCGGCCACCGACAAGGCCATCGTGGATTTGAGCCGGGCCGCCGAGCCGTTGGCGGACGCGGACGCGTCCTGGCGGGTGGCCTTCTCCGAGGCGCTGGAGGCGTACGACCAGGTGGTCGACATCCGCTCGGCGATTCCGCCGGCGGTGCTCAGCACCGAGACCATCCTGAGCAACTACCACCGGGCCGTCGGGGCGTTGCTCGACCTGCTCGCCGAACCGACGCCGGGGCAGAACCAGCCGGCGTTGAACGACGCGGTGCTGCGCTACGTCCAGTTGGCCCGGGTCAAGGAACTCTCCTCCCGGGTGCGGGGCCAGCTCTACGCCGCCGCCCGCGCCGGTGCGTACGGCACCGAGGACCGGGTGGTCCTCGCCGACCTGCGCGGTCAGCAACTCACCGCGCTCGGCGCGTTCCGGGTGGCAGCGACCAGTGCGCAGATCCGCCGCTACGACGAGACCTCGGTGTCGCCGAGTTTCCTGGTCGCCACCGGGTTGGAGGAGCGCAGCCTGTCCTCCGGCGCCGCGTCGCCGCAGGTGCTGCCGTCGGAGCAGTGGTGGTCGGCCAGCCAGCAGCGTCAGGAGTTGCTGCGTCAGCTTGAGGCGGGTGTGCTCGACGACGCCGTACGGCAGGCCGAGGAGGCCAGCGACGATCAGCTGAGGACGACCCTGCTGGTCGTCGGCGGGGTGGTCACGGTCCTGCTGGCCGCCCTGCTGATCTCGTTGCTCATCGGGCGGTCGGTCGCGCGGTCCATGAGGATGCTGCGCAGCCAGGCGCTGCGGATCGCTCAGGTCGAGTTGCCGGACGCCCTGGACCGACTGAAGACCGTCACCGGTGGGGTGCCGCGCATCGATGTCGCGCCGGCGGTGGTCCGTTCACTCGACGAGATCGGCGAGCTGGCCGAGGCGTTCGTGGCGGTGCACCGCAGCGCGGTCACCGTCGCCGTCGAGCAGGCGCTGATGCGGCGCAACGTCAACGCGATGTTCGTCAACCTGGCCCGCCGTAGCCAGGTGCTGGTGGAGCGTCAACTGGAGCTGCTGGACGACCTGGAGCGCGAGGAGAGCGACCCGGACCAGCTGGAGAACCTGTTCAAGCTCGATCACCTGGCCGCCCGGATGCGCCGTAACGACGAGAGCCTGCTGGTGCTCGCCGGCACCGACTCGACCCGCCGGTGGAACCGGCCGGTCGGGCTCGGTGCGGTGCTGCTGGCCGCCGCCGCGGAGATCGAGCAGTACCAGCGGGTCCGGATCGAGTCGGTGGCCGATGTGCACGCGGTCGGGCACGCGGTCGGCGAGTTGGTGCACCTGCTGGCCGAGCTGCTGGAAAACGCCACTGCCTTCTCCCGCCCGGACACCGTCGTAGTGGTGACCGCCCGGGTCGAGGCGGGGGGTGCGCTGATCGAGATCGTCGACCGGGGTCTGGGTATGAGCCCGACCGCGTTGGTGCAGGCGAACGAGGTGCTGGCCAGCCCTCCGGCCGCTGACGTCGCGGCGGTGGAGCGGATGGGGCTCTTCGTGGTCAGTCACCTCGCCGCCCGGTTGGGCGTCCGCGTGCGGTTGGAGGGCGGCGAGGACGGCCTGGTCGCCCGGCTCGCCCTGCCCGCCGTGTTGCTGGCGCCGGCGGGCAGTGTGGAGCTGGACGCGCCCCCGTCGGCGCGGATGCTGGCGGCGAGCGCGGCGCGAGGGCTGGTTGCGCAGCCCGGGGCAGCCCGGCAGGGCCCTGGCCCGCTGTCGAACGGCGCGGTGCGGGACCTGCCGGTGGCCGGCCGCCCGCCGGGCGTCGGCGTGCCGCGTCAGGGCCGCCCGGTGCCGGTACGCGCCGAGGACGTGTTGACCCCCGCCGCTGCTCGCGGTACAGGCGGGGGCTGGTATTCGCGGCAGGGCCCGACCGCGCCGGTGGTGCCCGCTGCGGCGGCGCCACCGACGATCCCGGTGACCGCCGGCACCAATGAGCGGGGATTGCCGGTGCGGGTGCCCATGGCGCAGTTGAGCGCGGTCACCCGTTCGGCACAACCGATGACGGCACCGACCCGCACCGACCCGGACCCGGAGGCGGTCGGCGGCATGCTCTCGCGGCTCTACAGCGGAGTACGGCGCGCCGAGGCTGAGGACACCACCGAGATACCCGTGCCACCGTCCGGGGGGCACGACGAAGGGGGACGACGACAGTGACGACGTTGAGCCAGGAGGCGCGTGACCTGAGCTGGCTGGTGAGCGCGTTCGCGGAGCGGGTGCCGGGTGTGGCGCACGCGGTGGTGGTCTCCTCTGACGGGCTGCTGGTGGCGATCTCCGATCACCTGCCGCGTGACAACGCGGACAAGCTCGCCGCGGTGACCTCCGGGCTGATGAGTATCACCGCGGGCGCGGCATCGATGTTCGACGGCGATGTCGTCAAGCAGACGGTGGTCGAGATGGGCCGTGGCTACTTCCTGGTGATGCAGATCCGTGACGGTTCGATTCTGGCCACGCTGGCCGCCGGTGACGCGGACATCGGCGTGGTGGGCTACGAGATGGCCCGGTTGGCCAAGCAGGCGGGGGAGATGCTCACCCCGGCCCTGCGGGCGGAGTTGCAGCAGGCGCTGCCCCGCTGAGTTAGCCGGCCGAGGCCCGGACGGTCACGGCTCACCCGAGCCGAGCCGTCCGGGCCCGGCCGTCCGGGTGGCGGCGCGGTCAGAAGCCGCCGTCGGCGATGACGGAGCGGTACCAGGTGGCGGAGTTCTTGAGCACCCGACGCTGGGTGGCGTAGTCCACGTAGACCAGGCCCCAGCGTTGGTCGTAGCCCTGGTCCCACTCGAAGTTGTCCAGCAGTGACCAGACGTGGAAGCTCTCCAGCGGCACGCCGTCGGCGATGGCCCGGTGCGCGGCGGTGAGGTGGTCGCGTAGGAAGCTGATCCGGCCGGCGTCCTGGACGGTGTCGTCCGCGCCGAGGGTGTCCGGTGTGGGCAGCCCGTTCTCGGTGATGGTGAGCGGGATCGGCCCGTATTCGCGGGTGATCCTGGTCAGCAGGTCGTACATCCCCTCGGGGTAGATCTGCTGCCATTCGGCCTCGGAGGTCGCCCAGCGGTGCGCGGTGCCGCCGTCGCCGGTGACGTAGATCGGGGTGTAGTACTGCACGGCCAGCAGGTCGATCGGCGCGGAGATGGTCTGCAGGTCGCCGTCGCGGATGCCCTGGACCATCCGGCTCTGCGGGCCCAGGTCGGCCAGCAGGTCCTCCGGGTAGCTGCCCTTGAGCAGGGAGTCGAGGTAGAGGCGGTTCTCGTAGGCGTCGTAGAGGTGGGCGGCCGCGGCAGCCTGCGGGGAGTCGTCGGCGGGATAGCAGGGGTGCAGGTTGAGCGCGGGGCCGATGCGGCTGTCGCTGCCGGTGGCCCGCAGCGCGGCGACGGCGTACCCGTGGGCGAGTTGCAGGTGGTGGGCGACCAGGTAGGCGGCGTCCGGGTCCTGCCGCCCGGGGGCGTGGTGGCCGGTGAGGTAGCCGTTCTGCACCACGGTCTTGGGTTCGTTGATGGTGAGCCAGGCCGGTACCCGGTCGCCGAGGGCGCGGAAGACCACGTCGGCGTAGTCGGCGAAGCGGTGGGCGGTGTCGCGTGACTCCCAGCCGCCGGCGTCCTGGAGCGCCTGCGGGAGGTCCCAGTGGAACAGGGTGGCCATCGGGGTGATTCCGCGCTCGTGCAGGCCGTCGAGGAGGCGGCGGTAGAAGTCGAGGCCGCGTTGGTTGGGCGTGCCGGTGCCGTCGGGCTGGATCCGGGGCCAGGAGATGGAGAAGCGGTAGCTGCGCAACCCGAGGTCGCGCATGAGGTCGAGGTCCTCGGCGTAGCGGTGGTAGTGGTCGATGGCCACGTCGCCGGTGTCGCCGTTGCGGGTGCGCCCTGGGACGCGGCTGAAGGTGTCCCAGACTGATTCGCCGCGCCCGTCCTCCTTGGCGGCGCCCTCGATCTGGTAGGCGGAGGTGGCCGCGCCCCAGCCGAAGTTGTCCGGGAAGCGCAGCGGGCCGGCGGGCCCGATAGGTATCGACATGGATTCTCCTCATGGATACGGGGCCACCGCCGAAAGATTCGGGAGCGCTCCCATGATAGGGCAGACGCTGCCGGCCGGTCTGCCGGCCGTCAGGACGGCCGGCGCTGGCGGGTGGGAGGCGGGTGTGTGGCCCCGGGCAGCGAACGAGGCCGTCCGGGCGGCGCGGCGCGCCTGTCCCGTCGGCCTCTTTTCCTATCGTGTACGGGGGTTTAGTGTGGGGACGGGGGAGGGCAACCCCCGTCCCCACCGTAACTGCACACACACGGGCAAAATTTGGGTCCTGCCGTGCGTGTCGCGCGGGAGCCGGGCCACGCGAGTGGCTCTGGTTCCACCTCCCTCCCTGTGGCGGGACGATGGCTGACGACGGCGTCCGGGCTGGCCCGTCGTCGGCCCTCGGTCTGGTTCCCTGGGCTCGTCAGGAACGACCCCAGCGATCTTCTTGTTGGAACCTTGTCGATGGAAGCGCTCCCATCGACCGATGTTGCGACTGTAACGCCCGTCACGCCTTTGTGAAAGACCCAAAACGAGATCGAAACAAGGAGCTGATCCGGCGCTCCGTGCGCTTGTTGTGGGAGCGCTTCCATGGCACACTGTCGATTCGACGCGACAGGAGCCACATCGCGTGAGTGCGGGTCCACCGAGGGCAGCCGGCAGCACCAGCTCCGGTCACGGTCACCCGAGCGCAGCCGGCGGGACCCCTTCCCGTGCGGGCCGCACGCCCTACCCCGGCCGGGCCCGGGGAAGACCACCTTCCCGGCGCCTCGACATCCCCGCGGACCACCACCACCCTCGCGGGCAGGCGCCTCGCCGGGGACCATCCCGGCCTGGTCCGAGGAGACACCGCGCACATGAGACAACTGGCAATACGCCGGCGCGTGGCGCTCGCCGCCGCCGCGCTGCTCGCCGTCGGCGGGGTGACCCTGCCGGCCGGCGCCGCACAGGCCGCACCCGCCTGCGACGTGGTCTACGCGACCAACGACTGGAACACCGGCTTCACCGCGAACGTCACCATCAAGAACCTGGGTGACGCGGTGAGCAACTGGACGCTCAAGTGGACCTTCCCGACCAGCGGTCAGCGGGTCACCCAGGGCTGGTCGGCCAGATTCAGCCAGACCGGCAGCGAGGTCACCGCCACCAACGAGTCGTACAACGGCAACCTTGCCACCGGGGCCTCCACCACCATCGGCTTCAACGGCGCCCACTCGGGCAGCAACCCGAAGCCGACCTCGTTCACGCTCAACGGCACTCCCTGCAACGGCACCCCGGCCAACCAGCCGCCGACGGTCTCCCTCGGCCTGCCGGCCGGGCCGTTCACCGCGCCGGCCGACGTGCCGCTAACGGCCACCGCCAGCGACCCGGACGGGACGATCAGCAAGGTCGAGTTCTACCGCAACGGCCTGCTGATCAACACCGACACCTCCGCTCCGTACGCGTACACGCAGGAGGACCTGCCGGCCGGCAGCTACACCGTCCAGGCCAAGGCGTACGACAACGCCAACGGCATCGGTGTCGACGAGAAGGCGTTCACCGTCGGGGCCGCCAACGGCCCGACACTGGTCGCCACCCCGTCCGCTGTGAGCGTCACCGAGGGTGGCAGCGCCACCTTCAACCTGAAGCTCAGCGCCGCCCCGACGGCCAACGTGCCGGTCACCCTCACCCGCACCGGTGACACCGACGTCACGGTCTCGCCGGCCACCACCACGCTGACCCCGAGCAACTGGAACACCGGGGTCACCGTCACGGTCGCCGCGGCGGAGGACACCGACACCGTCGGCGGCGCCGCCACCATCACCGCCTCCGCCACCGGTCTCGCTTCGCTGGCGGTCAGCGCCACCGAGATCGACAACGACACCCCCGGCGGCGACAACGCCTACACCGCGAAGTTCCTCGAGCAGTACGGCAAGATCAAGAACTCGGGCTACTTCAGCCCCGAGGGCGTGCCGTACCACTCGGTGGAGACGCTGATCGTCGAGGCGCCCGACCACGGTCACGAGACCACGTCGGAGGCGTTCAGCTTCTGGCTCTGGCTGGAGGCCTACTACGGCAAGGTCACCCAGAACTGGGCCCCGTTCAACAACGCCTGGACGGTGATGGAGAAGTACATCATCCCCACCCACGCCGACCAGCCGACCGCCGGCTCCGCGGGCACCCCGCAGTACGCCGCGGAGTACAACCTGCCCAGCCAGTACCCGTCGGCGCTGAACCCGAACGTCTCGGTCGGCCAGGACCCGCTGCGCTCGGAGTTGCAGTCCACCTACGGCACCGGCGACATCTACGGCATGCACTGGCTGATGGACGTCGACAACACCTACGGCTTCGGCCGCTGCGGTGACGGCACCACCAAGCCGGCCTACATCAACACCTTCCAGCGGGGCACCCAGGAGTCGGTGTGGGAGACCGTTCCGCAGCCCTCCTGCGACACCTTCGAGCACGGCGGTCAGTACGGCTACCTCGACCTGTTCGTCAAGGACACCGGCGCGCCCGCCAAGCAGTGGAAGTACACGAACGCCCCGGACGCCGACGCCCGCGCCGTGCAGGCCGCGTACTGGGCGCTGACCTGGTCCAAGGCGCAGAACAAGCAGGCCGACGTCGCGGCCACCATCACCAAGGCCGCGAAGATGGGCGACTACCTGCGGTACGCGATGTTCGACAAGTACTTCAAGAAGATCGGCAACTGCGTCGGGGCCAGCACCTGCCCCGCCGGCAGCGGCAAGGACTCGGCGCACTACCTGCTGTCCTGGTACTACGCCTGGGGCGGCGCGTACGACGCCAGCCAGAACTGGTCCTGGCGGATCGGCTCCAGCCACAACCACTTCGGCTACCAGAACCCGTTCGCGGCCTGGGCGCTGACCAACACCCCGGAGCTGAAGCCGCAGTCGTCGACAGCTGTCGCCGACTGGACCAAGAGCTTCGAGCGGCAGCTGGAGTTCTACACCTGGTTGCAGTCCGCCGAGGGCGGCATCGCCGGTGGCGCCACCAACAGCTGGGACGGTAGCTACGCCCAGCCGCCGGCCGGCACCAGCACCTTCTACGGCATGTTCTACGACGTCGACCCGGTCTACAACGACCCGCCGTCGAACCAGTGGTTCGGTATGCAGGCCTGGTCGATGCAGCGCATCGCCGAGCTGTACCAGCAGACCGGCAACGCGAAGGCCAAGGCGCTGCTGGACAAGTGGGTGCCCTGGGCGATCGCCAACACCACCCTCGGCACCAACTGGTCGATCCCGTCGGACATGGCGTGGACCGGTCAGCCGACCACCTGGAACCCGTCCAACCCGCAGCCCAACACCGGCCTGCACGTCGAGGTGATCAGCAAGGGTCAGGACGTCGGTGTCACGGCCGCCTACGCCCGGATCCTGATCGCGTACGCGGCCAAGTCGGGCAACGTGGCGGCGAAGGACACCGCCAAGGGGCTGCTCGACGCGCTGTCGGCCGCCAGCGACGCCAAGGGTGTCTCCACCACCGAGAAGCGTGGCGACTACCGGCGCTTCGACGACGTCTACAACGCGTCCACCGGGCAGGGCCTCTACGTCCCGTCGGGCTGGACCGGGACGATGCCGAACGGCGACGCCATCGCCGCCGGCAAGAGCTTCCTCGACATCCGGTCCTTCTACAAGAACGACCCGGAGTGGCCCAAGGTGCAGGCGTACCTGGACGGTGGTCCGGAGCCGAGCTTCAACTACCACCGGTTCTGGGCGCAGGCTGACGTCGCCATGGCGTACGCCGACTACGGCAGCATGTTCCCGAACGGCTGAGACGACCCGGGGTGGGTGGCGTGGACCGCCCACCCCGGGATCCGGCCCGGGTCCGGGGAACGACGGACCGGGGCCGGCGGGACGGCCTGACACCCACGGTCAGGCCGGGGTGGGCCGGCCATCTGGCCGACGCAGCGGATCGGCTGGCCCACCCCACCGCCCGGACTGAAGCCAGCCGCGAAAAAGCCCAGAAATTCGGGCCCTCGCGGGATCACACCGAGGTCCGTGACGGAGTAACGTACGTCACCGGAGAGGCCGCTCCCCCCGTGGCGGCCTCTCCACCTTTTTGCCCCGAGTCCGGCCGCTTCCCGGCCCCGAGTCCGGCCGCGCGGGGCCGGTTTCAGCGAGGCGGCGGGGCCACCGGGTGACGCAGCCCCGGGTGCCCGGCCGGCAGCGAGCGACGCAGCACCACCCAGCTCAGCGCCAGCGCCGCGGCGACCAGCGGCCAGGTCAGCGCCACCCGGGCCACCACCAGCGCGAGCACCTGCCCACCCAGGTAGAGCGGCACGAACACGGCGAGCCGCAGCAGGTAGGTCGCCGTCCACACCCAACTGGCCCGGCCGTAGCCGCGCAGCAGCGCCGGATCGCGCCGCCACCGGGCCCGTTGGCCCAGCACCGCGCCGACCAGCACACCGAGCAGTGGCCACCGCACCACGATGCTGACCGTCCACGCCAGAGCACTCGCGGCGTTCGACAACACCTGGATCAGGAAGAAGTTCTCGGCCCGGCCGGTGCGCACCGCGATCAACGCCGCCACGCAGACGGCCAGCAGCCCGATCAGCACCGAGCGCGGCCGGTCACCCCGACGCAGCCGTACGCCGGCCACCACCGCGCCCACGGCCAGCGCCGCGCCGACCCCGCCCCACAGCGACTCGCCGCCCAGCAACCAGCCCACCGCGAACGCCAGCGGCGGCAGGGTGGCGTCGATGGCACCGCGTCGCCCGCCCAGCAGATCCGTCAGCGACTCGGCCCGCACCGGCCCACCCGGACCGGCGTCGGCGCCGGCCCGCACCGGCCCCGGATTGTCGCCTTCACGCTGCTCCGGACCGGGTTCGGCCGGGCCGCTGTCGCGCTCCGGTGTTCCACTCACCACCGCCTCCTCGCCTCCGGCACAACCTAACCGGCGATTGGCGGCGGGCCACCGGTCGGACCGCCGACACCTGCCGCTACGGTGTGCGGATGCGCGCGACGGCACGGGGTTGGACCGCGGTCTGGTTGGTCGTACTGGCCCTCGTCCAGGCGGCCGCCTTCCTCGCCGTGTGGCGGGTGGCCGTGCACCTCGAGATCGGTCAGTGGGTGGACACGGTCGCCCTCACCGGCAACCGGATCGGGCAGGACACCATCGACGGCCCGGTCGACCGGATCCTCAACGCGATGTCGGTGGTCTCGCTGCTGGCCGTCACCGCGACGATCGGGTTCATCGCGCTGATCCGGGGGCGGATCGCCCTGGCGATCACCGCGACCCTGCTGATCGCCGGAGCGAACGTCACCACCCAGCTTCTCAAGTACGGGCTGAACCGGCCCGACTACGGCGTCGACCCGGAACGCGCCGCAGTGGGCAACAGCCTCCCGAGCGGGCACGCCACGGTGGCCGCCTCGGTGGCGGTCGCGCTGATGCTCGTGCTGCCGCGCAAGGTGCGGGCCGTCGGCGCCTTCATCGGTGCCGGCTACGCCGCCGTCGCCGGGGTCGCCACCCTCTCCGCCGGCTGGCACCGGCCCAGCGACGCCGTCGCCGCGTACCTGGTGGTGGGTGTGTGGGCGGCGTTGGCGGGGTTGCTGCTGCTGGTCACCCAGCGGGAGCAGGCCGAGATCGCCCCCGGTGACGCGCACCGGGTCGCGGCACTCGTGCTCGGGCTCGGTGGTGTGCTCGCCCTGGTGGTCTGCGGACTCTCCCTGACCTGGTTGCTCGACCTGCGCGGCACCGGGCCGGAGGAGCTGGCCCGCCGCCCACTGTTCGTCGGGTACGCGGGCAGCGCCGCCGGGATCGCCGGCACGATGGCGGTGGTGATGGCGTTGGCGCTCACCGTCGTGCACCGGCTGGTGCCCCGGGTCAAGGGCTGAGCCAGCCGGTGTAGCCGCCTCGGGTCAGGGCGGCCGGGGTCAGCTCGCGGCGCGGGGTGCGGGGACGTGCGGGGCGACACCGCGCAGGTGCGTCAGCACCACCGGGTCGATCCGCCCCGGCACCAGCCGCTCCTCCAGGTTCTCCAACCCGGCCCAGGAGATCAACGCCGCTTCCGTGCCGTCCTCGTGCACCGGATGGCCCAGCGCGCCGAGCAACGCCGCCACCTCGGCGGCGACCGCGCCGCTCAGGTCGAGCAGTGTGGCCGGGTCGGGCCGTCCGAACAGCATGGTGTGCACAGTGAGCAGGCGCCCCAGCTCGGCGACGGGGTCCGGGTGGTCGTCCACACGCAGGTCCACCACCACGTCGCTGGTGCCGCCGTACCCGCCGCCACGCTCGACCACCAGCAGGCCGGCGCTCTGCCGGCCACGCCGGTCGCCGCCGGCCTCGTCACCGGACCGCAGCGCGGCGACCAGCCGCTCGGCGAACGGCAGCGCCGATCCCGCCAGCCAGGCCTCACCAAGGGCGTCGACGACCTCCGGGCCGGTGAGCACGTTGCCCTGCGCGGCCCAGCCGTCGCCGGTCCGCCCGCCGGCCCACGGGTGGCAGGCCGGCCCGGTCCAGGTGGCGCCCGCGCCGGTGGCCCCCACGACGCCGAGCTGGCGGTGCTCCCGCTCGGGGTCCGCGGCGATCAGCCCGGCCACCACGTCGGCGGCGGCCACCCCGGTGCGCAGCAGGGTGAGGCCCTGCGGGCGGTAGGCCAGGTTGACGTGCGCCTGGGTGGCCAGCGCGCCCACCTCGGCGGCGGCGGCCGGCACCAACGCCCCGGCGGCGAGGAACTTGCTGGCGACTGCCACACCGTGCAGGCGGCCGTCGGCGGAGCGGGCGACGAGCGAGAAGGTCACCGGCCGAGAGTAACCGTCCACGCCGACGCGACATCGACGCGCGAGTCTCAGAACGGTGGCGCGGCGGCCTCCGGTGCGGCGCCGTGGGCGCGACGGGCGTCGACCACCGCGACCGCGGCCAGCACCACCATTCCGACCGCGGTCGCGATCACACCGGGCAGGTACAGCAGCGGCACCTCCCACCGGCGCGCACGGCCGGAAACCGGCGATTCTGCCCAACCCGGGGATCTTGCTCGGGCCCGCGTCAACGGGCACGATCGACCGGTGACGAATCGATGGGGCATGACGGTGCCGCTGGGCGGAATCGCGCTGGCGCAGCACGACGCGGCCTACGCGGCCCTCGACCGGGCCGGGTTCACCGACGTCTGGTCGTCCGAGGTCGCCGGGACCGACGCGTTCACCCCGCTGGCGCTCGCCGCGGCCTGGCAGCCAGGGCTGCGGCTCGGCACCGCGATCACACCGGTCTTCACCCGGGGCCCCGGGCTGCTGGCGATGAGCGCGGCGGCGCTGGCCGAGGCCGCGCCGGGCCGGTTCTCGCTCGGCATCGGCGCGTCCTCACCCGTGCTGGTGCGGGACTGGAACGCGGTGCCGTTCGACGAGCCGTTCCGCCGCACCCGCGACGTGCTGCGCTTCCTGCGCGCCGCGCTGGCCGGCGAGACCGTCGACGAGGCATACGACACGTTCACCGTCCGCCGGTTCACGCTGGAACGACCGCCGGCGGTGCCGCCACCGATCCTGCTCGCCGCGCTGCGCCCCGGGATGCTCCGGCTGGCCGGCGCGGAAGCCGACGGGGTCATCCTCAACTGGCTCAGCGCCGACGACGTGCCGCGCGCCCTCGCCGAGCTGGGCGAGCGCCGCGCCGGGTTCGAGGTCGCCGCCCGGATCTTCGTCTGCCCCACCGAGGACGCCGCGTACGCCCGGGCGCTGGGCCGCCGGCTCATCACCAGCTACCTCACCGTTCCGGCGTACGCCGAGTTCCACCGTTGGCTCGGCCGCGACGAGACGCTCGCGCCCATGTGGGCGGCCTGGGCCGCCGGTGACCGGCGCGGGGCCAGCGCGGCGGTGCCCGACGAGGTGGTCGACGCGCTGGTGCTGCACGGCTCGCCGGAGCGGTGTCGCGCCGAGGTGCGCCGCTACGCCGACAACGGGGTGGACGTGCCGATCGTCGCGCTGCTGCCCACCCCCGAGGTCACCGCCGGCGGCGCCACCGCGCTGCTCGGCCTCATCGCCCGGTTGGGCGCCAACTCCGTGGAGGCGTCCGCGTGAACCTCACCGACCGGATCGTGGTGGTCACCGGCGGAGCCGGCGGCATCGGCGCGGCGCTGTCGCGCCGGTTCGCCGCCGAGGGAGCTGCCGCCGTGGTCGTCGCCGACCTGGACGCCGACGCGGCCCGCGCGGTGGCCGAGGGCATCGGCCCGGTCGCGCACGCCATCGCCCTCGACGTCACCGACGAGGAGCAGGTCCGCGACCTGGTCGCCGACACCGAGCAGCGGTACGGCCGGATCGACCTGTTCTGCGCCAATGCCGGGGTGACCACCGGCGGGGGAGTGGAGGTCGACGACGCCGGCTGGGACCGCTCCTGGCGGGTCAACGTGCTGGCCCACGTCTACTCGGCCCGCGCGGTGCTGCCCGGAATGCTCGCCCGGGGTGGCGGGCACCTGCTGCACACCTGCTCCGCGGCCGGTGTGCTGACCGCTGTGGGCGACGCCGCGTACACCGCGACGAAGCACGCCTCGGTGGGGTTCGCCGAGTGGTTGGCCATCACCTACCGGGACCGGGGCATCCGGGTCAGCGCGCTGTGCCCGCAGGGGGTGGACACCCCGATGCTCGCCGATGGACTCGCCGCCGGTCACCTGGGCGCCCGGGTGGTCGCCGCGTCCGGTGCGGTGCTCACCCCGGACCAGGTCGCCGACGCGGCCATCGCCGGGCTGGCCGAGGAACGGTTCCTGATCCTGCCGCACCCCGAGGTCGCCGACTACGCGCGCCGCCGCGCCGAGGACCCGGACGGCTGGCAGGCCGGCATGCGCAAACTCATCCGCCGGCTGACCACCTGACCCGCTACCGCTCCGGAACGTGCCCGACGGCCAGGAGATGGGCGCTGGCACTGATCAGCGCCTGCTCGCTGCTGTAGAGCCGGGCCAGGTCCAACGCCGCGGCGAAGACCGCGTCGGGCGCCGGCCCGCTCGCCGCCCCTCGCGCCGCTGCCCTGCCGTCGGTGATCAAGAAGTTTGCGTCAGAAGTGGGCCCGCAGTCGACGCAAAGCTCTTGATCAACGCGGGGAACGGCGGGCGCGGCGCAGGGGAGTGGGGTGCACGGACCAGAGGAGGCGGCGCCACCAGGGGCGGGCGGAGCGCAGGGTGGACACATAGGCGGTGGCCACTTCGGCGGCGCGAGCCGCCTGTTCGGGCGTGGCGGCGCCGGGGGCGAAGCCGACCTGATTGAGCAGGGCCGCCAACTCGTCGACGGCCGGGCTGGACGCGTCTGCCGCCGCCGTGCCGCCGGTGGACGCGACGGCGTCCGAGTTGGCGGTCGTGTCGTCGCCGATCGTGGCCGCTCGGGCGTCGGCGAGGGTCTGGCGGGCGTGCCCGGCGACCTCGGTGGCGGCCAGGTCGTCCCCGACCGGTCTTCCGGCCAGCCGGAGCGCGTCGGTGACCTCCCGCCAGGCGCCGGCGATGCGCTGGCCGGGGTCGCCGCGCACGAGTCGGCTGCGGGTGAGGGATCGGCGCATCGCCAGCAGGGTGAGCAGGAGTGCCCCCACCACCAGCAGCAGGCCGCCGCTGCCGCCGGCGACCAGCACCGGGGTGGAGACCCCGTCCGAGCCTGGCGGGGCGTCGGCGGCGGTCGCCGGTTCCGGTGCGGCGCTGGGCTCCGCGGTTGGTGCCGGCGCCTCCGACGGCGGCGGGTCCTCCGGCGTCGGGCGGAAATCCTCCTCCACCGGTCGCGGCTCGTCGTTGGGGCGGGGTAGCGGGTCGAAGGCGACCCAGCCCAGCCCGTCGAAGAGCACCTCCGGCCAGGCGTACGCGTCACCGGCCAGCACCGGCCCCTGCCCGCTGGTCCGGAAGCCCACCACCACCCGCGTGGGCAGCCCGGAGAGCCGGCCGAGGACCGCGAAGGCCGCCGCGAACTGCTCCGAGGTGCCTTCCTGCCCGCCGCCGTTGCGGGGCCCGAACAGGAAGAAACCCAGATTCGGGTACGCGTGCCCGCTCGGGGCGTCCGCCACCACCCGGTAGTGCTCGGCCAGGAACTGCTCGATCGCCGACGCCCGCGCGTACGGCGCGCCGTTCTCCTCGGCGAGTTGGGTGGCCAGCCGGCGCATCGGGTCGGGCACCCCGTCGGCGACCCGCAGCACCCGGGCCACCTCGTCGCCGGCGGGCACGTTCGCGCTGGCCAACAGGTTCTGGTCGGGGCGTTCCTCGGCGGAGGTCACCGTGTACCGCAGCCCTGGCGTCAGTCCCTCCGGCCGGATCAGCGTCCCGCTCGCCGGGTCGTACGCCACCCGAGCCCCACTGACCTCCCGGGGTGTCGCCACTGCGGGCAGCAGCCGGCCGCTCAACTCGGCCACGCTGATCTGCTGCCGGACCGTCCGCACCGTGCTGTCGCGGGCCGCTGTCGCGGCGGGCAGGATCCGCCCGGCGTTGCGGTACGTCGCGCCGACGCGCCAGGTCACCCCGTCGTAGTCGCTGAGCACCGCCAACCGGATCCGCACACTGCGCGCGGTGTCCGCCGCCGGGTCGGCCTCGGGCGGTGCGTCGGCGGGCGGCGCGTCGAGGCGTTGCGTGCTCACGTCGAGGAGCTTCTGCTCCGGGTGCAGCGCCCAGCCGGAGATCCGGATCAACGGGTTCTCGTCGAGCGTCTGCACCTGCGGCGGTTCCACGTACCGGCGCGGGTCCACCGGCCGGCCGTCGACCTGCTGCGCGACGACCGGGCCGAGCAACGCCACCAGCCCGACCACCAGTGCCACCCCGAGCGCCGCGCTGGTGGCCAGCCGCAGTCGCACCGCGGCGCGTACCCGGGGGGTCAGCTCGGCGGTCGGATCGCCGCCGCCTGCGGCGGTCCGGGTGGGGGTCGCCAGGCCGAGGGCCGCGACCGCGACGAACGCCAGCGTCGACCCCAGTGCCGGTTCGGCGTTCGGGCCGACCACGTAGAGGGCGGCGGCGTAGAGCCCCGCCGCCGGCAGGTAACCCAGCAGCACCCGGCCGGTGCGCAGCGCCACCTCCGCGCCGGTCAGCCCGGCCAGCCAGGCCGCGACGACCGGCACCAGCACCGTGTCCGGGGTGGGCTCCACCGGGATCATCGCGGTGAGCAGCCGGGGGATGCCGTTGCGGGCGGCGTCCGCGGTGACCTCCAGCAGGTCGCCCGGCAACTCGGCGCGGGTGGCTGCCAGCCGCAGCGACCACAGTGTCCAGCCGGCCATCGCGGCCACCGACACCGGCGCCACCAGCCAGGACGGCAGCCGCCGGGCGGCCACGCTGACCAGCACCGAACCCGCCGCCGCGCCGACGACCAGCCAGGTCAGCAGACCACCGGCGTACACCCGGCCGAGCACCACCCCGGCGAGCGCCGTCAGCCCGATCAGCGCCAGCGGAAGGACCGACGCTCGCAGCACCCGCACGGCGACCGTCACCACCGGCGTACCCCGTCCCACTCGGCGGCGAACTGAGCGCCGTCCGCAGCGTCGACGATTACCAGGCCGGCGGTGCCCGGCGGCGTCGGCTCGGCCGCGCCGAACACCCCGACCACCACCGACGGGTACGCCCCGCGCAGCGCCCCGACGTGCCCCAGCTCGTCGCGGCCCCCCGGCCCGGTCAGGAAGATCAACGTGTCGCCGAGCCGGTCCTGCCGCAGCCTGGTGGTGGCCGCCCGCACCGCGTCATCGTCGGCGGACAGGTCGGCGGCGGCGAGCCGGTCCAGCGGCCCGAGCGGGCCGTCGGCCTCGCCGTCGGGCCCCGTGACCTGCGCCGGCTCCGCCGGCCTTGTCGGCTCCGCCGGTTCCGCGGCGGCCACCAGCAACAGCACGGGCAGGTCGGCGCGGTGCGCGGCGGTGACGACCGACGCGGCCGCCTCGCAGGCCGACTCGAACGACTCCGCCACCCCGCCGACCCGCTGCGGGTGCGCGGCGACGCGGTTGTCCAGCAGGACGACCAGGCGCGGCAGGCTGGTGTCCACGTTCTCCCGCACCATCAGCTCACCCACCCTGGCGCTGGTGCGCCAGTGCACCCGGCGCAGCTCGTCGCCGACCACGTACTCCCGCAGCGAGTCGAACGTGATCGACCCGTGCGGGACACCGTCCACCCGGCCGTCCAGGCTGCGCCCCGCGCCTCGGGGCACCGCCGTCAGCGGATGGATGCGGGGGTGCACCCAGACCGGCACCGCAGCGCCGTACGGGCGGGCCAGCGCCACCAACCCCAGCGGGTCGCGTCGGGTCACCCGCAGCGGACCGACCGGCACCACCCCACGACGGTCGGTCGGCACGTCGTAGCGGACCTCGGTGTCCCGACCGGGCCGCAGGCGCAGCACCGGCACCGGCACGGCCCGCTGCCCGCACCGGTCCTCGGCCAGCAGGTTCGCCGAGCGCAGCCGCCCAGTGTTGCGCACTGTCAGCGTCATGCTCGCCGGCTCGCCGCGCGCCACCCGGTCCGGGTCGGCGCGGCGGGTCACCGTCAGCCGGGGCCGCCAGGCCGCGACCAGCGCGGCGTAGCCGACGGCCGCGCCGGCCGCCGCGCCGAGCAACGTCAACTCGGGGTACGCGAACCGGAAACCCACCCCCAACAGCACCACGGCGGCGACGAGCAGCCCGACCCCACGGGCGGTGATCCCCATCGCGCTGCTGCCGGTCAGCCCTGCACCGGAGCGGGTTGCCCCGACGGCAGCGGCACCGGCACCGAGGCGACGGCCTGACGCAGCACCTCCGCAGGGGTCATCCCGCGCACCTGGGCGTCCGGGGTGAGCAGCAGCCGGTGCGCGAACACCGCCTCGACGAGCGCCTTCAGATCCTCCGGCATGATCCAGCCCCGCCCGTCGATCAGCGCGTACGCGCACGCCGCACGGGTCAACGCGATCACGCCCCGGGGGCTGACCCCGACGCGTACCTGCGGGTGGGTGCGGGTGGCCGCTGCCAACCGGACCGCGTACGCGTAGAGCGGCTCGGCGATGTGCACCCGGCGGGCCATCCGGACCATCTCGCCGACGGTGGCGGTGTCGGTGACCGGGGCGAGCGCCTCGGGGGACCGCACTGTCGCGCCGCGCAGCACCTCGACCTCGACGGCCTCGTCCGGGTACCCGACGGAGAGCTTCACCAGGAAACGGTCCAACTGCGCCTCGGGCAGCCGGTAGGTGCCGTCCATCTCCACCGGGTTCTGGGTGGCGACCACCAGGAACGGCGACGGCACCGGGTGCCGGACCCCGTCCACAGTGACAGTGCGTTCCTCCATCACCTCCAGCAGCGCCGACTGGGTCTTCGGCGACGCCCGGTTGATCTCGTCGGCGATGACGATGTTGGCGAAGACCGGCCCCGGATGGAACTCGAAGTCCCGGGTCGCCTGATTGAAGATCGTCACGCCGGACACGTCCGAGGGGAGCAGGTCGGGGGTGAACTGGATGCGCCGCCACTCACCCTTCACAGTGGCGGCGACGGCCCGTGCCAGGGTCGTCTTACCGACCCCGGGCACGTCCTCCAGCAGCACGTGACCCTGGGCGAAGAGCGCGGTCAGCGCCAGCCGCACCACCTGCGGCTTGCCGAGCACCACAGCGTTGACGTTCTCGGCCAGCCGGGCGGCCAGGGCGGCGAAGCCCTGCACCTCCGGCTGGGTGAGCGGCTCGTGGGTGTTCACGGTCGGTGGTGCTCCTCGCCTGGTGTCCTCAGCAGGTGGGCAGGACGTTGATGTTGTCGCCGCCCTCCAGGTTGAGCCAGGCCCAGGGAATGTAGTTCTTCCCCTCGTAGTTCACCTGCACCCACCAGGTGCTGCGCTTGTCATTGTTGTAGATGTAGGCGTAGACCTCTTCGCCCGACTTCTTGCAGTACGCCTGCAAGCGTCGGCCGTTGGGCACCCAGCCGGCCTGCCGGTCGTTGTCCTGCCGAGTGACCTCGAAGATCTCGTTACCGTTGCGCTCACCGGGAATCTCCCGGGTGCAGTAGCTCGCCTCCGGGCCCGACGCGCCGTTGCGGCAGGTCGCGATCCCGTACAGCGGCTGCGTCTTCTGGGCCCGCGTCGCGGTGCCCTTGCCGGCGGCGTTGCTCGCCGTCACCGTGAACGTGTAGTTGGTGCCCGGGGTCAGGCCCGTCATCGTGATGCTGGAGCACGCCCCGGCCTTCGCCGGCTCGCCCGTCGTGGTCAGCGTGCAGGTGGCCTGACCGCCACCGGCGTCCACCGTGAACGTGACGGTCGCGCCGGTGGCCGTCGACGAGGAGCCGGTCACCGTGACCCGCGGCTCGGCCACCGTGCGGGCGGTGGCGGTGGCCTCCGGGCCCGGCCCCGCCTCGTTGACCGCCTTCACCCTCACCGTGACGTTCTGGCCGTTGCCCAGCCCGGTGACGGTCGTGCGGGTGTCGGTCACCTCGCTGACCCGCCCACCGACGTCCACCAGGTACTTCGTCACGGGCCGACCGTTGGCTTCGGCCGGCGCCCACTGCACGGTCACCGCGCCCGGCTGGTTGGCGACCGTGCCGGCGCGCAGGTTGAGCGGCCGACCGGGCGCCGCGAAGGGCACCACAGTGTTGCTGACCGGGGACGCCGCCGACCCGGCGCCCTTGCTGTTGACCGCCACCACTGTGAACGCGTACTGGGTGCCGAACTCCAACTCACCGGCGGGCACCACCAGCTCCGTCTTGGTCGACTCGCCGGCTGGGGCGTTCGTCCCCGCCGAACTGGCCGTCACCGCGTACCTCGCGATGGTGTTGCCCTGCCCGTTCGCCGCCGGCCACTTGACCAGGACCGTGCCGTCCGGTCGCTCCTGCGCGGTGACGCTCGCCGGTGGATCGGGGACCGCGGCGGTCGGGGTCACCGGGTTGCTGTTGCGCGGCGGGCCGTCGCCCTTGGCGTTGACGGCGTGCACCGCGAACCGGTACGTCTCGCCGTTGGTGAGGCCCTTGACCTCCACCGCACGCTGATTGGCGCCCACCTCCAGGCGCTGCCCGGCGCCCTGCACCACGTACTTGATGATCTCGGCGCCGTTGGCGGCGGCCGGGCGCCAACTCACCCGCGCCTGGGCGTTACCGGCGGCGGCGGTGACGCTGCGCGGCGCGCTCGGCTTGCCCACCCGCGGCTTCTTCGGCGGAGGCGGCGGCGGGGGAACCGGCGGCGGGTCACCGCCGAGCACGTCGTTGGCGTACTTGTTGACCTCGCGCACCTGGTGCTTGTCGTCCACCACCCGGGCGGTCGCCGAGTCGGGGGAGTTGATGAACAGGTGGTTCTCCCGGACCTCCAGCTCCAGCGGCCCGTTGGCCCGCCCACGGATGGTCTCGACCAGCTGACCCGCCGCGTCGAAGGAGTAGATGGTGCCGGTGGCCTCGTCGGCGCAGTAGAACCGGTTCGCCCAGGCAACCGCCGGCCTGAGCCGATCCCCCTCACCCGGCACGGTGAACCCGCTCTCCTGCCCACCGTCACCCACCAGCAGCACCCGCCGGTCCGCGGTCACCGTGACCGGCACCCGGGGGCCGCTGGTGCGCGCGGGCAGCGCCGCCGGGCCGGACAGCGTCAGCGCCGTCGGGTGCACCTCACCGTGCTGCACCCGCACCAGCTTCCCGGCCGTCCGGTCGAGCACCGCCACCCCGTCGTCCAGTGTGGAGACCACCAGCTCGTGGCTGGCGTCGGCGACGTCGTACGACTCGACCCGCTGCGGGCTGAGCCCGGCACCCGCGGCCGACGCCGGCGCGGACGGCAGCTTGGCGGCGGTGATCGCCGAGACGGTGCCCTGGCTGGGCACCGCGATCCAGAGTCGACCCTTACCGTCGAAGGTGCCGCCGGTGATGCCCGGCGGATAGCGCACCGGCTCGCCGACCGGGGTCAACGATCGTGGGTCGAGCTGCCGGACGATGCCCTGCACGGCGTCGACGACGAACGCCGCGTCCTCGTGCAGGGCGACACTCACGCCCAGGCCGGGGGTGGTCCGGGTGGTCGCGCTGAGCTGGAGGGTGGCCAGATCCAGAGAGCTGACCTGCCCGGTCTGCAGGTCCCGCAGGATCAGCAGCCGGTCGGTCTGGGTGATCTGCATCGGATGCTGGCGGGCGCCGGGGATCTCGGTGCGGGTGTCCACCCGGGCGGTGACCCCGTTGACCCGGGCCAGCTCGCTGCGCGCCGCGCTCCACAGCCAGGAACTCGCGTCGTAGTTGGCCACCGCGTTGTCCGCCGCGCCCAACCCGAGGACGGTCAACCCCATGGCCGCCAACAGCGCGGCCACCGTGCCGACGGTCACCAGCCCGCCGCGCAGCCGGGACCGGGAGCGGGGGGCCTCGGTCTGTACGGCGTCGTCGATGCTGGCCACAGCCGGCTGCCTCCCCTGAGTCGTGGCAGGTGGCGCGCCTTCCGGCGACCCCTCCCCTGAGCCGGGTGCCATCATATGGCGCTGGTGGTGGCGGGGGAACCCGCACCGTCACCCCTGTGGATACCGAGAGTGTGCGTTGTGGACCTCCAGCTCAGCCCGGTTCCCGCTCGACTCCGCGTGGTTTCGGCTCGGCTCAGCGCGGCGACGCTCGGCCGGAGGGCTCCCCGCTCGACGTGGCTTCGCGTTCCCGCGCGGTGCAAACCTGCCCGGAAGTCGCAAAGCTGTCAGTGGAGTAGACCGCCAACACGGTGAAACAGTGATCCACTCGGGAGTTCAACCCGTTGACCGTGTAGCTGGTCCGGCCCGGGTCCACGGTGGCGATCACGCCCAGGGCCTGCCCGGCCCTGCCCGCGGCAACCATGAACGGCACCGCGCCGCCCGTCGGGTCCGTCCAGGTCAACGTGATCGTGGCCGAATCGTCGCGCAGCTCCAGGTCGCCCGGCGGAAGCCCGGCCACCGTAGGTGCCGCCGCCGTCGGCGCGGTCCCGGGCGGCGGCGGATCGTCGCGGGTCAACATCACCGCACCCAGGCCCGCCACCGCCACGACCGCCACCCCGGCCGCCACTACCGCGCCGATCAGCGCCGCCCGGTTGCGGCCCGTCGACCCACCGTCATCGGCGTACGCCGGGTGGTACTGCTGGCCCGGGTACGGCGCCTGGTGCTGGTCCTGGGTCGGGTACGGCGCCTGAGGCGGCTGGTGGTGGTACTGCTGGCCCGGTGGCGGTGCGGCTGGCGGTGCCAGCGCCGGGTCGGCGCTGACGGCCGGTGACCAGGCCGGCTGCGCAGCGGGGCTCGGCTCCGCGGTAATCGGGCTTGCCTGAGTGTTGCTCTGGTTTGTCTGGGCGGCCGCGGGGTGCGTCTGCGCCGCGGTGACGTGCGTGTGCGCGGCGGTGGGGTTCGTCTGCGGGGCCGTCGGGGTGGGCTCGGCGGTGGCGGGCCAGCCCAGATTGGCCTCGACCGCACCCCGGCCGCCCTGCGCCGGAACGGACGGCAACACCACGGTCTGATCGGACAGCGCGCCACGGGCCCGCTGAGTCGGCACCACCGGGGCGTCGAGGATGCCCAGCCCGGAGTCACCGTCCGCACCGGTGCCACCCGCGTCCATCATGGTCTGCCCGGCGGGCGTGTCTCTCCCAGCGGTGACGGCCTGCGCAGCCGCCGTGGTCTGCGTAGGCGTCGTGGTCTGCGTAGGCGTCGTGGTCTGGGCGGCGGAGTCGGCACCTGGAGTTGGCAGGGACTGCGGTGGGGCACTGCTGCTCCAGGGCGGTGCGGTCAACCCCCAGGGCGGTACGGGTGGTGCGCTCACCGGAGGGGCAGAGACGGGTGGTCCGTAGGGCGGCCCCGAGACGGGCGGCCCGAAACCGGGCGGCGCGGACACCGGGTAGGTGTGGCCGGGTGGCCCCGACACGGGTTGGCCGTAGCTGGGCGGTGCGGACACCGGTTGGCCGTAGCCGGGTGGTCCGGACACCGGGTAGCTGTGCCCGGGTGGTGCGGAGACGGGTTGGCCGTGGCCGGGTGGTCCGGAGACCGGGTATGGCTGGGCCGGTGGTCCCGAAACCGGGTACGGCTGGCTGGGGGGCGCGGAGATCGGAGGCGGAGTCACCGGCGGGGCGCTGATGGGCTGGGCCGGTGGGCCGCTCACCGGGTACGCCGGCCCCGGGTGGCCAACGGTCGGGGAATGCCCGCCCGATGATGTCGCCTCGGCGCCGGACACATTGTGCGATTCGCTCGGCGCGGTTGGTCGGGCGGCGGCTCGGGCGGCCTCCTCGGCGAGCAGCGGCTCGATCTGCCGTACCTGGATGGTGGGGTTGTCCCAGTGAGGTTCCGGCACCCCCGGCACCCCCGGCACCCCCGGCACCCCCGGCACCGCCGGCGGAGCGGTCGATGCCGGGGCGGTTGGGGTCGACATCGTGGGCGGCACGTCGACCGCCGGCGGGGTGGCGTGGCCACCAACCCGTTGACGTGGTGCCACGACCGGCCCGGACGGCGGTCGGTCTGGTGACCGCTGCCCGGTCGGCGTCGTCGGCGGGCCTTCAGCCCTCGGTCGGGGCATCGGACCAACCGCTGGCCGGGACGGTCCAGACGCCTGCTCGTCGAGGCGTTGACGGGGTGACATCGCATTCGCCGGCGGTGGCGCGTCTGCGCGCGGGCGGGGCGGCGTCGCAGGTCTGGGTGCGGCCGTCGGCGGGCCGGGCTGCGCTGGCGCGATAAAGGAAGCTGCCGGCTGAGCGGGCGCCGCCCGAGGGGCTGGGACCGGCGCCGGGGTGACGTCGCGGGGCGACGTGGGTGTGGCTGGTGCGCGTACCGCTGGCGAAGTTTTTTGGGGTGCGGCCGGCGGTTGCGGCGCCCACTGTGAGACGGCGGGCGGTGGGCCACCGGCGGAGGGCCGCATCGCGGCGAGGGTCGCCAGCGACAGGGTCGGGCCGGAGAGCGCCGACCGGGCGCCGGGCTCGGTCACCGGGCCGACCGGGGCCGGGCCGGGCGTCGGCGCGGGGTGCTGCTCGCCCGGCGTCGACGGGGGTGGGCCGAGGTAGTCGCGGGCTGCGCGTACCGCCGGGTGGTTCTCCCCCAGTGCGGCGGGCCCGGCGGTGGCGACGCGGGTGTAGTTGCGGCGGGCCTCGTGTCGGTTGCCGAGCTCCTCCGCCACCTCGGCAAGCTCGAAGGCGAGCGCGAGCATCAGCGGGTCGGAGTGCTCCCAGCGGCGCTCGCCCGCCGCGAACGCCTCCTCCAACAACCGGCGGGCGGCGAGCGGGTCGTCCCCCTCCCGGTGCAGCCGGGCCAGCAGGTGCGCGGTGTGCAGCACCTCGGGATGGTCGTCACCGTACGGCGGGGGAGCGGATTCGACGGCCTCCGCGAGCAGTTGCCGGGCGGCGCTGAGGTCGCCCGCGGCGCGTAGGGCGAGGGCTCGGTGCTGGGCGGCTGCCAGGGGGGAGGGATGGGACACATGGCAATGCTGCCGTCACAGGGCCGCCGGACGCTACCCGGACACGCCTCGACGGTGTGTCGGTGTGGCCGTTTTGAGGCGGCTTGAGCAGCGGCAGGATCGCCGGGGGAGAGGCGCCGGAAGGCGATGTGCATGATCCACGAGCGGCGTGTACAGTAACTCCCCGTGCGGCCCGCTGTGCCGACCACCGGATGAAAGATCATCTGGTCGGCGAGGTAGGCTGAACGTGTAGGTCCGGGTGGCGGAATGGCAGACGCGCTAGCTTGAGGTGCTAGTACCCGTATAGGGTGTGGGGGTTCAAGTCCCCCCTCGGACACCAAATTTCGTGGAAAATCACGATAAATAGGACAGGTTGACTGTCCTATTTGGGCTTACTTAGACCTAAATGTTATAAGTCTTGGAAGCGGCTGCCTGGGCTATGGTTGGCCGCATCTGTCCAATTCGATGACAGAAAATGGCGTCTCTTCGGCGCGCAGACGTCGCAAATTCTCGGTGGTGGGCGTGCTGGGTCTGCGCCTCAGCGTCGGTACGGGTCGACGATCTCCTTGGGGCGTAGCGCGGGTGCGGCGAGGTCGCGCAGCGTCGGCGAGGTGAGGTAGAACCTGCCTCGGGTCTCGCCGTGCTGTTCGAGCATGCCCGCCCGGACGAGGGCGCGAAGGTCGCGGGTTGCTTGGTCGTCGGTGAGGTTCTCGTCGCGCTGATAGAGGGTCCGGCGGACTCGACCGCCGGTCGCGGCGAGGTGCAGGGCGCTGATGACCCGCTCGGGTAGCCCGTGGCGCCGAACCCAGGTGTCGAGCAGTTCCCAGAGATGCGCGGCCTGATCGAGGCGTTGCCGGACCAGTTGGGCTTGTTGGTGGTGCGCGCTGAGGCAGAACCGGATCCACCTGCTGGTGTCGTTCTCAGGCTGCCAGGTTGGGCCGCCGACCTCACCGAGCGCGTCGTAGTAGGCGTAGGTGTTCCGGCCGACGCCGAGCCACTCCTCGATCGAGGAGAACTCCGGGGCGAGGACACCGTCCCGGGCGAGCACGAGGGTGTGCAGGCAGCGCGACATCCGGCCGTTTCCGTCCCGCCAGGGATGGATTTTGACCAGGTTCAGATGAGCCATCGAGGCCCGTACGAGCAGTGGGGTCTCCGGTTCGCCGTCGGCCAGCCAGTCGATCAGCTCGGAGATCAGCGACGGAACGTCGTCAGCGTCCGGCCCGGTGTAGACCCGTCGGCCGGTGTGCGCCTCGTCGATGTGGATGTCGCCTGGACGGAATCGGCCCGGCCACTTGGTGAGGTCATGCCGAAGCATCATGAAGTGCAGCGCGTTGAGCAGCATGTGCTGCCAGGTGAACTCGCGTGAGCGGGCGAGTTGTTGCACGTAGGTCAGTGCGTCCCGGTAGCCGGTGATGACTTCCCAGGTCTGCGGGTTCGTCTCCACCGGTTCGTCGCCGGCGACGGCCGCGGCCGCGTCGTCCAGGGACACCTGGTAGCCCTCGATCGAATTCGAGCCCTGGATAGCGTGAGCGATCAGAGTGCGTCGGAGTTGCCCTGTCCAGCGGTGCGGCTCGGCGATCTGATACCGCAGGTTGTCCCGCATGGTGTCCAGTTCGCCGAGCACGCGCTTGTCGTCGTCGGTGAGTGCCGGGGCCCGATACAGCATGCGCCAATCCTACAATGCTTTCCGTTTGATGCTGGAATCATTTCAGCATTTAGAAGGAGGCGATTGGTTGGCATCTCGATGGGATGGGCGCGAAGGGCGGCAGGAGGTCCCGGACACGCTGTGTCTCGTTGAGCACTGTCTCACTGTGATCGTTCGGTTATGACACGACCTATCCGGCCGAAAGAACAGCTCGTTGGTCCACTCGTACCTGCTGCCCTGCCCGCGCGTGCGGGTTCAAGCCCGATGCCGATGCCAGCTCTACCTGCCCAGATGCTCCCTCCGGCGATCATCGGCGCCGCTCTGTTGCCGTGGATGGCGCTTCCGGCGCACTGTGGCCGGGTGAGCGCGCAGCACCTTCTGCGCGCACTGGACTGGCCACCGCGCCACCGCATCGACATTCAGCCGCGCCACGACATGCTCGTCATCCGCTCGGCCAGCGACGGCCGCCACCAGGTCGGCAGCCGAGGTGATTTACCGTTGCCGGCGAATGCCCGGCACATGTGTCGCATCGCATCCGGTCAACCTGTGCTGCTCGTGGCGATTGTCACGCACGACCTGCTCGTCGTGCATCCCGTCGGCACCGTCGTACGCCTGCTCGTCGACCTGCACTCTCACCTGACGGGAGGCGGCGATGAACGCTGACCGCGCAGCCGTCGCTGCCGCTCACCAATTTCTGGCTCACCTGGGCGTCACGGTGACCGATTTGCAGGCTCACCCCGCGACGCCTGCCGTTCTGCCGACGGTCGTCGAGTACCTGCCCCGTGTAGTCGCCGCTGCCGGGCCCGGAGCACGCCGCACCTACGGCACCTACTGGGACCGGATGGCCGCCGCGTGGCCCGAGCGGCCCTTGGACACCATCGCCGCCAGCGACGTCGAGGCCCTGAAACAGGCGATGATCGCCAGCGCCGTGTCGCGGCGCAACAGCCGCAACGGCCGGCACGCCGGTGAGCATGTCATCGCCGCAGCCCGCGCGTTCTACCGACGTGCCATCGCCGACGGGCTGATCGACGCCGCCGCCAGCCCGGCGCACCTTGTCGCGAAACCCCGACGCTTACCCGGCACCCGCCGCGCGTTGACCGAATATGAGTTGGAGGAGATCAACGCGATGGCGCGCACCAGCGGGAACGACGTCATCCTCGACGCGCTGATCCTGCGACTGCACACCGAGACCGCGTGCCGCCGTGGTGGCGCCCTGGCCCTACGGCTGGTCGATCTCGACAGGACCAACGGACTCGTCCGCCTCACCGAGAAAGGATCCACTGTCCGCTGGCAGCCCATCACCCTCGAACTCGCCGGACACCTGGGGGAGCACGCCGATGCTCGCGGCGCGGTCCTGCCGACCGATCCGCTTCTGCGCGCGCGCAACGGGCAGCCAATCACCAGCCGCCGCTACGACCACCTGTGGAAACGCTTGGGTGAGCGCCTGCCCTGGGTGGCCGTGCACGGCATCTCGGCCCACTGGCTGCGCCATACCACGCTGACCTGGGTGGAACGGCACTTTGGCTACGGCATCGCCCGCGCGTACGCCGGACACACCGACAGTCCTGGATCCTCGACCATCACCTACATCAAGGCCGATCTGCACGACGTCGCTAAGGCCCTGTCCGCCATGACCGGCCAACCACACCCCATGGCGGCACGCAGAGACGATTTTCAATCGAGCGCTAAGCTCCTGCCGGCTGACCTTTCCCCACCATCGAGCTGAACTACCTGCTCTCGGCGGTGCGGAGCACAATCCGCACCGCCGTGAGCGGCGCCGGCGAGCACTTCCACCAGGCGGCTGGGCTACGCCGCCCGCAGGATGGTCGGTCCTTCATCTTCGAAACGATGTCGGTTGCTATGGCGAGTATCCTGGCCGGTGATCTCGCTACCGCTGGCGAGTACGGGATGAAGGCGGTGGGACTGATGGCTGACGGCGCGCGATTGCTCTGGCCAACGACGCGTCTGAACCATGTGAAATCTGATGCTCAGCCCCATCGACATCTTCGCTCGCAGCCCGGCGGAGCCCGCAAGTTGGGCCACAGGATTCGATCGCTCTGTTCTGACGATCCCAAGGCCACACGGCATCCCTACCTGTAGTCCCTGTGTACCTCGGCGCTGGCTACGCGTAGCCAGCCATCGGACAGGAGACGTCGTGTCAGAGCGAGCTGGAAACGGACTTCCACAGCTGACGGGTTCAGCCTTGGAAGCGGTGCGCCACCGAGGCAGTCACCTCCAGATCATCGCCTCTGCGGGCGCAGGAAAGACCGAGGTTGTGTCTCAGCGAGTCGTGGACCTCTTGGCCGAGGGCGTGGCTCCAGAAGCGATCGTCGCGTTTACCTTCACAGCTCGGGCGGCAGAGGAGCTCAAGAACCGGATCGTCCAGCGAGTCGAAGGACGCCTGGGAAAGGCAGCTCTCGACCGGTTGAACGGTCTGTTCGTCGGCACGATCCACGCCTTCTGCTTCCGCCTCCTGCAACAGCGAGTGCCTCGATACGAGACGTACGACGTGCTTGATGACAACCAGCTCACCGCCTTTCTCTCCCGAGAGGCGAACCGACTCGAGCTGCGTCAGCTCGATCCCGGGAACCGACTCTTCGCGTCGATCGCGGCGTTCCTCAAGGCGGTCGACGTGGTCGAGAACGAGCTGCTCGACACTGGTCCTTTGCCCGACCCGGTCAAGTCTGTCCTCCACAACTACTACGAGACCCTCGACCGCTACCGGCTGCTGACCTACGGCCAGCAGGTCGTTCGCGCCGTGCGGGAACTGGAGCGCCCGGCGTTTGCAGCCGAGATCCATACGACGCTGCGCCACCTGATCGTCGATGAGTACCAGGACGTCAACCCGGCGCAGGAACGGCTTATCGAGTTGCTGACCGGCCCGGAGGTGGAACTGTGCGTCGTCGGTGACGACCAGCAGGCCATCTACCAGTGGCGAGGTTCCGACGTTTCCAACATCGTGACGTTTCCGCAGCGTTACCCCGACGTGGCAACTTTCGAGATCACTGCTAACCGGCGCAGCCGTCCTCAGATTATCGGCGTGGCCAACCGCTTCGCCGAGACAATCCCCGAACGCATTGACAAGCAAATGTTGCCCCACCGACCCTCCGCCGACAGCCCGCAGTCGGAGGTTGCGGTGTGGACGGCTGAAACGGAGACCGAAGAGGCCGGCTGGATCGTCAGCTACATCCTCGACTTGGTAGACGACGGTGTGCCGCTGCGAGACATCGCTGTGCTCGTCAGAAGCAGGGCCGCGTACCCACGCTTGGTGGAGCAGTTCGCCACCTTCGGCATCCCGGTGCAACCCGGAGGCCGATCCGGGCTCTTCGATCAGCCGGAGGCGAGGGTTCTCGGCCGTACCTTCGCCTGGCTCGCCGACACTGAGTGGCGTGGCGTCTTCGGCACGGGCCAACCGGTCGGAGACGTGGACCTGTTCGACGAGTACGAGCGGGTCTTCAACCTGTCGGGGCCTGGGCGGCGTCAGGTTGTTCGACTCCTGCGGGAATGGAAGGCCGCCGTACCGCGGACAAACCGCACCGCGAACCTGGTCGGCGAGCTGTACGAGCTGTTCCTCGAGCTGCAGGTTCGAGGCTGGGACCTCACCGAGGAGGTGACCATCAACCGCCTCGGCACACTGGCCCGCTTCACGTCCCTGCTCGCCGACTACGAATCGGTTAGGCGCCGCGCCCGGCCCGACGCCGACGCACCCACCGAGCAGGTCGGTGGCCAAGACCGCGGCATGTGGTACTACCGGAACCTTGCGCTGCACATCGTCAACTACGCCCAGGGCGCCTACGAAGGCTTCGACGGGGAGGCGGACTTCGCCCTGGACGCCGTCGATCTGACGACGGTGCATCGAGCTAAGGGCCTGGAGTGGCCGGTGGTGTTCGTACCGTCGATGACCGCCAGCCGGTTCCCCTCCAGCCGGACGGGACAGCCCCAGCCGTGGCTTGTTCCTCGTGATCAATTCGACGCCGTGCGCTACGAGGGCTCGGACGCTGACGAGCGGCGTCTCTTCTACGTCGCGATGACCCGCGCACGAGATTGGCTTTCGATCTCGCGCCATGAGCGGGTTACGACGCGGCGGGTGGGGCGCAGCCCGTACCACCAGGAGATCGGGCAGGTTGAGGTAAAGCCGGAGAACGTCGCCTTCCCGCCCATCGAGAGCATCGGACACGGCAGCGACGAGCCGATCTCGATGACCTACAGCCAGCTGGCCGCGTTCATGGACTGCGGTCAGGCGTTCCGGCTACGGGAGCTGATCGGCTTCCAGCCGCGCCTCGCTACCGAGCTTGGTTACGGCAAGGCCGTACACCACGTCATGCGCGCAGTTGCTGAGGCCACAAAGGCCAGCGGCCGGGTGCCAACCGTGACTCAGATCGACGAGATCCTGAATGCAAGCTTCTTCCTGCCCACCGCTAACAAAGCCGCACACCGCCAGCTTCGGGACGCCGCACGCCGGCTTGTCTTGGCGTACTCGACGAATCACGAAGCTGACCTGTACCGGGTTTGGGAGACGGAGCGTCCCTTCGAGCTGCACCTCGATGGCGTCACCGTCGCTGGCAGAGCCGACGTGATCCTTGACAAGGAAGGCGGCATAACGAACGCCCTCGCGATCGTTGACTACAAGACCTCCGTCTCGGCGGGCGAATCTGAGCATGCATTGCAGCTTCAAATCTATGCCGATGCTGCACGACGAGAAGGCCTCGACGTGCGTGCGGCGTACGTTCATGACCTCAAGGCTTCCGCTCGCCTTCCAGTCCTCGTAGATGCGGAGGCCGTGCAGCGGGCAGAGGCAGCGGTGACCGAGGCCGCCGCGCGCGTCAAGGCGCGCGACTACAAGCCCAACCCCGGTCCCCGTTGCCGCCGCTGCGAGGTACGGACCATCTGCGGATCCGCCAAGTGAGTACGCCTGTTAGACAGTGAAGACCTTCATCACCTCGTCGCCGTAGTCGTTGATCACCTTGACCGCGATCTTGCCCGTGTCCGGCCGGGCAAACGGCCGTGACTCGGTGCCGTAGAGGCTGTCCCAGGCGTCCCGATCGATGTCCGCCTTGAGCGCCGCCTTCAACCGCTTGTACGGGTCCTGTCCACCAGTGAAGTAGCAGTGGCGGACGAAGAACGACTCGCCGTTGTAAGCCGTGTCGATCATCCACAGTGCGATCTGGTCGGTGTCGTTGCTGCGCAGCTCGCCGGTGTTCGGATCGTAGACGTCGACCCCGTGCAGCAGCACCCGTAGCTCGTCGTCCTCCCGCTTGACCTCGATGTCCGGCTCACCGAAGACGGTGAACAGGTTGCCGGCTCCGGTCTTCTTGAGCTCCTCGCCCATGACCAAGTCGGTGTTCATCCGCACCAGCAGGACCGGTACCCGACCGAGCCGCCGTTCTGCAGCGACATTAGCGAAGCCCTCCTCGGAGGTCACGTAATCGTCGTCAGCAGTACCCAGCACAGCTGGGTCGAAGGCGAAGGCCAGGACGCAGAGCAGATCAACGTCCCGTGTGCGGTTAGCCTCCCGGGCAGCATCCTTGATGAAGGTTGGGCCGACTGTCCCATACTGCGGACCGACGGTGATGCCGACCCGCTTGGGTGTGCCGTCGGTCGCGTCTTCGCGGACGGCCACGGCCTGGATGTACGGCGACGCGTAAGGCTCGACGGAGTCGAAGGTCAGACGCTCGTTCTTTCGGCCGTTTTGAATTCCGGCGGCGCGGAGGTTGGCGATAACCGTCTGCTCGAACTCGGCGCTACCGTCGAAGGCGCCCTCTTCGTTCAAGCTGGTTGCTTCCGGATCGTCCACTGCGCTCCCCGCGAAGGCGAGCGACCGGTGAGGTGAGAGGCTTTCGACCGTGAAGGGTCCGGCGACTCGGACTTTCCTTTTGTCCTCGTGCGGCCTGTCGTAGAGCAGCTCGTATTCGGCATGCCGCTTTATCGTCGCGTCGATCTCGGCCCGGCTCATCCCCTCGCGGATGTCCGGATTATTTGCGATTGACTTAAGCGTGATATGCTGCACGCGCTCGTTAACAAAACCATGCCGAATGTCGCCGGTTGTCGCGGCAGGGGGCAATGGGGTACTCGAAAGCTCGCTCTCCTTGGCCCTTCCCTCTACCGAGTCGGCCAGCAGGTACCACGGGAAGCGCCCTCCCATTAGCCGTTGCCTGGCCAACGCGAGCGCCACCCTCGAGGTGTCTACCGTGATCCATCGCCGTCCCCATTGTTCTGCGACGAAGGCCGTAGTGCCCGAGCCGCAGGTCGGGTCCAATACGAGGTCACCCGGATCCGTGCACATCAACATGCAGCGTTCAATGACCCTCGAGTTGGTCTGAACGACGTAGACCTTATTCATCGCCGAACCGGACTGGGTGTCATCCCATAGGTTGTTCAGGGGAATGGCAGGGAAATCGTCGTGGAAGCGAACGTAGTTGATGTTGTTGCCGGACGGTTCTACGCGGCGAGCGGCAATAAGCCTCGCCATCCCGACCTCGTTTGTCTTCCATCGAGCCTGCATAGATGGACGGAACGTCCGGCCATCAATTTGTACAGGGAACCATGAGGCTGCGCCCTCCCCCTTAGCGCGACCCTGGCTCTGTGAGGTAAGAAGCTGCAGGCGGTAGAGGCGGCCATCCTCGGGACGATAAGAGGTCAATTCCGTTCGGCGGAGTCGGACTCGGGTGCCGTCTGAACGCTCGAGAAGGGAATACGTCTCGTCGCCGCCCTCGCCGATGTGGCGCGGTCGATAGAGTGGCCTGAATTTCGCGACCCGCCGGTCCTTGGCGTACCAAAGGAGGTAGTCGGTGGTACCCCCGATAAACTCGCTAGTCGCCCCACTGGTTGTCTTGAATGTGATCTGCGAAATGAAATTTTCGCTGCCGCAAACCTCGTCCAAAAGACTACGAACCAGGTGCACGTTTTCGTCGCCGATCTGGACAAAAACCGATCCGCTCTCGGTCAGCAATTCCCTGGCGGCAGTCAGCCGGTCTCGCAGATAGGTGAGGTACGAGTTAATTCCGTACTCCCACGTATCCCGGAAGGCCTTAATCTGCTCGACCTCGCGGGTGGCGTCCTCGAGTTTGCCGTCCTTGACATCACGCTTGCGGGCCGACACCTGCCAGTTGCTGCCGAACTTGATGCCATACGGCGGGTCGAGGTAGATCATCTGGACCTTGCCGCGGAGGCGCTCCCGCTCCGCGAGGCTCGCCATGACGTTCAGCGAGTCGCCCAAGATCATGCGGTTCGACCAGTTCGCCTCGTGCTGGTAGAAGTCGACCAGATCGAGTTCGGGCAAGCCGTCGAAGGCGTCGAACAGGGTCAGCTCAGGCTCTTCCTCAGGTCGTGCTGACGTCTGGCGGAGGTTCTCGATGAGCACCCGCGGATCGATCTTTTCCTGGATGTAGATCGGAGGAGCGTTGCCCTCGAGGTGCTCCGCAAGGTCCTGTTCCTCCTTGCCGCGCCACACGAGTTGAGGGCTGTAGAGCGGTCGCGGGTACTTGAAGACGAACGGGCTTTCGATTTCGGGATCCACAAAATCGTGTGCGTCGGCGGTCGGCAGGTTCGTCCGCTTGTCGTTGTAGGTGATGGCGTCGACGGGGGTCGGCCTGGTGGTGGCCTTCTTCCGCGGTGGCATAGGTGCGGGTTCCCTTCGCAGGATCAGGCGGGCAGGCCGATGATCGGCCGGTCGGCGTACAGGTTCTCGATGGCGGTGTGGAGCACAGCGTGCGCGTCGAAGGGGTTGCCGACCTCGATGTAACCCCAGCGACCAAACTCGCCAGCGTTGTTGACGGCGGCGCACCACTGGTTCCGGGCTGTGTCGGCCTTGGCCCACGTAGGGCCGGGGGACTTCCGGCCGCCGGACACCTCGACGATGAGCGTGCGCTCGACGTCGCCCGGCTCCGTTACGAGCCGGACAAGGAAGTCCGGCACGTACTCGTGGCTACGGCCTTCGAACACGTAGGGGATGGTGAAGCCGAGTCGCTCGTTCTTGACGTACGAGTAGACCCGCTTGTCGCGCTCGAGCATGTCGGCGAGGGCTTCCTCCCAGGTGTTGCCCCGCACCCCATCCAAGACGACGTGGTTGAGGTGCGACTTTTCCGGCGGAGGATCCATGACTGCCTTGCGGGTCAGGTAGCGGACGTCGTCCGTGGACCCCTCACTGTCCATGCGTCGGACGACCGGCATAAGTACTGCGTTGCGGTTGTCCTGCAGCCGGATGATCGAGGAGTAGACCTTCTCCGCGGCTCGGGCGCGCGCCTGTGTCAGCAGCAGGTGCCCCTTCGTTACCTCGGGGTCGGTCGTGACCCAGTGCTCCAACCACTGTTTGCAGATGTCGATCAGTTGGGGGAACAGCCAGGGCCGCTCCACGCCCGCGTGCGCTGCAAAGTACCGCTCCTCTTCGATCAGTCGCTTGGCGATCGAATAGGCGATGCGCTGGGAACGCGCGAGACGGATGTCTTCCAGGTCGATGTCACTGGCGGCGCCCACCACGCCCTGGTTCTGTACCCACAGGGCGACCTCGCGCTGGTCGAGGTGTAGGCGGGACTCGGTCGTGAAGTCGGCGTGCAGAGTCTCGTCGGGCAGCTCGACGCGGTACCCGTCCAGCTTCGGGAAGCGAATCGCCAGATGCGACCGTTCGGGCAGCGCGCGGACCTCGACCGCCGGCCGGGTCAACTTTGGCTTCGGCATGGCCCGGTCGCTAGGGATGAATGCGAACGGGACGCCGTACACCTCCGCGTACTCCGGCTCGAAGCGCCCCTCAGCGTTCACCGCGTAGCTGCGCCGGCGGAGTCCGCGCCCGACCACCTGCTCGCAGAGCAGTTGGCTGCGGAAGGGGCGTACGCCGAGGATGTGGGTGACGGTGTTGGCGTCCCAGCCTTCCGTCAGCATCGCGACAGACACGACGCAGCGGATGTTCTCTCCCAGCTTGCCCTTCTTGCCGATGGTGTTCATCGCCTCGCGCAGCAGGTCGCCGTCGGTGAGGGAGTCGACGTCGGCGCCGGGGTTGCGCAGGCGGTAGGCCTGCTTGAACGCCTCGATCTCGCGAGCGGCGTCCTTGCGGAACTCCGGACCGAGCGGGGCACCGGATTCCAGCGCAACGGAGTCGACCAGGATCGTCCGCTGACGGGGTGTCCATACGCCGTCATCGACATTGCTGAGCAGCGGCAGATTTCCCGCGGCGAGGCGAGTCGATCCGTCGGGGTGCTCGACCTCGCGGCCCGCGATCCAGTCGAAGACCCACTTGGAGACGATCGTGTTGGGGCACACCACGATCAGCACGGGCGGCGGTTCGCCAGCCGCGGCCAGGGTCTCCTCGTACCGTTGATGGTTTTGTTCGTAGCTCCGGTAGAGGCTGCGGAGGGCCCCTTCCAGTGTCTCCGGCATGATCCAGCCCTGCGGCCCGAAATCTGCGCCCTTGTTGCTCCGACGCTTGGGCAGCGGTGGCTTGATGTTGTCCCAGAGGTTGAGGTACACCGGCTGCCGGGTGGCTGCGTCGTCGTCGACGGGTACTCGCGGAATCTTGACGATGCCCGATTCGATGGCGTCCATCAGCGAGAAGTCGCTGACGACCCAGGGGAAGATGTAGCCCTCGTTGTAGCCGGAGCCCTTCAGGTAGTACGGCGTCGCCGAGAGGTCGAACACCGACTTGACCTTCGTCTTGCGGCTCAGATCCAAGAGGCCGCGGAACCATACGCGGGCCTCACGGTTGCGCTCCTCGTCCTCCCTGTCGGCCTCGTCGTCGGGGTGCTCCAGAAGCTTGTCCTGATAGCAGTGGTGGGCCTCGTCGTTGAGTACGACGAGGCCACCCTCGGTGGACCCGAAGGGCCGTAGCACTCGGTCGGCGACCATCTCCGGAGTCTCCCGGAAGGCATCGGGCATGTCCGGTCGTCCACCGCGGAGCAGCTTGCGGGTGTTGCTGGAGACGCCCTGGATCTCCTTGGCATCCCGGGGCAAAAAGGTGTGGTAGTTGACGACCTGGACCTGGGCTTGAAGCAGCGGTTCCCACAGGTCAGACGGAATCAGGTCCCGCTCGCGGTAGTAGTTGTCGTCCCGTTCGGGGTGGAGGACGCCGAGGCGATCGCGGATCGTCACCCCCGGCGCCACCACGAGGAAGCGCTTGGCGAAGCGCGTGTCCCGTGGCGTCATCACCTTGTTGATGGTCTGCCAGGCGATCAGCATTGCCATGACCACCGTCTTGCCAGACCCCGTCGCCATCTTGAGACCGACCCGCGGCAGCCCGTCGTTGTGTAGCCGATTCTCCGGCTCCAGGCGTCGCCGGTAATCGGCCGTGCCGTGACGCCCAGCGACCTCGGCGAGGAAGATCGCGGTCTCGACCGCCTCGCGCTGGCAGAACAGTACGGCGTCGTCCCGATGCGGACCGGGCGCCCAGTGGGCCAGCAGCTTCCTGGTGTACGGCGTGACGCCGTTCCAGTTGTTCGCGCGCCAGCGCTCCACGGCAAGCCGGATGTCGTTGATCAAAGAGTTCGACTCGCGCCGCTCACCGGTGACGTCGAAGTCGAAGGCCTGCTGAACCGCGTCCTTGCGTCCCTTCTTGCTGACCGGAACCGGGATGAAGGACTCGCTTGGCCGGCGACCGGGAAGGAGATTGCCGGTGGGGCCGTGCTCACCGATTTCGAAGTAGTGCTCCGGCGGTTGATACGGCGAGTTGATGATCGGATTGCTGAGGTCCGGGGTGAGCGTGGAAGGGTCTGGCATGTTGGCACCTTTGGTGGATGCTGGTTCAGGAACAAGCGTTAGCTGGAGCGGGATCAGTGGCCGGAGATGCGGTGCCCTGCCAGGTGCGCGAGCACGGCCTGGTTCGCCTCCCAGCCGTCGGGGAACTTCACCGGCACGTTGAGGTAAACCGGCTCGCTCGACGGATGCGCGTCGAGCAGTTCGGCGATCCCCGCCCGCGCCACCACGATGCAGGCTTGGCGATGCCGTGACGTCAGCACGCAGAGCCGCCCCGATTCCAGGTGGAACGCGTTGGCGTCCCGCCGTCCCGACAGCGGGTGCAGCACGATCGTCACGTCATACTCCCGGCCCTGCAGCCGGTTGGCGGTGTCGACGGTGACGTCTTCGCCGGCCGCGCCGAGCTGATTGCGGATCGCGGCGACCTGGTCGCGGTGGGCGGCGCCGATCGCGATCCGAGCCGCGGTGACGGACGCGCCACCCGGTTCGCGTTCCGAGGTCGCGATCGCTCCCCGCTCCAGCACACGACGTGCCAGGGCTGCGCACGCCGCGACCGCCTCCGCATCGGTACGGAGCGTGTGCCGCGCCGGGAGCTCGTAAAGCCCCCACCCCGTCGCTGCGGCCGTTTCCACCGCCGCGTCGATCGGCCCGTGTCCGAACGCAGAAGTGGTGAACGACAGTGACCGCTCGCCAGGGTCTGTACCGGCCCGGAACCCGGTGAAGGGATAGAAGGCCTCAGCAACCACCGGCGCCGCCGAGAGAGGCAGTCGCCATGACACCGGCAGCCGGTGCACTGGCAGGTCTGGGTTGTGCCGTAGGAGGGCGGCCACCGCGGACTGCATCGGGTCCCAGGTCAGCCCCGTCCACCGCTCGGTCTCGACGGTGGAGAACGGGTCGAGCTGGCCCGGATCACCGACGAACAGGGCCCGCTCGAACCGGCCTGCCACGCGCAGCAGTGCGTCAGAACGCATCTGGTATGCCTCGTCGACGATGGCCCACGACCAGCGCCCCTCGGACACCATGGCCCACTTCGCGGCCGTACCGATGATGACGGACGGACCACCGAGGTCGGCGACCTTCGCGGCGACCCGGACCGTGGCGTACTGCTTGATCCGGTCGGTCGCCACGTAGTCGGTCGCCGAGAGCCGCCCGATGTGCAGGTCGGGTGCCTTCTGCGCCAGACGGTCGATCAGGTCGTCGACCTGCTCGTTTGTCTGCGCGATCACGATCAGCGACTCACCGGCGCGGGCCAGCTCATCGGCGGCGCGGACGACGAGGGTCGACTTGCCGGCCCCGGGCGGGGAGTCGACCACGACGCCCTGGTGCAGGCCGGAGCGCAGGTCGGCCAGTACCTCGGTGATGACGCGCTCGGCCTGGACCGACGGCGGGTCCGCCGGCGCGTCCGGCAGGAGCAGAGTGGTCATGGTGGTCACCGCCGCGTCGCGGTGTCGAAGTCGAACTGCCGCAGCCGGTGGCGGGCGATGTCGAGCTCGTCCGGGGTGAAGAGCGACTCGTACTCGTCCTTGACCACCAGGGCCTCCACCGTGAGGTCAAGTCGCCCGCGCTCCCACAGCGCCGCGAACCCGTCGGAAACGACCGGGCTGGCCAGCAGCTTTCTGGCGGTGGCGAGTCCACCGTGCTCGGCGATCATCCCGAGGAAGTAGGTGGCGTTGTAGCCAGCCTCGCGCCGCGCCGCCTCGTACACCCCGCGCATCGCCCGCTCGAAGTCTGGGGCCGTCCCCTGGTCGCCGCCGGGCTGGGTCGGCACGAGAGCCGCAGCGGCTTCGGTTTCCGGCTCCTCACCGAGAACCTCACCGTCGGCGTCGCTGAGTCCCGCTGCCTGTTCGTTGCGCCGGGCCACGTAACCACGAAGGGCGTCCACCGAGGTGAAGACCTCGTAGCCGAGCTCCTCCATCCGAGCCAGCTCCGGGTTGGTGTCCAGCTCCAACACGACCGGGTTACCCAGCCCCGGCTGCAACCCGTCCGGCCAGTACGCCTCGGCGATGCCCAGCGACCGACCGGTGGCCGGATCGGCAATCTCACTGTCCAGCGCCGGCTCAGCACAGCCAGCGCCGACGAGCTCCTCCACGAGGGCCTTCACCTGCCCCGCGCGGACGTCGTCGACCTCCTCCTCGGTGACCACGACCACCGGCCGCAGCGGCTCGGCGGCCGGCTTCGTGCCGTCTCGGAGACCGGCGAGGAAACCGTTGGCGGCGTTGGCCAGCAGCTCCCGGCGGGCAGCGAGGAAATCCAGGTAGCGGTCGGGCCGCCAGAGCTGCGGGTCCGTCGGGATCCACTGAGATTCGAGCGCACCAGGGTGCTTCTCCTGGGTCTCGGCGAAGTAGTCCTCCGGCGGCCGCTTCCCGATGGCGAGGTTGGTCTGCTGGGTCAGGAAGGAAAAGTTGGCGACGGCGTTGACGTCGGATCGGCCGTAGCCGTGCTTGTAGAGCAGCGCCTTGGGGAAGATGTGGTGCACCTGCAGCGAGGTGAGGTAGCCCAGCATCTCGCTCTTGAGCTCTAGGCCGGAGCCGAAGTCGCGGGCGGCCAACACCCGGGTGAGCAGGTAGAGCAGCGGGTAGAAACGGGAGCCGCGGCCGAAGCCCTCGAAGTCCTGCCCATCGATCACCAGGTTGCCGCCGCGCCAACGGGCCAAGCTGGTGATCAAGCCGTCGACGCCGCTGCGGGCGACCGTGTCGTAATCCTGGGTCAGGATCGTCTCGGTGGAGCCGGCGAAGCGGCCCCACAGCGCGGCGTGGATGTACCAGAAGAGCATCCGGTCGCGCTGGGTGGCGTCGGCGAACGTGCCGCCGTTGAGGTGCAGGAAGCGGGAAACCACCGGGAAGGCGTAGCGACCCATCAGCACCCGGTCGTGGTCCAGACCGAGCCGACCCGAGACCACATCGAGGAAGCCGCTGAGGTAGCGCTCGCTCGACGTCAGCGCCTGCGCGAACTCAGCCGAGCCGACCCCCTCCAGGAACTCGAACTGGGCCCGGCCCGTCGCCACCGCGTTCACGTTCCGCAGCAGCCAGTCAAGGCTGAACTGGAACCCGGCGGTCGACCAAGTGCCCAGGTGCTTGCGCATCGTCGAGCGGGCCTCGGGCCAGTCGGCACAGATCTTGGCGAGGGCAAGGTCGCCCTTGGAGAGCTTCGTGCCGCCCGAGTTGACTCTGTTGAAGATGTCGACGACGACCTCGACACCCATGTCCGCGCCGGTGATCTTCTCTTGGTGGAACTCTCGCTCGAGGATGTTGCGCAGCCGGATGAGCCGACCCATGTACGTCGCGAAGTGCGGCATGGTGTCCGGGTGCGACGTGAGGTTGCCGATCTGCGGTTCGATGCCATCGACGAAAAGCTCAGTGACATCGACCCAGGTCGGATCGTCCTTCATCTTTGCCGGCGCGTAGAACTCGAAGGTCTCCTCTTCGACGTTGAACCGCAGGCCGGTGAAGGCTGCGGGGTCACCCTCGAAGAACGCCGGCGGCTTGCCGCGGACCACCCCGTAGAGGGAGGTGATCCGCTGCTGCCCGTCGAGGAGCAACAGCTTTACGCCGCCGCCGACGTGGGTGCTTCCCCGCACAGAGCCGTGGTCGGCTTCCGTCTCCCACACCAGCAGCCCGCCTACGGGGAAGCCGAGGTAGAGCGAACGCATCAGGCCGCGTACCTGATCCCGGTTCCACACGTAGCCGCGCTGGAACTCGGGCAACAGCACGGTGCCAGAGTCAATCTGGTCGAGGATGGTGCCCAACTTGCTCAACTCAGCTCCCCCACGGATCTGAACGGTTGATCGTTGACTAACGGTGCTGCGGGCCGAACATCACGACCACTCCTCGCGGGCGTCATCGGCGGTTGGTGCACTGTCTTCGTACGGCGACGGCGGGCCGCCGTGGGTCCACGGCGTCTCCTCCCGAGACGGGAAGGCGCCCGGCGGCATGAAGGAGTCGGTAAGTGTGGTGTAGCAAATCCGCTTTCCCACCTCCGGCACAGTGCCGGGGGCCGGGGTAAGCGAGCGGCCCATCCCGCCGGTCAGCTCCAGCACGACCGCCGTCGTTCCATCGTCCTTCTGTGCCACCGACATCACCCGGGCCTTCTGCCCACTGGGCTGCTCGGGTGAGAACAACGTCGTGCCCCGCGTGACCAACACTGGGTCGGCGGTGGAAACCGCGATCCATGGCCGCAACGCCCGCCGCTTCCCGCTATCGTCAATCCGCGTCGGGTGGGCGGTCGTCACCTCGCCCACGAACGCCTCACCGGTGAGCCGGTAGTCGGCCATCACCATCGGATCATCGTAGGCGCGCTGCACGTCGTACGAGGTCAGCGCTCGCTCCATGCGGTGCAGCTTTCGGGCCGCGACAACCGCTCCGTCGCGGCGAGGCTGCGGGAACCCGCCGTCGTCAAGGTACGCAGTGAAGTTGGTGAAGGCATCCCGGTCTTCCGCCCAACGGCTGGGCACGTGCGCTCCGGCGGGCAACTCCCGCAGCAGCGAGATTGCCTGCCACATCTGCCGCCAGGTCGGCTCAAGCTGCGAACGCAGGATGTCTTCCAGCTCGTCGCGACGCCGAGCCACCTGCGAGTCCGCGGCTACCGCCCGGTCGTACGCGGCCATGGCCGGAGCCAGCACCTCGTTGTCGAAGGTCGGGTCGGTGGCCGGACCGGCTGGCGGCCAGGTCACGGGATCCTCGGCCGCGGCGGCCGCTTCGGCGCCGGTCATGCCCGGCGGGGGCGTGATCCAGGCCAGGAGCGCGGCCAGTTGGGCGTCCTCGATCGGGCTCTGACCGGTGGCCCAGTGCGTGGAGAGCGACTGAGTCATCGCCAGAAGCGTCGAGGACCCCGGGTGCTCGGCACGCTCGAAGAAGTACGTCAGCCACCGCCCGAGCAGCGGCACCGACGGATCCACCGGGTAGTCGCCGTCGGTGCGGCGGAACCGGGTGGACCGGCCGAAGAGCCGGGTAAAGCCCACCCCACCAGGGTTGGGGACGAGCAGCTGTGGCGCGTCGGCGTACCGGTGGCGAGTGTCCTTGCCCCTGTTCGTCGGCACCGCTTCCACATCGCTGTAGAAGCTGTGGACGTAGGGAACGACGACCCCAGCCAGCTCGGCGGCGAACGCGAACCGCTGGTCACGGTTCCGGGGCTGCGGCACGATCAGCAGCGTCGGATCGTTCCGGTCATCGCCAACCATCGCGGCAAGCGGCGCGTTGGCCTCGCCCGCCATGGTGAGCGGGATGAAGACCAGCGGTCGATCGGCGACGTGCAGGTGGCGCACGGTGGTGGTTCGCTGGGCGATTCCCTCGATCACGGCCTCGGCCCGCGCCAGGCTGGTCAGCGTGCTCATCCGGCCACCCCGCTGATCAACTCAGCCCGCAACCGCGCGGCGGCGCGGAGCAGCTCGGCGGCCTCCTCCTGGTCCTCCGATGGCGCGAGCTGGTTGCGGGCGATAGCCAACGCCGTTTCCACCCGCTCGATGCCGCCCATCTCCTCCCGAGCGGACTTACCCAGCGCCGCCGTGCAGCCGCGAGCCTCATGCCGACAGAAGTACGCGAGCTCGCAGCTGGCCAGACACTCCGGCGAGTACCGGGCCTCGACGGCTTCGAGCGCGGCGACCAGCGAGGCCGGCGAACGGGTGGGCACTCCGCTGTCGTCGGGCGCGAAGTCGAAGGTGAGGGTGGCCGGCAGATTGGCCAGCAGCGCGTCGATCCGGGTCATCCGGGACAGCTGCCGACGCAGTACGGCGAGCTGCTTGCGGACGTCGATCCGCACCGCCATCGGTTGGTTCGAGAAGTCTCGCGGGCAGACAAGCACGACATCGTGCGACACGATTTCCGGGTCGAACCCTGCGTCGCCGAGCAGCTCACGCATGGCGAGCACGTAGACGGCGGCCTGGATCGCGGCGCCGGCCACCTTGCCCGAGTCTGCCTGGCCATCGATGACCGCGAACGACTTGATCTCCACGACGTGGAACTGACCGTCGTGCTGGAACGCGATCAGGTCCGGTTCTAGGTAGGCCTGCTGGCCGGCTACCTCGAGACGAAGCAACGGGTGGTCAAAGAGCGTGCCAGCTCCTTCGGCCTGGGCCGCAGCCCGGGTGAGCAGGGCGCGTGAACGGGCGTACCGGACGTCCTGGCTCTCACGGCCGGCGACTGACTCCAAGTCGTCGTAGGAGACCTCGGGAATCTCCAGGTCGAGCCGCTCTCGCAGCAACTGCAGCAATTGGGCGCAACCGTTAGCCTTGACCTGCGCCTCGAAGGCGTTGCCGCGCGTGATGGCGAACTGTGACTGACCGAACCGGGCCGGGTAGTCGATGTAGGCGGCCAGGCGCTGCTTGTCGACACTGGCGCAGTCAAGCACCGCTCTGCGGGCGCAGCCCGGGTTAGTGGTCAGGGCGGCGATGGTTCGAGCGTTGTGGCGACTCGCGGCACCACCACCTCGGATCGTCGCCAATCGCTGGCCGACGTTGGTCATGCCGTCCCCCTGAGTAGGTGCAGCTTGCTGCCGAAAAGCTGCTCGGCCTCGTCCATCTGCCGGCGGGCACGCTCTGCCGCAGCCGTTCGCTGCAACTGGTCGGCGGCCGCGTGCACCTCGAGCTCGGCCCGAGCCGCCTCCGTGACCGTGACCGCGTCTACCCCTCCATGCGGTTTGGCCGCCCCCGGAATCGTGGTCGCAAATCTCCAGAGGAGCCTACCGACGCTCGGATCTTGCTCAGACATCCTGGTCGCCCGTTCCGCCACTCTGATTGCAGCTGTCAGGAAATCGACACGCGGGCTTAGTGGCCCGATGATGCGCCGATCGAGTGGCCAGGTAGATACGGCGAGCAGGCCGCGGGCCGGCGCCAGGTGCTCAGCGGTCAGCGCCGAGCAGAGGTAGTACGGCCGGGAATGCCGCGCCGTGCGGAAGGACCGCTCTTCGTCGCGGCGCAGGTGGGTGAGCTTGCCCGCCGCGATCCCAGTAGCTCCGGCACCATAGAAGGCGGCGTGCACTTCGGCGATCAGTTTGGGTGCGGCCGGCACGGACAGCAGGGTGAGCGCATGGTGCACCTGCTCGCGCACCGGGACCAGCGGCACGCCAGACTTGGCAGCTGAGGCGTGATCCTCTGCTGAGTCGGCCAAATTCGCGAGCGCCTTCTCCCACTCACTTTCGGCGTCTCGTAGCTCAGCCCGCATCGCTCGCGTTCGGGCGGCGTCACGCGCGATCACGGCCCGACGAACCGCTGTTCGCAGGTCTTCAATCCGACGCTCCAGGCTTTCTATGGACTCGGCCATGAGGAGCATGGTACAAGTTCCAGTGTATTCCAGCAATCACCCGTCGGGGAGGTTGTTGGTGTGGGCAACAGTACTTACCGTCGGCCCTTGAAGGGAGACCCGTATGGCTCCGGACCAGTCGCTACTTGACCAGGTTTTCGACCGGTTGGCCGAGGACAACGTCCCCGACGACCTCGTAGATCTCGTGCTCGCCGCGTACGTCGGGGATGAGCAGCTTGCGGCCGTTCTGGGTGGAGATGCCGTCGAACTGCCTGCCCGGGACCCGTCGACGAGACCGCGTCCACAGCCGCTCTACCTCGAGTCGATCTTCGTCGCAGGCTTCCGAGGAGTTGGTCCACAGCAGAGCCTCCGGCTGCAGCCGCACGCGGGGCTCAGCCTCGTCGTGGGTCGAAATGGCTCGGGCAAATCGAGCTACGCGGAAGCCGCCGAGCTGGCCCTGACCGGCGACAGCGTGCGCTGGGCCGACCGCAACAGCGTTTTCAAGGACGGCTGGCGAAATCTGCACTGCGGGTCGCCCTGCGAGATCGAGGTGCTGCTGCGCGCCGATGGAGCCGCGAAACCCATCCGCGTACGCCGTTCGTGGCGCGATGACCACACGCAGGCACACCAGGGCGTCAGCAACATTCTTGCCGATGACGGCAACCGCTATGAGAAGACGGCCGAGCTGGGATGGCAGCAACCGCTCGAGGTCTACCGGCCGTTCCTCACCGCGAGCGACCTCGCCCGGCTCGTCACTTCCACGCCCAGCGGGCTCTTCGACGCGTTGGCCCCGATCCTCGGCATGGACCCGATCCTCGACGCCGACAAGCGGCTGATGTGGATTCGCAAAGATCTCAGTGATCAGATCGCCCTCGTCAGGTCGGCGCGCGACGCGCTCCGTGCCGTGCTCACCGGTGTCGACGACCCACGGGCCCAGACAGCGCTCGCGCTCCTCGCGAAGCGGGCTCCCGACCTCGATGCACTCGACCAGCTGCTCGCCGACGCCGGCAGCGACGTCAGCGACCCGGTCGCGGTCGCGGCCCGCCGCCTGGTCGCCGTAGCGCTTCCGGACGTGGCCTACGCCAACGAGGTGTCGAATGAGCTGACGGCCGCGGCAGCACAGGCCGCCGACCTCAGCGCCACCCGGGCCGGCACGGCCGACCAGGCGGCCCAACTGCTCCGCATGGCAGTCGCCTTTCACGACGAGCACGGTGACGGCCCTTGCCCCGTCTGTGGCTCGGGGACACTGGACGCCGACTGGCGCACTCACGCCGGCGACACTCTCGAGAAGCTTCAGCGCGACGCCGTCGCCGTGGAGGAGGGGCACCGACGGCTTCAGGACGCCCGTGCCCGGGTCGCGAGGCTGCTCGACCTCGACCGGCGGATCAGTACCGACGATTTGGAGGTGTTGGCTGGCGCCCTCGACCAGTCTGACGTGGTGAAGCGGTTCCGTTCACGGGCGGATGAGCTCCGCCCTGCTACCGGCCAGCTTTCAGACGACCAAATCGCCGGAGACCTTCAGGCGACCTATCCGCCGCTGCTCGAGGCCCTGACGGATTTGCAGGAGGCAGCGAGCGCTTGGCTTCGGCACCGCCACGACACCTGGCGTGAGCACGCCGTAGCTCTGGAGGACTGGCTGGTCCGGGCACGGGTCGCCGCCGAGAACGAGGCGAAGCTCAAGCGCGTCAACGCTGCCCGGGACTGGTTGAAGAGCGCGATCAGCGCGCTGCGCGATCAGAGGTTCCAACCGTTTGCTCAGCGGTCCCAGGAGATCTGGGACGAGCTACGTCAGGAGAGCAACGTCGAACTGAGCGGGATGCGCCTCGACGGCACGAACACCCGCCGAAAGATTTCCTTCCCCGCCAAGGTTGACGGCACCACCACCTCCGCCATGGCGGTCATGAGCCAGGGCGAGCTCCAGGCTCTCGGTCTGTCGGTGTTCCTGCCTCGTGCCTGCGCCGACGACAGCCCGTTCCGTTTTGTCATCATCGACGACCCGGTCCAGAGCATGGACCCGTCGAAGGTCGACGGCCTGGCGCAGGTGCTGGCCAGCCTGGCGGAGACCCGGCAGGTCGTGGTCTTCACCCACGACAACCGGCTGCCCGAGGCGGTACGCCGGCTGCGCATCGAGGCCACCATCTGGGCGGTCACCCGGCGGGACGAATCGGTAGTGGAAATCCGGAAGAACAGCGACCCTGTCGAGCGGTACCTCAATGACGCCAGCGCGATCCTCAAGGCCGAGGAACTGCCCGATAACGCACGCTACCCCCTGGTTTCCGGGTTCTGCCGCTCGGCTCTTGAGGCCGCCTGTCATGAGCGGATCCGGCGGGAGCGGATCGCGCGCGGCGAACGACACGGCGACGTGGAGGAACTCATCGAGAAGGCGTTGACGCTCAACCAGGTAACCGCACTGGCGCTCTTCGGCGATCTGCACCGCGGTAAGGATGTGCTCGGCCGAATCAACCGTTTCGGTGGTTGGGCCGGTGATGCGTTCCAGGCCTGCAAGCAAGGCGTACATGGGCCGGGCACCTTCGATCTCGAGGTGCTGGTGCGGGACGCACGCCGACTTGCGGAGCACCTGCGATGATGGCCGGTCAGCTCGTGGCCGTCCCGCAGAACTGGCTGGAGGCTGCCGACCAGCTGCTGTCCAGCGTCGTACGGGGCACCCGCGGCGCCTGGCCACGAGCCTGCGCCTGGCTCCTTCGGCTCGCGCTCGAGGCTGCCATGGACGACTACTGGCGGCGCTGTCACCCGGAGGTCTCGCCGATGCGGGCCCGGTCGCCCCAGTTCCTGATCCTCGACCGCTACGCTGGCCGGTCGGTCGCCGCCCGCGCCGGATACGCCTGGTCGGCGCTGTCTCGAGCAGGCCACCACCACTGCTACGAGCTTGGCCTCACTGCAGGGGAACTGCGCCGTCTGCGGGAGATGGTGGCAACGATCATCAGTGACCTCGCTGCGGCACGGGGTGGGCGCGAACGGGGATCCGATGACCAGGATTGACGTGGGACGCACGCGGTGCGTCGATGACCGGAGGCCGCCTGCGGCCGCCAGGTCGGTGGGCGGTGGCGGAGTCCGGGTGCAGTCGCGGCACCAGCGACCTCTCGCCGCCTGCGCCAGAGACTCCACTCAGCACCTGGGGGATTCGTTGCGGACGTGGTCCGATATCTGAGCCAGATCGCTATGCAGAGCATGACCAGGGCGGGATGTGGGGGCGCCTGCGTCAGCGTGTTGGCGCGCTGCGCGGGCCGCAATTGCGGGGCTCCGCGGCGGGCGCTCCGGTTGGGTGGCCGGCGCCTCTTGGTCGACGGCGCCGAGAGGAGCATCCCGGTCTACGGTAGCCAATCGAGTACCTTCAGTGGCTGGTCGGGAGTGTCAGAGGCTCACCGTAGTGTTCGCGGGCAGCGACGCGGTGGCATCAGGGAGTGTGATGGGCGACGAGTTTGGCGCTGATGATCGCGTTGGCGTGGGGGACCCTTCAGATCTCGATCGCCTCGATCTGTACCGGTATGCGACCGCGGACGACCCGGCTGTGCGCGGCCAGTACATCGCGATCATGGGATTGTTTGCCGACACCCTGCTCACCGACCTGTCGGCCGCCGAGGTTGCCGCGCAACTCGCTGAACGGGGAATCGGCCTCGCTCTCGACGACGTGGAGACCAGGTGCCGGCAGCTGGAGGGGTGGGGCAACCTTGTTCGGTCGGTACGCGACAGCCGGGTAGCTACGGTTGCCGATTTTCTACGGTCTCGTTCTCGATTTCAGGTATCCAAGCTGGGTGGCCGGGTACACCGCCAGGTCGCGGACCTGCTGCGTGCCACGACCGGAGTGCGGGAGGTCGCTCGTGAGCTCCTCGGCGGCATGGTGGAGACGCTCGACCGCATCCAGACCCGGCTTTCTGACGCGCCCGGATCTGTGGATGCCGAATCGCTCGCCGCCGACGTCACCACTTTGTTCACCAGCCAGCAGTTGTTCACCGACAGCGTCCGCGACTTCTACGCCTACCTACATCAGGTCCTCTCCCGTTATGACCTGGTCGGCGACGAATATGCAGCGTTCAAGGAACTCCTCCTGTCGTACGTCGATCTGATCACTGCGGACGTGGCGCGGCACTCACCGGCGGTCGCAGCTCGCGCGGCAGCCCTGGTCGACCACCTCGACGCACTGCTCGAAGTCCTCGCGACGCTTCCGATGATGACTAGCCCGGACGGCTCGCCGGCCGAGCGGCTACCCGGCCGGATCCGCGCCGACTGGGAAGAGTTCGCCGCCTGGTACGGCGGGCACGACGGCCGGTCCGGCCCGCAGCAGCTGCGCGCCGCAGCCGAACAGGCCCTCGGTCAACTGCTGGCCAATGCCAAACGAATGCTGGCGGCCGCAGGCACTGGTGTGTCGCGCCGCGGAGATCTACTGCGACTGGCTCGCTGGTTCGCCGATGCCGACACCACTGCGGAGACAGAGAAAGGCCACCGGCTGTTCGCCGCGGCGTTCGGTGTCTATCCTGCCCGGCATTTGCTGCTCGGCCCGGACGAGGTCAGCCCGCGTGCCAGCGCCTCGACTTCGTGGTGGGACGCCGACCCGGTCGACGTGCCGGTGTCGCTGCGCGAGCGAGGCGATCGCGCAGCCCGAGGGAGGACCGCCCGGGTTCCCGATGTGGCGATGGAGCGCGAGATCCAGCTCGCCGAGGCACGCGCCGAGCGTGAGCGCGACGAGGCCGCAGCGGCGGAACTCATCGCAGCCGGCGTCCTTGACCGGGTGCGGATCGCGCCCGCCGCCCGCGACATGGCCCTCGACCGGCTTGGCGAGCTGCTCGCCATGGGCCAGGACGACAGCGACGCGCTCGAATGGGCCGACACCGACCTCGGATTCATCCTGCACGTCCGACGCGCACCCGCCCGGTCCAGCGTGATACACGCCCTCGACGGCGATCTGACGATCGACGGCCTGATCCTCGAGGTCACCGCCATCGACAGCGTCGCATCGGGAAGCGCTCCCGGTGCGGCAACCGGAACGGACGGCTGAAGTGGCGGTATCGATTGTTGCCCATGAGGTCACCCAACGCAGAGACGCCGCACGGTCGCTGCTGCGCACACCGCTGCTGACCGCGGCAACGGACCCGGACGCCCTCGCGCTGATTCGCCACCACGCCGCAGCGCTCAAGAGCAGCTTTGCGACCGCGCTTGGCTACATCCTGGTCGTTGAGCCGACTTTCGCCCGCCTTGTCAAGGCTCCGCTACCGGCCGCGGCACCTGTCCGGCCGGCCCGCCGCAACAGCGGCGGAGAGTTCACGGCTCGCACCTACACATACCTGGCATTGATATGTGCCGCGGTACTCGCCCCCGACACGGGCGAGCAGGTGCTCGCCTCTGCCTTGGTCGAACAGCTGCGCGCCGACGCCGCCACGGTGGGCATCGACCTCGACGACTCACGCATCGAACAACGGCATCTCGTCGCCGCGCTACGCCAGTTGATCGCCTGGGGTGTGATCGAGGAGACGGACGGCAGCGTCAGCGGTTGGGGAGAGCGTCAGGAAGAAGCCCTGTTGACCGTTCATCGGCAGATGCTTCCGCACTTGCTGGCTCGGCCTCTTGCCGCGCTCGACGGCCCAGAGGCGCTGGTCACATCGAGCCCCGATGTGACGGAGCAACCTCGACGCAGCCTGCGCCGCAAATTGGTTGAGAACCCCCTGGTGCGCCGTGAAGATCTCACCGACGCCGAGCGCGACGTGTTGTCTCGGGAACGCACTGACCTGACCCGCACGCTCGACGACCTGTTTGGCCTGGTGCTCGAGGTCCGCGCCGAGGGAGCACTCGCCTACGACCCCGACCGGCACCTGTCCGATGTCGAATTCCCCGGTCCCGGCAAGGTGAAGCAGGCCGCGCTGTTACTCGTTGACGAGCTGCTGCGGGTCCACAAGCCGACCGCAGGTAAGACCGCAGAACTGCACGGCCGCCAGGTACCCGGGTTGCTGTGCCCGTGGCCGCAGGTGACGGAGATTGTCGGGGACCTCGCGGTTCGCCACGAGAAGATGTGGGGCCCAGAGCACGTTTCCCACCCCAGCGTGCTGTGCAGGGATGCCATATCCGTCCTCACCTCGCTCAGCCTCGCCGACCCCACCGAAGACGGCCTGGTCCTGCACCCGGCCGCCGCTCGTCACCGTCCTGACGTGCAGCTCGCGCCGTCTCAGACCCGCGCCCACGAGCGTCTGGAACCCGACGCCCCCGTCGCACCGTCCCTGTTTGACTTGGAGAGTCTGTGACCCCCGCCGTCCCGACCATGGCCGCCGAGGACCTCGACCAAACTCCCCCCAGGCACCACCCGTCGCGATGGCGCATCAACCGTGGCGGCATCGTCAACGTGTGGTACTACTACGACTCCGAGTTCACCTGCTCCGGTGGGCGGATCATTTGGCGCGGCACGAATGGCGCCGGTAAGAGCCGTGCGCTGGAGATGCTTCTCCCTTACCTGCTGGACGCCGATCGACGCAACATCGACGCTTCCGGGGCGAAGAAGGTTCGCCTTGAAGACCTCATGGCTGCTGGCGCAGGTGAAAAGGCTGGCGGTAATCGCGTCGGATACCTGTGGCTGGAACTCATCGGCGAGTCCGATGACTCGGAAACCGAGTACCTTACGCTCGGCGCCTTCATCCGGTTCTCGAAAGCCACTGCCGAGGCGAAACCTTGGTACTTCATCACACCCCTGCGGGTGGGAGTCGATCTCCACCTGCTGGACGACAGCCGCGAACCGCTATCGCGTGACCGGCTTGCCGAAAAGATCGGCTCTGACCGGGTCACCGACACCGCAGAGACACACCGCGAGCGAGTGCGCACTCAGGTGTTCGCCCTTACCGGTGACTCCGGTCGCGAACGTTACGCCGGATTGCTGCAATTGCTGCACGTACTGCGCAACCCCGACGTCGGCAACCGCATCGAAGCGGGCCTGCTGCCGGCGATCGTCTCTGACGCGCTGCCGCCGCTGTCCGAGGCCGCGTTGGCCGCCGCCGGACAGCAACTCGATGCGCTGTCAGACACACGCGATGCCCAGCAGCGGCTGGAGAAGGCGGCCAACGATGTGGGCACCTTCCTGGCGACCTACCGTCGATACGCCGCTGGGGTGCTGCTGGCCGCCAACGACCAAGCGAAAACCACAGCCGCGAGTGCGCGCCGGAGCGCGCGGGACTCAGACGACGCCCACAGCCAACACGAGCATTTGCAGGCGCAGCATAAGCAGACTGCCGACACGCTGAACCAGCTGGCGGACCGTGCCGGTGAACTCGACGCGACGATCCGCGGCATCAAGGCATCCCGTGAGTACACAGACGCCCAGCAGCTCATCGAAACCGAGCGACGTATTGCGGCACTTCACCAGACTGCCGAACGGGCACTGGCCAACGCTCGAACATCACGGGACGCCGAAGCTGCTCTGGTCGCCACCTCCGACGAACGCGCCGGTGAAGTGATCGCCGCCGCCGACGCCGCTGCGCAGACCCTCACCGAAACGCGTGACCTGCTCACGAAGGCGGGGCTGACCGCCGACCTCCTGCCCGCCGCAGCTAGCGCCACCATCGACGACGAACCCGCCACCACCGAAAGCGTCCGCACCGATTGCGAGAGCGCGCCCAGCCCGTTCGAACGTCCCACGCCCAGAACTCTCACCTTCGCCCCTGACGAGCCGAGACGGGCAGCCGAAACCGCTCGCCACGTCGCGCGCGCCGCCAAGGACCGAGCCGGTCAGGCGCGCAACCGACATGCAACCGCGGTGGCGCTGCGGGACCAGATGCGCAAAGTCGAGGCCGCGGAGGACCGTGCCGGCGACGCCAGAGACGAAGCGGACACCGCCGCCGAGGAAGCCGGTCAAGCAGCTGCCCGGCGCGACGACGCCGCAGCCAGCCTCGCGGTGAACTGGCGAAATTGGGTCGCCGATCCCGCCACCGAAGAACTCCTCGGACCAGTCGGCTGGCACACAACCGCACTCGCTCAGGTCTTGGCTGACATCGACGCCCTCGCCGGTGACGACGGTCTGCCGCTCGACGGCTTCGACCGGGCAGCCGACGAGGCTGCCCGGCCGGCCCGGCAGCGGATATCTGAAGACCGCGCCGACCTCAAGCGGCGGAAGAAGGACGTCAGCGACCGCCGTCAAGCGCTGAACGCCGAGGCAGCCGACCTCCGCCGGGAACGGGACCCCGAACCGGCACGGGCGCCGTGGCAAGCTTCTACTCCCACCGGGGGTGTGCCGCTGTGGCGTGCCGTCGACTTCACGGACCCGAAGCTCAGTGACGACGACAAGGCCGGAATCGAAGGAGCGCTGCACGCCGCCGGACTCCTCACCGCCGACCTCACTTCCGACGGGGCCGTCACCGCCGCCGATGGCCAGATCCTGCTCACCGCCACCGGTCCGACCGTCAACCGACCGCTGAGCAACGTGCTCGCACCGGACCCAACCTGCCCGATCGAGCCCGGACTCTCCGCTAGCGTCCTCGCTCGGATCGCCCTGGACGACCACGACGCCCCTGTCTGGGTCGCCCGCGACGGCAGCTGGGGCAGCGGCCCGCTGACGGGACGGCATCGCGTACCCGCCGCCTCGCACATCGGTGCACAGGCCCGCGCCGCCGCACGCGCTGCCCGCCTCGACGAGATCGCCACCGAACTCGGCGCACTGGCTGACATCGACAGCCAACACAAGGCCGAAGGGGACGCGCTGGGCGATCGGGAACAACAGCTCGACTCCCACCTCCGCACCGCACCCCGCACGCGACAGCTGACTCAGGCACGAGCGGACGCTGCCGCCCAGGCTCAGCACGCCCGCAACACCACCGGCAAGGCCGCGCGTCTGCATGCAGAGGCCGAGGGGATGCGCCGCGATCTCGACGCCCGCCGTCGACAACACGCTGAAATGTGCCGCGCGTCCGGCCTGCCGACCGGCGTCGAGGAACTTGCTACAGCGCGGCAAGCCGCCGAATCCGCTGCGGGCTCCTGCGCGCGGCTCGCCGACGGCTTCACCCACCTTGGCGAATGCATCGACCGACACATCCGCGGGGTCAGCGAAGTGCAGAAGGCCACAGCAAACCGGATGAAGGCCGAGTCGACCGCTGACGAGGATTGGGCGCTATGGCACCACGAGGCAGCAGAGTTGAGCGCTCTACGCGAAACCATCGGCGCTGATCCCGAAGCGGTCTTCACCCGACTGAAGACCGCCGAAGACGAAGCCCGCCGGACCAAGCGCACACTTTCAGACACCCGGAAGGTTGAAGGTGAACTGGGACGTCAAGTCGCCGCCGCAGCGGTGACTGCCAAGCACAAGAAGGATGAGGCCAGCGCTGCGCGGAGGGCATTGGCGGACGAGGTAGCCCGGCTGCACCGTGTCGCCACCCTGCCCGGCATCACCCAAGCCGCCCTGAACCCAGGCCAGTCCCTCCCGCACCTGCCGGCCGCAGATCCTGTCTCCATCGACCCGGCGACAGTGGAGACCGCGGCCCGACAACTTGCCGACACCGTCGACCGCAGTGGCCCAACCGTTGACGAAACCGCCGTCGTACGCGCACAACAACGCCTCGAACAGGACCTCACCGGCACATTCGACGTGCAACCCACCGTGACCGACGGAGTACGGCTGGTCGACCTCGTCGACGCCGCCGGCACCCACACCATCGCCGCCGCACACACCACATTGCAGCGCAAAGTCGACGAAGGCCGGACGGCTCTGTCTGACCGGGAACGTCAAGTGTTCACCAAGTTCATCCTCGACGGTGTCGCCGACGAGCTTCAGCGACGACTGGGCCAAGCTCATAAGCTGATCAAGGCAATGAACGCCAGCCTGCGAGCCATCCACACCTCGCACGGCATCGGCGTCCGGGTGCAGTGGACGCTCAAATCCGACGCCACATCAGCCCTGACCCGGATCAGCGAACTCATCGCCGTTGCCAACGACGTTCGCTCCGAGGCTGACAACGCCGAACTCATCGACCTGCTCAAAGCCCGCGTTGACGGACAGATGAACGTCGACGCGAACGCCGGGTACACCGCTCACCTCAAATCCGCCCTTGACTACCGGTCATGGCACGATGTCGAAGTCATCATCCGCGGCCCCGCGGCAGGACAAGAGCGGCGCATCAGCAAACGGTCGAAGCTCTCACAGGGCGAGACCCGCTTCGTGTCCTACGTGACCCTGTTCGCGGCCGTCGACGCCTACCTCTCCGGCCTGCCCGACACCTCCAGAGCACTACGGCTCATCGTCTTGGACGACGCGTTCGCCAAAGTCGACAACCGCACCATCGGCGTACTGATGGGCCTACTCGTACGCCTCGACATCGACTTCGCCATGACCGGCCACGCCCTCTGGGGCTGCTACCCACAGGTGCCGTCGCTCGACGTGTACGAGGTCCGTCGCCGTGAAGGAAGCGCCGCAATCACCACCCACGTGCACTGGGACGGACACAGCCGGCACCTACGGTCAGTGGCATGACCGAAGCCCCGTTGCCCGACCGCCTGCGCGCCTACCTCGGACACCAGTCTCTGATCCCGGTATGGGAACGCGCCCGGCACCGACTGGAACGCAACCGGCTCCAGCTCACCGGAGCAATCAGCGTTGACCTCAATGAAGAGGCAGCAACCCGGCTCGGCGGTCTGCTCCGCCGGCCATATGCCGCAGGCTCGGCAAGACTACAGCTGGCGGCACTCGACGAGGCGCTACACCGCAGCGCCGCCGCAGCCGGCCTCGTCGCTGTCCTCGGCGCCCTCACCGGACCGCTCGTCGACCGTGCTGCTGTCCGCGACCAGAAGGCGTCAGCCTGGTCGCAGGTATGGTCCGCACTCGACACCGGCCTCGCTGCGGCAGGCCTCGCCAACGCGTCATGGGCGCCCGCGTTCGCCGACAGTGTGCGACGCTCCGGGCTGCTCACCCGGGCCGGCGCACCGGCCGCGCACGCAGCAGTCAATGCAGCCGTCGCCGTCCTGGTCGAAATCGCCGACGGCACCGTGCTCTCGGGAGGCGAGAAGTTGGTCGAATCCCGGTGGGAGCTGGGCGAACTCGCTAGCACAACCACCGGAGACGCGCACGGGCTCGACGACGGCACCCTCACAGCCGCCCTGGTGATACGCGCAATCGCCCAGGCCGCACGCGAACCCGCACCCAGTTCACCGAGCGAGCGCCGCGCTCTGTGGGAGACGGTCGGCGTAACAAAAGATCAGGTATCGGGCACCGTCATGGTCTGGGCGCTGCGCCCGCCAGGTACACACCGATGGTCGACCATGATGACCGACCGCGCCGACCTCGGACTGGTCACCCATCTCACCCTGCACGAGCTGCGCGCCATGGCCGACCTTCCTCTCGCCAAACCAGGCCAGCGGGTGTACGCATGCGAGAACCCCCAAGTGCTGCAGGCCGCCATCCGCGCCAGTGCCCCGGAGCCTCTGCTGTGCTTCGCAGGTAACCCGGCCTCGGCCGGCCTCGTACTGCTGTCCCGCCTGATCGCAGACCGTGCGACCGTGAGCTACCACGGGGACTTCGACTGGCCCGGAGTTCGCATCGCCGCCCGGTTGTTTGATCGCGGCGCAACGCCGTGGCGGATGGGAGCACACGACTATATAGACGCAGTAAACAATCTGAACGCCAACGCCCGCCTCGCTCTGTCCGGGGCCGGCGCAGCCACACCGTGGGAGCCTGGACTTTCTGCGGCAATGGAGCACGAAGGCATTGCCATCCACGAGGAAGCACTTCTGCCCACACTGCTTGCCGACCTCTCCGGGCGCGCCAACTCGCCTGTGCAGAGTTGAACCGCACTGCCGACCAGATGCAGGCCGCGACGACAGCAAGCGAGGCCGACCCGGCGCCCAACACTGCCAAACGGGAAGCCTGGTCCCGGAACCCTTGGGCACGGCGATGCTCACCAGCTTCGGCGCATCCGCCGGCGACTCCTGTCGTCCTGGCCGCGCTGACACGATGGCCGATCCACCCGGACGACGACCACCTCGTGACCGTCACGCACGACGAGGCGCTCGACCACTTCCTCGACTACACCGATCTCGGCGAGTCGCCTGATGGGCATGCCCGCGCCGCTGCCCTTTACGATGATCACGAGCACCGTGACCAACCTTCGCGACGCCGACTGGCGCCCGTGGCACGCCCGCAGCCGCAAACGCCGCCTGCTCGTCCAGCCCTTGGCTGAACTGCCCGACGGCACGATCATCATCGCCCCGAACTTCTGCTACGCCGCCACCTCGGTTTACCTGAGATGCTTTTCAACAAGGCATGCTGCCGTGGAGCCAGCCGGAACCACGGCCCCGGTCAGCCGCGCACTGGCCTGTATCCGCGACGACCGCAAAGCACTCGAAGACGACCTCGCCGATCTGCTGTCCGACGCCGGGTACAGCACCCCTCAACCGGGTCAAGGAGACGGCCCCGCAGCGCATCGGCATCCTCGCCGGAGCCCCGGCTCCCGCACGATTTGGCTGCTGGCGGTCGAATGACGTGTGGGGGTGAGCGGGTCAAGGATCGTCCGGTGATCGGCGGCGAGTTGTAGGCGGTCGGCACCGAGCGCAGAAGTGACCTCTGTCGGTCTTTTGTCGATATCGGAATCGATGACCGGCCGACGAGGCGCACCGGACCTACGAGACTTCTGGCCCCATCGCGGCCAAGAACATCTCAATGTCGTACCCGCCGGCTACGGTGTCGCTGCGTGGACAGCCGCACCCTCGGCTGACCGTGGAACCCACGACCAAGACGAAACGCGGTTGCGACGTGGCCGAACCCGGAGAGGAACTGGCCTGTATGACCCGGACAACAGCACAGAGCGAGCGCATCGGCGTCTCCGCCGTCGAAGGCGCTTTCAGCATCATGGGCTGGGCCTTCCGGGAACAAATTGTGTCCGACCACGGGATCGATGCCCTTGCCGAGGTCGACGGGCTCACAGCCGAGCCGTCGGGACGGTATCTTGCCGTGCAAATCAAGTGTGGGCCGTCCTACTTCAAACGCCGGACCGCCGGCGGCTGGCGGTTCATGGGAGAACCACGACACCTGCGGTACTGGCTTGCGAACCTGATGCCCGTGATCCTGGTGATCGTCGACGCCGACACTCGGGCCGGCTACTGGGTCCAGATCACGCACGACGCCGTCCACTACACCGACAAGTCCTGGTGGATCGAGATACCAGAAGCGCAGATCCTCGACGGCCGAGCACAGCTGCGGCTTCGCGAGCTCGCGCTCGCCACCGCCCCGGCAATTGCGGACCCCGTCGAGCAGGCGCTGCCGTTGCTGCCGCCGTCTGCGGTGGAGATGCTGTCGGCGCTGCGTCCAGTCGACCCGGACGGGGCACTTCGCTTGGCAAAGTTTTTGAGCGAGGGTCGCGAACAGTCCCGGGACACGGTGGAGGCGCTGCTGGACGCGAGCCGGGGCTGGTCGCACGCGAGCACGTTGCGGCTGGCGACGATCGGCGCGTATGCCAACGAGCACGGCCACCGTGACCTGGCAATGAGAGCGTTCGCGTTGGCCTCCGCCCGGACCGTGCCCGAGGCGGCCATGGCCGAACGGGTCCGGCTCGTCGGCGTCGCGGCCGTGATGGCGATGGTGGCCGACGACCGCCAGCACGCGAACGACCTGCTACGGCTCGCCCGCGAACACGCCGGGGCGAGCCTGCTCGCCGACGTTGCAGTCTGTGCCTTCGACGCCGACGAAGCAGGCCGTGAAAATGCCCTCGAAACACTGCTCCGCAACGCTTCGCATGAACAACTCGACGCCGAACCCACCTGCCTGCTGTTTCTCGCCGAACGCGCGTTCGCACGGGGAGATCTCCACCAAGCGCTGACGCTGTACGACCGGTCTTGCCTAAGGTTCCCGCGCATCGTCGGCGGCAGACTCGGGCAGGCGCGCGTGCTGATCGAACGCATGGTCCGAGGCAGTTCGGTGGTGCCGCACCACGACCAGCGCCGCGCGGTCGAGCTGGCCGTAGCCGTCCGCGACGAGATGCGCCGGTGGGCCGGGCCCAGCGAGGACGCCCACCGGCTTGTAGTGCAGGAACGCATGCTCGCCCAGGCCTTCACCGAGGTCATCGAGCTGGCCACCCCCGTGGACTTCGGCGGGCAGGCCACTGATCGGGAGGCTGCCGATCCCACGGTCGCCATCGTCGGCGCCCAGGCCAGCATCGCCCTCGGCGACCGTGCGCGGGCCGCTCGGTTCGCCGACGCGATGCGTGACACCACGACCGAACCGCTGCTACGCGCCCTCGCCGCCGATCCCCGTCAGCCCCGGGAGCAGACGGTCATTGCGTGGAGGGCCGCGCTCGAGGCCGCTGACACCGCGTTCGCCGCCCGGATCAGCCTGCATCGCCTCGCCGTGCACGGAGCCCTCGCACCGGCCGATCTCGACCGCTTGGGTGCGCTGGCGAACCTCGACGACGACGATCGGCTCCTGTTCACAGCCCGCCACACCGCCGCGGCCGGAGACCTCGATGCCGCAGTCGCGATGCTACGGTCGCAGCCCTCGCCGGCTGCGGGGGAGATGCTGGTCGAACTGCTGCACGAGGCGGGTCGTTTCGACGAGGCGCTCGCGGTCTGCGATGAGATCTGGAGAATCTACGGGGCGATTAAAGGCCTCCAAGACAAGATCAACATTTTGGCATCGCGCGGCGACTTCGACGGAGCCGAGGCCTGCGCCGCACAATTGCTCGCCACCGGCGAGCTCCCCGCCGAACATCGTCGGCAACTGCACCGCCGCATGATCGAGCGACGCGCGACGCTCGGGGACTGGACGGGCATGGAGGCGGTCTGCCGCACCGCGCTGCGCGACCGGGCCGGCGACGCCGAGTACGGCTGGGGGCTGATTTACGCCCAGCTCAACCAGGACCACTGGGACACGGCCTGGACCACGTACTGCCAGCTACGCCCAGGCGTCTTCCACCCGAGCGTCGTGCGCGCATGGGTCGAACTGCACCTGAAGTTCGGTGTCGGCCCGCAGTGTCAAGCCACGGCCATGACCTTGATGGACCGCTTCGAGTCGGATCACGATGCGCGTGATCAACTTGCGAGGCTCGAAGCCCAGGACTGAGTTGCGGGAGTCGCGGATGAACGGAGCAGACGGCAAGTGGACGCCCGATAATATTGCTGCCATGATCGGCGAACCTTTCTATGCCGTAAACATCGACCCCGACCTGTTGTCGCGCACGATCCGATAATTCGTCGAAGCGGTCCACCGGTTCATGCAAGCTCCCAGATTCTCTGTGTGCTGAGCATTTTGGCTTCGTCAGTTCAGCTGAGGCCGGGAGCCGCCTCGTGGCGGGTCAGCAGGCGGCGGATGTGAGGGTCTCGCTGGGACAACAGGTCGTCGATCAAATCCAAGGCCGCCGTACGCACGCTCGGAGTATCGGCGGAGGCGTAGGCGCGGATCGCCATGTCGGATACAAGTCCCTGGTGGGCATGGCGTGTGACTCGGCGAGGACCGGGCCGCGGCTCGTCGGTCATCAGAAGGCGGATCGCGTCGATGACGACAGCTGACCCGATGTGGTCGGAATCGTCCAAGGCCTTGAGAAGGGGCCACGGGTCGTCCAGGTAGGCAGGGCTCGCCAGGAACGCCGCCAGGAGGGTTCGGCTGGCCGGGTCTGCCTCAGTGAAGGAATGGACCCATTCAGCAGCTGCATGACGCACCGTCGGGTCCTCGTCGTGGAAGAGCTGGCCCAACCACTCCGCGCACCATCCTCGTACGCGAAGGTCGTCTGACTCAAGAAGAGCTGCGGCGACTTGCGCCACGCCTTTCCGTGACTCTGGCCAGCGTCCGACCGTGCCGTTCAGTAGAGCCGCCGAGCCCGACTCCAAGGCCATCTGGGCGGCAAGGCGACCACCCGCCTCGCGGGCGCCCGGGACCCGCGACTGGGACATCCGGCGCACCAAGAACCACAGGCGTGGCCCCGGCTGCGCCTTGAACCTCGCGATGCACCGCTCGACGTACGGCGTGGCCAGCACACGATAGTGAGCGCCTCGCACGAGCACGCCGAGGAGCTCCCGTGCGAAGTTCTCGTCGTGTTTCGCCACGGTGAGTACCGCGACGGCGGCGCACGCTCGCACAGCTCCGAGCCGATCGCTACATATGCTTCGCAGTGTGTCCGCGAAGAACGGCAAGCGTTCGGGACGAGGCCAGAGAAGAGCACTGATCGTCTCAGCCGCAGCGCCTCGGACGCTGTTGATGCCGGCCGTGAGTGGGTCTCCGTCATAGGGAGCGCCCTGCTTGTCCCGGGACAGCCACGAGTCCTCCTCAGGGTCAGGGTCCTCGGTGGCATACCAACGCACCAACTCCAGCACGTCGTCCGGGATTTCCATGTCGGCCAAGCGAGCGAGCGGCTTGCCGATCCAGCGACCGCCTGGGCGACCGGGTAGCTCGTGGAGTCGTCGCAGCGCCGAGTACAAGGCTTCGGCCTCGGTAGCGCTTACGGAGTCACCGGCGCCGATCAGGATCGCGGACGGATACGCCTCGTGCACGTCGCCTGGCATCTCGCGCACAAGGTTAAGGAAGCGACCGGGATCTTTTCGTGCCTCCTCCTGCAACACGTTGGACAGCTCGTGAGGGCCACCTTTTAGCCACCCTTCCCTATCGTCAGAGTGGTACCGCCGCATGGCGCCGAGCCACTGATCGTCAGTCATCCGCGCAGCGGAGGGCGGCTCGATCGGCGACGGAACGAAGCCGAACTCAACGCCCTGCGGAGGCGAGGGCCTATCGCCGAACTTCCGCTGGAGTTCGGAGCGACGCCGGAGGGTGTCCGGCGCCATGAGGGTTGCGTTCAGGCCGTCGAGCAGAACGAACTGCGCTGATCCTTGGGCTGCACGTCCGCGTGCCGTCCGTTCCCAGTCGGGGTAGAAGCCGAGGATCGATTGCTCGAGGGCGAGCCTCTGCGCGGGCGTCAGGTGGGGGTGGATCGCCGCGATAAGATCACGCGTGACCCAATATTGGCTGTCGAGATATCCGCAGCGGTAACGAGTTGGGTCGGCTACGAGGAACTCGAGGGCCCGGCCCGCGTACCGGTCTGCGTTGCCGGCCCAGGCTCGGTAAAGCAGGAAGCGGGCGATCGCGGAGTCTGGCAACGAGAGTAGGTCGGCCTCGTACGGCAGGACGTCGAGAGTTGTCAGGGCGTCGGTGAGGGCACCAAGCAGCGCGTGCGCTGGGTCCTCGACCTTGTTCGCAACGAGAGGCCGCCAGGCGATTTCGGCCGACGCCAGGTACGCCGTCACGTGGGGAAGAACGACCGACACGAACGCGGTGGGTTCGCGTGATGCCATCGCACGAAGAAACCCCACGATCGCATGGTGGCGGCCGGTGACGGCTTCGAGTGTTGACCCGCGTTCGTGGGAGAGCAGAAGCCATCGAGCGACGAATGCGTCCAGCACCGCGAGCCTTCCCTCGGCGTTGCCCTCGCCTTCGGTCAGGGCGTAGAGGAACAAGCCGTCCACCATCACGCCGTCATCGTCGAACAGGCCACGGGTCAGCGCCGCCGCGACGAGTCGGCAGAAGGTCGGCGATGAACCTGTGGGTCCCCGGTCGATCAGCAGGCGCAGCTTGTCTCGCCATGCATGGATGGGGAGGAGGGCAGTCAGGATTTCTGCGACCCGGTCGCTGTCCCACTCGAGGGCAGCGTCGAGCATGGTCGCCGCCAGGTCGGGCTGACCACCGACGGCCCATCGCAACACCGCTCCAGCGGATTCCGCATATGCGAACCAGGCAGGCGTTGTGAGTACCTCCACGACTGGCTCGGCGCTGACAATCTCCCAGAGCGCCTGCGACGGCGCCTGGTCTGACGCCAGTACTGACAGCGCGACGTCCTTGAGGTGATATCGGATGTCCGGGCTGCCGAGGATGCCGCTGATGGAACGCTCGTACGCCGCATGGTCCGTGCCCCGCTGGTACGTGAGCACCTGCCGCACAAGCGAGCGGTGTGAGAGGTCCTGGTCGGTAGCCAGAAGTACCGACACCAGCGGCAGATCTGACTCGGCCCACGACCGCGCGATAACCTGATCGAACAATGCCTCGTGCGAGAACCTAATCTCCCGCCGGTCCTGGGTCAGCACCCCGTCCCGTACGAGATCCTCCACGACTGCCGACAACGCCTCGAGTTCCCGCACGTCTACCCCGCGAGCCCCGGTCTCTTTGGCACGCTCCGCAATCAGCTTCAACGCGGTCCACTTGACGGTCACGTTCGCACCGCCCAATCAAGGTATCCGTCGATGAGTTCCTGCTCGGTGGCGAAGTCAAAGAGCTCGGCTGGAGGCACCTTGGTAAGAATCCGAAGGTTCCCCGGATTGCGCAGGATGGTGATCTGTTCCTCATCGAACTTTGACAGGTCGTGGCCAGCGGTGACGAGCGCGCCCGCAGCCTGTTCCCGGGACAGAAGGGCTACGTCGAACTGGGCGGCGGGATCAGGCTCCCGCACCAGGCTGCGGAGCCTCGTGTCGGCGTCCAGATCCTCGGTGCGGCACGAAACCAGGACTGTCATATTGGGATACGCGGTGGCCTCGCGCATCACCTCGCTCACCGCCCGGAACAGTTCCACCGGCTTGTCGCGATTGACGCCGACGGAGTCCAATGAGTCGATCGCCAGGACAGCCGGCTTGTTCCGGGCCACCGCAGCGAGCGCCGCCGCCGGAGGAGCCCCCAACCCCAAGGCCCGCCCGACCTCCGCGCTGGACGTTTCGCGCACAAGCCGGGTCACGTCGATGGTGAGGACCTCGACGTCAGAAAGCAGGAGCTCGCGCACGACCCCAGCGAGCACAGCGCTCTTGCCACAGCCCTTCCCGCCGGTGACCAGCGCAGACTGGGAGGATCTCAAGCACCGGGCTATTCGTGGGACCTCCTCGCGAGCGAGGAACGAGGCGTTGACAAGACTCTCCTCAACCCCGGTGCGAAAGCGCTCCGTTGCCGCGTGTACCTCATTGGCCGAGGCGCCTGTCCCGCGCAGCGTGGTGCCGTCCTCCGCCAGGCGCCGAATCAGCTCATCCCGGTCAAGCGCCCGGTACAGAGCTCCGCGGACAACGCCGAGGAGAGCGGCCACCGCGTCCTTCGGGTCGCCGTCGAGGAAGGCGCCGGCGCGCTCGCGTAGCCGCTCCTCCAGGGTCCAGGCGTCGAGGGTTCGCGTCTTGATACGGCTGCGAAGCCAGGTCCACGCTTCCTGGTCGGTGACCTTCCAGTGCTTGTGCTGTAGGTCGTTGAACGCGTCCGTCAGCTCCTTGCTCGACAGGAAGTGCGCGATGAAGTATGCGAGCGAGGTGCTCTCAGTGGCGTGGTCACATAGCTTGCCCAGCGGGTGCGCGGCGTGCGCTGACACGAAGACGCAGTTGGAGCGCTCGTTGCCTGCGAGCTTGCTGCGGAAGTTTTCGAGCACGTCCTCGCCCTGTAGCGCGGCCAGACTCCACTTGCCCAGTTGAGAGTTTTGGTACTTCACCTGGTGCCACTCGCGCGTGCCTGCCCGGTCGACGAAGAACTCGAAGCCGACTCCGGCCGTGCCTGGCGGCTCCAGCGTGATCGACTCGGCCAGGCCAATCAGCAGGTCGATCAACACGTACATGGTCCAGTGATCTTCGTAAATCCCGCTGACCTTGGAAGCTCCACCGCCGTGCAGAGCGACCTTCGAGGTCGTCATCAACCACCCTCCGCACAGAACGGCCAAGCACGGAGTCTATCTGCCGCGCGGGCGGGTTGGCTGCGCCAAGCCGTTGCCACCACCTACATCAACGGGTCTGCTGCGCGGATAGGTGACACCTGAGATGGCTTGCCCCTGCGGGGCGGGCTGGATGGATGTCGCTGTGCCCAAGCTTACCCCTGAGAGTTCCGCGATGACGTTTTGCGTGTCGCTCGTAATCGCGACTTGGGGAGTGACCGTCGAGCAGATCGCCAAGGACTTCGGGGTCCGCTACGGCAGCGTAGACGCTGGATGGCTCACCCTACCTATCCCAGAGCCCCAGGCAACGACCCCTCGATGTCCACGGCCGAGCGGCGCACCCTCGCGCCGCCGCAATGCAGCACGTGCCCCTCTGCTTCCAGGTGGATCGACTCGCTACAGATCAGATGATGGCTGCACGGCGTAGCCCTGCATCGACAGCAGGTGATCACATCGTGCAACAGTTTCATCGCACTGTGCGGGCAACTGACGCCGGCCGAGCGAACCCGGGAGGAAAAATGCCGGTGGAGCACGAGGAGGCCGATCGCTTGCGCCGCCAGGATCCGGCGTGGCGGCTGTTCCGTGCAGACCATTCACGTTTTCGAAGTGAACGCCTCGATAACGCCTTCCGCTGCCTGACGCCCGTCGGAGTCAGCCCAGCAGGTGCATCCCGGTCGCCCAACGCACTCTTGGCACTTCGGACACCGGAACCGCGAGCCGGGAGCGGTTTCTGCGGCGGTGCACGGCATTGCCAGCACATCTGCACCGGCTGTCCGGTCGATTCGATCACCATCGGCAGTGTCAATGACGGCGTTGTACGGCCACAGAACCGGGTACCGAGCACCGCAGGAGCAGACCCGGCTGCCCCAGATGGCGTCGCAGTTGCCGCACCGTGCGTGGAAGGTGTCGCGGTCCCGCATGTGCAGCCGCGCTCCGGGCTCTTGGCAGAGCGGGCAGGTGTCAAACCGACCGAAGGCCGCCCCCGCCGCATCCAGGGCGGCCGTCAGCTCTACCGGCAGAAGCTGACTGGCCCGGCTCGGGCCCTGGTGCCCGTCCACCGCCTCCCGGATCAGGTGCGACCGCTCCTCGGGGGTGGGTCGGCGGAGCAGCAGCACTCGCCGGCCGCCCACCGGGCGCAGCCAGTTCCTGGCCGGCAGCGTCGGCACCCCAGCGGGCAGCGCCACCGACAGGGGGTATCCGTGGCTGAACCACCGGCCCTGCAGCGTCCACCGGAGGGCCCGCCCCAGCCGCTCCTCGCCCTCGACCTCCAACGGGCTGATCGGCACGAGGCAGGCCGTCGTCCCGAAACCCGCCGGATGCAAGCCCCGACGTACCGGGCGGGGCAGCGATGACCGGGTGGCCCGCAGGCCGGGATAGACGACAACGACCGGACCGGGCAGCGCCGCCAGATCGGCGAGCCAGCCCTGCCGGACCGGTTCGGGGACCTCCGCGCCGAGGTCTCGCGGGTCGGTCACGATTCGGGTCACTTCCGTCCCGCCGGCGTGTACGGCGACCGTACCGTCCTCGCTCATCGACCACGTCAACTCCTCCGCCGGGCCGCGCAGCCGGAGCCGGGTGCCCGCTGCAGGAGCGGGGGCGTCCGGGTCGTCCGGCCGGTACCCGAGCAGCGCCAGGGCGCGCAGCGACAGTGCGGCGACGTATGTTCGGTAGGCGGCGGGGAAGTCCCGGCTGGCGGCCCGTGCCTGGTCCATCTCCGCCGCCTGCTGCACCGCCCAGCGCTCCCAGAGCTTCCCGACGCGCCGGTACCGACGGTCGTTGGTGAACAGGTTCGTCCATCTGAGCCGCATCGGTACCCGTGCCCGCCGGTCGGCGTGGGTGAGTGCGGGGGAGTGGCGCAGGGCCCGTAGCCGGGCCCGCGCGTTCGCCAGTGCCGCGTGGGTCGCCTCGATGGCGGCGGCCGACGCCGCCTTGTCCGCCACCGCCACCGCTACCAGCTCGGCGATCCGCTCGCGCCGCCGCCAGGAGCTGTTGCCGTGCAGCGCGCTCACGAACGCGCTCATGTCGGCGAGGCCCGCGCCGAGCAGGGTCAGTTCGTGGATCCGCCTGGTCAGATACTCGTCCAACCGGTCCACCAGCTGCGCCGCCACCCGATTCTCGTAGAAGTCGACGTCCTCGACGTAGCGAAGGGACAGCACTCGCAGCGGATGGATGCGTCCGTGCTCGACCCCGGCCCATTCCTCCGGATGCCCGGCGAGTCGGGCCAGTCCGGCCGGTGGCACCCGGCGAGCAACGTCCGCCCGGACCACCTCCTCCGTCCGCGCGAGGCGGTCGTGCGGACGGAGGCAGACGTGCGCGAGGCTGTCCAGGCCGCGCTGGACCTCCCGGTCGAAGTCCCGGAGCGAAGCCCGCTCGACAGTGTCCGGGACGAACATGTTCGTCGCCATCCAGGCGCTGACGTCGCCGGCCCGGGCGAGAACCCGCGAGGTGTCGATGACCGAGCCCACCACCAGGGGGTCGGTAGCACCCGTCCGATCGGCCACGTCAGCTCTCCCGGCGGTGCACTTCGTCGTCGAGCAACCGGACGCAGCGAACCGGCTCACCCGCCATCTTGTGCAGGTCCCACGCCGTGCGGATCGCCTCCCGCAGCTTGTTGAGGCCCGTCACAGTGACGTCGTACCGGCCCCGGACGGTGCGGAGCACCTTCATCGCCAGGAAGTGGTCGGCTGCAAGGGACCGCCCGTCCTGGTCGGCGTCGCCGTACTCGGGCTGCTCGCCTGTCGGGTCACCCTGCCGGGCCGCCACCACCACCGGCGTGAACGCGCGCAGCTGCTTCTCCACGCGAGGGCCGAGGAGGGCCCGGCCGTGCTCCTGGAGGTCGCCGGTGAGGTACTCGACGAACGCCAGGACGGCCTTCTCGTCCTCGCGATGTGCCCGCCGCGCCTGCTTGAAGGCCCGCCGCAGGGCGTCCGTCCCGTACGGCGGCAGGGCGGGCACCGGCCTCCGGTCCAGCCGGGGCCGCTGCGCCGGCAACTCCATGAGGTGAGCCCGGTTGTACGTCTTGTCGGCGAACTCCAACGTGGACTCGTCCTGGTTGGCGGTGCCGATGAACCACACATTGGGCGGCAGGACGATGCTCGTGCCGCCGACCAGCTGGCGCGGCGCCCGGCCGTCCCCGCGGGTCACCAGCTGGATCGGCACCCCGTCGTCATTCTCCAGCTTCGACAGGAGCACCGAGAAGTACTGCTCGGGCCGGGACAGGTTCATCTCGTCCAGCACGATGAAGAACGGCCGGTCCCGGTGCCGAGGTGTCTGGGCCCGATAGAGCGCCTGCAGGAACTCCGTCTCCTCGAACCGTCGCTCAAAGGTGTTGTGGTGGCCGAAGAGGTCGGTGCGGTCACGCCAGCCGGCCTGCACCTCGATCACCGCGCAGTCGGTGCCGAGCGCGCCGGCCAGCGCTCTCGGCAGGGACGTCTTGCCGATGCCGCTCATCCCCTCCAACAGATGCAGGCGGCTCATCGCCAGCCCGCCGAGTAGCACGCAGATGTCGTTCAGGCGATACGCGCGGTCGTGCTCGGCGAACATCGTCGTCTGCAGCGAGCGGGCGAACCCTGCCAGGTCCGGTAGGTCGCCGGACACCTCGCCGGGCTCGTCGAGCGCCGGGTCGTCGTCCATCGCCACGCACCGGGGGAAGAGCGGCGTACCCGGGTCGGGGCGGTCCTGGTACAGGGCGTCGATGGCCGACCGCAACTCCGCGATCCGCCCCTCGTACCCGCGGGTGAGGACCTCGAAGTGCCGTTCGGCGTCCGCGAGTTGCTTCATCTGCAGGTTGTTGATCCGGTCGGCGAGGGCCGCGCCCCGGAGTTCTTGGAGTTCGTAGCTGAGCTGTTCGCGTGCGGTGTTCAGCTCGCGGTTCTGCTGCTCCAACCAGCGGAGCCGATCTAGGTCCTCGTCGCCGATCCGGGCGGCGAGCTTGTCCCGCAGTTCGGCGTTCTGGGCGCGGAGCCGTTCGATCTCGTCCAGCACGTAAGCGGGATCCGAAGAGCCGATCTTGAGTAGCATCTGCTCCCGTTCGGCCAGCCGGCGGTGTAGGTCGGCGACCGCCTCCTGGGCCGCCGCGTACTGGATCCGGAGGACCTGCAGATCCCGGTCGAGTGCGGTGACCTCCGCGGCGGCCCGCGCGGTCACCTCCCTCTCCAGGTCGCGCTCCCGCCGCTCGAGCTGGATCTCCTGTCCCCGCAGGGCACCCTGGTCGTAGTCGAGCTGTTGTGCCCGGGTCGTGAGCTGCTGGCGTTCCTGGGCGAGTTCGGCGTGGACGCGTTCGGCGTCGGCCAGCCGATCCCGCCGGGTCTGCTCGATCTCGGCAAGCGCCTCGATCCGCTCCGTTACCCACCGCTCGCGCTCGGCGGCCACCTCCGCCGACGCGGCCCGTCGCAGCTCCGCCAGTTCCGCGTCGAGCGCCGCCCGGGCCCGCTCCGCCTCCGCCACGAAGCCCGCCTCGGCCGCCTTCTCCCGGTTCCGCAGCTGCGCATCCCGTTCGTCGAGCCGGGCCTCCGCCCGGGCCAGCCGGCCACGGATCTCCTCCGCCTCGGCCTGGGCCTGTGCCGCGAGATTTAGGTCTGTCCGGATGCGCTGCCGGTCCGCCTCGACCGCCTCCTCCCGCGCTCGTGCCGCCTCCTCGCGGGCCCGTGCCGCTTCCTCGCGGGTCCGTGCCGCCTCCTCCCGCGCCGTGGCGGCTAGGGCACAGCGCCGGTACTCCTCGATCTGCAGGGTGAGTTTGTCGTAGGTGGTCAGCACCTCCTCCGAGGACCGCTGCGCGGGCGTCAGGGCCTCGGTGGTCAGCGCGTTGACGAGTTCGGAGCCGTCCTCCGCGCGGCGAGCGGCGAGCGCCAGATCGGCTTGGACCTCGTCAGCGCGGGGCCGGGACCGGGCCCCGAGGTTGCGGTACGGCGACCGGGACTTGCTCTTCCCCATGGGTTTGGTTGTCCTTTCGCGAAGGCCGGGACAGATCGGGCAGGTCGACGCCCAGGTACGCGGCCGTCGTGTGCTGGGCGAGCGCCCAGGCCGCCTCGCCGGTGTCGAGGTTGAGCGGCACCACCGCGGCGTGCGCACCGCCGGTGTTCCGGTCGCTCGACAACCGCCTCAGCTCGGTGAACAGGTGTGGGCGGACCTCGGCCAGTCGTCGGACGGGATGGTCCGATCCGCCGTGCGCGCCCGAGACCAGCACCGCGGCGAGCAACGCCGGCGTGTTGGAGACCTTCTCCGGACGACGAACCGCCGTCCGGAACTCGTCCGCTTTGAACCCGAGGACCTGGAGGTGCTCGCCGAACGGCATCCCGAGTCGCCGGCAGCATCGTCCGAGCGGACCGGCGAACCGGTTCCCGTGGGGAGTCAGTTCGGGCGCGTCGGCCGGCGGCGGGTGCCGGGCGACGATGTCGCGCAGGACGACCTCGTGCAGGCGCCAGGCGTTTCGGACCACGTCGCCGATTTCGGTGCAGCCGTCCCCGGTCAGGCGGGCCCGGTCCATGTCCCGCTCCAGCAGGGTCAGCAGCTCGAAGAGGTCGCGGTGCGCCCGGACCAGACCGGCGAACCGGTCTTCCAGGACTTCGCCGATCCGTCGGCGCAACGCGATGTCGAGCCGGTCGTACTCCAGCACCACCGCTTCGCTGCGCCGGCCGATGAACCGTTCGACTTGCTCGCGCAGCGCCGGCACCTGTTGCAGCCGGGTCGCCACCAGGCGCCGCAGGTAGGTGCTGGACCGGCCGTTGAACGGGCTGAACGCGTCCCAGCTCACGGTCTCGGTACTCGCCGGTTCGTGGCGATCCGACACGAGCGGGACCGGAATCCACACCGGCACACCCGAGGTCATCAAGGCCACCCGTGAAACCACCCGATCCGGGGCGGCCCGGTCCCACCGTCGGGCCCGGCCCCGCTCCTGCTTGGCCCGCTCACCACGCGAGACAGCCTCGACGACCTCCTCGTGGCTGGGCTGCTCGGTGCCCGTCCAGCCCTCCGGCAGCACCGGGAAGGCGGTGACCCGCAATGGCGCACCGGCAGTCCGCAGCTGCAGCGAGACCTGGTGCCGGGCGCGCCAATCGGCCTGCGCCAGCCGGGCCTGCAGGGTCGACGCCGGCCAGAGCGATCCGGTCAGGACGTCCTGGTAGACATACGTAGTGATGGTCCGGGTCGGGTCGGGGAAGCCGTCCCGCAACGCCTGCAGCCCGGTGTCGGTCACCGCGCCGTGCCGGTCCAGGTAGGACAGCGCACGCAGGTCCGACCGGACCATCTCCACCAGGTCACCCTGGAGGCCGAGCAGCGCCGCCACCTCGCCCACCTCCCGGTATCCGGACCGGGCCAGCCCGAGCACCGCCGACTGGAAGACGTTCAGCCGTTCCTCGTGCACGAGCGGTGCGACCACCCGGTAGCGCAGGGCTGGCCACAGCAGCCACAGTTGGTCGCCCCGGTACCGGACGTGGTCCGGTAGGACCACCGGGCTGTCAACGTCGAATCCCGCCACCGTCCACCCCCTTGCAGAGTTCCCGGAACGCCACCAGCCCCTCGGCCACCGACCGGCCGGGGCGTCCCGGCGTCTCCGGCGTCGCCGACCGTTCCGCCATTGCGGCGTCACCCACCGCGATGAGCAGCCGGCGTTGCCGGCTCATCGCCACGCACATGCGGCTGTCGCTGAGCAGGTGCCCGTACCGCCGGACGGCCTCGGCGGGGTCGGGGGTGGACCTAGGCGGTGAACTGCTCCGGGTCACCGACAGCAGAACAACGTCGAACTCCATGCCCTGGAAGGCGTCAACGGTGCCCACCCGGAGCCGCTGTCGGGGGACCGGCTCGGCGGTGTAGGCCATCGCCGGTACCGGTGCGAACCCTCCCTCGTCGTCCAGGACGGCCAGGCCCGCATCGACCAGTTCGGTCTCCAGCAGGACCTGCTGCTCCCGGTAGAAAGTGATCACGCCGAAGGTGAGCTGCCGCGCCCCGTCCCGGGCGGCCAGCTCCCGCAGCTCCCGCACCAGCCGGATCGCCTCCACCCGCCGGGTCCGGCTGAACCCGGTCCGTTCCTCGGCACCCGCCCCCAGCGGGACGTCGATCCAGCCCGCGACCTTCCTGGCCCATGGGCTCAGGTCGTGGGTCAGCTCCTGGGTGGAGGGGTGGGACTGGACCACGTCCGGGCCGCCGTAGAACACCGAGCTGACGAACCGGCCCAGGGCGGGGTGCATGCGGAACTGGGTGTCGAGCCGGATCGTCCGCACCGCGGGTCGCTCGCTCGCGAAGAGGTCGAACCACCGTTCGAAGAGGCTCTGGGACAGCTCGGACCCGTCGAGTGAACGATTGCGGCGCAGCTCCCGCTCCACCTTCTGCTCCAGCATGTGCGGGAGCTGCTTGTGGTCGCCGACCAGGATGATCCGCCGGCGGGCGAAGGCCATCGGGATCATCAGGTCGAGCGGGTTGGCGCGGGCTGCTTCGTCGACGACGACGGTGTCGAAGACCGGCAACGGCGCGTCGAGCACCCGGGACATCTCGCGGGAGTCGGCGTGCTGCACGGTCGAGGCGAGCACCGCGTTATACCGAGCCAGGGTCCGCTCCACCAGGTCGAGGTCCTCCCGCAGGTCGTCCTGGTACGCGCGAAGCACCTCGGCGGCGCTGTCGGTGGACGCCGCGTGGACCTGGTGCACTGCCTCCGCGACCTCGATCAGCAGGTCCTCGACGGCCGGATCGTGCTGCGGGGTGTGCAGCAGGCCGGTGGCCGCTGCCAGCCGGTCGAGCAGCGCCAACCGCAGCTCCGCCAGGTCGGGGAGGAGGGCCGCCTGGTCCGCGTCCCCGGTGGCGGCCCGCCCCAGCAGGAGCTGGGCTGGTTCGTCGAGCACGTCGGTCAGCAGCCGCAGCGCGTCGCCCGCCCGCTTCGGGCCGTCGTCCGCGAAGGAGACCGGGGTGACGCGGATCGACCGGACGACCCGAGCCACCGCAGCCCGTTCCTCGTCCGTCAGGCTCCGGCCGAGCATGCCGGTCACCTGCAGCTCCGCCAGCGTCCGGTCTAGCCGGCTGCGCAGTCCGGCCGGCAGTTCCGCCCCGGCCAGCCGCTTCGTCTCCGTCAGCAGGTTCGTCAGATCGGGCCCGGCGACGGGGTGCCGGCTGTAGGCGGCCGCCAGCTGACGCAGCCGTACGACGCGGTCCCAACCGGCCACCTCGGGACGGTGCCGGTCGAGGTGGCGGTCGACCGCGGCCACCGTCTCGTCCCGCCACTGTCGGGTGTTCTGCCGGTCCCGTTCTGGTTTGTTGCTCACCCGGGTCGGCGGCAGGCCCAGCCGTCGGGCCCGGCGGGCCACGTTGTCCACCGCGTCGTGCTGGACGCTGGACAGTAACGTCCGGTTCACCGCCACCGCTCGATCCCCCAGCTCGTCGAGGCAGCGCAGGAGATCGGTGATGAAGCGAGTCTTGCCGGTGCCGGGCGGACCCTGCACCAGGAGGATGTCCGGTGTGCGCAGCGCCATCCGGAGAGCGGCCCGCTGCACCTCCGTCGGTCTCTCGCCGGCAGCAGCGCCGATGACCCGGTTCACCGCCCGGTCGTGTGCCGGGTCGGCGCGTGGCTGCGCGCCGGGCCGTGGGAGTCCCTCGATGAGCAGTCGCAGGCCGGGCAATTCGGCCTGGTCGTTCTCGATCCGCTCGCGGGCGGTGTCCCGCCGCCGCAACCGGGACCGGTCCCCGGACAGGGAGCGGAACAGGTAGCCCGTCACGGGTGGCGGCTCGTCCCCGGCGACCGCGAGGTCCACCGTCCAGTTTCCCACCGCCGCGCCGCGGACTTCGCCGTGCACCCCCACGGTGGCCCGGCCGCGTTTCTCCGCCAGTTCCGGGGGAAGCTCCCCGGCCGCTTCCAGCTCCAGCCGCCCCGGGTACGCGGCCACCGTGCCGAGAAACCGTGCGGCCCGCTCGCCGGGCTGGAGCTCGAACCGCCAGTCACCCCGGGCGGTCACCTTGCACGACTGGAACCTCGCCCACCGCAGCCGCTTGGCGTCCTCAACCAGGGCTTCCCGCTCGATGTTGTTGTACGCCTGCCACAGGTCGAGGTAGGTGCGTCCGTCGGACTCGAGGCCGAGCAGGGCGGCCCGGATCGCCTCCGACGCGTCCGCCTCCGCGCCCCGGTCGACGAACCGTACGTCCACCTCACTCAGCCGGTGCCAGCGGCTTCGCCCCCGGGCATCCGCGCCGGTCATCCGGGTGATCCGGAGTACGTTGTCGACCAGCGCGACGTCGGCGACCCAGCGGGTGCCGTGCAGTGTGAACGCGCTCCCGGCGGACTGCTCCCGGGGCCCACCGCTGTGCACGATTCGGTCCCGCGCGCCTTCAGCCGGCGGAGGCAAGCAGAACTCCCGTCGCAGCCAGTTCCGCACCTCGTCGAAGCCTGTGCTGTGTACCCGGGCGGCGACGCGGACCTGCCCGGCGACCCGGTCGTCGACACCGATCTCCAACCGCGGGCCGAGGTCTGCACCGGCGAAGCCGTGGCACTGGAGGTCTACCTCGCGGTCGGTCGCGTGGGCGACCCAGGCCACGACGCTGTGCCCGGCTGCGGCGAGCCAGTCACGCGCGTCCGGATCCGTCACCTGGGCTCGGACAGGGCCGTACCGGCGGCCGTGGTGCACCGCCAGGTCGTACGCGGCCGTCGCCGCGGGCACGCGTACCTCGATCTCACGGTCCTGGCGATCCTTCTCCGCGAGCGCCTTCAGCCAGGGCGGTACCACGGCCCCCATCACCGGGTGTACGCGGATCAGCCGGGTGTCGCCCACGGTCAGTTCGTCAGCGCGCATCGGGCGCCTCGATCGACTGCAGGACCAGTATCCGGTGTGGCCGCAATGCGGTGTCGAAGTGGATCCACCACGGAGCCCTCAGGTGCTCGACCGCGGCGGAGCCGGGAATGAGCTGGAGTCCGTTGCCGCCCTGCGGTGGCACTCGGCGCACCATCGACCGTCCGCAGTTGCGCACCCGGACCTCGGCCCCGCCGTCCCACTCAATCCGGAGCAGCGCCGCGGTGGGGTCCTCCGCGTGTCGGACCGCCGTGCGATTCGTGACCAGGAGCGGTCGGTGCGCCTGCAGCACCAGCGTCAGGTCGTCCTGGGGGAGCAACGGTGGTGGCCCTTCAGTCAGGCGTGGGAACTGTTCGAGCACGGTGACCGTCAGCGCGGAGGGGCGGGTGACTCCGCACCACGGGCAGACGGGGTTCGCGGCGAGGAAGCTCTGACCGCACGGGCAGACCAGGCAGCGGTCGGCGGCGGCGTGCAGGGCCGCCGCCCACTCCCCGGCGCCGGGGCGAGCCCACGGGTCGGTCATCCCCTGCTCGAAGGTACGTCGGAACAGATCCCGCAGGCGCCGGGTGAGCACCCGGTCGGCCGGGTAGCCGAACCGGGTCCGGTTGCTATCGTCGGTGGAGTGGTCGATCCAGGGCACCAGCCCGCGCTGGGCGTCGTCCTCCAGCTCGACCTCGCCCTCGTTGACGTAGTCGCCGATCAGCGGGTGATTCATGGTCAGGACCTCGTACGCGAGCACGGCGAACGAGTAGACGTCGCTGAAGACGGTGTTGCCGCTCTGCCCGCGCAGGAGTTCCGGTGCGATGTAGAAGGGCGTTCCGAGCCGTCGGGCCGCCGTGCTGCTCTCGGTCTGCAGGTTGTCCGCGTCGACCAGCCGGACTTCGTCGTATCCGAGGTCGGCGGAAACCAGCACGTTGCCCGGAGAGACGTCGCTGTAGACGATTCCCCGGTCGTGCAGGATGGCGAGGACACCGGCGCACCGGGCGAGCAGGACGAGCCGGCGACGTAGGCCGCCACCGCCGAGATACCACGCGTCCTCGTCCTGCTGCGGAGGGTCGCACAGCTCCCGCAGCGGAACCATCTCCTCCAACAGTTCCATGACGTAGCCGACATGCGGCGGCGCCAGTTGCTCCAGCGGGCGGCAGAGGGGAATGCCGTCCAGTGGTAGCCACCGGAGACGGGCGAAGAGCTCGGTCATCCGGTCCCGGCTCGAATCGTCGGGGGCGCACAGTTTCACGGCCAGGCCGCCGTACCGGGTGCGGAAGACCGCCCCTTCGCCGCCGCTTCCCAACTGGTTGTCGAGCAGGAGATCGAGGTGCAGGTTGTTGCTCGCGGCTCGGACACTACTCGGCCACGCGGAGCCTTCCGTGTTCAATCCAGATCCTCCAACCGGACGGCTCTCGGTGCGGTGCGCTGGTGGAGCTGTTCGGTCACTGTCGCGGTCACCCATCGGAACTGCGCTGGGATTTCGTGCACCTGGTCGCTCCGAAGCACGGCGGTGCCCGGAGTGCTGAACTGGGCCAACACCTCGTCAGCCTCCGATGTCCGATCGACGCCGATCCCGATGGCCAGCCGTATTGCCCGCGCACCCCAGCGGGTGCCGAGTAATGCTGTCAACGGAGCCTGCCAGTCGTCCGTGGGCAGCCCGTCGGAGACCAGGACCAGGGTGGGCGGGAAGGCTCGCTTCGGCACGACGGCCGGGTCGTCGAGCAGCGCCCGGGTCAGGTCGAACGCACCACCCATCGGGGTCCGGCCACGCGGCGTGAGTTCGGTCCACTGTGCCTGTGAGGCGCGGACCAGCGGCTGGTGCACGACGGCCTCGTCCCCGCCGAAGGCGATCACCGCAACGTGGATCTCTCCCCGCGCGGAGTCCTCCAACGCGAACGCGTGCAGCATGCTCCGGATACTGCGATTGAGCACGTGGATCTTCTCGCCGTCCATGCTTCCGCTGATGTCGGCGAGGACGATCACCGGCATCGGCCGAGGCGGGCGTCGCGATTGGTTCGCCAACACCTGCTGTTCAGTGTCGAGGGTTGAGCCATATGCCGTCAGGTTCTCCGGCGCCACTACACCGGCTCCTCTCCAAAACCGCTCTGTACGTGTGCTCGTCACGCGACCGAGCCAGTCAGGCTCTCAGGCGCCTCCCGACAGGTCAATATGCCGATCCTGCCGAAAATGGACCGTGTCGGTATCCCGACAACCAACGGGCTATCTCGAGGGCGTTGGGCGTGCTGCCGCCACGCTGATCCCGGGCAGCCAGGGAGCTAGCCCTTTAGCGATCTTCAGCTGTTGCTGGTTCCGCATGGCCCTTCCATACTCGGTCGGTTTCGTCTTTTAGCTGGCGGAACGATCGTGGGATGCTGTCGTGTGCCGTGGTTGCGGCATGGAGCCGATGACAGGGACGAGTGAACTTTGGTGATCCATCCCGACGACCTGCCCCGGTGGCGGCGCAAGCTCGATCAGATCGAGGCGGCCGTGGAACTCGACGAGGAAGTGAAGCAGCGCTGGGCCAAGGCGGATGCGCTGCGGCCCACCCGGGATGCCGAGGCCCGCAATCTGGTTTCGGAGCTCATCGCCACCCGGGATTTCGCGGCATTCCGGGCAGGCTCGGACAAGTGGTCGCGCCAGGAGGGTCCGTACAACGCCTTCTCGGGTTTCGGTCAGATGTGGCTCAACCAGGTCGCCAACAACCTGCCCGATGACCCCGAGGCGCTGAACGTGCTGGTCCGCGCCTTCACCACGCCGGCCACCGTGGATGAGGCGCGCTCCCGGTTCGCCGAGGTCGAGTGGGTGACCCGAGACCTGGCGAGTAAGGGGCAACCGGCCGTCGGGCGGATCCCGTACGTCTTGTCGGTGTTCTGGTCGACGGACCACGTGCAACCGGGCTGGCCGGTGATGTGGAAGAGCGCGCCGGAGCGGATGTGGGCGCTGGGTTGGCTACGGACGTGGGAGAACGCCGACCGCTACCTAGCGGTGGTTGAAGCAGCACGCGCGCTCTATCCCGACGATGTCCACCGGTTCGAGCGATTGATGTGGTTCCTATCCGAGCGCCAGGGGTTCGTGGGAGTCAACCCCGCCGTGCGGGAGATGTGCGACGAGGCTGCCGGCATCATGGCCACCTACGAGGTGGGCGCGCGCTATCCGGACGAGGAACGTTCGAGTCGGGCAGCCGCTCTCGCCGCCCAACTCAAGGGTGAGCTGCACATCGCCGCCAAAGGGCTTCTGGCGGACTTACGGGCCGCCACGGGACTCGAGCTGGAGACCTCGCAACCGCAGGACCGGATCGCCTCGGACAAGGGGGCTGCGTATCGCGCAGACGCCTACGCCACCTGGTCGCTGCCCGGGGCGGTGTCTGCCGCCGGCCTACGGCTGTGGGCCACGCGCTCGGGGCTTGCGGTCGGCCTGTACGACTGGCGGAACCCGGGCGTCGGCGCAGCGCTTGCCACGGGTCCGCTCCCCTCCGGTCACCGGTTCTTCGAGATCCGGCCCCACCTCACCGGAGACCGGCTCGTTCCGGTCGACGCCGATCCGGGTGGAAGCACGTTCGTGGGAAAGTGGTGGCCCTGGTCCGAGGTTCCCCGGGGCGGTGACCTGAGGGACGCGATACTCGAGGAGGTGGGTCGGCTCAAGCCTCTGGTGAGGCTGGTCGCCGGCCAGGGAGAGGCCGTGCCGGCGACGACCCCCGAGGGGGAGGATCTGGCGGCGGCGCTTGCCAGATTCAAGGCTGAGCGCCCTTACCCGCACGACAAGGACGAGTGGCATGCAGAACAGCGACAGCAGTTCGCTGAGGCCCTCTCACCCGAGAACCTGACCATCTTTGACCTGGACCAGTTCCGGCTACTCGTCAACGGCAAGCGCTACGGCAACCCAGGTCCCCAGTCGGTACTCAACGCAAGCCTCTCGGGCATGGACTCGGTCGCCCTCGACGCCTTCGCCAACAAACTGCGTGAGATCCTCTTCGGTGACGAGGAGGTCGCCACCCGCATCGACCGAGGCCTGGATTGGAAAGACCTCGGCACGAAAGGGCTGGGCGAGAGCGTGCTCCTGAAGCTGTTCGCCGTCACCGATCCCCGGCGCTTCCTGCCGATTTTCCCGCTGACGGGTCCAATGGGAAAGATCGCCATGCTTCGCCGGTTCGGGCTTACGGAGCCGGACGGCGCGCTGAGCCGCGGTCAACAGCACGTCGAGGCGAACGATCGGCTGCGGGCAACCCTTGAGCAGTTGCTGCCCGGCGATCCCTGGGGGCAGGGCCAGTTCGCCTACTGGATGCTCAACCACGACGCCGTGGAGCCGGTCGAGGAGGAGGACCACATCGCCCGGACCGCGCAGGATCTCCTCTTGCCTGAACCGTTCCTGCGCGAGCTCGCTGAACTGCTCCACGAGAAGGGACAACTCATTTTCTACGGCCCTCCGGGCACCGGCAAGACCTACCTGGCGGACCGGCTCGCCGGCGCCTTGCAGCAGGACCCGGAAAGGCGGATGCTCGTCCAATTCCATCCGTCCACCTCGTACGAGGACTTCTTCGAGGGCTACCGGCCACGCACCGATGAACGGGGGCAGCTGACCTACGAGCTTCGCTCCGGGCCGCTTGCGCTGATGGCAGAGAAGGCCGAGAGCAACCCCGGCGTGCCGCACTACCTGATCATTGACGAGATCAATCGGGCCAACCTGCCGCGTGTCTTCGGCGAACTGCTGTTCCTGCTGGAATACCGGAACAAGGCCGTACGCACCGCCTATCGGCCCGACGAACCATTCGAGCTGCCGCGCAATCTCTTTTTCATCGGCACGATGAACACCGCTGACAGGTCGATCGCGATGGTGGATGCCGCCCTGCGCCGACGGTTCCATTTCATCCCGTTCATGCCGCACGAGGGAGCGATGCGGTCGCTGCTCGCCGACTGGTTAAAGAAGAACGGGGAGCCGGTGTGGGTCGCCGGACTGGTGGATCAGGTAAACGAGCGGCTCCGGGTCCTTCTGAAAGGGCCGCACCTGCAGGTCGGTCACAGCCACTTCATGAGACAGGGCCTCACCGACGAGCGACTCGCACGCATCTGGGAGTACGACGTCTACCCCTTCATCGAGGACCAGTTGTACGGCCGGCCCGACCAGCTGGAGCAGTTCGCCTGGGCGAAGGCGCACGCCGCGTACGGGCCGTCCTCCGCTTCGGGGAGCGCGGCCGTGGATGCCACCTCGGACGATTCCGATGAGTCTTCCTTTTGAATCCCAGGTCGCCGGCGTAGTGAGGCTTCGCGAGTACGAGACCTCGCCGCGGCCCGTAGCTCTCAACGTCGCAGAGGTGTCCCTGCTCCGCGGCCTCCCTGGCGGCCGCCTCGAACTCACCCCGTCGGACGAGCCCGGATCGTACTTCCTCCAGGCCACCTCCTGGGTGGGCGCCGTAGTCCTACCTCGGCTGACCATCCAGATCCTGCCCAAGGTGCGTGACCTGCGGACCGTTCTGACCATGTTCACCTCCGGCGTAGGCCTGGTCGAGTGGGGAACCGACGCGGCGGCGTACGACCGAAGTGACTTCGTCGAAGGTGTCGCGGAACTGGTACTACGGGCGATCAACGGGGCGACCCGCCGAGGTCTCGTCCACGGCTACCGTGCTGTCGACCAGCGACTCCCAGTGATCCGCGGACGCATGGACGTCCAGCAGCTGGCCGCACGGCCGTGGGACTCCTGGCCAGTGCCGTGCCGCTTCGACGACTTCACCGCGGATATCCCCGAGAACCGGATCCTGCTGGCGGCCGTTCGGCATGTCGTGCGGTGGCCAGTAGGCCCCGTCCTTCGTCGCATGGCCGGTGAGCTGCTCCAGCGCCTTGAAGGAGTGGGGGACTCGCCGGTCGCGCTGACCGAGTGTGACCTGATCCGGCGCACACCGCTCAATGAGCACTACCGACCGGCTCTTGCCCTTGCTCGGCTGGTCCTCGAGGGCTTCGGCCTCACCCAGGGCGCGGGTGGACTGACAGCGCAGAGCTTCCTGGTCGACATGAACAAGCTATTCGAGAAGTGGATCGGGGACGAGCTACGCGCAAGGCTCTACCCCACGATCGAGGTCCTTGAGCAGTTGGCCGTTCCCCTGAGCGTCTCGCCACGCGTCACCATGAACCCCGACCTGCTCTTCCTGCGGGGCGCGGAGGTCGTTTTCGTTGCGGACGTCAAGTACAAGCTGACCGGGGGCGGTCTAGCGCGTACCAGCGATTATTACCAGCTGCTGGCCTACACCACGGCCCTGCGACTACCGCGCGGGATGCTCATTTACTGCCGTGCCGACCTCGCTCCGGACCGAGTCATCACAGTGGTCGGAGGCAACCAGCGCCTGCACACCTATCCCGTGGATCTGAGTGGTTCGCCTGAAATGGTGGCGGAGGCGCTTGACGTGGTCGCGGATTCGATCAGGAAGCTGGCCTGACGCCGTACACGGAACTCGAGATGACCGGGGCGGTCGGGCGACTCATCCGGATTCAGACCCTCGCCATGGCAGTGCGAGCGCAGATCCGCGCGTTGCAGGAACACCGCGTTACATCGCGCTGATCGGCGCTGGATGCTCTGGCGCTGCGCCCGGTTGTGGTGAATTTCAGAGCTTGACGAAGGCGGTGAACCTCGTGCGCTCACTACCAAAGAACGCGAGCGGTACGGGTTGCCGTCAACACCGGCCGGCTGAAGCTCACCAGGACCCAAGCGGTGGGCTCCAGCTTGATGCCTGCACGGTCATTTCGGTCAGTCGATAACCGAGCCACCTGGCTGGCAAGCTTGGACCCTACGCGTCCCAATTTTGATTCATGCTCACGCACGGTAATGAGCGCGCGAGGTTGAGTCAAAGCTGACCGTGCCGTAATCTATAAGCATGTGCACCCGTAATGGAGCACCGATGATACGTACAAGGGTTCGAATCCCCCCTCGGACACGAACCATAGGCCCACGGTGCGCGCTGAGATCGGTTTCAGCGTGCACCGTTTGCGCTTCGGGGTGGTATGTCAGCCGCAGGCCGAGTGGCGGTGAACCTCGGCTTTGTCGGCGGGGTCCGCGTCGCGGAGCACGGTGACGATGTTCCCGAGGGCGTGAACCAGCGCGGTGATCTCTGCCTGGGTCATCCGGCGTGGTGCGGCGGAGGTCCCCGTGTGCAGCTCGGTTTCGGCTCGGGTCCGTTCAGCTTGGGTCTCCTCGCGGAGGTAGACGTTGCGGGGATGGGAGACGTCGTTGGCGAGGGCGTATTCCTGGGGGAAGCGGCAGCGGTAGTAGGCGGCGCCGTGGTTGTACTGGCCCTGCATCCGCCGGTTGCAGGCGGCGCAGTAGATCAGGCCGCGGAAGACGTACGGGTTGCGGGCGCGGCGTTGCCGTTGCGGGAGGTCCAGACCCAACCGGTGTCGTACGAGCAGCGTCTGCGCCTGTTCAAAGGTGGCCTCATCGATGTTCGAGCGCACAGTCCCGCCGTGCCGGACCAGTAGCTGGTCCCGTTAGCTGAGACACCGATCCCACTGGCGATCCCGTGACCAGCGCATCCTCTGTGATGACCCCTTCGGCGGGGCCGAAGTGGTCAGGCGTGTCGTTCCGCAATGGCTGGCGCGGGCCGGGTGCGGTGGTGGTGGGTCGTCGGCTGAGCGCGATAGCCGGTCACCTCGAGCTCTCGCCCGGCTTCCCGCCCCAGATGCGACCGGGCGGTGGCGTGCCGCGCGCGGGGACTTGGGCGAGAATGGGCCAGTTCGAATTCTGCGCAACCCTGGAAGGACCCTCCCTTGGCCGGTGGACTCGTAGCCCTGCTGGATGACGTGGCGGTGCTGGCCCGTGCCGCTGCCGCGTCGATCGATGACATCGGGGCGGCCGCCGCGAAGGCCGGCGCCAAGGCTGCGGGCGTCGTCGTCGACGATGCTGCCGTCACGCCGCAGTACGTGCGGAGCCTGGCGGCCGAGCGTGAGTTGCCGATTATCAAGCGCATTGCCGTGGGGTCGCTGCGCAACAAGTTCTTCATCATCCTGCCGGCGGTGCTGCTGCTCAGTCAGTTCGTGCCTTGGCTGCTCACTCCGATCCTCATGCTCGGCGGCGCCTACCTCTGTTATGAAGGCGCGGAGAAGGTGTGGGACAAGATCGCCCATCACGGTGCCTCCGGCGCGGGCGAGGAGAAGGTGCAGGACGAGACGACACTGGTGTCTGGGGCGGTACGAACCGACCTGATCCTCTCGGCGGAGATCATGGTCATCAGCCTTAATGAGGTGATCGATGAGGCGTTCGGGTCCCGCCTGGCGATCCTGGCTGTCGTCGCCGTCGTCATAACCGTTCTGGTGTACGGCGTGGTGGCCCTGATCGTCAAGATGGACGACGCCGGGCTGCGCCTGTCGCAACGTTCCGGCGCCGTCGCGACGTTCGGCCGCGGTCTGGTGAGGGCGATGCCGGTGGTCCTCACCGTGCTGACGGTAGTCGGCACCGCGGCGATGCTGTGGGTGGGCGGGCACATCCTGCTGCTCGGCACGAACGAGCTGAACCTGCACTTCCTGTACGAGGCCGTGCATGACGTGGAGGTCGCCGCCCACGACGCCACGGGTGTTCTCGGCGGGCTCCTCGGCTGGCTCGTCAACACGGTGGCCAGCGCGATCCTCGGGCTGATCGTCGGAGCGCTGGTCGTGCTGGTCATGACTCTCACGCTCCACCGCCGCACATCCAAGGCTGCGGCTGCGACTGCGCCGGCCACGACTCGTGCTGACGGCACCATCCCCGCACCGCCGAGCCGTGCAGCTCGGCGTCGCGACGCTCCTGCGGACCGAGCGCCGCGCGGTTGACCACAACATCATCGCAACTCGACCACGCGGCCAGGGGTTCTGGTGCCGAGCCGCGCTCAACCCGGCTGAGCTGCGCGGATCGTCCCGGGCCGACCTGCGGCCCTTCGTGCTCTTCCTGGCCGCGGCGTGCTCACCGATGCCGGCGAGACGAGGGGCCTTGACCTGCGGTGATGGAGGTCGAGCGGTGCGGCGTGACCTCCCAGTAGAGGTCGAACTGGTCAGGCGTTGCTGCGCCCAGGATGGCTGGCGCCGGCCGGCGTCTCGGGCCGCCTAACGCCACGCCTGTAGGTGTGCTAAAGGTCGATGTGAAGCGTTGTGGGGGCTTGCTGGGGTCGGCCGCGGTTTCGTCATTTGAGACTCCGATCCCACAGGCAACGCTCTGACCAGGCGCTTCGGGGTGGAGACCTCTTCGGCGGACTCGAAGGAGTCGGCGTCGGCGTTTTCTGTAGAGGCGAGGGCGGTGTCTGCTCATGCCGATGTAGTGCACAGGGCGTTCTGTTGGAATTGGTTGCGACACCCACTTCGTCGGTCGGCCTATATTGCCTCGGGATATCTCGGCAACCCTTGCCGGATCACACCATCCGCGCGGATTCTCCGCATTATCGATGAGATCGAAATAAAGGAGTGACACTGTCTCGCTGATTAATCAGCCGTCTCTTGCAATGGCGCCGCCGTCAAGCTGCCACATTTCATAGTTCCCACATTCTGCCGTGATCTCGGCCGTCGCCTGAGCCGCGGTGACGAAGTCGTCGACTAGCGGCGAGGCGCGCGATGCCGCCACAGCGAGGCACACCTGGTCGGGTGCCAGCTGCGGGATGGGGACATAGCTGACGTCCGGATGTGAGTAGAACACGGTCGCCGAACGGGCCAGGAACGAGATGCCTCGGCCGGCCGCGACATGCTCGAGTGTCTCGTCCACCCCGCGTACCAGGTATCCGGCGTTAGGGTGCGTGCGCCTGGTGGGCTGCGTGCTCGTGTCCGCATGCCAGACCAACGGCTCGCCGGCCAGGTCGGCCTCGGTGATCTGCTCCTTGCCGGCTAACCGGTGGCCGGCGGGCAGCACCGCCACCCGGGGCTCGGTGTACAGCGGGGTGACGCGCAGGCCGGTCTCGTCGATGGGCAATCGCACGTAGGCGACGTCGATGCGGCCGTCGAGCAGCAGCGTGGCCTGGTCGTCCCCTTCGATCCGCTGCACGTCCACGATCACGCTTGGGTGCTGGACGGCGAACTGCCGTACCGCTGGGGTGGCCGTGATGCCCGCGCGGAAGCCGACCATTAGCCGCTGGCTGCCGCGCGCGGCCACGGTCACCCGGCGGCGGACCGCGTGCGCGGAGGCCAGCAGCGGGCCGGCGTCGGTCAGCAACTGCCTGCCGGCGTCGGTCAGTTCCACGCCGTGGCTGTCCCTGATCAGCAGCGGGGTGCCGAGATCGTGTTCCAGCGCGCGGATCTGGCGGCTGAGCACCGGCTGCGCGATGTGCAGCTCATCAGCGGCGCGGCCGAAGTGCAGTTTGTCGGCGACGGCGACGAAGTAGCGCAGCTTGCGCAGGTCCAGATCCATGGAGCCTCCCGGTCGGGCGATGCCTTCAGGGTATCGCAACGACTGAAAGAGGTCTTGGACACCTACTCAGGCCAATGGCACGCTTCATGGGTACCCGATGGGACCGGAGTGAAATCGGTATAAGAATTCGCCCTCGGACTTGGCAGCAGCGAGCTGGGATCGGCATAGACAGATGATGAATTGAGCCGAGCCCCGTTGCGTCATTCGACGGTTTCGACGACACAACCGTTGACAACGGCGCTCCGACCAGCATCTGTTTTGAATACTCATCGACTCAATGGAGTGATCGTGGGAAAGCTCGATGGCAAGGTTGCGGTAATCACCGGCGGATCCACCGGCATGGCACTGGCCGGCGCCAAACTGTTCGTCGAGGAAGGCGCGCATGTCTTCATCCAGGCCCGGCGGCAGGAAGCACTGGACGACGCCGTCAAGCTGATCGGCCGCAACGTCACCGCCGTCCAGGGCGACGCGGCCGACCTGGACGACCTAGACCGCTTGTACGACACCGTCAAGCGGGAAAAGGGCTCGATCGACGTGCTGTGGGCCAGCGCCGGGATGGGCGAACCCGCCGTCCTCGGCGAGATCACCGAGGAACAGTTCCACCGCGCCTTCTCGCTCAACGCGCGCGGCACCCTATTCACCGTGCAGAAGGCACTCCCGCTGATCAACGACAACGGCTCAGTCTTCATGACCGGATCCAACGCCTCCCTCGGCGCCTTCCCCGGCTGGAGCCTCTACGCGGGAAGCAAAGCCGTCCAGCAGGCATGGGCCCGCGTCTGGCTCAACGAACTGCGCGACCGCAAGATCCGGGTCAACGTCCTGACCCCCGGCCAGGTCGGCACTGCCAAACAGGAAGAACTGTTCGACGAGGCGACCAGGGCCGCCTTCGAGTCCCTCATCCCCCGCGGGCAGATGGGCCGCCCCGAGGAGATCGCCACCGTCGCCCTGTTCCTCGCCTCCGATGACTCCAGCTACGTCAACGGCCTGGAACTGGTCGCCGACGGCGGCACCACCGCCCTCTGAACACACACCCGGAATCAGGAAGAGAGCACACCTCATGAGCAGCATCACCCTCATCGGTACGGGGAACATGGCCCGCACCATCGGCACGCTCGCGGTGGCGGGCGGCAACACCGTCGAGGTCATGGGACGCGATCAGTCCAAGGCCGATGACCTGGCGAAGGCTCTGGGCGGCGGCACGACGGCGGGCGAGTGGGGCGCCGTCCCGGCCGGGGACATCGTCATCACGGCCCTGTTGTACGCCGCTGTCGTTCCGGTCGTCACCGAGTACGGAGACGCCCTCGCGGGCAAGGTCATCGTCGACATCAGCAACCCGTTCAACGCCACGTTCGACGGACTGGCCCACAGCGAGGAGACCTCGATCGCGCAGGAAGTCGCCAAGGTGGCCCCGGCCGGTGCCGGCGTGGTGAAGGCATTCAACACCATCTTTCGTAATGTCCTGGAGAACGGCCGGCCCGACGTCTTCATGGCTGGCGACGATGCGCAGGTCAAGGCGGGAGTGGCGGCATTCGTCGAGAGCCTCGGGCTGCATCCGCTGGACGTCGGCGGCCTGAGAATGGCGCACTGGCTGGAAGGAATGGGCCTGGTCACGGTGGGCCTCGCCGGCAACGGGGTCGCCCACTGGGACTTCGCCCTCGGCGTCAACGAATTCACTGGCTGAGCCCTCGGGACGAGACAGTCGACGAACAGAGCCCTTGAATGCCGGGGCCTGGAGACGGCGCACTGGCTGGAAGGGACGGGCCTGCGAATGATCAGCCTGGCCACCACGGCGTTGGACCTTCAACTTCACCCTCGGCGTCAGCAATTTCAGCTGAGCGCACCCGCACCCGCACTTCTCGCGCCACATCACTGACAAGGACAGCAGCATGCGCGTTTTCGTGACTGGCGGGACCGGCCATTCCGGTTCGTACATCGTCCCCGAGCTCATCGCAGCCGGGCATGAGGTCACCGGCTTGGCCCGGTCGGACACTGCTGCGGCGGCGCTGTCCGCGCTCGGCGCGAAGGTGCGCCGCGGCGACCTCCAGGACCTCGACGGGCTCCAGGAGGCGGCTGCGGACTCCGACGGCGTCATCCACGTCGCGCACCGGCAGGACCTGCTTTTCTCCGGCGGGATCGACGCCGTGGCCGCCGCGGAGGTCCCGATCATGCTCGCCTACGGTGAGACGCTGGCGGGCACCGGAAAGCCGCTGGTCGCGGCGGGGAGCATCGGCTCGCCTGGCCAGGGATTCCTAGGCCGGACGGCCACCGAGGAGGACCCGGCCCTTCCCAGCGGCGATGAGCACAAGGGCACCCTGCGGGCTCGGAACGTCGTGGAAACCACCGTGATCGGCCTCGCCGAGCAGGGCGTGCGGTCTTCGGTCGTGCGGATCGCCAACATTGCGCATGACACGACCGATCGTGCCGGCTTCCTCCCCACACTGATCGCGCTCGCGAAGGAGAAGGGCTTCGTCGGCTACCCCGCGGACGGCGCGAACCTGTGGACTGCCGTGCACATCCGCGATGTCGCCTCTGTGTTCCGCCTGGCGTTGGAGAGGGGCCCAGCCGGCAGATACTGGCATGCGGTCGACGACGGAGGCATCCCGTTCCGCGTGATCGCCGAGGCCATCGGCGGCCGTCTGGGCCTGCCCGCCGTGAGCGTTCCCCTGGACGAACTGGTGCTGCCGGGATACTTCGGGTTCCTCGCGAACATCGTCACGCAGAGCTATCCGGCGTCCAACCTCATCACCCGCCGGACCCTCGGCTGGGAACCCGCACAGCCCCGCCTGCTCGCCGATCTAGACAACGGCCACTACTTCCCCGCCAGCTGACGGCAAGGGCCCGAATCGCCATGATTCCGACACATGACAAGGAGGGCGCGGACACGGTCGCGGAGCTGGGGCCGCGGGCATTCGCGGCGACCAGCGGGCAGGCCGCGGCGGCCGGTGACATCGTCGTGGTCACGGTGCCGGTCAAGGAGTGCGGTGTGGTGGCGGTGGTGATTGTAGGCGTGGAGCCAGGCGGTAGGGCCGCTCGTCGGGCAGTCTCGGATCGGTAGGCCCGGTCGTCGCGCCCAAGTCGGGCGAGCCGCCATTTCTCGGCGCCTCCGGCAGCCCCATCGAGAACCAGATCCAGCCCTGAAACGGCGGAGAGAGTGTCGATGTGGAGTGGCAGCCTCGCCGCCGCGACGCTGCCTCTACCTCCCGACTTCGGCCCTCGGCCCTGGCCTGGGCGCCACGCTTGGGGCCAACGCTGACCGCGCCGCAGCCGCTCATGCCGCCGAGAGGTCGCTATTGGGCGACCGCTTGCCGTCGGACCTCGGGGCCTGAACACTTCGCCGCCTGATCGGCAATGTCAGGGTGAAGCGCGAACTTTGCCGAGGAGGGCCATGGCTTCGGATGCGGATTTGATAGGCCGGTCCCTGGATGGCGACGTCGACGCCTTCGTAGAGGTGGTCGAGCGTCATGAGGCCGCCGTCGGTTCGTACCTCGTTCGCCGGGCTGGGCGGGATGCGGCTGAGGACCTCCTGGGCGAGGTTTGGGTTGCGGCGTTCGAGTCGCGGCGATCGTACGACCGGTCGTACAACGACGCGCGGCCGTGGCTGTACGGGGTGGCATTGAATCGCTTGCGGCGCTACTGGCGGTCCCGGCCGGCCGAGGACCTGGTCGCGGACGTGCCGGACGTGGCTACTGGATGGGATTCGTGGTCGGCGGTGGACCTCGGCGTGGACGCCCGGGCGGTGCTCCGGTCGGCCCTGACGCGGCTCAAACCCGAAGAGCGGGAGGTCCTGAGGCTCGTCGCCTGGGAGGACCTGACCGCAGCCGACGCCGCGCGGGCACTCGGTATACCGGCCGGCACCGCGCGGCGGCTGCTGAGCCAAGCCAGGACGGCATTGCGCGACGCCCCGGGGGTGTCCGCGCTTCTGAAGGACCGCAACAGCGCGAAGGAGAGACACCGATGACCGACGAGCTCGATCTGGTCGGTGCGTTGGGCAGCGCGGAACCACTACGCCCGGAGGCGTATCAGCGGGCGCGGGCGGTGCTGCGGGCGGCTATGGCCGACCCCGGAACCGTGCGGCTGCTGGGCGCGATATCAGCGGCGGACACGACTATGGAGGCGACTTCAACCATGAAAACGACGACAACCACGCGGGACCACGAATCCAGCCCGGCGCCTCAGCGCCGCCGCCGCATCGGTATCGCGGGCCGATTGGGCATCGGCGCCGGGGTGGGGGTTGCCGCCGCGGCGGCAGTCGTCGCTGTGGTGCTCAACTCGTCGGCGACCGGGGGCATGGAGGCCCGCAAGGATTCGTCAGCCGCCACCTCGGGCTCGACCACCGTCGACGGGTCGGCCGAGCGCGCGCCGCTGATGACCCTGGCCGGGTCCATCAAGACGGTCACCCCGGCGGCGGGCGACGCGTGGCTGGTGAAGGCGACGCAGGTCCACGGCACCAAGACCATGCAGGTCGTCTACACGCTATACACCGACGGTCACGCGATCTATACGGGCAACAGCGTGAAGGACATCAAGCGTGCGATCGCCCGTCACCAGGACCAGATGACGGACGGCGGCTACGCTCCGCTCCTCAAGGCAGCCGTCGCCGCGGCGGACAGCAGCCCGGCCGACGGCCGGACCCAGATGCTCAAGGCAGCCAAGGATCCGCTGGTCGGCCTCGACCCCGCAGCGCAGAAGGCGGTGTGGGACAAGCAGCAGGCGGACGCCCAGGTGATCATCAAGCAGAAGGGCGGCAACGCCGAGCCGAAGCCGTACAGCCCTCAGGCCGTTCAGCGGCACTTCGACAACGCCCTGTGGACGTACAGCACCCAGGCGCTGTCCGCTGGCGACGGCAACACGCAGGTCCGGGCCGGTGTGCTGCGTCTGCTGTCCACCATCTCCGCGGTCAGCGTCAAGAACTCGACCACCCACGGCAAGGCCACGCTGACGATCACCGCCGGCCCCGAGGTGTTCGGCGGCGAGGGCAGCGAGGTGCTGACCATCGACGCCACGACCGGCATGCTGGTCAAGGACGTCTCCACCGTGCCGGGCCTCCCCCGGGCCTCCACGACGTACGAATCCTCCCGCGTGACGAAGGCCGACCTGTAGCCGGGAACTGCCACCCACCAGCATTCCGGCAGACGGGCGGACGCGCCCGCCCGGCGTTCGATAACGGTGCGGGCCGCCCAGAGGCGGCCCGCACCGTCGTTTTGTTGTTCGCCCGGCCGTGCCTGACCACTGCACCCATGCCTACCTGCGGCTTCACGTTGTCGCAGGTCAGAGTCGGTGTGGCGTCCTGTTTCACCGCGGAGTGCTCTGCGGTTCTGCGCAGCGATCGACAGTGCTCTATGTCTCCTGGCAGGGGAGTGTGTGCAGGTCAAGGCGGTAAGGAGCCGTTGGTTGGCCGGGCCTTGCATCTGGGAGCAGATTGGGTGCAGGTTGGCGAAGTGGTCTCCGCGACCGAAGTGCTCACCGACGCCGGACAGAGGCGAGGGCTTTGACCTGCGGTGATGCGGTGGAGCGGTGCGGCGTGACCTCCCAGTGGGTACCGAAGAGGTCAACCCTCCAGCCCTCCGACTGGCTGCTGGCTGTCGAACTGACGCCTGCCGACACCGATCACGAGGCCAGCCCGCATCGATGCACGGCTCTGACTGTCGCCGCGGTGGCGTCTGTACGGATCCCGCGAGCCGAGACCCAGATCCCACTGGCGAACCTCTGAGCAGGGCTTCCTGAACGGTGACCTCTTCGGCGGGTCCGAAGGCGTCAGCGTTCGTCGGTGTCGTTCGCCGTGGAGGTATCCCATCACCCGATGAGCAGGCGCTCGCAGTGCCCATGGCGGCTGGCCCGCCCGTACCCCGCCTCAACGGATGTCCACGAAGTTTCGCCGCGCCATGAGGGCTACGACCGCTTCGATGGCTTGCTGTGACAGTGTCGGCACGACAACCGCAGCTCTTTCGACAAAGTAGCCGGACTCGGCCAGGGCGCTCTGCACCTCCTGAGACAGCCGGGTCGGATCGTAGAAGGTGATCGCTTTCTCGCTACCGGCCCAATGGACCGTTATCTCGATCCACCCCTTGGACTCGGTCATCGACCAGTCATTTTCGTCCATGGCATCGGGATAGACGATCTGCAGTCCAGGCGGTGAATCAGAGGTGCCGCTTGTAGCTGCAGGTGGCACCAACCGCCCGGAGCTTGGTGATTGAAGGGTCCGCAGGACTTCGTGCGGGTCGCGTTCTGTCACGGCAGCCAGGGCGGTAGCCGCGTCCGCCGTGAGGGCCGTCAGGTTCAACGCTGCCGCCAGCGCATCCTCCTTGACCGCGGCGCCGTCAGGTCGTGTGGACACCGCAGGACCAGACGTCCTCTTTGCCCTTTGTCGGCGCACGGGGCGGCCAGAAGGACCTGTCCGACGTACGGTGCCGTGGTGCAGATCGACTTGGTTGCCCTGATTGTCGACGAGTACGACCCCGCGATCGCGTTCTTCACCGACGTACTCGGCTTCGACCTCGTCGAGGACTCTCCCTCGCTGACCAATGACGGTCGACCCAAGCGGTGGGTCGTCGTCCGGCCGCCGGGCGCCCAGACCGGGATTCTGCTCGCTCGCGCCGACGGAGAACACCAACGCGCCGCAATCGGTAACCAGGTAGCCGGCCGAGTCGGGTTCTTCCTCCGCGTCGACGACTTCGACGCCGCATACCGGCGGATGGTCGAGGCCGATGTGACCTTCGTCCGAGCGCCACGAACCGAGCCCTACGGCCGGGTCGCGGTCTTCCTCGACATCGCCGGCAACCGGTGGGACTTGCTTGGGGCCACCGGACGTCGCGCACCTGCCCGCTGAGGCGCCAAGGTCACCGATCCTGATCGGCGCTGGTCGAGTGGTTTGCCGATGACAGCGCTAGCGGAAGTGCTGTACGTCCAACGGCGCCGTGATCGCGAAGTTCTTGTCGATCGCTTTAACTAGAGCGGTCCCGGGCGCTGCAGTCCGATTCGCGTGGCCCATCCGCTGAGGGCGTCGAAGAAGCCGACCAGGTCCCGTTGCACGCCGATCAGCAGCCCGGGTAGCGCGCTTTGTGGCAGGTCAACGTGGACGCCGGCCCACCGGCCGCGATGCCGGGTCTCGCCGCCGTCCTGCCGCAGCCGCAGATCGTCGCTGACGAACTCGACCTCCGGACCCGGGTCATGTCCCAGCCACGGCGAGTCGCCGATCAACACCTGCGCCCAGTCGCGCCAGTCCTCCAGCCCGGCACAGCAGCCCGGCGTCATCACCGTCCCGGTGGTGGGGTCGCGGACCTGCAGGTCGCCGGCAGCGATGAGAAATTCGTCAGCCAGCAGCGCGTTTACGACCTCATCGCGGCCGCCAGGAGGCTGAACCTCGATCCGGCCAGCGAGCGCCGTCACGAACAGCCCGACCTGGTCGCCGGCACGCCGGCGTTGAGCATCAACCACGATCCGGACGCCATCGCTGCCACCGGCCACGGCGATCCGTCGGTGACCGCGGGTACCTCGATGACCGCCTCCATAGTGATCACCCCGGCATTCAACCCGATGCCGCGGGCACGCGTCCGGCGGCTATGAAACGCCCATAGTGCCTATGTCAGCGTGGGTCTGACGGCTGGCGTTGACCTGCGACGTGATGCTGGCGGTGCTCGGCGATCAGGTGCTGTAGAGCCCGTCCCAGGGTTCTGTGAGCCTGAGGCGGTCTGGATACAACTCGACCCAGTCGCCTCGCTCAGGGTCAGACTCGTCGATCAAGCCGAACGTGACACCGTCGTGGACCACGCGGAACAGTTGGATGGCGATGTCGCCGTACTGCCGTTCAGGTAGCTGATCGAGCAGGGCAGCCAAGCGGGCCTCGGCTTGGTCAGCAAGCTCACCTCGTAGGTACGGAGCGGTGGCCACGAGCGAGATGTCGGTCCGGCGGTGGCGGCCGTTGGCGTCGAACAGGTGCAGGTAGGCGTACCAGCGGATCCGTTCCCGGTCCGGATCCGGCTCGTGGTCGTCATCGCGATGCGCGCCGTGTATTCCCGCGAAGAACTGGCCGTCGGCGTGTCGCCCTACCCTGTCGGTGCGGTAGTCCGGTTCGCGCGAAATCGGCACCAGATCAGGCAGCGACATGCCGGCGACGATACCTGAAGACAACTGCGCGCATCTGCACTGCAGACCACGCGCACTTGTCGGTCGGAAGTGACTCACCGGCATCCGTAGCCGGGTGCGGCTGGGGCGTTCGGGTGATTAGTCTGCGCGGTCCAGCATGACGGCGCTGCGCAAGGGGGTGCTCGCCCACAGCGCTTGCAAGGTGGGGTAGCGCTGCACCTCCCACTCCGCTTCACCAATCGCATGGTCTCGCTCCGGACCGGGTGGACTGAAGTCGAACCCGGTGTTCTGGACGTTGAGCCGGCCTAGGTCGGCGAGCGCGGGTGCATCTGGGAAGACCAACTCCAGGCTCACCTGCCAGATCTCTGGTTGGTACCAGTCGGTCTCGGTCCAGCTTCCCCGCACGTCGACGGCGAACTGTCTGGTGAAGCTCAGGCTGGGAAGTCGATCGTGCCAGCTGTACCGGCCCCACTGAACAATGAAGCCATCGGCGTCGCTGTCCGGCCCTGGCTCCAAGCCGTCGACCGGCCGGGCAAGAAACTCGCGGAACGCCTTCCACGCCGCCTCGACGTTGTCCACCCGGTCCGGAGTCAGGCCGTGTCGGCGTAGCAGCCCGACCAGCTCTTCCGGCGACTCGCGCCACGCGATACCCACGATCCAACCCTTCCCACCCGGAACCCATCCACCCGCGCGTCCAGGCCGCCGAATCTGTGCTGGCCGCATCGATCACAATCCGCGAGGTTCACGTCGGACACGATAACTGCGCCGTTCGGCCGGCGGTCGCCTTTGGGACCATGGGACATCGTCACCTGCCCCGCACCACGGCAGCGCCGCCATTGAAGCGCTGGACCTGCATCCTGACAGACCCCCGGATGTGGGGGCATCCGCTGTCGTATCCCTGTGGTGGAGTCCGTGCCATGGGTGTGCTGTACGACTACTTCCGGGCCAACGACGACGCTGCGGCTGTCAGGTTGATGAAGGATTTCGAGGCCGTCCCGTTCGCTGCCAGCCGCGGCGGCATAGCTGTGGATGCGGTTGACCTGAAGGGCATTGAGCCGACGGTGACCCTCGGCAAGCTTGTCAGCCTCGTTCGACAGGTCGACTGGGATGCGAGCCTGGTCGACCTTGAGTTGTTGTGGAGCGGAGACGAGCAGGACGGGCCGTGGCTGATGTCGCTGGACCGGGCTGCGCGGGACGCCCTCGCCTCTATCAGCAACGCCCAGGCGCTGGAGTTGTCGGCGCAATGGGGGCGGATCGAGGAACTGGCGTGGAGTAGGCCACTGTCTGACGACGAGATGCTGCCTGTGATCGAGAAGGTTGCCGCCCTTGCTCAGCGCGCCCGAGACGCGGGCGAGGACCTGTACTGCTGGTGCTGCCTGTGACTTACAAGGAGGCGGTGCCGGGTCCGGACAGGGGGAGCAGGCTGGGAGCAGCAGGGTGCCCTGAAGGCCTTGAAGTGCGTCCAACGGCGCCGAACGGCCGCACAACTGCACCCACCCCTACCTGCGGCATGACCACGTTGCCCAGTCCGCGACTCCGGTGTGCAGGTGCGGTTTCGACCTGGTCGACGATCCCGAATGCGTCGGCGGTCGTGAGCCTGCCGGACGCGGCGACCTGCCCCTCAAGGTCGAGAACGATAGCGGTGACAACATCGCCGGAGGTCTGAAGACGTGCGGTGTACGGCGATGGAGGAGTTGTGTCGGAATCGGCCCGGTAGGTCGTCGTCATGAGGTAGCCGGTGTCGGCCTTCTTCCACTGCGGCGGGAGAACGGCACCGGCGCCCACATCACCGAGGGCGCCCCGCGCTGTGGCTCGGGGCTGACCGATGGCCGTCGGTCTGGTGATCTGCCCACTCGCCGGTCCACATTGCGAGGTCGCGTACCCGGCGCTCGGTCTTCTGCCGGGACTTGGCCGCCCACTTTGTTGCGTTCTTTTGACGCGAAGTCGTCCAGGACCTGACGGTCAGTCGCGGTCCAGGCGGGAAGCTGCGCCATCCACTCTTCTGCCTGCTCGGCGCTGTGGCCGCTACCGATCAGCCATGGGCGGGCCGTCCGTTGTCCTGCCAGCGCCAGGACTGCCGTGCGTGCCTTGACAGGAAGGCGGAGCAGCAGGACAGTCGACATATTCATAGACGTTCAACTATCTACGGCGAGGTGTGCCATGCGGAAGTCGCTGACTGCTGTGGCCGCCATCGCTGTTGCCATGGTCGCGATGATGGCCGCGATCTCACACGCCAGTGCGGCGAACGCGGCGGCCGGGTGTCGGGTGAACTACGTCGTCACCAGCCAGTGGACCGGTGGCTTCCACGCCGACATCGCGGTCACCAACTTGGGTGACCTAGTCAACGAATGGACGCTGCGGTTCGCGTTCCCTGCAGTCGACCAGCGGCTCGCGCAAACCTGGAGCGCCACCTGGGCCCAGGCGGGCCAGCAGGTCAGCGCGACCAATCTGGGCTGGAACGCGACCCTGGGCACCAATGGCTCCGCGAACATCGGTTTCGTTGGCGCCTGGTCGGGCAGCAACCCCATACCGGCGTCGTTCACGCTCAACGGCGTCACGTGCACCGGCGGCGTCCTGCCCAGCGTGACGCCGACCCGGACGACCACACCGCCGGTCGCTGACTACCCGGCGATCGTCACCTGGCTCAGCCCGACCGCCGGCGCGGTGTACACCACGCCGGGAACCGTCCCGCTGGCGGCGACCGCGACCGTGGGAGGCGGACACAGCATCACCTCGGTGTCGTTCCGGGTGGACGGCGTCACGGCGGCCCGGGGGGTGAGGACGACCGGTGACCGGTACGAGGCGCTGTGGACACCACCGATCGGGGAGCCCGGCACCAGCACCACCTTCGTGCTGTCCGTCTCGGCCGGCACCGACCAGTCGCTGTCCGGCGCTGCGCCGCCGCTGCTGGTCACGGTGGTGACGCCGGCGTCCACCGGCACCAACCACCCGCCGGCGGCGGCGCTGAGCACCCCCGGCGGGCAGACCTACTTCCTCGAACCGACGACCGTCACGCTGGTCGCCGACGTCGCCGACACCGATCCCGGGGACCTCGTCAGCCGGGTGGAGCTTTACCTCGGCGCAACCCGGCTGGCCGTGACGCCGACCAACAGCGGACAGCGCTACCAGTTCCAGACGGCCCTGTCGGCCGGCACGTCGTCCACCTTCACCGTGCGGGTCCACGATTCCCACGGCGGCCTCGGCATCTCGAACCCGCTGACCTTCACCATCCGTTAGCGCCTCGGCCCTCCGTTAAGGGCTGACCAAGGTCCTTCCACTGGCCGTCGATACGTTTGCGAGTCGGCACGGCGCTCTGGGTCAATTCGACCAGGCCATCGGGGTTGGCGGTGACCGTCGTGGTGGGTGAACCTGCGGCGGGCGCCTCAAACAGCTTGCTGGAGCTTGGCGTTGCGGGTGAGCTTGCTGGAGTCCGCCGTAGTTCCGTCATTCGAGACACCGATCCCACAGGCAGTGCCCTGACCAGGACCTTCAAGCTGGAGACCTCTTCGGCGCGCCCGAAGGCGTCAGCGTTGGCGCCTCGCGGCGGCAGCAGATCGGTGTCCGCACATGCCGATGAGGCGCGCGCCGTATCGTGCTGGACATGATCGAGACCGCTGCGCCGAGGACGCGCAACCGGAGTGGCACGGCCGCACTCGTGCTTGGGTGCATCAGCCTGCTCCTGTCGCTGATCGCGTGCGGTGTGGCGGGGCTGTCTGTCGACAGCAATGACATAGACCTGCTCCCGGTACAGTCCAAGCCAGAGGTCGCCAGCGCGGCCCAGGTGGAAGCCGTCGCTCACGTGACCCTGCCGCCCGGCAGCGTGCTGCTCACCGCCGGGTACAGCAACGGCTTGGAAACCCAGCTCTCGGCGAAGGTCCGCATGCCGCGCACCGAACTCGACGCCTTCGTCGCCGCGGCGAATTTCACAACGGCTCTCGCGCCGGGGCTTCGGGCAGTCGACGCCAAGCACAACGTCGGTGGTGGCAACCTGTGGGACCCCGAAACCGCCAAGACCATCTCCGGCCTCGACGAGGAGCAACCCACGGCAGAGGGCACACGTCGAGCGCTCCTGGTCAACCTGGACGCACCCGATGCAGTCACCGTGTACCTGTACGCCAGCCGCGGCTGAACCCCGCAGGCATCCGCTTCTGCCGCGAGTAGCGCGCTGCCCGGCGTGACGCTCATCTTCGTCCGAATGATCCGCGTACGAGACGCATTGGGTACGCAGGGGACGAATCCCCTCAGAGCGCGCGATGCCTAGGGCGGCAGATCGAGCTCCCAACCGGCGAATGGAGGATCCACCTTGTAGCTGTCGTCGCAGCAGCGACGGATCCACTGGGCGGCTCGATACTCGGCATCGCCGTAGTTAGTCACCTCGCCGGACTCGTTGACGTCCAGAACGTTGGCAAAGATGGCGAATACCTGCTCTAGCCCCGATCCGTGCGCCATGACGACTGGTCGGTAGTCGAAGTCCTCGAGCAAGTCCATGACGAGAGTGTCATTCGCCAGGTAGAAGGCGAAGAAGCGAAACGATGCCCGAACGTCCTCGGGTAGGTGTGCCATAACGCAATCATCGCTCGAGACGCCAGACCGGGGCGGGCCTGCGCACTCCTCTGCCGCTGACAGGCGCGGTGATCGTGAGCGTGCTACCGGATCGGCGGATGCGGCTGCGAGAGCCAGCGCTGGCGCCAACCGAAGCACTGGGCCGGCAGCTCACGATCGGTCGGCGGGTCGGCGGGTCGGCGGTCCGATGCGGGCCCAGTTTGGGGGGAGCCGGTTGGGAGCAGCGGGCTGCCCTCAACGGCCGTGAACTGCGTCCAACGGCGTCGAACGGCGCTCAACGGCACCCACCCCTGCCTGCGGCTTCACGTTGCCGCAGGTCAGAGTCGGTGCGGCGTCCTGTTTCCCGCGGAGTGCTCTGCGGTTCTGGACTGCGATCGACAAGTTTCTATGTCGACTGGCAGGGGAGTGTGCGCAGGTCAAGGAGGTAAGGAGTCGTTGGTTGGCCTGGCCTTGCAGCTGGGAGCAGATTGGGTGCAGGTTGGCGAAGTGGTCTCCGCGACCGAAGTGCTCACCGATGCGGGGCGGAGACGAGGGGCTTTGACCTGCGGTGATGGATGTCGAGCGGTGCGGCGTGACCTCCCAGTGGATACCGAATTGGTCAGGGCTGATGCTCGCAGCATGGCTTGTGTCCCCGGGTGACAGGTCGTGGCCGTCGCGGCGACAGGTCTGCACATGGTCGACGCCGATCGCGCGGTACCGCCAGCGTCGGACCCATCGTCGGTCCCGTTAGCTGAGACGCCGATCCGATGCGGTAGCCGGTGACCAGCGCATTCTCTGTGGTGACCTCTTCGATGGACCCCGAAGGAGTCAGCGTTGGCATTCTTTGCAGAGGCGGGGGCGGTGTCCGCTCATGCCGATGAGCGGATGTCTATGCCTGCGCGCTCTCCGGCGGTTCGACGCGCTGCTGTGCTGGATGGCGACGCTGGCCGTCGGGTAGATCGGCCTGCCGATGGTCTGATCGAAATGACTCAACGGGACCGGTGCGTCGGTTATTCGGTATCGCCTGGATGGAACCGGATGTCAGGCGGATCAGGGTGATGCTGTAGGCGACGATCCACACGACCCAGATCAGCCAGCCGACAAGGCCGAGGAGACCGACCGTACCGGGGTCGTCGATGACCAGAGGGCTCAGCACGGCCGAGCCGAACTGGAGTGCGGCGGCCAGCAGGCCGATCCCGCCGTGCCAGCGGCGGATCAGGCCGGCGCGTCGGCCGCTGATGGACAGGCCGGTCATTGCCAGTGCCAGGAAGGTGCCGTTGAAGACGAACAGCGCGTTGTGCAGTGCCCAGAGTCCGGCGATCGTGCTGCTGTCCTGCGCGGTCGTTGACGCGAGCGCGAGCCGGGTGGCCATCACGCCGGTGAAGGTGACGTTCTGCATGATCACCCCGGCGAACCCGACCAGGGACCAGGCTGTGCCGTGCTCGCGGTCGGTTCGCCACAGCACGGAGACCGCGCCGGCGCCGAACAGGGTGGCCAGCGCCCAGGCGATCGGTGCGAGTGCTGAGGCGAGGCCGACGGTGTCCTGTTGGGTGGTGAAGAACTGGACAACGTCGTTGGTCTCTGCGCCGGTATGGGGCAGGCCGGCTGGCACCAGGAAGGCGTTGGTGGAGGCGATCAGGATGGCGAAGCCGAGTCCGGCGAGTCCGGCGATCCGCGAGAACGTCCAGGTGATTCCGACGCTGAGTTTACGCGACATATATTCAATATAAGGTCCGGAAACCGAAGGGGGCAAGTGATGACCGCCGAGACAGGCAGGCGCAGGTACGAGTCACTGCGCCGGGCGGCGCAAGCGGCAGAGACCAGGGGTGAGATCGCCAGCGCCGCCCGTCGACTGTTCCTCTCCCGCGGCTGGGCGGCGACCACGGTACGTGACGTGGCACGGGAGGCCGGGGTCTCGGTGCCGACCGTCTACGCGGTGTACGGGAACAAGACCGGGCTGATCCAAGCGCTGGCCGACGCAGCCGACATCGCCGCGAATCCATCGCAGTCGCTCGCCGAACTGGAAGGGGCAGAGAACGATCCGGTGCGGCAACTCGCGGCGATGGCCGGCTACGACCGGCGCCTCTTCGAGCGCGCCGGTGACATCATCGCGCTCGTGCGCGAGGCGGGCCGCACCGAGCCCGCACTGGCGACCGCCTACCGCGACGGCCGTCAGCGGGGGGACGAGACCAGGATCCAGGTGTTCTCGTCGTGGCCGGGCGGCGTTCTCCGGGAAGGATTGGACATACGGTCGGCCGTCGATATCTATGCGGCGATCTGCAACATCGACGTCTACACCACACTGACTGGCGAACGCGGCTGGCAGCCCGATCAAGTCGAACGCTGGTGGACCGAGGCCCTGGCCCGCGAACTCCTGACCTGACGTGTCATGAGGCGCCTCATGACAGGCCGTCCTGGTACGGAAGATTACGAGGTAGACGACGACCACGAAGGCCACGCCACCTCGTCCCACGGGCACCGCATCCAAAGCCAGGCGGGTACTGGCCGCGACTGACCGTCGGCAAGCCGGTCGCACTTGATCCGGTATCCGCTTCTGTAATCCCCTCGACCACAACGGATCCCGTCAACTCACTTCACGTGGTCAACGGGTAACCCAACACTCTCTCAGGCGACCGTGGCGACCGAGAGAGCGACGAGCAGAAAGGCCGCGAGATAGGCCCACGAACGGTATCCCTGAAACCACTCCCAGCGGTTACGGCGCTCTTGCCAGCGCTCCGGAGGGAAATCCTTGTCCCAGCGCAGTGTGGACAGGTTGATCGGCACGTTCACGACCACGGTCGTGACGATGCCCGTGGCCCAGGTCGCGGCCGCGACCCAACGCAACACCTCGGGCAACCCCGCCCCATCAGGGCGGGCCGCGTAGCTGATAGCCAGCACGAGCGAAGCCGTCATCAGCACCGGCATCACAATCCCGAAGGTACGCAGCAGACCCTGTTCGACCAGGATGTGGTCACGCGGCGCCAGACGCTTGACCACCGGATGCACAAAAGCATAGGAGCCGAACTCGGCGCACGCCGTGAACCCCAGCACCGCGACGGTGGCGAACATCAGCACGTCCATACCCGGTCCCCTCATCGTGCTGGACTGCACAGTGTCACGCCCCATCGGCGAGCTGTACCGCACCATCCGCGACGTGACACCGCGCATGAGAAGGCACGGCTGGAGCCGATCGCCGCGATCGCCGGTGCTCCCGCCGAGGTGGCCGATCGGCAGCGCATCGCAAAGATTATTGATTGATTGATAACATGTCAACTATGGGCCAGAAACGAATCTCCTCGTCCCAGCGACGCGCTTCCGTGCTCACTGCGGCGATCCGGATCTTCGGCAGCAAGGGCTTCGCCGCAACCACCACGGCAGACATCGCCCGCGGGGCCGCCGTGAGCCAGCCCTACGTGGTGTCCCTGTTCGGCAGCAAAGACGCGCTCATCCGAGCCGCGATCGAGCACGCGCTCGACAGAGTGGTCGAGGTGTTCGAACAGACGATCGACGACGACGCACCTGGCGACCTCGCACCGCGTCTCGGTGTCGCCTACCTTCAACTGTTCAAGGAGCAGGGATTGCAACTCTGCCTCGCGCACGCCTTCACCGCCGGCACCGATCCGGAGATCGGGCCACTCGCCAGAGACGGCTTCCTCCGCGTCTACCGAGTGCTCGTCAACCGCGGCCAGCTCACACCCGAACAAGCCAGTCAGACCCTCGCCGCCGGCATGATGGCCAACGTCATCCTCGGCTTACGTCTGGCCGACGACTATGACCGTGAACCCGAAATACGCGAACTCCTCTCGGCGACCTACCCGAGCAATGTCGAGCTCCTCAGGACCGTCACCGGTGCCTACGATGGCGTCGCCCCTCTACAAGGTGGGGCCGGCGTTTGATCCGCTGGTGGGTCAGGTCAACGACGGGACGATCGGATCGTTGGGCTGCAACTGCAGCGCCCGATGGGGCGCCGACCGTTGTAGTGACGCGAATGTTCATTGAGCGTCCTCACCCGGCCTGCCAAACCACGTATCCTCTTCACCGAACGGGTGCTTCCCGACAACAGATGATTTGAGTCTCGACAACCCAATCATCCCTGCCGGCAAGCCATCCGTTCCTCTCGTCGGGCAATGTTGCTTCTCTACCTGCGGATCCGGGCCTGACCCGCCGTGCAGGGGAGCAGCGCATCCGGCCATCCCGGCGCCCGGCGCTCACGCTGATCGAGTATCCGGATCTGCCGCGATCCGCGCGGCACGCAGCGTGACGGCTGGAGCTGCCGCTCGCCATTCGGAACTGCCGAGATGAGTGCGCCTCAGTAGGAGCGGGCTGCACATCGTCGCTATGGTCGGTGTCGTGGAGACACTGGGCCGACTTGCCGGAGTCACGGTCGACTGCCGGGATCCGCAGCGACTGGCTGACTTCTGGTCCGGGGTGCTTGGAGGACGCGTGACGGAGTCTCTTCCCGGCTGGCGGCGCGTCACTGTCGCCGGGGGCGGCCCGGTGCTGACATTCCAGCCGGTCCCGGAGCCCAAGGCCGGCAAGACGCGCCTACACCTCGACATCGCCGTTACCGACGTTGACGAAGCGGTCGATCGGATCGGGATGTTGGGCGGGCGGTGGACAGGTGAACGGCATGACTACCAAGAGGGCGCAGTCCTCGTCATGACCGACCCGGAGGGCAACGAGTTCTGCGTCGTGCAGTACTACCGGGTGTGATCTGGTGAGGCTTTCGACCGAGCATCCGAGACCTGCTGGTGGCGTCGTACGCACCGTCGTCGTTGCACACTGATCACAAGCGGCCGCGAGAGTGTGGAGCCGTCGGCACACTCTTCTGCCGCGATCCGCGCGGCACGCAGCGTGACGGCTGGAGCTGCCGCTCGCCATTCGGAACTGCCGAGTTGAGTGCGTCCGATCATGCTGGAGCAGGCGCGTATGCGGGGTTACCCGGCGTTGGTCCAACTGCGGCTGGACAAGACCAGGTGATATCCGTCAGGGTCTTCCACGGTCACGCCCCATCGATCCCAGTTTTTGCCTTGGGGCGACTCTCCGGCCGCCGTTCGTCTCAAGTTTGGCGACCAAGGACCCGTCTACCGGCGCAGATAGATACAGTACGAGAAGATCCTCAGTCGTGGATGAGGGTGCAACGTGCAGGCCCGGCCCGCCGACCAGTTCCAGATGCCATGAGGCATGCGGCCAACCCACCATCGCCAGGTCGTGCTCGTCGGCGGACTCGGCGGCCGCTCGATAGAGCACCTGCAATCCGAGAATCCTTGCACATGGAACCGTTCAGCCGCCGCGAGGTTGCGGCACTCCAAACAGCGCTCTCTGCCTACCTCGGCCGCTACCGCGGCGAAACCCGCCCGCACCCCGAGTCAGACCTGCGCATCCTCCTGAGCTGGTGCACCGACCACGAACTCGACCCGCTCACGGCCAATCGGGCCGACATCGAGCGGTACGTGTGATGTGACGGCCCGACTCGGCCGGCTGCCTGAGATCGCCGCGATGGGGTGTTCGCCACGGTTGAGCTGGTCGTCACGGGGGTCGCCGGGCGCTGGGGAGGCGACGCCGGGTCGGTCCATTCAGACGACCTCAGCGCCGAGGGCGGCCAGTAGCACGGTGGCGAACAGGGATCGGCCCGAGCCCGGCTAACTCCACGACGTGCAGCCTCCACGGCGGGCCGGTCCTCTCCGACATCATCCCAGTGATGGCCCGCAGGCCGGCCGTCCCGGGATCAGTTCACGTCTACAGTCACCCGCCATGGCAGCACCGGTGCGCCGCAGGGTATCTCGGGGGGGCAGACGTCCCGGTAGGAGGCCAGGCCGCCGCGGCCGGGCTGGACAGCCCGGTATGCGGCAGCGGTCGTGCCGGGCGGCGGAGGCGCCGGCAGCGGCAGGGCGACCATGACGTCGCCGCTGGCTTGGACTGGGGTCCACCAGTTGTACGGGTTGGGGTATCGCACCGGGTCTACGGCGAGCGTGACGTACAGCCGTTGCCACCGTCGCAGGCAGATGGTGCGCCCGTTGTCGGCCTGCCCGAGCTGGATCGGTCGACCGGTCGCATCGGTAGGCACGCAGCCGATCGGTGTCAGCGGGTCGGCGGGAGCCGCCGAGCTGGCCGAAGCCGGTGTGACGGCCAGCGCCGCGACGACGACCACGGCGGTGAAAAGTGTTCTCGCACGCACGAAACCTCCTCCGGTGTAGCAACCAACACATCCGCCTGAGTCTATCTTTTGACGTACGTCTCTTGAAGGACGGAAGGGCCGCGCGGCTCCTATCCGAAATGCAGGCAATGCCGTGCCCCCATCCGACGCAAGAGCGGCCGAGGTGCGCGGCTGGATTACCGGGCATCGCCGGCTCGTACGGGGCAACATGCCGGCGTCGACGTCGCGACGTCCTGGGCTCCGGGGTCCTGCTCGATGGTGAGCTGAGCGACCGGCTCGCACCCGGCCGGCATCCCTGCCCACCAGTACGCCCAGGCGGGGGTGACGTGGCTCGTGGAAGGCATCTACCCCGAGGGCGACTGGATCGACGAGCTCCAGGCGTCGATCCGTCGCGGGCCGCGCGACTGAGGAGGGAGGTTGAGGTTACGCGGCTGACCAGCGGCTCCTCGCCGCCCGGCGAGCGTGGTAGGCGTCCGGACATTCCACCGGTTTAGCTCACAAGGTCTGCCGGTTATGCTCTGGACAGGGTCAGGAAAATGTGCAGCTGTGGCAGTCGGCCGGGTCACTGAGCGAGGCGCGCGACGCTACGGCGGAAATCCGGCGAGGGCTTGAAGCGCTGGCCGGAGTCGATCCGACAGGAGGAACATGACATGAGGATTGCGGTTGCAGGGGGTACCGGTCGGCTGGGCCGGCACGTCGTTGACGTGCTGAACAAAATGGGGCACGAGGCGGTCCCGATGTCACGCGCCACCGGGGTGGACGTGGTCACCGGCGAGGGTCTCGCGCCGGCCCTGACCGGTGTGGAGTGCATCATTGACGCGGCCACCGGGCCATCGCCGGACAAGCAGCAGGCCGCCGCGTTCTTCACCGCTGCGGTGAGCAACATGCTGCGGGCCGGCGAGCAGGCCGGCGTGCGGCTGGCCGTGGTGGTGTCGATCGTCGGGGTGGACAAGCTGACCACCAGCTACGGCGCGGCCAAACGCGACCAGGAGCAGGCATGGCTGGCCGGCCCGATCCCGGTCCGGATCCTGCGCTCGGACCTGTTCCACGAGTTCGTCGAGCCGATGATGCAATGGAGCCGGCAGGATGACGTGATCTACCTACCCGCGGCGCGCAGGCAGCCGGTCGCCGCGCGGGCCGTCGCCGAGACGCTCGCCGACCTGGCCACCACCGACGAGACGCGGTCCATGGTCGAGGTTGCCGGGCCGCGGGTAGAGACCGTGGCTGACCTGGGGGCCATGCTCGCGGCCCGAAATGGTGACCCAGCCAAGGTCGAGCCCCTCAGCGACCCCGGCGACCCGGACAGCGTGCTGTACGAGTCGGGCCAGGTGCTGCCCGGCCCCGACGCCGTCATCGCCGGCCCGACGTTCGCCGAATGGCTCGAGACGGACGCTTCCCGCCCCGCCGCTGGCGGGTAGGTGGCAACGACGAAGGGACGAAAATCGATGAGCAACCTCCAAGCCATCGCTGACCGCGTCGAGATCGAGGCGCTGCGCGGCGAGTTCACGGACGCCGGGATGATGGACGACTACGATCGCCTCGCGTCACTGTTCACCCAGGACGGGCTTGTCAAGTTTTCTGTGGGTGAGGGTGTAGCCGGTTGCTTGTCTGGTCGTGGTTTGGTCAGAGGGGTAGGCGGCCGGGGAAGTGGATGGCGAGGGCGTTGAGGGCTTTCTTCCAGCCCCAGGTGCCGGTGCCGGCGTTACCGCCTCGTCGTCGGCTGATGTTGCGGATGCCGAGGTAGAGGAGTTTGAGGGCGGCGTCGTCGGTGGGGAAATGCCCTCGGGTTTTGGTGATCTTTCGGAGTTGGTAGTTGATCGACTCGATCAGGTTCGTCGTGTAGATGATCTTTCGGATGTCGGTGTCGAAGGCTAGGAACGGTACGAACTCGTTCCAGGCGCGTTGCCAGGTGGCGATGATGCCGGGGTATTGCCGGCCGTGGACGCGGGTGAACTCGGCCAGAGCGGCTTCGGCGGCGTCGGCGTTCACGGCGGTGTAGATCGGTCGTAGTGCTTTGGCGATCAGTTTCCGGTCGGTGTAGGACACGTATCGCATGCTGTTGCGCAGTAGGTGGACCACGCAGGTTTGCACGACCGCGTCGGGCCAGGTCGCGGCGATCGCGTCGGGCAGGCCGGTCAGCCCGTCGCAGCACACGATCAGCGCGTCGCGTAGGCCGCGTTGGCGCAGGTCGGTCAGCACGCGCAGCCAGAACTTGGCGCCCTCGGTCTCCTGGATCCACACGCCGAGGACGTGTTTGAACCCGTCGACGTCGACGCCGACGACCAGGTGGGCGGACTTGTTGACCACGGTGCCGGCGTCGCGGACCTTGATCCGGATCGCGTCGACATACAAGATCGGATAGACCTCATCGACGGGCCGGTTCTGCCAGGTGCGGACCTCGTCGGCCACGACATCGGTGATGTTCGCGACCGTCTCATGACTGACGTCGGTGCCGTAGATCTCGGCGAGGTGCTCGCGGATGTCGCGGGTGGACATCCCTCGGGCATACAAGCTCAGGACCGCCTCGTCCAGCTGCCCCAACCGGCGGCGGCGCTTCGGGACAATCTTCGGCTCGAACGAGGCGCCCCGGTCGCGGGGCACCTGGATCCGCACCGGTCCCGCCGTGGTGATCACCGTCTTCGGGGTGTGACCGTTGCGGTGGTTACCGGCCGAAGCGCCTTCGGGAGCATGTCCGCGTTCGTAGCCGAGGTGCTCGGCCATCTCGGTCTCCAACGCACGTTCCAACACCGCGCCGATCATCTGCTGGATCAGACCACCCGGCCCGTCCACCGCCAGCCCTCGCCGGTCAGCATCGGCCAACAACGCGTCGATCGCCTCCGGAGCGAGCAGACCCGCGGCCTTCGCCGCAGCCTCGCTATCCACGATCACCGCCGGCGGCGCAGACGACTCAACACCGTCCACCGATTCCTGAGAAACATCCATAACTGTCATGAGTGAAACCCTCCCTGAACAGGCAAGACACATCCTGCCCGCCGATCGGGCCACCCCTCACCCACAGTTCATCTGACACGCCCCCCAGGACTCGGTGTGGCGCATCCCCGCCGTCAATGTCGAGTTCGCCGGCCGCGAGCAGATCCGCGCCGGGATCGAGCGACTCAAGACGCAGCTGTGGGAGTACCTGGTACAAACCACGCACCCGGGCACTATCCAGCTCGACGGCGACAGGGCATCCGGCCGCGCCTATGTCCTGAGTTTCGGGCGCATGCGCGACGGCGGCTCACATCTGAACTACTCCGTGTATCACGACCGCTACCAACGCACTCCGGACGGCTGGAAGTTCACCGAACGCGTCGACGAGGTCCTGTACGTGGACACCACTCCGCTGGCAGGCTCGCCACCCCCCCAGAGCGCCCGCGTCCAACCACAGATGACAATCGCGGCCGACCGCCATACCGGATCCGCTTTTCCATACGCTGATGCCGCCGCCTCGCACCAGCACCACCGCACCGATCAGTGCCAGCACCCGGGCTGGGCACGCGTGGAACAGCGCAGCGATGTGGCCAGCGGATGTTTAGGCGGATCGGAACGGTAACGAGGAAACGAAAGGCTGGGTGCCTTTGCGCACCCCGGCCGAGGAAAGAGTCAACAGTGACCACCCCAATGCACACTTCGATACGGCTGTCCAGTGAAGACGTCGAGGCCTGGAGTCCTGTCGGCGACCAGGGAATCTTCGTAGCCGATCTGGTTGATCTGCCAAGGTTTCCGGCAGCAACGATGACCGTCGGGTACGCCCGCTTGGCCAAGGGCGCGTCGATGGATATCTCCTTCCCGTACGACGAGGTCCTGGTCATCACCCGCGGCACCTACACAGTCCGGTCCACGTCGGCCACCCACGTGGCACGATCCGGCCAGGTCATCTATCTGCCCGCCGGGTCAAGGCACACCGCAGTTGCTGAAGAGGACACCGAAATGGTGTACATCGCGAGCCCGCCCGAGGTCTATGCCGCACACGTCGCGGCGTCGCAGCCAACGCTGTAGCAGGGCAGTAACAGCAGCGAGCCTCGCAGGTCCGCCCGGGTGACACGAGCCTGAACACCTGTACGAATGGGTGTCAATCCTGTCCGCAGGACTTCTGGTATCTGGAAATCACACCCCCCGTAACCCGGCTCTCGACCGGACCTGCCGCTGAGCGGAGCCTCACCAACAGCGGCAGGTCCGGCCACGTCATCGCTGACGGCGATGCCCGCAGTACGGCGATGCATGCATCGCCGCCTGGGTGTTCGGCTGGCTCAACGATGAGATCCGTTCCGCAACTCGCCGCACGGGCACGTGCTGTTCGTCGCCGGGCAGCGGGTGCTGGTCCGGACTATCGCCGTACGGATTAGAGACGCCGCGGGTTTCTCTGGATAGGACCGCGTCCTCCCACGCACACCAGTCGGCCGTGGTCTTCTCCCGTACGGCGGTGTCCGGATGCTCCATGAGGCGGGCGTAGGCGGCGACGATGTCGCCGTCACCTGGCGTGCAAGGGCTCCTTCAAAGCGTTCCCACTGTTCGGGGAAGAACCGGCCGACGCCTCGGCAGAGCCAGTCGATCTCCGATCGCCCGGTCATGGTGACGCTCGCAATTACGATCTCGGATACGCACCGCAGGCGCTGTAGCGCATAGGCCAGGCCCCTGCCTGTCAATGGTGAACTGGCGGAACGTCAGCGAGCGGGACGAATTTCGCTACCTGAGTCGGTTACTTCGATGTCCCACCGCTTGCCGAAGGCGTTTGTGCCGGCTAGCAGGATCCGACCGAAGCCTTCCGGCACCGCGGGATCCAGCACGAGTTGCCCGTCGCGGGCGTCGAGGCCCAGCACCGTGCGTAGAAACAGCAGCGGGGCTCCGCTGGCCCAGGCCTGCGGGTTGCAGGCGGTCGGGTAGCGCACGGGGATCCGGCTGAACTCTCGCTCGTAGCCGGAGAAGGCCTCGGGTAGCCGGAATTCGGAACATCGGGAGGCGTCGAGCATCGCCGTGATTATGCGGTTGGCCTCGTCGCGGTATCCGTAGCGGGCCAAGCCGTGGGCGATCAGGGAGTTGTCGTGCGGCCAGACGGTGCCCATGTGGTAGCCGATCGGGTTGTAGCCGCGTTCGGCGGTAGACACGGTGCGCACGCCCCAGCCCGAGAACATCTCGTCGGACATCAAGTGCCCGGCCAGGATGGCAGCCCGGTCCTCCGGGACGATGCCGCTCCAGAGTAGGTGTCCCATGTTCGACGTCATCGAGTCGATCTTGCGCTTGTCACCGTCCAGTCCGATTGCGTAGTAGCCGCCCCGATCCTCGATCCAGAAGTCACGGTTGAACCGTGCGCGCAGGTCCTCGGCCTCGGCGCGGAGTCGCCGCGCCAGTGCGGGATCATCGAGCGGGCCGCCGTCGGCGAGTTCGGCGATCCGTAGCTTCGCGTCGTAGGTGTAGCCCTGAATCTCGCAGGTGGCGATGGGCAGCACAGGGATCGTGCCATCGCCGAACTGCACGCCGTCCCAGGAGTCGCGCCAGCACTGGTTACCGAGGCCCTGCGGCGACCGCGTCCCATACTCCACGTAGCCGTCGCCGTCGCGGTCCCCGTACTCGTCAATCCACCGTAGGGCGGCGTGGACGTTGTCACGCAGATCCCGGACGAGGTCGTCGTCCAGCGTCCACCGCCAGTACTCGGACAGCATGATGAGCCACAGTTGGGTGGCGTCGGCGGTGCCGTAGTAGGGGTCGTGGGGCTTGATGCCCAGCTGGGTCAGCTCGCCGGTCCGGACCTCATGGATGATCTTCCCGGGTTCCTCGTCCCGGAATTCGTCGACCTCGTCGCCCTGATACTTGGCGAGGGTACGTAGGGCGCCGCGGGTCAGGCGCGGGCCGAAGCAGACCGTCTGGTAGGCGGTGATCAGAGAATCGCGGCCGAACATACTGAGGAACCAGGGCAGGCCGGCGGCCGGGAAATCCATGACCTGGCCGTCAAGGTCGGTCTGGATGCGTAGCGCCACCAGGTCGTCGACGGACTTGTCGAAGGCGTCCTTGAGCACCTGGTAATCCGCCTGCACGGTCGGTGCGGCAGCGCGCCAGCGATGTGCTGGGTCGTTCCTGTCGCCGTCGAAGACCTCCTGGAACTCGCGGGCGGTCAGATACGTATCGGGAGCAGGCCCGTGGAAACACGGAATGATCAGCTCGCAGCTCCACTTCTCGCCGGGCTGCAGGCTCAGGTCCCAGACGAGTTCGTCGCCTTCCACCCGGTCGGCCGGCGGCGCGATCTGCACCTCTACGCTGGCCGCGAACGGGCCGTTCCGGTAGTCGAAGACAAGCCGTGAGCCATCCGGCGCGTGCTGCCGGACGATCTTGTCCGACCGGTCCGTGACGGTCTCCTTGATCTCGAGGATGTCCGCGAAGTCTGCCCCAACCTCTAACCGAAGCTGAAACGACACCGGCTTGTTCGAGAAGCACTGCACAAAGACGCTCTCCTGCATTCCCCGGCCGACGAGACGCTCTCGGCGCACGCCGACACTGTTCGCCCGCAGGTCCGGCAGATCGGGGTTCGTGAGGAAGAACGCGGCGGCGTACGGCTTCACCGGAGCCGACTCCAGCACCAGCAACGGGGACCCGTTCAAGGTGAGCCGCCAACAGTCGAGGAACCGGGTGTCCGCGAACACCAACCCGCCGATCGAACCGCGAGGCACGTCCCCGGTCGCCTCGGAATACATGAACGCGTTGCCCTCGAGGATCGCCACCGTGTTGGGACCCAGCTCGGGCGGTAGCTCCCGCAACACTTCGTCCTGGATGCGACGGTCAGGCATGTCCTGAGGCATCGGGTCGGCTGGTGTCGCTCTGCGGCCTGTCGTCGACACGGGACGTCTCCATTTCTGGGTGAGCGATCGAAAGGGACTGCCCTTCTGAAGCGCACAGAAGCCTTGCCCGAGGTAGAAGCACCTTCAAAGCGGGCGGCCTGAGTTACCCGATATCCCTGTTGAGAAACACCATTCGCTGATGGAACGCGAGTTCCGGCTCGCTGTCGCCGAGGCCCGGGACCGGGGGCAGACCGTGTTCTCAGCTCGCACCAACTGACCGAGATCGAGGCGGTCTGCGACCGTGTCGCGATCCTGCGGGCCGGCCGGCTCGTCGAGATCGCCATCATCGAACAACTACGGGGTCTGCATCGCGCCGAGGTGACCGTGTCGTACACCGGCGTACCCTCGCCAGGTCTTGATCTGGTCCCTGGCGTCGACGCGGTCGAGCAGGTCAGTCCCGGGCGGCTACGGTTCCCGCTCATCGGGTCGCCGGCATCGGCGTTGCGGGCGCTCGCCGCAGCCGAGGTCACCGCGTTTGGCAGGCCGCGAACCGAACCTTGAGGAGATCGTCCTCGACTACTACAGCGCTGCGGAGAGCTCGTCCTGGTACGCCTGCTCGTCGTCGGGCTCTCCGGTCGGGCCGGCGGGGGTCCGGCCATGCCGCGGGCATGTGCCTGCCCGCAGAGCACGGGTGACTGCCGAGGCCGGCACGCCGTGGCGGCGGGCTGGTTCGGCGGGGGTCTCGGGGGCTCTCGCCATCCGCCAACGGTTCACCGCGATGCCGCAGGCTCAGGCCGGTAGCACGGGCCGTCTGGCCCTGGAGATCAACCGGGACCCGGAACGAGCACGGGCAGCGATGACCAGGGAAGGGCAGGTACCAGCCGCCAGCCGCCGGTCAGCACTGTGGCGAGGGGAATCCGCCCGCGTCGGTGATGACGTGGTGCGGGAATGGTGCCCGCAGGGTGAGGTCTCTGGTGGGCGCCGTCCCTTCGCCAAGGTCCAGGGCTCGGCTGGGAACTCGACACCAGTGAACCACTTCTACCCAGTCTGAACCGGGTGACCGTAGCGTGCTAGGACGCTGTCGGGTGGCGCTGGTTTCATGGGGGTCTGCGGCTGGTGGTCTGGGCTTGCCCGCCGTGTCGGTGTGGTGGTGTCACGAGGCGGCGGGCGACCTCGTTGGCGACGGCGGCGCCGTGGTCGTGGTCGTGGCGCACGATCTCCAGGCACATGTCCAGACCGGCTGCGCTGCCGGCAGAGGTCCACACCCGGTCGTGAACGTAGAGCACCTTGGGGTCGACGCGGACACGGGGATAGCGTGCCGCGAGCTCCCCAGCGTGTATCCAGTGCTGGCGCCAACCAAACACTGGCCGGCAGCCCGCAGTTCCGCCCCCGGCGGACTCGATCGGCCGCGACCCGCGGGACCGGTGGTACGTGGGTCTGCTCATCGCGATCGCGACATCGATCGCGGCGAGCATCCTCCTGTGCGGACTACGACAGGCACTCGGCGGCTGGTACGTGCCCCACGAACCCACCAACTGAGTGCCTCAGCCCAGCCCATGATCACCATCCGTTGGGCTACGAGTGCTGAACTTTTGGATCGTAGGGATCAGCCGCGGCCGGCGACCTCTACGAGAGTCTCCGGAGCGAGGGGTTTTCCGTTGACGTCGAGTGGCGTCACCGGAACTGCCCGATCGGTCGATCGGATCACCGACGTAGAGACGAGGAACACTCCGGAGTGAACCCGGGCGCGCACAGGTGTAGGCGACCCGACCGCGACGGCCGGCCGTCGCGCCAGCAAGGGACAACTGGCCCACTAGCCCATCGAGGACCTCGCTCACGCTGGACTGGTCGCCGCCACTGCCTGCTCCGACGGCTGCCTGGTGCCGACCGGACAGCATGCTCTCGACATACCAGCCGGACGGCCCGGTCCAGAGCCGTAACGTGTGCTCGTCGTCGAGCGAGACCGTATCGGCCAGGACATAGCCAGCTGGTGGTCGCCAGTCGCGCTCAGGTACAGCAGGGTTCGGGGCGATGCTGATGACCGCCGCGACGGCCAGGCAGACGGCCGCCAGCCAGATCACGCTACGCATGTTCGAGCGGAATCCGGCGATGCCCATGATGCGATGCTCGCAGCAATCGGGGTCAGTCGGAGTGTCGGATCTTTCGCATGAGCATCGCCCACACTCCGTATCCGGAACCGACGTTGCCGGTGATCGTGCCAGCGGCCGAGCCCATAAACAGGGCGTTCGCGCAGTCCGGGCAGACTTGCCGGCCGGTGATGGTCTTCTCGAACGGCTTGCTCACGCGCCGACCACAGTCAGGGCAATCCCTGCCAGACAATCCCATTCACGCCTCCTCCAACAGGTGCTCAAGAGGATATCTCTGCGTCTTCATCGTCGAGGTCGCCGACGAGCAGCAAACCGCTGTAACTGCGACGGTGTATTCAGGCAGGATCATCGGCCGTGACACTCGTCCTGCCGCCGCGCCTGACAGCCTCGGCTCAGAGCTTGCGCGACGCCGCTCATCGACGCGGACTGCGCACCGTCCAGCTCGGCTCTTTCGAAGTACCCGCCGGGTTGCGTGCTGATCACCTTCACGCGGGACCGAGCTTCGCCGACGTCGCCGCACCGCTGCTCGGGATCGCGCCCCTGGAGGCTGAACCTGGCTGGCTGACTAGCCTTCCTCGTGAGCTCACCGGCCGCGAGATCACCTTGGTCGCCATCGGCGAGGCCTACGAACTCCGTCGACCGGCGTTCATCAAGTCGCCCAACGACAAGAACATCCCGGCGATGATCTACACCGATGGTTCCCGCCTGCCCGGCCCGGATGCTGTCGACCGGCGGACTCCAGTGCTCGTCAGCGACATCGTCGACTTCACCGCCGAGTACCGGCTACACGTGCTCGACGGTGTTGTCTACACAGGCAGCCAATACGCCGCGCATGGCCGGTTGCACCTCGGCCCTGCGTCGACCGACGCGCTAGCCTTCGGCACCGATCTCATCGCCGGATATGGGCACACGTTGCCCTCCGCCATCGTCGTAGACGTAGGACTGGTCGACGGCCACTGGGCCGTGATCGAGGCGAATGCCGCATGGGCCAGCGGCGCCTACGTGGCGGATCCAGACCTGGTCCTCGATGTCGTCCTCCGAGCGGCCAGCCCAACGGCTTCGGTGACCGCCCGCGACAGACAGTTCATCCGACGGCCTCAGCCGACCGCTACGCGTTAAGAACTCCTAACTCTTTGAGTGTTGGGGTCGGCGCTAGCAGATGATGGCGCAGGCGCAGGCGCAGGCGAGGGTGAGGAACGGTTCGCGGATGTCGTCGCGGATTTCCCAGCGGATGCCTGGACGTCGGAACGAGTGCCGCAGGTCGATGGTCTGCTCGGCAGGGTCCAGGCGCTGCTTGGCTTGTGTGTGACGGACGGGGCCTGAGGTCGTTGCCACCTGTGCTGGGACGAGAAGCGGTCGCGGCCGTACGCGGACACCGGTCGTCGTCGACGTCACCCCGGTGGCCGGGTGGCTGGGACATCGCGCGGGCAGTTGAAGGCCTCCGGCGTGATCTCGCGAGGTCCGGTGGTTTCCCTATGGACCTCGAAGCGCACGCAGATGTTGTAGTTCACCTCCTCCCCACCCAACCAGTGCTCAGATGCCTGGCCCACCATCACGACCTCGACCGTTGCCAGCAGACCCACCCCATCCTCGTCAGGGTTGTGGACCACGGAGGCGAGCCGCTCGCCCTCAGTCTGGGAGACGAGCCGGTTGAGCACCGTCTGGTTGCTCGCCCAGCCCTCTAGGTTGTGCGAGTCGGTCGCCCGTTGCCCGGTCTCGTGGGCGACCTGCTCAGCCCGCTCCATCACCTGGTCCTCGGCAACGTTGTGGGAGTTGCCGCATCCTGCGGATGACAGCACAACAAGGCAGGCCAGTAGTCCACTGATGCTTGTCGCCCCGTGGCAAGCCGAGGCGAACGGCCGGCGAGGGGTGACGATGTGTCGTGGCATGAGGCCAGAGAAGCATCGAGTTTGTTGCCGCGCATCCGTGTGCGTACTCAGCTGTCCTTTAAAGACTCCTTACGAAATGATGTTGGGCGTATCCCTGGGACGTGAGGGTCGTTTTGTCTGAACGTGAGGAGGGTTGAGCCACCGCCGTGGATCGTCTCGGACGACCTCTGGGCCGAGGTCGAACCGCTGCTGCGACCTCGACCGCCTCGCCGGCACCGGTTCCCGGGCCGCAAGCCCCTCGACGACCGCAAGGTGCTGTGCGGGATCCTGTTCGTGCTCTACACCGCGATCCCGTGGGAGTACCTACCCCAAGAACTCGGGTTCGGGTCGGGATGACCTGCTGGCGCCGGTTGCGAGACTGGAACGACGCCGACGTGTGGCAACGCCTGCACGAAGTCCTGCTCGGCAAGCTGAAAGCCGCCGACCAGCTCGACATGTCCCGGGCGGTGATCGACGGAACCCATGTCCGGGCCCTCAAGGGCGGCCCAAAACCGGTCCGAGCCCGGTCGACCGCCGCAAGCCAGAGCCTTTACCAGGTGTCCCCGGCCACGCGGATCTTGACGGCATCGAGGTGTGCGGTGCCCGTGACCGTGGGATCCGTATTGCCGACGTACACCCGCACCACCTGGGTGGCGACGCTCGGCGAGGTGAAGTCGACTGCTACCGGAGTCCAATCGGTGGTCGTGATCGGCACGTTCGCCAAAATGGTCCCGGTCGTCTCGTTGAGCACCCATACTCGACCCCCGGCCGCTCCGGCGACTTTCCCGACAAAGCTCAACGTGTACGTGGCGTTGGCCCGCCAGCCCTCCCAGCCCTGATTCACCTGCTGGGCAGCACCGCCGACCGAGCGAACGGTCAGGCCGTAGCGGCCCTCGTAGGCGTTCGCCGGGTCGCGGAAGGCGGTGCTGGCGCTCGAGCCGGCCCGGTTCCACTGCGCTGGTTGGGTGGCGTCGAAGCTCGTCGCGAGTTCGAACCCCTGGTTGACCACTTTGGAGCGGTCCCATTTCATGATCCGCGTGAGCATCAACATTTCGACCGCACCATTGTTCGGATTTTGGAACTGCTGAGTGGCGATGGGAAAGATATTCTTAGCCCACTGCGCGTACTCTAGCCACTCGACAAGGCGCCAGCTGAACGACTCGTCACCGGTACCGTTGACGAACTTCGACACTCGTGGCGTCGTCAGGGAGCCGTTCCACATCAACTGGGTCAGCGTGTTGGTAAAGCGCTGCATGTCGGTGGCGGTGAAGACGTTGCCACTCTCGTAGAGTTCGCGCGCCGCGCCGACGTCGATGTTCGCGTGTGATGTGTCCTCGACCGCCGTGCTCTGCGGCGAGTACGTCCACGTGTAGGCGTCACCGTTGAGGGTGAGTCTGCCCTTGAAGAACTGGCCGGTGCGGCGGGCCCGGTCCAGGTAGGTGGCGTCTCCGTTCACCTGATGCAGCACCAGCAGCATCTGCCCGTAGGCGAGGGACTGGTTGTACGGCAGGTAGTCGTTGGCTGGCCGAGGGCTGTGGGAGAACGAGTCGAAGTTTGGCGGCTGTGTGTACGTGCCGGCCGTCGAGATCCAGGTGTTCCCAATGTAGGGGCTGGACTCCCAGCGGGGCACGATCTCGTCTTCAAGGAACGCTCGGTATGTGGCCGCCTGCTCGGCGTAGGTCGCGGGCAGCGACGGCTGACCGTGCACGAGGCGGGCGAACTTGGCGATCGCGGTGCCGATCATCCCGTCGTGCACGATGTAGGGGAACCGGCCCTTGACGGTCACGTCGTCGAAGGACGCGCTGCCGCCGGAGATTTGATAGTCGCTGTGCCCGAGGAATAGTTGCAGGTCGTGCCCTGCCGCCGACGGCGTGCGGCATCCGGTGCTGTGGGTCGCCCAGGTCGTATTGGTGAACGCGGTCGAGCACAGGACCGTGTTGGTCGTCCGGTCGATGATGTGCGCGCGACCGCCAGCGGCCGAGCCGTTGGTCCTCGCCCGGAACGTCAGGTCGTAGACGGTGTTCGGCTCGTACGTGCCGAGCTGCTGGTAGATCCGGCGCCAGGCGGCACCGTCGGAGTTGATCTGCATGCCGTAGGCGCCGCTGGCCCGATCGGTGGTACGGCGTGCCGTGGCGCTGGTGGTCTGCCAGCGCGTCCAGTTCGCCGCCATCGTCGAATCACCCGAGGCGGCGGTCTCGAAACCGGTGTTCAGTACCTCGTCTGGCGAGTATCGGGAGGTGCTCCAGCCGAGGTAGCCGTCGTTGTCGTCATCGTCGGCGTTGGCGATGATCTGGTCGACGTGGGTCACCAGCTTGTCCAGCCACCGGGTGTCCCGGCTGAGTTCGTACACGTCCAGGTAACTGTTCAGGACGTAGCTCTCGCCCCACGCCAGGGTGGCGCTGTCCGGGCCGGTGTAGATGCTGTCACCGAACGCGGCATCCATCGCCACGTACCTGTCGTACCAACCGTTTCCGGAGGCGCTCCCCGTACCAGGGCTGACCACGGTCAACATGGCCGCCGCGACCACCGTCGCCGCGAGACTTCGAAGGATCTTCACGCGCACCGTCCTCGATCGAATTGGTGGACGCCTCCGGTCCGGATCGGGTGGCGCCGGCGGCAGTTGGCGCGCCACCCGATCCGGGTGAATCTGGAACTCAGCCGATGGCCTTGGCGCTGGTGGTGGTCCAGTGGCTCGCGATCTGGACACGGCTGGCGAGGCCGCCTGCCCCGGTGCCGGGATAGAGCCACACGTTGTTGCTGGTGTCGACGCCGACAATGTCCAACGTTCCGTCCGAGTTCATGTCGGCCATCGTCACCCGAAGATTTGACCAGCCAATTCCGATCTGGCGGGGCGTGCCGAACATTGCCAGTCCCGACTGCCCGGTGTTCGGGTAGAACCACAGTCCGCCGGAGCCGTCGATGGCGACGATGTCGTCGCGACCGTCGGAGTTGAAGTCCGCCGGGTAGATGCGGTAGTTCGTCCAGGCGGATCTCCCGACGAGGATCTTGCAGCATCCGTCCGGGTAGTAGAACAGTTCGCCGGTCGACGCCTTGATGCCGAAGTGGTCGGGGCTTCGGTCGCCGTCGGCGTGCCCGGTGGCGTGGGTGTAGCCGGCCCAACCGACGCCGATCTGGCGGCGCTGTGGATAACTCGGCGCCCCGTTGACGTTGGGATACATCCAGAGCAACCCGTCCGAGGGGATGGCGAGGACATCGGCACGACCATCGAGTGTCCAGTCCCGGATGTTCCACCGTAGGCTCGCCCAACCGCTGCCGATCTTGACGGCTGTGCCGAACGTCGACATTCCGCCGTTGCCGGTGTTCGGGTGGAGCCACAGATTTCCCGAGGAGTCCGCGGCGACGATGTCCGCTCGACCGTCCCCGTTGAGGTCGTGGGCCACCGGGTCCGGGCCCATCGTCGCCACGTCCCAGGTCTGGGTCAGCGAGACCTCCCCGTTCAGGTAGCCGCCATAGCTGCTCGATCCGGTCTTCGCGGCGCCGACGCGGAATGCGTTCGTGGTGTTCCACAGGGTGCCGTGGGAGGCCGATGCGACGTTGCGGCCGTCGACGAAGAGAAACATGCTGTGCAGGTTGCCGGCGGCGGGGCTGAAGACCGCCGTCAGCTGCGTCCAGACGCCCAGTCGCGCCGAACCCGCACTGGCGCTGGCGGTGTCCCAGATCGGGCTCGCCACGTCGCTTCGTGACATGGCGAAGCGCCATGACTGGTCGCTCGAATCAGCCCAGAGCTTGAAGCCGGCGGTGTTCGTGCCGTCCTGAGAGACGACCGTGCCGCCGTGGGATTTGAGCTTCACCCACGTGGAGACGGTGAAGGCGGCGTTGGTGGGCACGGCCGAGGTGTTGGTGGCGAGGGTGCCGCTGGTGCCGTCGAGGGCCACGTCCGGGTCGAACAGGTCGCCGGTGCTCCACGTGGCGCCGGGGGTGCCGGTGGCGTGCAGCGTGCCGGCGGTGTCCCTGGCCGTGCCGACCGTCCCGGTGGCGGAGTCGTTCAGCTGCCAGGCGTGGTCGGCGGTGATGATGGTGAGGCTGGGTTGGGCGGTGATGGCACCACTTGCGCCGGTGAGGTCGCTGACGCGCCACTCGGTGGTCTGGCCGCCATTGGTCGTGACCCAGAGATCGGGTGTGCCGTCGGTGTCGATGTCGGCTGCCCGGAGGTCGATGTCGGCACCGGTGTTCCAGCCGTCGGCTCGCAGTCTTTGGGCGTCGTAGGTGAGCTGGCCGGTGTTCTCGTCGAAGGCGAGTGCGGTCCACAGGTGCAGGGCCCCGGTGGTGCGTTCCCAGAGGAACATCGCGCTGCCGGTGGCGGTCCGGGTGGTGGCGATCCGCCAGTTGTGCCAGTTGGTGTCACCGGCGGGTGTCAGGGCGGTGGTGGGTTGGTTGAGGAGGTAGCCGCCCGGCACACCCAGGTTGGGGTGGTAGGCCAGGTGGTAGCCGTGTTCGGTGCTGCCGGTGATGCCCATCAGGTCGGGCAGTGTGGAGCCGGTCGCGCGGCTGTCGCCGGCATTGACCAACTGCTGGGGTGAGTTGCCGTTCTCGTCGCGGAGCTGATCGGCGACGATGCTCTGCTGGACGCCACTGCGGAGGGCTTCGATCACGGAACCGTCCCCGTTGCCGCGCAGGATGCTGGCCCCGCCGGTGTGTGGACCGCTGCGGTAGTAGACCAGGACGTCCTCGAAGCCTTCGCCGAAGAAACGACCGGTGACGGCCTGGGCGCCGTTGAAGTCCGCCGGGCTGTTGCTGCCAGGGTCCTCGGGGTTGGTGGAGCCGGAGACCCCGTTGCCACGGGCACCGATGTTGGTGGCCACGACGTTGCCCTGCCGGTGGCCTCCGGGAGCGAGCCACAGCCCGGACGGCAGTGCGTACCGGCCGCCCACCGCGAGCAGGTCGGGGGAGTCGTCACCGGTCAGGTCGCCCTCGGCGGCGTTGGCGGCCGGAGTCGAATTGAACGTGACGCTGGCGGTGTCGCCGAAGTTGCCGCCGGCGGACACGCTGGTCACCGAGAGGGTGTTGACGAAGCGGGTGGGTGCCACGGTGATCGTGGCGTTGCCGGCGGCGTCGGCGGTCACGTCGACCGGTGGGCCGGCGTTCACCTGGTAGACGTAGCCCTTCGGCACGGTGGTCCCTGGCGCGGGTGTGACGTCGAAGGTCCATGGCTGGCCGACTACCGTCTCCCCGTCGTTCGGCTGGCTGACCGTCGGTGACCCAGGCCGCGACGGGTCGTAGGTGAAGGTGCAGGTGGCCGACCAGTCACTGGGGCTGCGGAAGTCGGTCGCCTGCACCTTCCAGGAGAAGTTGGTGGCGGCACCGCCGCCGGCGGTACGCAATGTGGCCACCGGAACGACAAGCACCGCCGTGCTTCCGGACGGATAGGTCAGCAGGCTGGGATTGGACGCGGCCAGGGCCGTCTCGGTGGTGTCGCTGCTCTTCCACAGCTTGAACGAGACACCCAGCGTGCCGCCGTTGGGATCGGACACCGGCGCGTACAGCGAGACGCCGCTGTCGCCGACGAAGGAGCCTCCGGCGCAGGCCGTCTTTGGGGAGGTGGTTAGGTTCGTGGGCTTGTTGGGTGTGTGGTTGTAGAGGATGGTGAGGGTGGGGCTGGTCTCGTCGAATTCCTTCCAGCTCCGGGTGTCGGAAGCCTCGCTCGCGGCGACCATCCAGAGGGTGCGGGTCGCTCGTTTGTCTGTGACATCGCTGCGGATCTTGCTGGTGATGTCGAAGGAGACGGCATTGGTCGCACAGCCGGCGTAGCCGTAGGCGAAGCTCTTCGAGGCGATGGCGGAGCCCTTACTGACGCCTTCCCAATAACTCCACCTGGCGTTCGAGGAGGTCAGTGTGGTGCTGGGTCCGTAGATGTTGACGGTCTTGTCGTCACAGTTCCACGATCGGGTATTAGTGATCTTGAAATTGGCGGAGCTGATCTCGGCACTCTGGAGAGTGCCATGGGGTACGGGAAAGTTGATCAGCGTGTTGGAGCGTTGGACCCCGGAGTTGCCGACCTGCATTCGACCGAGGGGGTCGGGAGTGTTCTTCCAGTAGTTGGTGGACTGATGGTAGTAGGAGAGGGTCGCCCAGCCGGACATCCGTGGGCCGACCGGCGTCCAGACGAAGGTGGGGTCGATGTAGACCGGGAACACGGTCTCCTTCGACGTCAACATGTTGCGGTCGGGACTGAGCGCGAGTGCGCCACCGGTGATCGCAACGCCGATCGGGGCGGTCCGTGCGGCGCGGCTCGGGGCGGTGATGTCCGACTTGGCCTGCCCCTGAGCGGCGGTGGGTTCGGCGGCACGGCTGGCGGTGGAGTCCCACATGCTCGGTGCGGCCGCGGTGAGAACGGCGGCGCCCGTACGGTCCCGGCCGGTGATGTTTCCGGCCCGGTCGGAGGTGAGGGTGACGCCCGTGGTGGTGGTGGCCAGGTTCAGGGCTGCAAGCTGCGGGTGTGCGGCGGCCTGCCGGGTCTTCACGACGAACACGTGGGAGAAACCACCTTCGGTGGTGACCCGCACGGTCAGGTCAACCCCGGGCAACACCTCCCGATAGATCGCGGTCGGACCATCCAGGGTTGGGGCCGGTAGCGACATCGGCGCGGTGAAGGCCACGGCCCGATCGCCGCTGGTCAACTCCGCCATGGGGCCGGTCCCGCCGGGGGACAGGCGGATCGTGTTCGTGGTGACCGAAGGGATGATGCTTCCGTCGGTCTGCCGGACCAGGGTCGCGTCCAATCCCTTCCAGACGCCGTCGACCCGTTTGCGCGTCGGCACTGCTGACTGCGTCAACTCCAGCAGCCCATCCGGGCGGGCAGTGAGGGTGGACGTCGGGGTGCCCGCGGCTGTCGCCTCCACCGGCCTGCCGGTCCGCTTCGCCGTATCGATCGCGGCGTCCGCGTCGAGTGGGCCGGTGGGCCGCGACGTGGGAGCGGGCGGCGGTGCGGCGGCGGCCGACGAGCCCGATATCGGCAGGCTGGCGATCAGGACGGCGCTGACGGTGACACCGATGGCTCCGCTGCGGAGCGAGTGTGTTCTGGACCGGACGTGAGACGTGGACAGCACGGTACCTCCCCCATGTGATGCCACCGGTCCACGGATTCCGCGTCGGCTGGCGGCCACAGTGAAGCAAATTAATACGCAGGCGGGGAGCCCCTAGGCGCATTGTTTGGCCGTGATTTGTTCTCATTAAGGTTGAATTGTGACTGATTTGAGTCAACCATGCGTCTCATCGATGTCTTGCCGGCGGTGCACGTGAGAAGTTGTCACCGCCACGGGGGTGTGCAACAAACACTTGAGCGTGGCCTGTTGTCGATCTTCGCTTGAGGTGGGGTTGCATGAACAGGCTCGGTCGAACCAGGGTGTCCGCATTCGGGCGGACCACCGTCGCTTTCGTCGTCGCCGGTTCGCTGGTGGCGAGCATGATGACCGTGACGCCGGCAGCAGCCGCGTCGAGAAGTCCGGCCATGCCTACCGCTGAGCCGGCCCCGTCGGTGAAGGGCGTCAAGCCCTTGCCGACGAAATTCGTGACACCGCCGAACGCGGCGAAGAGCACCTACCGGCCGACTCGGACCGCCTGGCCGACCGCGGTGACGTCGCGCCTGAGGCTCGACGCCGCTGCGGCCCCGACGACCGCCGGCGAGCGGGTGCGCGCCGCGGACGCGCCGGTGTGGGTGCGCCCGGTCGCGCGTGACGGTGCCTACCAGGGGCCTAAGCAGATCGAGGTACGCGTCGCGGATCAGGCAGCCGCGCAGGCCGCTGGTGTGGAGGGCGTGCTGCTATCGGTGCGGGCTGGTGCCGCCGAGGCGAGCGGCGTGGTGCGGGTCGGGTTGGACTACGCCGGGTTCGCGGAGGCGTTCGGCGGCAACTACGGATCGCGGCTGGGTCTGGTGCGGCTCCCGGCGTGCGCCTTGACCACCCCATCGGTTTCCGGCTGCCGGTCGGGGACGCCGTTGGTGTCGTCGAATGACGTGTCGGCCCAGTCGGTGTCGGCGGAGGTGTCCCTGTGGTCAGGTGGCACGAATGCGCGCTCCACCGAAGGGGTTTCCCTCGTGTTGGCGGCCGTCGCGGATGCCGGCGAGGAGGGCGGCAAGGGCGGCACCTACGCGGCCACGGACCTCAAGCCGTCCGGGTCGTGGACCGGGGGAGGCAGCACCGGCTCGTTCACCTATTCGTATCCGATCGCGGTGCCGCCCGCGGCATCGGAGCTGGTGCCGTCGGTGGACCTCTCCTACGACTCGGCGAGCGTGGATGGTCAGACGGCATCGACGAGTGCCCAGTCGTCCTGGGTGGGCGACGGTTGGTCGACGGGCCGATCGTTCATCGAGCACTCGTTCGCGTCGTGCCAGGACGATCCAGGCGGTAGGGCGTCGCCGGTGAAGACGTCCGACCGGTGCTGGGACGGGTCGATTCTGACCATGTCGTTGAACGGTTCCTCCACCGTGCTCGTCTGGGATGCCGGCAAGCGGATCTGGAAGCCGGAGTCGGACAATGGTGAGGTCGTCACCCGGGTCACGGATTCGAACAACGGCTCCGGTACGGAAGACACCGACTACTGGCGGGTGACGCTGCGCGACGGCACCGTCTACGAGTTCGGTCGCAACCGGCTACCCGGTTGGACGTCGGGGAAGCCGGAGACGAAGTCGGTGGATTACGCGCCGGTGTACTCACCGCACGAGGGCGATCCGTGCTACGACCCGGCGGGGTTCTCGGCGTCGGTGTGCACCATGGCGTACCGATGGAGCCTGGACCACGTGGTGGACGTGCACGGCAACGCGATGGCGTACTACTACGGGCAGGACGCGAACCGTTACGGTCGGAACAGGGGCGCCACCGACGTGTCCTACATCCGGGACTCGTGGCTGAGCCGGATCGACTACGGATTCCGCAACGGTGACGCGTACGGGACGGTGCCGAACCGGGTGGTGTTCCACGCCGGGGACCGGTGTCTGTCCGGGACCTGCCAGCCGCTGAACTCGGCGAACAAGGCGAACTGGCCGGACGTGCCGTTCGACCTGATCTGCGCCTCGGGTACGGACTGCGACAGCTGGAGTCCGTCGTTCTTCTCCACGGTGCGGCTGGCCTCCATCGAGACCCAGCAGTGGAACATTGGCACCGGCAAGCACGAGAAGGTCGACTCCTACGCCCTGACGCACACGATGCCGGCGACCGGCGACGGCACTTCGCCGACGCTGTGGTTGTCGTCGATCGTCCGGACCGGGCACGACACGAGTGCGGGTGGATCGCCGGAGGCGATCACGCTGCCGTCGGTGAGCTTCAGCGGAATCAAGTTGCCCAACCGGGTGGACACCGCGGGCGGTTTGCCATCGTTCTACCGGCAACGGATCTCGACGATCACCACGGAGACCGGCTCGGTGATCGCCCCGAGCTACGAGTTGCCGGTGCCCTGCACAGCGCCGGTGTCGCAGTCGCCCGCGTCGAACACGAAGTCGTGTTACCCGGTCTACTGGATGCCGGACGGATACGAGAACCCGCACCGGGACTGGTTCCACAAGTACGCGGTCACCCGGGTGACCTCCACCGACCCGACCGGCGGCGCTCCGGCGCTGACCACCAGCTACCGGTACCTCGATGGCGCGGCCTGGCGCTATGACGAGAACGAGGTCGTCAAGCCCAAGTACCGCAGCTACGGCCAGTTCCGTGGCTACGCCAAGGTCCAGACCTTCACCGGTGACGGGGTCAACGACCGCCGCACCCAGTCCGAGGTCACCTATTACCGGGGCATGTCGAAGAACAACTCGACGACGGCGGTGAACGTGACCGACTCCGCCGGTGGGGTGCACGAGGACGTGGACGAGTTCGCCGGCCGGGAGTTGGAGTCCACCGAGTACGTCGGCGAGAACGGGCGGGTCGACACGTCGACGATCACGTCGTACTGGGCGTCCGGGGCCACCGCGACCCGGGCCCGCAGCGGTCTGCCGGCCTTGACCGCGCAGTGGGTGCAGACGCTCAAGACCTACACCCGGGAGGCGGTGACCAGCGGTGCGTCACCGACGTGGCGGTACACCGCCACCGAGCACGGCTACGACGCGAGCACCGCCAGCGCCACCCTCGGGGCACTGAAGCACAGCTACACCTACACCGTGCCGACCAACCCGACGTACGACCGGTGTACGAGTTACACCTACGCGCCGGCCAACACGGGTAAGAACCTGCTCGGCCTGACCGCCCAGGTCGAGACCGTCGCGGTGGCCTGCGGCGGGTTCACCGCCGGCAACCCCGCCTCGACGCCGGGCAGCGTCAACACGCTGACCGCCCCGGCGACGGTGAACCGGCCCGCGCAGGTCGTCAAGACCGAACGGACCTTCTACGACGACACCACGTTCGCCGAGACGTTCCCGCAGACGACGGCGCCGTCCAAGGGCAACGTGACGATGACCCGTACCGCCACCGACCACGCCTCCGGGGCGTACACCTGGCAGACTGCCGGCCGCAGCACCTACGACGCGTGGGGGCGGGTGGTCGACAGCTACGACGCGAAGGGCAACAAGTCGACCACCGGTTACACCACGAACGCGGTGGGCCTGGTGACCGGCGCGTCGAGCACGAACCCCTCGCAGCAGACGTCGTCGACGACGGTGAACCCGCGCCGAGGCAGCACACTGACCAGCACCGACGCGAACAGTGTGGTGACCCGTCAGCAGTACGACGCGGTGGGCCGGTCGACGTCGGTGTGGTTGCACTCGCGACCGACGAGCAGCCCGGCGAACCACACCTTCGCGTACACGGTCTCGAAGACCGGTGTCACCGCGGTGACCAGCCGAACGTTGAACAACTCGAACGGCTACCAGACGGCGGTGACGTTGTACGACGCCCTGTTACGGGAGCGGCAGACGCAGGCGATCACCCCGCAGGGCGGCCGCCTGATCACCGACATGTTCTACGACACGCGAGGCTGGACGCGAGCCTCGTACAACGGATGGTGGGACAACAGCACCCTGCCGACGGTGAGCCCCCCGGTGTCGGCGACCGGCTTGAACAAGCAGGTGCCGAACCAGACCTTCACCACCTACGACGGTCTCGGTCGGGCGGTGGTCGTCGTCGCCGCGAAGAACGGGGTGACCGTGTCGACCACGACCACCGTTCACCACGGCGACCGCACCACCGTCGTCCCCCCGGACGGGGGCACGGTGGCCACCACCATCACCGACCCGCTCGACCGGAAGACCCGGCTCGTGGAATACCCGGTGCGGCCGACGGTGACGCCGCCGTCCGACACCTTCACCGGCACCTACACGCTGACCGGCGGCACCACCACGACCAGCAGCTACGGGTACGACGCCCGCGGCAACCAGACGACGCTGGCCGACGCGAAGAACAATGTGTGGACATCGACGTACGACCTGCTCGGTCGGTTGGTGGCCAAGTCGGACCCGGACGCCGGCGACAGCAGCCTTTCCTACGATGCCAACGGCAACCTGGAGCAGGTCACCGACGGCCGGGGCAAGGTCCTGTCAAACACCTACGACGCGCTCAACCGCAAGACCGGCGAGTTCGCGGCGACGGTGGCGAACCAATCCCCGGCCAACCAACGGGCGAAGTGGGTGTATGACAACAGCAACGACGTGGCCGGGGTCACCCACGCGGTCGGTCAACTGACCACCACCATCGCCTACCGGGGCGGGCAGGCCTACACCACCCAACAGAAGGACTTCAACGTCTTCGGCAAGAGCCTCGGTCAGACCATCACCATCCCCGACAGCGAAGGTGCCCTGGCGGGGTCGTACGTCTTCGAGCACAGCTACACCGACGTGCTCGGCCTGCCGCTCAGCGACAGTCACCCGGCCACGGGCAGTCTGCCGGCCGAGACCGTCCTGCACGGGTACTCCGGGTTGCTGGACCTGCCGACGACCCTCGTTGGCCTCGACGCCTACAGCCAGCACGTCAGCTACGACGCGTGGGGGCGGGCCAACCAGCAGAAGATTGGCTCCTCGACGAGCTTCGCCCTGGTCACCAACACCTACGACACCCACACCGGCCGGCTGGCCAAGCAACTGGTCAGCAAGGCCACCAGCAGCACGGCTGCCACCCCGCTCGACGAGCAGCAGTACCGCTACGACCTGTCCGGCAAGATCGACCAGAAGATCAGCAAACGTCACGGCGCGGCAGCCGAAACGCAGTGCTACGGCTACGACGGCCTGAACCGGCTCACCGAAGCGTGGACGGCCACCGACAGTTGCGCGACCACCCCTACCGGCGGCAATCGGTCCATGGTGGGCAACAACGTCGGTGGGGGCGGCGCGTACTGGACCAGTTGGGAGATCGACGCGATCGGCAACCGCACGAAACAGGTCGAGCGCGGTCTCTCCGGTGCCGGTGACGTCACGACCAGCTACACCTACGACGGCAACGGCCAAGGCCAACCCCACACCCTCACCGCCACCAGCTCCTCCGGCGGCACCACCGGCACCACCGGCTACTCGTACGACGCCGCCGGCAACATGACAGGTCGCGATGCCGCCCAGGGCTTGCAGAGCCTTACCTGGGACGACGCCGGGAAACTCACCGATGTGACCGGCGGAAGCAGCGGCACCAACGCCTTTCTGTACGACGCTGACGGCAACCTGCTCCTGCAGAGGGAACCCGGCAAGACCACCCTCTACCTACCCGGGCAACAACTCAGCCTCAGCACCGCTACCGGCGTCATGGACGTTGACCGCTACTACGCGCTGCCCGGCGGCGGCACCTGCATCCGGTCCGGCGGCGGCAGCAACTACACCTTCGTGCTCGCCGACCACCAGGGCACCCCGGCCCTCTACCTCGACAGCACCGCCCAGACACCGACCTGGCGCCAGTACACGCCCTACGGCGCACCCCGTGGCACCACCGCTGCATACCCCGACAACCGCGGCTTCCTCAACAAGCCGATGAGCCCGACCGGGCTCACCACCGTCGGCGCCCGCTCCTACGACCCGACCATCGGCCGTTTCATCTCCGTCGACCCCATCATCGACACCGCCGACCCGCAACAGTGGAACCCCTACAACTACGCAAACAACTCTCCGGTCACCCGATCCGATCCCACCGGTCTGATCTCCGACGAGGTCGCGGCCGGCCGAATGACTCGATCTGAGGCGGAGTCTCGCTCGAAGCGAATTTGGGCCGGCCGGACCGACAAATGGAAGAAGAGTCCCGTCGGCAAGCCGACGGGCATCAGGACCGGCGGCAATTACAAGGCATGGAAGGACCTGAACGCAGAGGACCTGTTGCGCGAGTTCTTCAACAAGCGGGGGATGAACTTTGAATTCAAGGATGGCGACTACTTCGCCGAACAGCTCCGTAAAGACCCATTCCTCCGTAAGGCCATCGAGGAAATAACGAAGCTCATACACTCCGGCGAGATTCAGGGTGACCTCGGCAAGAGTCTCGGGGATCCCAAGAACGCTACAACTGCCTTCAAGGAGCTGATGGTTATTGGAAGACACGTTCTCAATCAGCCTACCTACGGCAACCTGGAGGTTGCGATGATGGGGTCCTACAGAGTGAAATGGAAGGCGAGCAACGTCGATGACTTCGGCGCCGCGGACCTGACAATCACCATTACCAACACCACCTCGGCCAAATCGCTTACCCGCCACCCGATCTTTGGTTATTCGAAAGCGTATCAAAACTGGCGAAATAAGCAGTTCTGGTCCCGCTGGCTCGACGAGCGGATTCCGGATCAAACGCAGACGATCACGCTCCACGAGCGAATCCCTCGATCCCCGATTTTTGGGGACAATCGCCCTCGTCCTCCTTCGATCTGCAGAAACGCCATGTCCGGCGGCGGGGGATGCTGATCGGTCGCGGCGCTGCGGGTGCCCGAGATGGGTAGGCCCGGGAGTAGCGGCCACATCAGCTGAACGCCGTCCTGCTTGAGCGGAACGGGCTCCGGACGGCAACCGGGGCCCGTTCTGCCGCCGCACGCGCGTTGCTCAGTGGCGGTGGCCCGCAGACCGATGAGTGGTGTCGCGCCGCTCACAGGACGCGTACGCAGGCGGGCGACGGCCTGGCGGCGCGTGAGGTCGACGACGACCAGCCGGCCGTTCTCCTCCCACACGGCCAGCGTGTCGGCGTGGCGTATCGGCATGCTCGGCGACGAGTGGGTTCTCGCCGTCGGCCCGGTGCCGTCGGCCGCCGCTCATTACTGGGTTGTGCAGCCCTTCGTAGACGGCGGGCGCTGGCCCGCTACTGGCCGGATCCGGCCATCTCGGCAGTAGTCGGTGTGCCAGCATGCCATCGCCCGGACCCCGACAGAGACCAGCCGCTCCGCCATACGAGGGAGGCTTCCGACGTCGGGGCCGCGTTACGAGACCAAGTTGCTGAGTTCGGCGACGAGACGTCGCATGTCCTCGCCGGCGTCAAGAGACACCATGACGGATGCCTCCCACGCCCTCGGGTCGTAGCCCCGCGGGCCCCGGATGACGAAACGGAGACTGACGTGGCCTCGGCCGTCATGCGTCGCGTCGATGCGGAGGTCATGTTCTAGTGACTCCCAGGCTCGCACGTCGTCCCACCCCGCGTACGACTCAGCGAGCTCGGCTGCCCACGATAAGATTCCGTCACCATTGAGCGTCCGGACCCAGGCCAGGGCACTGACGCCGTCATCGGCCAACTCGCACCGCAGGTCAAGTACCTCGTCGTCCCACGGTCGCTCGGCGCAACGAAGACGGACCGACCCAAGCCCGGCCTCGGCGGTGATCTCGATGCCGTCGTCCAACTGCCTCAACACCGGAAGAGCATGCCATTGGTGCTTGCCTGTGGCGAAGTGTGTCGACGCCCGCGGTGTTGGCCACAGGTGCAGTTAACGCAGCAACAGTTAACGCAGCTTCGGGCCGATGGCCGTGGCCAGCGTGCCGTCGCCTTCGGAGTGCATGATCAGGTTGATCACCCCTGTCGCGAGATGTCCGGTGCGGTCTCCCGTTCGGTGCCTGCGTGCCGGACGATGCGAATCTCCTGCGCCTTCGCTGGGCGATCCTGGGGCCGCCTCTCGCGACGGTCCTCATGCTTGGCGTCGTCGTTGTGGTCGGAGTGGTGAGGGGCAGTGACCCGGAGCTGTGGATGCGTCCGGTGGTGCTGGCTCCGGGCGGCCCGCTGGTTCTGTTGTGGTGGCAGGCGGTGGTCCGTCCGCGGCATCGCTGGTGGGCGCTTGGCGTCGCTCTGGCGGTGACGATCGTTGCTTACCTGCTGCTGTACCGGCTGGTCCTTGCCGGGCTGCCGTTCCCATGGGACGGCGTGGTCAGCTTCGCGGTCGCCGGCCGGCTCGGAGCCTTCGCCTACGTCACCGTCACTCAGCGACCCAGGATGCCGTTGGCTCGCGGCAAGGCCGCCGGCGGCAGCATGATCGCGTCGGGCGGGGTGTACGAGGAACGGTTCGGCTTCACACGCCGTGACCTGCTGCTTATGCCTACCAGCGCTGTCTTCGCCGCCGTCGGCGTCGTGCTTTTCCGCGACGAGCCTCTCCCCGGCTTGGGTGCCATCGTGTTGGGGGGCATGTTCCTGCTGCTGCGATTCGTCACCGTACGGCCCGTATGACGAGGACGCTGGAGCGTAGGCCAACTGCGGGTTGGGGACGCCGGCCACACAGATGAAGACGACCCGACGCCGAGCATCGCTGGGCACCCATCGCACGCTAGCCAAGATTGCATAGCCGCCTTAAAGAGCTACAACCGGTCGGCAATGCGGCGCCTCAGTGGATCCACCGCGTCAAGCGCCTGCTCAACAGCCTCAGCCAACCCTCGGCCTGATCTCATGATCCCCTCCAGTGCCGACTCGGCGGCTGCCACGTCCTTGACGGATGGCCGAGTCGGCCAGAGCTCGGGTCATGGCGCAGAGCAGCGCATGCACATCGACCACGGTGGCCCGTCGGTCGAATAGCCGGTCGAACGCATCGAGGAGCGCCTCAAGGAGAGGCAGTTCATCTGCCGAGGTCACGCTTCAACATCATGTCGATCCGTCGTCCAGAGGCAGGGTTTGCGGTGTGCCATTAGCGTGCCATTGGGCCAGGGCGGCGGGGACCAGCCGGGGCCACGAGAGACCGCCGGGACCAGGCCGCCAACCCTTGCCATCGACAACGATCGGCCTACTGCCTCGCTTGTTCAGCGCCACCGAACCTCCCGCCATGTCATGGCAGCATTTCGCAGCCGTACAGCCATTCGTACAGCCAACACGGTCAGCCAAGGCCGACGTGATCCGATAGCGGCAGACGCCTTGAGTAGGGAGGGTACCGCGACCAGTCATCCGCGATCTTCTTCTAACCCCAGGCCGTAGCTCCAGTCGAGCAGTTCCGGAACCCGCTCCTGAAGTGAGCTGAGCCGGCACGCGACTATCTCCGCCGAGCGCGCGGGCGTGCTGGAAGTCGTTCTGGGCCGTCTTTGGCCCACCGTCGATCGGCAGGTAGGCATTCCCGATGTCATCACCGCCGCCGTTCGAGGCTCCCGCTCTGCCGGCCGATTGTTGACCGACCGGCTCGCCTGGCTGGCGATCATCACCACGACGATCATCCTCAGTGTCGGACAGCTGCTGGTCTTCACCAACTCTTACCGGTCATACGGCCAGGCGCTACACGACGTCGCTCTGACCACCATCACCGGTGAACCGCTCGACGCCAGCGATCCGTTCGCCCAGGTCATCGAACTGGTGCTCGCGGTCTACTCGGTGGTCGTCTTCGGCACTCTGGCCGGGGCACTCGGCGCCTTCTTCCTCAGTGCTGAGCGTGCACGCAAGGAAGCGGCCTCGTGAGCCGGCGTACGGCCTCGGGGAGCTGCTGACTCATCCCGGCAGTCTTCCGGGAGCCGGTGATGTTCGGCGATCGGCAGGTGAGTGGGAGCAGCCGGACCGCGCCCGGCCGGCACCCTTCGCCGCGCGGGTTGGGCGAACCCGGCAAAAACGATGGCCATGGCGTCGTGGCGTCCGGATGGTTGTCAGTGACTGTTGCCGGATTGCGACAGCCGCCGGTTGATGGCCGATTGGTGGACGGGAAGCGCAACGGCCGCCAAGTCGCGGACGACAGTGTCCAGCAGTCGCCTGACGCGAGGCTGTTGGCTGGCGACGAGTCGGATGTCGTCGATCGTCATGGCCAGGAGGGCCTCGTATGAGGTGCCGTTGACCTGGGCGCGGACGGTGCCATCGTCGTCGCGGACGGTGTGGGTCGGGCCGGGCCGGGTGGCCAGCCTGCGGAGGAGGTCGTGTGACTCCTGCAGGGCCCGAACGGCGGTGGTGACGTCGTTGACTGCCGGGGACAGCGCACGTTCGGCGATGTCGGCGAGTTGCCGGAACCCGAAGCCGAGGTCCTGTCCCGGGGTGCGTTCCACGCTGATGATCACGCACTGCTCGGCTCGGTCGGTCGGCACTGGGCGAGGTGTACTGCCGGCGACTTGATGCACGCGTAGCAGCGGCGCGCCGGCGACAACGAAGTCGCCTGGTGTGGGAACGATGCTGATGGCGCAGTCGTGCTCGCGGGCGAGCCGCGCGAGCAGGGCGATGTCGGTGTTGTTAACCATGCCGGGTGTTGTGGCTGGCACGGTTTGTGTGACCTTGCCGAACACTGCCGGCAACTCATCGGGCGGGGGGAGGCGGGCGATGGACCGCCGTGTCTGCGCCCCGATGGAGCCGATGATGTGCGACACGCGCATCACGGTCGTGATGTGGTGCAGGTAGTAGATGAAGGTGCCGCTGCTGCAGAGGACAAGGGCTATCGACACCGCGAGGGACAACTCCGGCAACCGTTGGTCGTCCCTGGCCGGGAGCGCGGCCAGCACCACCATCGCGAACAGGAAGGTGGCGACGAACGTACCGAGCGTCGCCTGGATGATCCGGTCCTGCAGGAAGGTTCGTAGGACCCTGGGGGAGTACTGGCTGCTTGCCAGCTGCAGGGCCACGACCGTGATGGAGAAGACCAGGGCGGTGAAGGAGATCATCGCGGTGATGATCGAGGAGAGCAACGATCGCGCGCCGGCAGGCCCGCTGGGCACAATCCCCTCGACGGGGAGGTTCAGTTGCAACTCCAGTGCCGTCAGTCCGATCGCCGCCGCCAGGGCGCTAACCGAGAAGGTCGCTGGCACCAGCCAGAAGCTCTCCCGTACGTCGGACAGCCGGGAAGACATAGTGCGGGGCCGGCTCACGAGGCGTGGCTCCTTACTGGCCGTCGGCCGCAACGGCGGTGACTGTTTCCAGCGGTTGCGGTGGGTGGATGGTGATGCTCTGGGTCACCGATGCCACGTTGATGGCGTTTTCCGCGAAGCGGTCCAGTGCTCGTCGGGTGACTTGGTCCTTGACCTGTCGGGCGGCGCGTCCGGGCACGACGAATCGTGCCGACAGTTCGCCCCAGTTCGAGGTGGCGCGGACGAACGGTGCTGAACGGTTAGGGCAGGTTGGCGGCCAGCGAGCAGGGGCGGCGGCAGTCGGTCACCAGCGGGAGCGGTGCCCGTCTTTTTAGGCCGGTTAGTCGCGCCAAGAAGCATGTGTGCACGCGGCGAGGCGTGGCGATGATCATGGCTACCCGTCGTGCCAAACCGCAGGGGAGGTGAATGCGTTTCGCTCACCCCGTGAACCTGTAGCCCCGGAAGTCGTACTGATAGAGGCCGTCGGCGTCGGGACCCGGACGACCGGTGGTGGGATCGCCCCGAAGCATGTAGACCATTGCGCGTTGCGGCGTGCCGGTCGTCGTCGCGGGTGAAGCCGCCGTTGGTTCCTTTATTGGCTCCACGTATACCGACGGGAGTTCGGACTGAAGTCGACGGGTTCCGTCCAGCGGCCCGCCGTGGAACTCGGCGACGTTCTGGCGGTTCATGCGTTGACCTCCATTTTCGCTGCTTGGTCCGTCGCTCGAATTCTCGTGATCGAAGGGCTCACAGAAAGTCGGGCCGACGGGTATCTGGCAGTCCGAGGTGGCAAGAAAAAGAGTCGTCGTCAACCTCCTTGGGGTAGGCGCGCGTTGCGGGGCCGAAGATGGTTCTGGTGTTGTCGGTGATGAGGAACCGGAACGTGTGGCAGGGGCGAGACAGAGCGCCGCCGCCGAAGGCGTGGCACTCGGAGCAGGTGGTGCGAGACAAGTCGCCCGCTGGACGTGTGTTGACGTCTTCAACTAGGGCATTGTCCGGCACCAAGGGGCCACTGTTACGGCGTCTTATGCCAAGATGCCTTACTCGCGCCGGTTGTGCGATCACTTCGGGGCGCTACCCGCCGTTCGAGGTGCCTACGGTGGACCGCCCCCCTTGCTTGGAAGCTGTTCGTGGCGGCGTTCGCTGCGGGCGCCACGTTCGGGCCGAGGGGGCGGACGGCGTTCGAGCATTTCGGGAAGAGACATCGGCGAGCTGTTGATACTTGCCGCGTTGCTGGTCTTCGGCGCGCTGATCGGGTGCGGTTCCTCGGCGAGATCACGTGGGCCGGCTGGGCATTTGCGATGCTGACCATCTTCGTGGTCCGCCCGGTTGCGTTGTGGATCTCGTTCCTGCGCTCCGGGCTCGGCGCCAGAAAACAGGCCGCCGCATGTGGTTGGGCCGGAGGGCTTCGCCTCCGTCATCTACGGGCTACTGGTCCTCGGGGTCGGGCATTGCCGCGGGCGACAAGGTGTTTCACGTCGTTGCGCTGATGATCGTGACTTCATCTTGATGCAGTCGTCGACCGACGAGGTGACAGCGGCGAGTCGCGGGAGGCGCCAGCCTGCTTCGGCGTGCTACACCGGGTCCACCGGCCGGTGCGGCCTTGCCGCTAGATCGGGGCAGCCCGTCTGCCGGCTGGTGATCCGTTGGGGCTGTCGATCGCGGCCCAGACGGTCTTGCCGTCGCCGAAGGCGAAGAAGCCCCAGTGTGTGGTGAGGGCGGCGATGATCGGAAGGCCACGACCACCTTCGGTGACCTGACGAGGGAGGGCCGGGGTGGTGGAGTCGGGTGTGTCGCCCTCGCGGTCCCGGACGCTGATTCTCAGCGATCCTGCCACTGCGGAGACGGTGATATCCATGTCGGTGCCGGCGTGTTGGACGGCGTTGCTGACCAGCTCCGACGCGATGACCATCGCTTGGTCGGCCACCGCGTCCAAACCCCAGGCGTGACACTGCCGGGCGACGAGCCCGCGGGCAGCGGCGGGCGAGTGCGGGTCGGGGGGCAGTCGCAGGTGCGCGCGGTACGGAGAGATCGACGCACGCTTGGCGGGGTGGTCGAGCAGAGCCCTTCCGAGGATCGCGTGCTGACCGAGTGTGGCGCGGAGGAGGCGTCCCGGGGGAGTCAGCGGATTGGCCGACACCGTCAGCTCCGGTCCGTCGGAGCGGTCGGCGGCCCACCGGGCGAGGAACGTGCCGATCGGGGCGACGTCTGACGTCGTGAGCGTGTCCAAGTCGACCACGAGGGTCAGCGGGGCGTCCAGGGCGCCCGCGAGCAGCAGGGCGGCAAGATGTGGTTCCGCTTCTGGGGTGAGGCCGCCGGCGAGGGTGATGCGGGTGCTACCACCGTCGAAGTCACGCAGGATGGTCCATCTCATTGGTGGCACGGCAATGTCATCTGCCGGTCGGTGAGCCGTAGATCGTGCCGGTCGGCCGGTTGGCGGGACGCCCGAGCGTGGCCGCCACCCCGGTGACCCGGAGCACCTCGGCGACGATTCCGTGGGCGTTACGCAGGATCAGGACCCGTCCCTGCCGGGCGGCGAACCGGTGGACGTCGACAAACTCTTTCACCGCACCGGAGTCGATCAGCGTGGTGTCCTGAAGATCGACGATCAGCCACTGCGTTGAGGTCGCCGCGAGTGTGCGCTCCACGGCTTCGCGCAGATGGCCGGAAACGGCCATGTCCAGTTCTCCGGCAAGGTGGAGGGTCCGCGGCGCGAGCCCTGCACCGGAGGACCGGATGCTGAACACGAGCTTCTGCCACCTCCCTGAGCTGACGCCTAAGGGTTACGGTTGCCAAGATACCTGCATGACTGCAGGTATCGTCAGGGTGTAACGGTACCTGTTCGACGCCTCGCGTCATCAGGTGCCGGCGCTGACTGTTCCCAGTGCCGCCACCACACCTCTTCCGTCGGCTCTCCGGCGGCGATCACCAGGGAATTGATCAGCTCGGCGGGCGTCCGCCGGCGTCCGGAGTCGGCGACGTTCAGGAGACGCCGGATTTCAGCGGTCCGGCGTCGCATGACATCGCCCACGAGCCGTTTGCCGCCTTCGGTGAGGCTCAACCAGGCGACCCGCCGGTCATCGGGTTGTTGACGGCGGGTCACCAATTCCCGCCGTACCAGGCGATTGCATGTTCTCGTCGCCGTCGACGGGTGTACGCCCAACAGGGACGCGAGATCCACGGTGCGCAGCGGAGCGCGTGACGCGAGAATGACCAGTGTCCGGTACTGCGGCAGGGTGACCTCGGCGTCCACCGACCCCAGGGTTCGGGCGGTGATGCCTACCAAGGTGCGGGCGAGCGCGGACAGGCCGTCAACCAGCTGGTCGTCAGCTGCGCTCGACGCAGTGCCGCCTTCCACGTACAGTTCCACCCAGAAATGATTGCACGGGTGCACGCATAACCGTTCAGGCGGGGCCGTTCATGCAGATGAGGACTGAAGCGTTGCCCACCGATGCGGGCGCGCGGTGGGAGAGGGTGACGGCACTGCCGTTGACCGTCCTGTCGGTCTTGTTTCTCGTGGTCTACGCGGCGCCGATCCTGCGGCCCGGCCTGGCGGAATCCTGGCTCCGGGTGTGCGAGGCGACAACTGTTCTCATCTGGCTGATGTTCTGGGTCGACTTCGTGGTGCGGCTCAGCCTGACCAGAGCCCGGGGGCGGTTCCTGCGGGATCACCTCTTCGACCTCGCGGTTCTGGTGCTCCCCGTCCTGCGCCCGCTGCGTGCCCTGCGACTGATCACCGTGGTGCTGAGCCTGAGCAGACGCGCGGAGTCGTGGGCACGTGGCCGGCTCGCCGTCTACGTGGGCGCCACCACCATGCTGCTGGTGCTGGTGTCCGCGCTGGCGGTGCTGGACGCCGAGCGGTCCGCAGCCGACAGCAACATCACGTCATTCGATGACGCTCTGTGGTGGGCGACGGTGACCATCACGACCGTCGGCTACGGTGATCACTACCCGGTCACCGGGACGGGTCGGTTCGTCGCCTTGGGGCTCATGATCGGGGGCATCGGCCTGATCGGTTTCGTCACCGGCTCACTGGCAACCTGGATCGTGGATCGGGTCTCCCAGAAGGGCGGAACCGCACCGGCGACCGCCGACGACATCGCTGTCCTGCGCGCCGAGATGGAGGCGCTACGTCGACAGCTTGGTCCAGAGACATCGCGGGCGGGCGACGATCCGGATCGGCGGAGCCATGCGATCCAGTCCTCCGGTTGAGCGCAGCGAGGGCAGGAGGCCGGCCGCCCGTTCCTCCGTCGCCGACGCGGCGCCGGGCAGGTGGACCCGCTGGCTCGGCGTGCGACTGGCCATCGGATTCATCGTGGTGGTCCTGCTGATCGACGTCGCGGCGGCCACCCATGCCGTACTCATTGGCTTCCTGGCCCTCGCCCCGCTGTTCGCCGCTGCCGTCGAAAGCCCGCGCCGCACCGCCGCGGTGTCGGCCGCCGCGACCACGGCAGCGGTGGGGGCCGGGCTGCCCAGCGGGATGCTCGGCAGTCTCGATCACCTGCTCCGGGTGGCGGTCGTCATCACGGTCAGCCTGATGGCGGTGTACGTCGCGCGGGCTCGAACGAGACGAGAGGAGCGTCTGCGCCGGATGGCCGAGATCGTGCGGATCACCCAGGCGGCGATCCTGCGCAAACCGCCGCAGTATGCAGCCGGGGTGGAACTGGCCGCCCGGTACGTCTCGGCCTACGAGGAGGCCGGCGTGGGCGGCGACCTGTACGAGGTGGTGGCCGACCAGGACCGGCTGCGGATCATCGTCGGTGACGTCTGCGGCAAGGGGCTCGCCGCGGTGCGGCTGGCTTCGGCGGTAGCGGGGGCGTTCCGGCAGTCGGCGATCGTTCGGCCCGACCTGACGCAGGTGGCGCGAGACCTGGATGACCTCGTCGCTCGGGAGCCGACCCTGCCCCGGGCCGCGACGTTCGTCACCGCCGTCTTGGTCGAGCTACGCGGGGGCGAGATCCGGACCGTCAACTGCGGTCACCCCGCGCCGATCCTGCGGCACTGCGCCGCCGGAGAGCTGGAGGAGTTGACGGTGTCGCCCGATCGACCATTGGGTCTGGGTGGGCCTCGGGCACCGGAGAATGTGGGCCGTTGGGACGTCGGTGACCGGCTGCTGGTGCTCACCGACGGGCTGCTCGAGGCACGTGACAGCGAACGGCGCTTCTTTCCGATGCCTGCGCTCAAGGCGTGTCTGGCCGAGCCGTCGGTGGACAGCTGTCTCGACGCGGTCTGGGACGCCGTGCACCGGCACGTGGGCGGCGAACCGCACGACGACATCGCACTTCTGCTGGCCGAGCGCCAGCCCGCGGTCGGTTGAGGGACGAACAGGCCTCGCGCTTGTCGATCTTGGGCGGGTCTGCCTTCAGCGGATAGGCTGGCCTGCGAAAATAATTCTTGCATCCATGCATGCTTCGCTTCGGGCGCTTTTACCAACGGTTAGGAGTCGTGCGTGGAGTTGACAGTCGACACGATGCAGATGGGGGCCACCACCCGCATACGGCTGGTCGGAGAGATGGACCTCGGAACCAGCGGAATCGTGCACGACGCGGTCATTGCGGCGTTGACGTCCGATTCGGTGCGAGACATCATCCTCGATTTTGCTGACCTCACCGCACCCGTCGTCCGGCGGCAACTCTTCGCCGCCGGACTGCTGGGCCTGCTGTGCACAGAGGCCGAAGACTAGGCATCCCCTCGACCTGACCCCGCCGTCCCTCGGCTACCCCACAGATCGGATCCTCTCGTGACTCCGCCCCCGGACGCGGCCCCTCCGCGTCGCACGGCCCTGGCCGAACGCCTCAGGCACGCGGCCGTTCGGCCGCGCCAGATCATGCGCTCGCCGTGGGCAGGCCGTGTCCTGGCGGCGGTCACGCTTGTCGCCGTCACCGCCACGGGCATCACGATCGGCACCCTCCTCGGTGCCAGAGGCGCCAGTGACGTCGGGCCCTTCCGGGTCGCTTTCCAGCTGACCCCGTCGACGCACGGCGGCACAGAGATCGCCATACCCCCGCTGGGTTCACTTTTCCTCGACAGCCACGACGGCCCCGCGCGACTGACCGTCCGCCTCGACTCACTCGACCAGCGACGCACCGAGGCTCTGCTCGACGACCCCGCCGGCCTCGCCCACGCCGGCGCCACGGCACCTGAGGACCTCCGTGACGCCCTGGTCCGCCTCGGGCTCCGTACGCTCGGCGTGTCGGTCCTCACGTCCATGCTGTTGGCGGGGTTGGCGTTCCGGTCTGTGCGCCGCGTCGCCTGGTCGGGTGGTCTCGCGCTGCTGGTCACCGGCGGCACCCTCGGCACGGCCGCCCTGACGGTACGACCGCAGGCGCTGGCCGAACCCCGGTACGAGGGCCTGCTGGTCAACGCCCCGGCGCTGATCGGCGACGCGCAACGGATCGCCGATGACTACAACCGCTACGCCGAGCAACTCCAACGCCTCGTCGGCAACGTCGGCGAGCTGTACACCACAGTGTCGACCCTGCCGATCTACCAGGCTGCGCCCGACACCACCCGGATCCTGCACGTCTCGGACCTGCACCTGAACCCCGCCGCCTGGCCAATGATCAAAACCGTGGTCGAGCAGTACGACATCGACCTCGTCATCGACACGGGAGACATCACCGACTGGGGCAGCGAACCCGAGACCTCGTACGTATCCATGGTCGGCCAGCTCAGGGTGCCCTACGTCTACATCCGCGGCAACCACGACTCACCCCGAACCGCAACGGCGGTGGCCAGCCAGCCGAACGCCGTCGTCCTGGACGACTCCGTGACGACGATCGCCGGAGTGACGATCGCCGGAATCGGCGACCCCCGGTTCACCCCCGACAAGCAGGACGCCGAGGCAGGACCCTGGGAGGAACCAGCGATGACTGTCGAGGGTACGGGAACGCAGCTCGCCGCGACGATCCGCTCGCTGGACCTACCGGTGGACATCGCCCTCGTGCACGACCCCGCATCAGCGACCGCGCTCAACGGTGCCACGCCGCTCGTCCTGGCAGGCCACACACACCAGCGAAAGGTGACGACTCTGCCGCCGACCGGCACGCTCACCACCCGGCTGGCAGTGCAGGGTTCCACCGGCGGGGCGGGGTTGCGCGGACTCGAAGGTGACGAACCGATGCCCCTGGTCATGTCGGTGCTCTACCTCGGCGCGGATCACCGGCTCCAGGCGTACGACGACATTCAGGTCGGCGGCACCGGCACCGCGCAGGTGAGCCTCAATCGCAAGGTGGTCGACGCGGCATCGCCAGTAATTCCGGCCGCGCCGTCCGCGACTCCCGCCGACAACTAGCTTTCTCGCGTTCGCGCCCGTTCTGCTCCCCACGACGGGCCGGCGCTGCTCGACGACGCAATCCCCGACGGCACCCCGCTCTCCGCCGTGGTGGACCGGAGCCACCGGGGCATAGTCCAATGCTCGACCTGTTCGCGTCCGTAACGCCCGACAAACTGCCTGGCACACGCCGGCTGAGGCCGTTTGTGCCCCCAACCGACGGGAAGGCGATGGGCGATGGTGGCGCGGAGTCGCCTGCGCCACGGCAGCACAGGGAGGGTGACATGGGTGACCGGGATCAGCTGCACGATCTTCGCCAGCAGGCCCACGACGCGGGCATCGAGGGCAACTCCAAGATGACCGAGGACCAGCTGCGTGATGCCCTGCGCAAGGTCGGCAAGGGCGAGCGGCCCCAGATGGCCAAGCACGACGCCAAGCGATGACGAACGCGGGCGGTGCCGGCACCCTCTCGGGTGCCGGCACCGCTTGCGTGTCGCAGCATGCTGGCCGGTAGGTGCGAGCGGATCGGCGCGCGCCTCGGCGCAGATCCGGCAGTCCCAAACGCGACGGCGTGGCCGTCGCACACGATCCGCACGACGTACGCGTAGTGGCGCACGCCTTCGGCGCGGCGCGGCTCGGGTTCGCACCGTGGCCGGTGTCTCGGGACAGCACCTGGACGGTGTCGGGCTCGGATCAGGCGAGCGCGCGGAGGCGGTCGGCCGCCCTGCCAGAGCAGCCGGATGACCTCCAACGCCTCCTGAGTCGATCGAGAACGACCCCTTCGTGTCGATCCTGGATCGACACGACCATGCTGTTATTGACACCTCTGCATCAGCCGCGCCGGCGTCCCCAGATCGTCACCTCCTGTGCGGCGAGCGCCCGGCCGCCTTCGAAGGTCCGGTACGGTCCCGCAGGTCCAAGGTGGTAACGGTTGGCAAGGTCGCGGTGGGAGAAGGGGACCACGGTGCCCACCACGGTGACCAACTGCGGCGGAGCGGGCGCGGAGGGGCCTGTTGACAGCACGAGCAGGGTCCCGTCGGTCAGATCCGCGTCGCGGACGATGAACGCGTTGTCGGTGATGACCTGCTCGACGGCGGCGGTCACGGTGAGACGATCACCCACCGCGGCTCGGGCGACCGTGCCCGGCCGGGTCGCCGGCTCGGGATCGGGGCGGGGTGCTGGAGCCGCAGTCGGGTGGCTGCATCCCACGGCCAGGAGGACCACCGGCGCGAGAGCGGCCAGCGCCTGATGTGTCCGGTCACGCCATCTGTTCATCCGCGGTTCCGCCTCCCTGCCTGTCCTGCCTCGTATCCAACAAGTTCCCTGGGATGTGGCGGTACGACCACGGAACCGTGACGGTCGTATGACAATCCCCGGCGCTTCTGAAAAGACGTGTTGAGCAGGGTTTTGGTCCAGATCAGGTCGGGTAGGGCCGAGCGTCGAGGGAACATCAACGCGGCCCGGACGGACGCAACGGAATTCACCGTCGGGAATTCGCGTCGATGTCGTGCTACGACTGGAGAGACGGGGGCAGATGCGACTCCTGCAGCAGCGCTACCGGCTCGACGAACCGGTCGGCCAGGGTGGCATGGCGGTGGTCTGGCGCGGGTTCGACCTGCGGCTACAGCGTACGGTCGCGGTGAAGATGCTCTCTTCGGAGCTGCTCGACGACCCGGCGGCGCGCGAGCGGTTGCGTGCTGAGGCGCTCGCCGCGGCGAGGTTGGACCACCCGCACATCGCCGGCGTCTTCGACTACGGCGAGCAGCGGCAGCGCCGCAGGCGAGTCCCCTTCCTCGTCATGGAGTTCGTCGATGGCGAGACGCTGGCCGGCCGCCTGCAGCGCTCGGGACCGATGGCGTGGCGCGAAGCCGCGCGGACCGGTGCCGCCGTGGCGGACGCCCTCGCCGCCGCGCACGCCCACGGCCTCGTCCACCGCGACGTCAAACCCGGCAACGTGATGCTCGGTCCACGCGGGGTCAAGGTTGTCGACCTGGGCATCGCTGCGGGGGTTGGCCAGAACCCCGCCGACTCGGCGGGGCTGATCTGGGGGACACCGGGATACCTGGCCCCGGAACAGGCTGCCGGTGCCACGGCGGCACCGGCCGGTGACGTCTTCGCCCTGGGTCTGGTGTTGGTCGAGTGCGTCAGCGGGCGAAGCGCCAACGACCTGCGGCGCGGTCGGGATGGCGCCGAGTTTCCGTCCGTCCCGGAGATGCCGCCCGGCGTGGCCGATCTCGTGCGCCGTTGCCTGGCCACGGACGTGGAGCGCCGGCCGGCGGCTGCCGAGGTGGCGGCCGTGCTCCGCACCGTGGGCGGTACGGACGTGGCGCTGCGGCCGGCGGACCCGGTGGCCGACCTGCCGGCAACCGCCGGATCGACCCGTCAGCTCATCGCCGGTTCGAGTGCCCCGGCCGGCATCGGACGGAAGCCGCTCGTACCTGTCAGGACGCCCGACCGCGCGGGTCACCGCAGGGTTCGTGCCGGGGTTGCCGTCGGTGTGCCGGCGGTTCTGCTCGCCGCCGTCCTCGTCGGTCAACTGCCGAGCCGCAAGGCCGTAGACGATGTCGCGGCTAGCGACGTCCCAGCTGCCGGTGCCGGCGGTGTCGCCGATGCCCAGGCCGGAGACTGCGCCACCCGCTATATCGCCTACCACCTGCCGGACGGCACCTTTCGGGCCGATCTGACCGTCACCAACACCGGGGGGCAGTGGCTGCGCGACTGGTCACTGGCATTCGCGCTGCCCCCCGGGCAGCGCCTCGTCACCGACGACACACCCTGGGATCAGGACCGCCGAAGCGTGACCTTCACGCCGGCCACGCGGTTGGCACCCGGTGCCACCCTCGCGGCGGCGCTGCGGGGCACCACCGAGGGCGACAACCTGAAGGCGCCGGCCGGCTTCTCCGTGAACGGCCTTCCGTGCGATCGCGTGGTCAGCCACATCGCGTCACCCGTCGTCGCGCCCGGTGCGCCGTCCGCTCCCGGTGCCAGGACGGCGGCACCGGGACGGCGCCCGACCAACGTGGTGACCGCCCCGCGTTCGTCCGCCGCCTCCGAGTCGCCCACGGTTCCGGAGGGCAGCGACACGCCTTCGCCGACACCGGACCCGAGCGTCGGCACACCGTCGCCGGCCATCCCCTCGACGACGGCGCAGCCAGATGTCACCAGCACACCGTCGTCGCCGAGCACCGACCCCTCGCCGAGTACCGACCCCTCACCGAGCACCGGTTCGGCGTCACCACCGGCCGGCGGCGGGCCCACCACCAGCCCTCGACCCGGTGCCTCACCCAGCACGTCGAGCACCGCCGGCACGCCAGCGACCGAGCAGGGCAGTGACCAGCCCTCACCTTCGCACTAGGCTTCCCGCCAGCCGAGGTGAGGAGGCACGATGGCGATCGATCCCAGCGGCAGCGACCTGCGAGACTTCCTGGAGGAGGACCCGCAGGCGCCCGTGGTCATGCTCAACCTGCTGCGGTTCGCCGACGGAGGCCGAAAATCCTATGCGGCCTACGCCGCCGAACTGCGGGACACGTTCCTAGCCCGCTACGGCGGCGAGGTGATCTACGCCGGTGCGGGCGGTCGGGCGCTGGTGGCCGAGGACGGTCAGGCCTGGGACGCCGTCCTGCTGGTCCGGTACCCCAGCCGGCAGGCGTTCTGCGCGATGGTCGCCGACCCGGCCTACCAGCAGGTGACCCGGCTACGCACGGTCGCACTGCAAGAGGCCGTGCTGCAGCCCACGATGCCGTGGTCGCCGTCCTGAGATCAGGTGCCGGGTTACCGCGATGACCGGCCGGCGCGGGCGCCGCTGATTCGCCCTGCGGGCCTGCGCCCGCGCCTGAGGTCGGCCGGGTCTTACGATGTCTCCGCCCGCAGCCAACACCGATGGCCGAACGGTGCGGACACCGCGCTGGGCGGGGTATGACCAGTCCCATGTGGCTCAACGACCCCTCGGATCTGCTCCGTCTCACGCTGATCGCGATACTGACCTATCCGGCCTTGGTGGCGCTCCTGCGCGTCTCCGGCAAACGGACCCTGTCGAAGCTGAACGCCTTCGACCTGGTGGTCACCGTCGCGCTGGGCTCGACCCTGGCGACGATCCTGCTCTCCCGCAGCGTCTCGCTTGTCGAGGGTCTGCTGGCTCTGTCGCTGCTGGTGGTGCTCCAGTACGGGGCCGCGTTCCTGGCCGTGCGCTGGCCACCGTCGCAGCGGCTGCTCAAGTCGGCACCCACGATGCTCCTGCGCGACGGCGTCCTGCGACACGACGTACTGCGGCGGATGCGCATCTCGGACAGTGAAGTACGGCAGGCGGCGCGCAGCCAGGGACACGGCGACCTGAGCCGTCTTGCTGCCATCGTCCTGGAGACCGACGGAAGCTTGAGCGTCGTCGGCCGGGAGTCGTGTGGCGACGGGAGCGCCCTGACTGACGTACGCGGGAGGTGAGTCACCCGCGTGCCTCTCCCGACTCCGGGAACGGTGGGAGGAGGTAGCGTGCGGCGCCTGGCCAAGGTGATCCGCCGCAGGGTCATCCCGTGAGATTGCTCATCCGCCGCTGACCGAATGCCGACCAAGGCCTTCCGCCGGCGCCGGCGTGGATATCTCATGTTGTCGGACCGTTATCGATCATGGACGTCGCTCGGTGGGGAGCCAGCCGCATGGAACAGGTCTTTCGGATGTTATTGGTGCGCAACGCCGAAGCGGCGGATCCCCAGACCGATGCGGTATCGGTGTCGAACACACCGCTGCAGCAGGAGTTGGGCAGCGTCACCGGCGACGAGTCACGCAGCGAGGTCATGGAGCGCGCGAAGGCGTTCGTCGCCAGTAGCCGGTTCGTCGACGACGCCGAGCGGGTAGCCGGCGGGCCGAAGCTGCGCGAGCTGCGTACCAGGCTGACGGAGCTGCGGGACCCTACCGAGGAGCAGGTGGAGCAGACCGTACGCGACATGCTCGGTGACGGCTACGCCGAGCAGGTCGGCGCTACGACGTGGCGGGAACGCAAGGAACAGTTGGCCGACAGCGCGCTGGCGCTGAAGCTGCTGTCCACCAGCGATCCGGGTGCGATGGCGGAGCTGGTCGGGTTGCTACGCACGGTGCGCTTCGTCGAAGCCTGGGTAGAGGACCGCAACGGCGCCGACCGGGCGGCGGCCACCCTGCCGATCCTCGACATGCCACTGGTGCTGCCGGTGCTCTCCGGGCTGAAGCTGGCGCCACAGCGGCCGAACGCCACCGCCCCTCCGGCACGTGCGGTGCCGCCGCTTGCGGACCTGCAGCAGGTCGGGCGGCAGGGGCAGCTCATCGACAGCGTCGTGCGAGAGCTGACCACTATCGCTCCCCGGTTCTTCCGCACCCAGGACGGCGACCCGCAGGAGCCGGGCGGCGCACGGCTCGACGACGGCCGACCCACGCCGAAAGCTGCCGCGAAGGGCACTGGCATCAGCATCGCGGGCACCCAGGACCGCCCCCGCCTCGGGCTCTCCGACGCCGGCGTCAAGGTGATCAGCGAAGCCAGTCGCCGTTACCTCGGTCAACTGGGGCTGGACCTGTCGCGGGACTCGGTGAGCCAGGTGGTGGCTCGGCTGGACACGGAGAAGGCCGGGTTGGTACGCGACCTGCGCCCCACGGCGGGGAACACCGTACTGGCGCTGGCCGACATGTTCCGTGCCGGCTCGTACGGGCTCGGTGGTGCGTTCCTGTGGCGGTTCCCCGGAGGCGACCGGCAGCCGCTGCCGACCACGCACGGCACGGTACGGCCGATCGGGGAGGGTGAGTTGCTGGTGGTGCGGCAACAGCTCACCGGCTACGAGCCTGGCGAGGTCGCCCACATCGAGAACGTGCTGCGGGGTGAGAACAAGCAGCGCACCCACCGGCGTCGCGAGGTCACCGAGGAGATCTTCGTGACCGAGCGCGAGATCGAGCGGGAGGAGGAGCGCGACCTGGAGACCACCGAGCGCTTCGAGCTCAGCCACGAGGCGTCCGAGGTGCTCAAGGAGGAGGCGGAGGTCGAGGGCGGGCTGCGGATCCGCGCCCAGGTCAGCCCCGCCGTGCTGATCGAGGCGAACGCACGGGCGGCGTACACCAACGCCCGCGAGAGCTCCCGGAAGAAGGCCAGCGAGTACGCCCGTGAGGTGGTCGACAAGTCGGTGACCAGGCTCGCCGAGCGAATCCGTACCCAGGAGACGCTGCGGGTGACCCGCGAGGTGGAGGAGATCAACGACCACAGCGTCGACAACGTCGACGGGGACGGCCACGTGGTCGGTGTCTATCAGTGGGTGGACAAGTGGTACGAAGCCCAACTGTTCCGCTATGGCGGTCGCACCATGTACGACTTCGTGATTCCGGAGCCGGCGATGTTCCTCACCGGTGCGCTGGAGGAGGACGCCACCCGGGAAGTGGGGCGACCGCGACCGGAGCCGTTCCCACTCGACGCCAGCCAGCTCACCGAAGCCGACTACCTCTACTGGGCGAACAAGTACCACGCCACCGGCGTTCAGCCGCCGCCGCGGTTCGAGGAGACCCGCTCGGTGACGTTCTCCTCGGGCGGAGGCGGCGGTGAGGCGGGCGACATGTCGCAGCGCCAGGACCTGCCCATCCCCGAGGGGTACAACGCGGTGCAGGCCCACGTCACCGCGGGCTTCTCCGGATCCCAGATCTACATCTCGGTCGGGCGCAAGGTGTTCCTGTACGAGTCGCACTCCGGTCTGCGGTCGACGAACCTCGACCTGGAGGAAGGCACGATCCCGATCACGATGGTCGCCAACGACACACCGCTGTTCGCGGTCAGCATCGAGGTGGTCTGCCGGCGCACGGAGCGGGCGATGCTGGACTGGCAGATCCGTACCCACGCCGAGATCAAGCAGGCGTACCTGGAGCAGCAGGCGCGGTTCGACGAGGCGACGGCCCGTGCCGCGGCCAACCACGGGGTGGTCATCGACGGCCGCAACCCGGGGGCCAACCGGGCGTTGGAGCTCACCGAGCTGAAGAAGGCGTGCATCTCGGTGCTGACGCACCAGCACTTCGACGCCTTCGGCGCGGTGGAGACCGGCGCGATGGGGGTGCCGCAGGTGGACGTGACGGTGGTCGAGGAGCAGGGCAACTACATCCGGTTCTTCGAACACGCCTTCGAGTGGCAGCTGATGAGTTTCCTGTTCTACCCGTACTTCTGGGGCCGGAAGAGCACCTGGCTCGACCGGGTGCGGTACGACAACAGCGACCCGGAGTTCGCCGAGTTCGTACGCTCTGGTGCCGCCCGGGTGCTGCTGCCGGTTCGGGAGGGGTTCGAGACATCGGTGGAGCACTTCATGCGTACCGGACAGGTGTGGCAGGGCGGACCGCCACCGGAGATCACCGACCCCGAGTACCTGCCGATCGTCAAGGAGATCCAGGAACGTACCGGCGCCCCGGGCGACGAGGTGCCGGAGGGGGCGCCCTGGCGCGTACGTGTGCCGACCCGACTGGTCCGACTGCGCCCGGAAGGCGGGCTACCAAGCTGGGCCAAGCATGACGACGGCACCTGGCGGCCGGACGAATCGGACCCCCGGTGACGGGGCCGGCGGCTCGGCTCCAGCATGGACGGTAACGAGGACTTCGGACGGTTCCTGGAACTGCTGCTGGCCGACAGCATCGCCGCCGGCTGGTTCGATCCGGACGCGGCGGGCTCATCGGCGTCACTGACCGGTGAGGTGATCCCGTCGTACCGCATCACCCTGCCCCCGGCGGGTGAGGACGGCGGCGGTGACCCGCCCGACGGTGGTGGTGCCGACGGCGGGAGCGAGTCGTCTCCGCTGCGGCAGGCGTTGGCGGCGGTGCTCGCCGACGGCGGCACCGCCACGCTGGGGCGCGCCAGCTCACCTACGGTGCGTGCGCTACTGGACCCCACGGCCCGCGACGAGGTGCGGCGTACGGTGAGCGCCGTCGTCACCGCGACGGACGCGTACCGAAGCGAGCTGGACGTTGCCGTACCAGCCGACGCGCCGCACGACATGGTGCTCGCGGTGCTGCTGTCGCTGCTGCACGGACCGGCGTGGGGTGCCGCCCAGACCCGGCTGCACGCGCTGCTCGCCTGGTATGAGCGGACGATCGCACTCAGCGTGGTGATCACCGTCGAACGGTTGGGCCGCCGCGACTCGGAGCCAGCCATGTTTCGCGACCTGACCAGGGCGGTACGGCTGGGCCGCAACCGGCTCAGCACCCAAATCCGCGCCCTCGTCGACGCCACCGTCCATGTGCCGCACACCCACCAGGCGCTGGTGGAACGGCAACTCACCATGCTCGCCGGCCGGCGGGCCGACTGGCAGCGGCGACAACTGGTGGCGCAGTTGGCCGGGGTGGCACCACCGATGCCGGCCGACCTGGAGGCGTACCGGCGGCTGCGGGTGTTGACCCGCCGCCGGACCGACCTGGAGGCAGTGCTGAGCGCCGACCGGGCGGAACGGGAGCGGCTGCGCCGACAAGCCGGTTCCTCCGCGGAGACCCGCGAGACCCGATCCGCTAGCAGGGCCCAGCTGCGGGTGCTCTGGCCCCAGATTCAGGAGCAACAGCAGGAGCTCGCGACGACGAGCCGCGAGATCGCCAGCCTCCGCCGGACGCTCAGCGGCGCGACGATGAGCCGGATCGCCGCGTACCAGGACGCCGAACGCCGCGGAATCCGGGACGGCGAGGCCCGCCAGGAACGCGACGCCCTGCTGCAGCGCATGGACCAGGAACTCACGTCGTTGACGAGCCATCGGCTGTCGGTCGCCGACGAGACCGGCCGCTGGCAGCGGTACGAGCTGCTGCTGGAGCGGCTGCTGAAGAACAGTCACAACCTCGGGCTGGAACTGTTCATGGACTCGTTCCTGAAGGTCAGCTCGTCGGCGGAGCGGCGCCGCGACATCGGGATCTCCGCACACACCACCGGCCAGGTGCAGTGGCTGAGCTACCCCGGCCACGGCGACAACGCCGTCGACTGGAACTGCCACGCCGGCCTGCCGCTACTGCTCTCCGCCCCGCAGGAGTTCCAGCTTCCCGAGCGGTTCCGCGCCACCCCGGACGATGCGGCGGCGTACCGCCTGGCGGGGGGAAGCGCGGTGGTCGAGGCGCGCGCGTCCGACGACATCCAGGACATCTTCGGCAAGATCGCGTACGGCCTGCTCGGCCGGCAGGGATCGCAGGAGACGGAGCTGGGGGCGCTGCTGCGCGCGCACGGCGACGACGAGATCGCCCCGGCCGAAGTGCTCACCCGTTCGTCCAGTGGCAGCGAGGTGTCCCGGCTACTTACCGGATTGGTCGCCCGCAATCTCACCCCGATCGACAACGCCGCAGCCTTCGACGCGCTGCGCGCGGGGATCGTCCGGGACCTGGAAGCCGGTGTGGTGCGTGCCCGTGGCCTGCCGGTGGGGACGGTACTGTTCCGCCGGGATCGGCTGCACGCCGACTCGGGCGCGTTCGGGTTGGGTCGCATCGTCACCCCCCGCATCACGGTGGGCGAGCTGCTCACCTCGGTACGGGAGTTACTCTCCAGCGACAGCAGCTCCGCGTACGACACCGAACGGCGCAGGTTGGTCAACCGGATCTGGCAACTGCTGCTGTGGCTGCGCTCGGCCGGCGCCGACGACCACCGGCGCGCGGCCTCGGTGTCGGTGGGCCACACCTACCGCGGCAGCACGCCCGACGACCTGACAGTACGGGTCTACTACTCCCACATGTATGACATCGCCGTGCGCTCCGGCACTCAGGTCAGTGTCGGCGACCAGCTCGGGCTCACCGGCTCCACCGGCAACGCGGTCAACTCGCACGTACACATCGAGATCTTCCTCTCCCGGGGCGGCAGCCAGCTCGGGGCCTGCCTGCCTCACGAGTTCTTCCCGCTCACGTCCTAGCTGGGGCTGACAGTCCGGGCCCACAGGCGGATCGGTTTGCTATCCGCCGATCGGGATGGCGTTTCCAGCGCATCGTCCATCGGGTTCTGCCTGCTCCGGTGGGGTCCAGGGACCGGGTCACCAGATACAGACACTTCAACGCGGCCAGCTCGTTCGGGAAGTGGCCGCGGGCCTTGACCGCCCGCCCCCGACAACCGGCGCTGCCGCTTCCTGACGATCTGGGGCTCGAAGGTGCCAACCCGGTCGCGTGGCACATCGATCTGCACCGGGCCTGTGCTGTCGGTCAGCACCGTCTTCGACCGGCTGCCGTTGCGAATGTTGCCCGACCCGGCGCCTGCCTGGTCGTGCTTCTCATAGCCGAGGTGCTCGGTCATCTCCTCGTTCAACGCGGTTTCCAGGACCGTCTTGGTCAACTGCTTGAGCAGCCCATCCGGACCGGTCAAGGACAACCCTTGTTCCTTGGCCACGCGGACCAGTTCGGCGGGCCCTTGTCGACCGCGTCGCAGAGCGTCGTCGACGATCGCGTCGAACAGTTCACTCTTCAATGTGCGGCTCACAGTCTCAGCAGCAGGTCGCGGACTGCGAAGGGCTGAGACAGGAACGGGTGGTGGCCCGCGTCGAGCTCGACGACATGGCCGGCCCGGCGAGCGAACTCGCGCTGCAATCGGACCGGGGTGCCTGCGTCTCGGGTGCACACGAGGTACGTCGAGGGCACGTCCTTCCATGCGGCAGCCCCGACCGGCTCCCCGATCACCTGCACGCTCTGACGGGCGAGATGATCAGCCGCCTGGGACTGGGCGTCATCGTCGCAGTCCTGCAGGAATGTGCCCACAAGCAGCTCGGGGCGGACTCCGAACGTCCCGGCGTTGGTGTCGATGTCGAGGAATGGTGCGGGGGTGCCGTCGCCGAAGTCTGACAAGCTCTGCCCAACCTCAGGCAGGTAGCTGGAGATCAGCAGCAGGTGGCGCACCGTTCCAACGTCCGCGGCCGCCGCCGCCGTCACGATGCCGCCATAGCTGTGAGCGACCACGATGGTCGGCTCGTCGCTGTCCTGCAGCACCTGCCGCACGGCGCCGACGTCTTCGGTCAACCCCGGGCCACCGGCGCCTCCCGGCGCGCCGGCCTCTCCGCAACTCGGGAGCGCCGGGGCCACGCTCGCCATCCCCCGCTCCTCCAGCAATCCGGTCATGCGGTGCCACCACCACCAGCCGTCCCGCACGCACGCCCCGTGCACGAATACGACCCTCATCGCCACCTCCGCGTTCACTATGACTGCCGTCCCACCAACAGTAGACGTATCGACAGTTACGTGAAAAAGTGTGCCGGTGGGACGGCGACCTCAACCCGAGATCAAGAAGCGGCTGCTCGACGCGTGCACCGACTACGCGCTCGAGCACGGCCTGCCCGACAGGCTCGAACCACTGGCCTCCGCCGCAGGCACCTCCACCCGCATGCTGATCTATCATTTCGGCACCCGCGACGTTCTCCTGCGCGCCGTTCTTGAGCACGCGCGGCAACGCCAGCTCGCCACTTTCGGTGACCTGCTGCGCGTACGACCCGATCAGCCCTACACCGCCACGCTGGCGAACGCCTGGAGGTTCATAACCGGTCCCGAAGGGCAGCCTTACTTGGGAATGTTCGGGCAGTGGCGGGAAAGCGCCGCGCAGCAACTATTGCCCGATTTTCGCCGGATGGCGACGACTAACTGGCTCGGGCCGCTCGAAAAAGGCTTGAGCAGCATCGATCGGCCAGAGCTCGCTACCCTCGTCCTCGCGGTCATTCGCGGTCTCCTCATGGACCTCGATGCCACTGCCGACAGCACCCGAACAGATAGGGCGTTCTCCGGTTTCCTCAGCACACTCGATCAACAGATCGTCCCCAACCGTTGATCCGTACCCAGTTAGGGACACCAACCCGTACGCCGACAGAGGGCTAGCGGAACCCCCGAGTCGGGATTTCGGGCGGAGGTGCAAGCCCAGCCGGCCATGGCCCGCAGCGACAAGTTGGTCGACATCGTCGTCGACCACGGTCAGCACAAGCTGACCGGCCCGGCAGCAGTCAGGGCCGAGGCCCGGTTAACCGAGCACGTCCGGCAAATCCAGTCCACGGCAAAGGCGTCAAGGACCGTCAGCGCATGCAACGCCTCATCGCCCGGCACGACCCACACGTCTTCCCGGCGTCGCGGAGCACGGCGCTGATGTCGCCGAGCGTGTTCACCAGGGTGGTCCTCGATCAGGCCCACCAACGCCTGCAGGCACCGGTAGTGCAGATCTGGGACAACCTGAACACCCACGTCAGCCACCGCATGCACGCCCTGATAGCCGCCCGACCGTGGCTGACCGTGATCTGGTTACCCGCCTACGCGCCGGACCTCAACCCCACCGAATGCGTCTGGCGCTGGATGAAACGCGGCCTGACCGTCGAGACAGCCCGAACCCTGGCGTTTCAACCTCTGTAGCTGGCTGAGGAGTTTTACCGTTGCCGGCGCCCACCTCACGACAGGGTGCCCCCGCGCTGTGGCTCACGGGCTGACTGGTGGCCGTCGGTCCGGTGACACGCCCACTCGCCGGTCCACATTGCGAGGTCGTCTACCCAGCGCTCGGTGTTCTGCCGGGACTTGGCCGCCCACGTCGTTTGCGTTCTTTGACGCGAAGTCGTTCGCCGCCGCCCAGGTCATGAGTCGGCGCCGGCCGGGTGTCCCTGGCCGGCGCCGACGACTAGTTCGGCCTTCCTGCTAGCCGATGGCGGGCGATGTCAGTACCAACGGCGGGACAGGTGGGTGTCACAGGTGTACTGGACAGCGCCGGCGTTGTTGGCCGTGCTACCGCCGGCGATGGTCAGGCACTTGCCGCTGTTCACGTTCCGAACCTGAAGCGTGCTGCCGTTGTTGTTGGTGACCCGCCAGTAGCGCGCGGCGTGGGTGTCGCAGGTGTACTGGACGACCGGAGCGTTGTTCGCGGTGCTTCCGCCGTCGACGGTCAGGCACCGGCCGCTGTTCAGGTTGACGAGGCGGAAGTTGCCGCCGAGCGAGCCGCTGACGACCCAGGTACGCGATGCGTGGCCGTCGCAGTTGTACTGAACCGCGCGAGCGAGGTTTGCGGTGCTGCCGCCGGCGACAGTGAGGCACTTGCGGCTGTTCGCGTTCGTCAGGGTGATGGCCTCGCCGTCGGCGGCGATCCTGGCACTCACCTCGGCCTTCGCCGGTGCGCCGGTCAGCAGAAAGGCTGTCGCGAAGGCCAGAGCAAATGCTGATTTCACAGAGCGGTTCACGCTTCTCCCCTTGGTGGTGTCGAGTGGATTTCTTACTGTCGGATCGCTGAGCTGTGCGCAGGAAATTGCTGCTCACCAACGTTGATCCGACTCGTGTGGACTGGGCCCAGCCACGTTGTCTTGTATAGTCTGCCGTGGATTGTCCAGCAGCCTTTTCGCGGGCAGGACAAACAAACAAACAAATCTGGGGGCGGCAGGTGGGACGGCCTGAACGGCATCTTGATCCCGGCGGGGGGCACTGCAGCGCTTCGCTCTGGGTCTGCGGGCGATGCGGATGGCGGCGGGGCAGCCGAGCTATCGGGAGATGTCCAGACGCGCGCACCTCGCCGTGACCGCACTGTCCGAGGCGGCGGGCGGCCAGGCGCTTCCCCAGTTTGCCGGTGACTCTTTCCCCCGTGGCGGCCTGTGGCGGAGATGTTCGGGAGTGGAAAAAACGATGGCGATCGCTGTACGGCGAGGTCGGTTCGGGGTCGTGCGAACGACGCTCCACACGTGCCGTGCCTTGGCCTGTCAACCTTCCACTCGGATGATGCCGAATGGTTCTTCGGCCGCGCGAAGCTGGTCGAAGAACTGCGTGCCAGAATTGCTGACAACTACTTCTTCACGGTCTTCGCCGCATCTGGTGCGGGGAAGTCTTCGCTGCTCCGGATCTTGGCCTGTTCTTGGTGTCGACGTCGATAGATGGACCAGGCGATGACGTCGGCGATGCGCCGTGCGGGTTCGATGACCAGGGCGTGGAACAGGCGGCGTAGTTCGTTGACGGTGATGCCGATCAGGCCGTCCGGGCTGGTGGTGCAGCGGGACGAGGTCGGGTGACCAGCAGCGGTAGAACGCCAACTCCCCGGTGGTGCGGTTGCGGCGGATCAGCGGACCGGTGTCCTGCGGGATCGCCCAGACCTCGCAAACATCGCCTTGTCGATGTCGGCCTGGCTTACGGCCGCAGCGGCAGAGGTGCCGCCCTTGCCGTCGCCGCGCGGCCAGCGCGGCACTCAACGACACCGCTCCGGCCGCGGCGAGCAAGGTTCGGCGGCTTACCGGGAACTGTGGGGACAATGTGGCGATAGTGAGTTCCCATCAAAAAGGCAGGGGGGACTGGCCGATCATTGTCGAGGTGGGCGTCGGCGGGAATGTCAGCCTGTATCCCGGGATGACGTACGCCAACTTCGTGGTGATCCCGCACTACGTCGACGGCTTCGGCAGGTACGGGGAGGGCCTGATCACCGTGAACGGGCGGCCCGACGGCGAGGGCGAGTACATCTGGCCGGCATGCAACAACAAGCAGGGCTTCGAGTGGTTCGCCTCGGCAACCCTGGCCAAGCGCGGCAAGGGCGCCACCGACCTGCGTCCGTACACGCTGCTGTCCGCCTGGGCCAGCGTCGTGCCCGGCGTGCGGTCCACCGACTTCACCCCGGAGGAGGGCGGCCACCCTATCTACGCCGCCTCCACCAGCGACGGCGCGCAGGTCGTGCAGTGGACCGCCAACAGCGGGACCAACCAGCAATGGCAGTTCGTACCCGCCTGACCAGTGGCAGAGGTGAGTGTCAAGTTCGGCCGCCGGTAACGAGCTGCCGATCGTCGCGCCGACTCGGGGGCACGGTTTGTGCCCCCGAGTCGGTCGCGATCCAATCGGTGACCATCCCGCAGGACGGCCTACGCGAACTCGACCGGGTGTCGGCCCCGGACCTCAACTATCCGTATCCGTGGCTGGCGTCGATCGCCGTCCCGCTGACCCAGTCGGGCACCCGGATCAACGGCGTCGGCTCGCCGACATACCGCCGGCAGGTCTGACGGATGCGTGGCCCTCGCCTCTACGACTGGGCCTGGCTCGATGAGGTCACTACCGACACCGACCCGGACGACCACGGCAGGAACAGCCTGCTGATCCGCAAGAACTACACCACCGGTGAGCTGGCCTTCTACCGCTGCTGCAGTCCGCAACCAGTCAGCCTCGCCACGCTCGTGCGCGTCGCAGGGATCCGCCGGACCGTCGAAGACGGCTTCCAAGCAGCGAAAAGTCAGGTTGGTCTCGACCGGCACCAAGTCCGGCACTGGAACTCCTGGCACCGCTTCACCGCCCTCGCGCTGGCCGCTCTCGCCGTCCTGACGATCTGCGCCGCAGACGCCTGATCTACACCATCATCATCGAACCGGTCCGCCACCTGTCCCATCGATTGCACTGGTCAGGGTGCTGCCACGGATGACTCCCTTCAACTGCACCAGAGCATGATCGAAGGCCTCCGAGCTACCGGGGGAACCTCACCGTTAGCGAGACAGCTCCTGTGACGGCGTCGGTCAGCCGATCGGCCGTCCCCAGGGCGTGTCGTCGGCGAGGACGTGCTCAGCCGCCGCGGAAGTCTGCACTCTGACGCCGCTCACCGACACGACGCCCAGCGCGAGGGCGACGGCGAGGACGAGTGCCTGGATGCGGTTCCTGCTCATGGGCTCTCCTGGTGCGGCTAGCAGTGCGTTGCGCCCGTGCCGCCGCTGCACGACGGCCGGGGTCGGACTCATCTGACCGAGGCTCGCCATGGATACCCAATGAAAAGACCTTCGATCCGCTATGCCTCCCCGGTGGCTGCTCGATGGCGGGTGAAAGCCCGATTGATAAGCATTTCGACCAGCCTTCCTGGTGAGACGAGAACCGGTATCCCGCGCAGGAGCCCCGACACCGACGGGAGGGCCGAGGCGCTGGCGGTGGGTATCGCACGAGCTTGAGGAGTTGCCGTGGTCAACGTCATGTCGGGCAGAACATCCAGGCTAGCCCGCACGAGTAGGGTGAGCGGCCGCGACCGGGCCGGCTTCGTCGGCAGGGTGGTCGTTTGTGCGGCACTGGCGACGGGCGGTGGGGCCCTGGCCCTGCTCGCCCCGTGGCCGCTGCGCATCGTCGGATACGTCGTGCTCGCCGCGATGTTCGTGCACGCCGTTGAACTGCAGCACCAGGTGCTGCATCACACGGCCTTCGTCAACCAGCGCCCGCACCGTCCGGTCGGGGTGGTTCTCGGTCTGCCGATGATGGTCAACTACACCCACTACCGGTTGAAGCACCTACAGCATCACAAGTATCTGGGGACCGACCGGGACACCGAGTTCTTCCAGTTCGACACCCGGCAGCCGCTTACCCCGGCCCGGCTCCTGCGCGCGACGTTCCACTACGGACGCTGGCTCCAAGTGCTGAAGAACTGCGTCACGTCGTACACCGGAACATGGAAGCCGGACTTCGCCGGCGTCCCCGAGCGGATGGCCGACCGCATCCGCGCCGAGTACCGGTTGCTCGGCGGGATCATCGTGGTGGTGACCGGGCTGTCCGTGGCGACCGGCTCGCTGGCAGCCGTGCACCTGTGGGTGATCCCGCTGCTCCTGGCCGAGCCACTGCACTTCCTCGTCGAGCTGCCGGAACACGTGTTCTGCGAGAACGACACCCAGGACGTCATGCGGAACACCCGCACCATCGCGGGAAGCCGTTTTTCGACCTGGTTCACCAACAGCAACAACCTGCACGTGGAACACCACTGGCAGATGACCGTACCCATGCAGAATCTGCCCGAGATCCACCCCGACTTAGCCCCGAAGCAGCAGTACCTTTGCCGTACGTACTGGGACTTCTACCGCTCGCTGCTGACGCAGGTACTGCGGTGACCAGCGCCCCCCGCCTTGTCGCCGAGGCCGACACCGACCAGGCCCAGCCGCAGCAACAGCCGCACGGCGGGCCGCTGTCTCCCGCGCAGTTCGGGGTGTGGGCCGCCGCGCAGCTCGGTGGAAGTGCGCTGTACACGATTCCCTTCGCACTGGCCGTCGAGGGCCCGGTGGACGAGGTCGCGCTCGCCGAGGCAGTCCGGCGGGTCGTCGACCGGCACGAGGTGCTGCGGACCACCGTCGGGACCTCCGAGGACGGGCCGGTACAGGTCATCCACCCGGCGGCGGTGGCTCCGCAGTGGCAGGTGGCCGGAGGAGATGGCTCGGACGGGCACATCCGCAAGCTCCTGCGCGCCGCCGTCACGGTGCCCTTCGACCTGACGTCGGAGGAGCCGCTGATCCGCGCACGGGCCGTGCGGCTGAGCACCGACCGGCGGGTACTGCTCTTCACCGTTCATCACCTGTGCTTCGACGGAGCATCCATCGGCCTCTTCGTCGAGGAGTTGCTTCAGCGTTACGCCGAGGTGGTGGCGGGACTGCCGTCTCCGCCGCCGGACGAGATCCAGTACCTGGACTTCGCCGCCTGGCAACTCGACCGGCTGGCCGACGGGTCGTGGGACGGACAGCGCGCCTTCTGGCGGCAACGGCTACGCGACCTGCCCCCGTCCAGCGCCCCACCCGCCGACCGGCAGGCGCCGGCCTCCGACGCGGGCGCGACCTCGGAGGTCTTCCTTCCCCCGGCCGTCGGGTCGGCGCTGGACGATCTGGCGCGAGCCAGCGCCAGCAGTCGATTCATGATCATCATGGCGGCCCTGCACCTGCTGTTGCACCGGGTCACCGGTCAACGGGAGGCCTGCGTCGGTACCCCCTTGACGCAGAGAAGTGCGGCGGAGACCCGGTCGATGATCGGCCTGCTGCTCAACACCGTCCTGGTGCGGGCCGACACCGCCGCGGCCCGTACCTTCCGGGATCTTGTTCTGGCGGTCCGCGACGAGGTCCTTCGGGTCTACGACAACCAGGACCTGCCGTTCGAGATTGTGCAGCGCGAGGCGTGGTCGACCCGGGGAAGCGACCGTCCGGCGCTGATCGACGTGATGCTGAACTACGAGCCGCCGAGCCCCGGCCGCTGGGCGGCCGGCCCCACGACGCTGCGCCTCGTCGACTGTCCGGACCAGGAGGCGAAGTTCCCGCTGACCGTCTACGTCCGCGACGGCGACCCCGTCCGCATCAGGGTCAGCTACCGCACCTCCACCTACACGTCCGCCCGGATGGCGGCCTGGACCAACCAACTGGCGCATTTGCTCGGCGCGGTCACCGCCGACCCCGACCGCCCTCTGGACGAGTACTCTCTCGCCACCGCCACGCCCGACGTGCTACCCGATCCGACCCTGCCGCTCGACCGTCCGGCGATGCCGACCGTGGTGGATATGTTCCGCGCGGAGGCCCACTCGGCCGGCGACCACCTGGCAGTGCAGGACGAGCGGCATCGGCTCTCCTACCGCAACCTCCTCGCCGCCGTCACGCAGGTGGCCACCGACCTGCGGGAACGAGGTGTCGGCCCGGGTGATCGGGTGGCCGTGATCTGCGGCCGGTCCGCAGCGACGGTGAGCGCCCTTCTCGGCACCATGACGGCCGGCGCGGTGTTCATGCCCGTGGACGAGCGCCTGCCCGAGCAGCGCATCCGGGACCTCGTCGCGGCCGCGGCACCGGCGGCGGTCATCCGACTCGGCGCGGATCCGTCGGGCACCGACCATCGGTGGCTCGCCGCTCCCAGCAGGGCCAGCCAGAGCAGCGGGTCAACGCCGGAGCACGACAGCCTGCCGAGGCCCGATTCCCCCGCGTACCTCTACTTCACGTCCGGCACGACCGGACGACCGAAGGCGGTCCTCGGGCGGCACGACAGCCTCGCGCATTTTCTCCGTTGGGAGGCGGCAGCCTTCGGCGTCACCCACCGCGACCGGGTCTCGCAGCTCACGACCGTCTCCTTCGACCCGTTCCTCCGGGACGTGCTGCTGCCGCTGACGACAGGCGCGACGCTCTGCATCCCCGCCGAGGAGACCCTGTCCGAGCCGCAGCGGATCTGGCGGTGGATCCGCGACGAGCGCGTCACCGTCGTGCACGCCGTACCGTCGCTGATGAAGTGGTGGCTGGGTGCCGCCGACACCGGGCGGCCGGCGGACCTGCGTCTCGTCCTGTTCGCCGGAGAACCCCTGCCGCCCATGCTGGTAAGGCAGTTGCGGGACCGGACGAGCCGGGACCTCACGGTGGTCAACCTCTACGGCCCCACCGAGACCACACTCGCCGCGTGCCACTACGTGGTTCCGCCGGCCGCCTCGGAAACCCTGCCGGTCGGCCGCCCCATCCCCGACACACAAGCGCTGGTGCTTTCCCCGGGGAATCGGCTGTGCGGGGTGGGCGAGGTGGGAGAAATTTGCATCCGGACGCGGTTCCACGCCGAGTCCGGCGACCCGACGGCGGGCACCCTGCCGGGCTTCCAACCCAACCCGTACCGGGACGACCCGGACGACGTCATCTACCACACCGGTGATCTTGGTCGGTACCGCGCCGACGGCCAGTTGGAGATACTCGGCCGCCAGGACCACCAGATCAAGATTCGTGGTACGCGGATCGCGCCGAACGAGATCGCCGCGGTACTCGCCCAGCACCCGGACGTCCGGGCCAGCGTCGTCCGCGACTGGCCTGACGCCGACGGCCTGGTACGACTGGTCGGCTACGTCGTGGGCCACCCGGACCGGACGCCCGAGCCGACGGTGCTCCGCAAGTGGGCCGCCGCCCGGCTGCCCCGGGTCATGGTGCCCCATCAGGTGGTGGTCCTGGACGCGTTGCCCCTCACGCCCAACGGCAAGGTCGACCGGGCACGGCTACCACAGCCGGTCGACGCCGATGACGACGAGCGGGAGCCGGAGAGCGAACTGGAGAAGTGGCTCTGCGCACTCATGGGTGACGTCCTCGGCCGCGGCCCGGTCGGCGTGGACCAGGACTTCTTCGATCTCGGCGGGCACTCCCTGCTGATCACCCAGCTCATTGCCCGAATCGACGAGAAGCTCGGCCAGCGGTTGGGCTTCGCGGTCGTCTTCAACCATCCGACGGCGGCCGAACTCGCTGCCGTCCTGACCACCGCCGACGGGACGCCACGGGTCGTCGCGGCACCGCCGGCCCCTGTCGAGGCGTGCCCCGCGCCGCCGATCGCCGACCTCGCGGACCTCGACGACGACGAGCGCGAACTGCTCGCCGCCCTAATGACCGTCAGAGAGGATGACCAATGACCGTCCCCAGCGCTGTGCGGCGGAAGGACCCGACCGAGGGGCTGGAAAGGGCACGTCCGCTGATCGACACCGAGCGCCTGCTGCCCCTCTCCGCGGGCCAGCGGCGGCTGTGGCTCCTCGACCACCTGAATCCCGACGACGCCGCCTACAGCGTCAACAACGTCCTGGTGCTGACCGGTGACCTGGACACCGAGGCCCTTCGCGGAGCGGTCGAGACGACCGTGCGGCGACACGAGGCGCTGCGCACCTGTTACCCCACCGTCGGGGGAGTGCCGTACCAACTGGTCCGAGACAGCGTCGACGTGCAGTTCGCCACGTACGACGAGCGGTCGGCCGGACCGAACGCCGCCTGGGAGCGGATCCGCGCCGCCGCGCGACTCCCCTTCGACCTGGCCCGGGGCCCCCTCTTCCGGACGGTCCTGGTGCGTTCCGGTGCCGAGAAGCACCTACTGCTGATGAACGTGCACCACTCGGTCGCGGACGGCTGGTCGACCGGGCTGATCATGCGCGACATCCTGGCCTGTTACTCGGCGCAACTCGGCCATGTCGAGCCGCCGCCGCCACCCGCCGCCCAATACCGCGACTTCGTCAGGTGGCAGCGGGACCGGCAGCACAGCCCCGACATCGCCGACCAGCTGGAGTACTGGAAGGACCAGCTCGCCGGTCCCCTCGGCGTCGTCCGGCTGCCCGCCGACGACACCCGGCCGGCGGCGCGCTCCGCCAAGGGCGGGACCAGCGCTTTCGCCGTACCGCCGGAGCTCACCGACACGCTGGCAGACCTGTGCCGGCAGACCCGCACCACGCCGTACATCGTGCTACTGGCGGCCTTCAAGGTGCTGTTGTACCGCTACACCCGGCAGACCGACGTCGTCGTCGGCTCCCCGGTGGCCAATCGGACCCGGCGGGAGTTCGAGGACGTCGTCGGGTACCTCGGCAACACCCTCGCCATGCGGACCGACCTGTCCGGGAACCCGACCTTCCGTGACGTGCTCGACCGAGTGCGCCGCACCGCGCTCGACGCCTTCACCCACCAGGACGTGCCGTTCGACACGGTCGTCGAGGCGGTCGCGCCGACCCGCGAGACCGACGTGTCACCGGTCTTCCAGACGTCGTTCGTGCTCCAGTCCGATCCGGTCACGGTGGCGAGCGAAGAGCTGTCCGTGCAGGCCGTCCCGATCGACAACGGGTCGGCCAAGTTCGACCTGACGCTGAACATGGCCGAGGACGGCGATCAGCTGCTCGGGCGGTTCGAATACAGCCGGGACCTCTTCGGCACGGCATCCATGGACCGCCTGGTGGCCAACCACCTGACCCTGCTCCACGCCTGCCTGACCAGGCCCGACACCCCGATCGATTACCTCCCGCTGCTGGCGTCCGAGGAGGCGGCCACCCTCGCGCGCTGGAACGACACCACCCGCCCGAGCCCGAGCGGGGTGCCGGTGGACGAACTGTTCCGTCGGCAGGTCGACCGCCGGCCGGCCGCGACCGCGCTGGTCGAGGGCGACCGCAGGTGGACCTACCGGGAATTGGGGGAGTGGGTCGACGACCTGGCCGGCGCGTTGCGCGACGGTGGCCTGCGGCGCGGGGACCGGGTGGGGATCGCGGTGGAGCGGTCAGCCGCCACCATCGCGTGGATGCTGGCCGCGGTGCGCGCCGGCGGCGCGTTCGTGCACTTCGATCCCCAGTATCCGGACGAACGGCTCAGGCTGCTGATCGACGATGCCGCGCCGCGCTTCGTCGTCGCCGCGGAGGACGTCCGGGCCAGGATGGGCTTCGACCCGAACCACACCCTCGCCCCCGACCATCGTCCAGGATCGTCGGCCGTCGCCGTCGACCGGGCGTTCGAGCCGACGGACCTCGCCTGCGTCGTCTACACCTCCGGCTCGACCGGTCGACCCAAGGGCGTGGCCCTGTCCCACCAGGGCATCACGGCTCTCGTCTGCGACGTCGACGAACTCCAGGTCCGTCCGGACGACGTGGTGGCCCAGGCGACACCGCTGACCTTCGACGCCTCGCTGTTCGACGTCTTCGGCGCGCTGTTGAACGGCGCCGCGCTCGCCCTTGCGCCACCTGGACCGGAGACCCTGGACGAACTGTGCGCGCTCTTCTCGGCCACCGGCGTCACCGTGCTCCAGTTGACCCCGGGGCTGTTCCGCCGGCTCGAACCACGCCACCTGGCGGACCTCGGCGGTCTGCGGCTGCTGCTGTCCGGTGGGGACATCATGTCGGTCCGGGCGGCGCGCGACTTCCTCACCGAGGTACCCAACTGCACCTTGCTCAACATCTACGGACCCACCGAGAACACCCAGCTGACCAGCGTGCACCGCGTCACGGCCGTCGACACGACCCGCGCCGTGCCGATCGGACGCCCACTGCCGAACACCACTGTCGACATCGTCGACCCGGCCGGCCAACCGGTGCCGATCGGTGTCCCCGGCGAGTTGTACGCCGGCGGCCTGGGCGTCGCCAACGGCTATCTCAACCTGGCGGAGATGAACGCCGAACGGTTCGTGGCGGACCCCCGTCGCCCCGGCGCCCGCCGGTACCGCACCGGTGATCGGGCGCGCTGGCGTCACGACGGCACCCTGGAGTTTCTGGGCCGGCTCGATGACCAGGTGAAGATCCGGGGCTTCCGGGTCGAGCCGGCCGAGGTACACGCCGCGCTGGTCACCGACGAGCGGATAGCCGACGCGGCGGTGACCGTGGTCCGCAACGACGATGGCGACCGCCAACTGGTCGCCTATCTGGTGGCCGCGACGGACGACCTGGACGTCCGTCAGATCCGGGCCCGGCTCGAGGAGTCCCTGCCGCGCTACCTGCAGCCGGCGTTCCTGGTGCCCGTTCCCAGCCTCCCGCTGACCCGGCACGGAAAGGTGGATTTCGCCCGGCTGCCGGACCCGCGTGTCGGATTCGAGCCGACCGTCGACGAGTACGTGGCTCCGACGACGGAGCTGGAGCGACAGCTCGCGGCCATCTGGTGCCAGGTCCTCAAGGCCGACCGGGTGGGCATCGACGACGACTTCTTCGAGTTGGGCGGCGACTCGATCATCAGCATCCAGATCGTCGCCCGGGCACGGCGTGCCGGTGTTCGGGTTTCACCACGGGACATCCTCGACGCCCGGACGATCCGCCGGCTGGCCGCGCAGGGAGCCGGCGGACAGCCGGAAGCCGTACCGGAGGTCGCCGCGGTGACCGGCGAGCCCTTCCGGCTCAGCCCGATCCAGCGATGGTTCCTGGAACAACCGCTACCGGCCCGTGAGCACTTCAACATGTCCCAGCTGTTCGAGCTGGACGCACACGTCGACCCGGATCTGCTGCGCCACGCGTTGGCCGCCCTCGTGGAGCACCACGACGCACTGCGGCTGCGACTGGTGGGCCCGCCGGACGCCCCGGCCCAACAGTACGGCGGCGAGACGGCCGTCGACCTGGTCCGCCTCGACCTGTCGGGCTGCCCGGAAGCGGAGCAGTGGGGGCGACTGGAACAGCACGCCGCCCGGCTGCAACGCCAGATCCGACTCGACGGCGGCGGTCTCCTGCGGGCCCTGCACGTCGACCGCGGTGACGAGCCCGCCTGGCTCTTGCTGATCATCCATCACCTGGCGGTCGACGGCATCTCCTGGCGCATCCTGATCGACGACCTCCGTGAGGCGTACCAACAGTTGTCCGACGGCCGTCGGCCCGAGCTGCCGGCGCGGACCGCGTCGTTCCAGCAGTGGGTCGAGGCCCTGCACACCGCAGCGCGGTCGACCACGGCGCAGGCCGCCGCCACCTACTGGATGGAGACGCTGCCGACCGAGACGGCGCCGCTGCCCACCGACCGCGACGGTACGAACAGTCGCGCCTCGACGGCACGGGTCACCGTCACCCTCGACGAGGCCCAGACCGAGGCCCTGCTCCGCAGAGCGCCCCGGGCCTACCGCTCCGAGATCAACGACATCCTGCTCGGCGCGTTCTCGATCACCATGAGCCGATGGACCGGGCGACGGGAGACCTTCGTCGCCCTCGAATCGCACGGCCGGGAGGACCTCGGCACCGGTCTCGACACCTCCCGCACCGTGGGCTGGTTCACCGGCCTGTACCCGGTGCTGATCACCGCCGAGGACCACTTCGCCGACGACCCGGGGGCCGCGGTGCGGTCGGTCAAGGAGCAGTTGCGCCGGGTTCCCGACCACGGCGTGCCGTACGGCCTTGTCCGGTACCTCACCGGGGACTCCGCGCAGGCGCGATCGCTCACCGCCGCGCCCTGGCCGGAGGTCAGCTTCAACTACCTCGGCCAGTACACCGGCGCCGAGCAGGACGACTCACCCATCGCGCTGAGCCCTCGCCTCGTGTCGAGCGACCGCAGCAACGAGGGGCAACGAAGCTTCCTGATCGAGGTGAACGGCAGCGTCGTCGGCGGGCGACTGCGGCTCATCTGGACCTACAGCACCCAGTGCCACACCACGGAAACCGTCCACCGGCTGGCCGACGACTACCGAGCGACCCTCGTGCGGATCGTGGAACACTGCGCCGAGCGCGCCAGCACCACGTTCACCCCGTCCGACTTCCCGCTGAGCGGACTGGACCAGGCGCAACTGGACCGACTCCTCGCCGACGGTCGTCCGATCGAGGACATCTGGCCGGCCACCCCCCTCCAACAGGGGCTGATGTTCCATTCCCTCTTCGAGCCCGAAGCGGGCATGTACCTCGTCCAGTGGTGCGCCGACTTCGTCGGCGCGTTCGACCCGGAGCACTACGAACAGGCCTGCCGACAGGTCCTCCGACGGCACCCCGCGCTACGGGTGCAGTACGCCTGGGCCGGGGCCAACCGGCTGGTCCAGGTGGTACGGCCGGACCCGGAGCTGACGGTGGCGCACCGGGAGCTCCGGGACGCCCCGGCGCACGACCAGCCGGGCCTGCTCGACAGGTTCCTGACCGAGGATCGGGAGCGAGGGCTGGAGCCGTTCGGCGAGCCACCGATCCGCGTGACGATCCTGCGGCTCGGCGACGACCGGTGCCGGGTGGTGTGGACGTACCACCACGCGCTGCTGGACGGCTGGACCTTCACCCTGGTGATGAACGAGATCGCCGACTCCTACCGGGCCGCGTGCTCCGGCCGGGAGGCGATGCCGCAGGCCCGTCCCTCGTACCGTGGTTATCTCGACTGGCGGTCGGGCCGGGACCCGGAGCGCGCCGCGGCCTACTGGCGCGACCACCTCTCCGGCATCTCCGGGCCCACCGTCCTCGGCATCGAGCGGCCCTCCGACGCGTGCGTCAACGAACGATTCAGCCACTGCCTCACCACGCTCTCCGCAGAGCGGACCGAACGGTTGCGGACGCTCGCGCAGGCCGCCGGGATCACTCTCAACACCCTGTGCCTCGGCGCCTGGGCGTTGACCGCGGCCCGGTACAGCGGCGATCCGTCCGTGGTGGTGGGCGTGACGAGTTCCGGGCGGCCACCCGAGTTGGCCGGTGTCGAGCAGATGGTCGGTCTGTTCATCAACACCCTCCCGCTGCGGCTGCCGGTCGAGCCCTCGGCCCCGGTCAACCGGTGGCTGCGGGAGGTCCAGGCCGCGCAGTGGCGAATGCGTGACTTCGAGGACAGCGCGCTCAGCGCCGTGCAGGAGTGGGTGGGACTCAACGGCCAGGCCTCGCTGTTCGAGCACATCTTCGTCTTCGAGAACTATCCGGTCGAGGATCTGTACGAGCAGGACTGGCACGGGGCGAGGATCGCCTCGCGATACTCCGTCGAACGCACCAACTACCCCCTGGACGTGCTGGTCAGGCCCGGTGCGGAGCTGCAGGTGCAGATTGGCTACGACCGCAACCGCTATCCCGAGCCCGCCGTCGAGCAGTTGTTGAGGCACTACGTGCACGTCCTGGACGCGCTGCTCGGTGAGCCGGAGCGGGAACTCGGCGCCATTTCGATGGCGGACGACGACGAGACGCGGGCGCTCCTGCGGCGGTACGCGCCGCCCTATCAGCTACCGGCGCACGACGACGTGGTGCACCGCCGTTTCGAACGGCAGGTGGAGCTGACTCCGCACGCACCCGCGATCGCCTACGGCACCGACGAACTCACCTACGACGGGTTGAACCAGCGGGCGAACAACCTGGCCGCGCACCTGCTCGCCAACGGTGTCGGCAAGGGCTCCTTCGTGGCCATCAGCAGCACCCGCTGCGTCGAGATGCTGGTCGGGATGCTGGCGATCCTCAAGGCCGGTGCGGCGTACGTGCCGATCTCGCACAAGTACCCACCGGAACGGATCGCCCAGATGATGGACGACGCCGCCGTCACGGCCCTGATCACCCGACGGGATCTCGCTGATCCGCTGCCCGAGCATCCTGCCCGCCAGGTCTACCTCGAGGACTGGTCCTCGGCGCCGGACCGGCGGCTGCCGAACCCCGAGGTCGCGGTATGCGTCGACGACCCGGTCTACGTCTACTTCACCTCCGGATCGACCGGGCGACCCAAGGGCGTCCTGGTCCATCACGGCGGCCTGACGACGACCGTGACCGGCTACTCGACCGCCTACGAACTCGATCGCCGGACCACCGTGCACCTGCAGATGTCGAACATGTCCTTCGACGTCTTCACCGCGGACTGGACCAGGGCCCTGTGCAACGGTAAAAAGCTCGTGCTCTGCCCCGCCGACCTGCTGCTGGATTCGGCCGGGCTGCTCGACCTCATCCGTCGCGAACGCGTCGACTTCGCGGAGTTCATCCCCGTCGTGCTGCGTCGTCTCATCGACCACCTGGAACGCACCGACCAGCGGCTGTCGGCCCTGGAGGTGGCGATCTGCGGCAGCGACGTCTGGTACGGCGACGAGTACATGCGCTTCCGCCGTCTCCTCGGGCCGCAGACCCGGCTGGTGAACAGTTACGGAGTCACCGAGGCGACCGTGGACAACGCGATGTACGAGGACCGCGCCGCCGACCTCGTCCCGGGTCGCCCGGTGCCCGTCGGTGGCCCGTCACCGAACGAGCAGTTGCTGGTCCTCGACGGGAACGGGGCGCTGCAGCCCACCGACGTACCGGGCGAGCTGTGCATCGGCGGCCCGGCCGTGGCCCAGGGATACCTGGGTGCCGAGGAGTTGACCCGGCAGCGCTTCGTTCCCAACCCGTTCGACCCGCGCGGCGGGCGGATGTACCGGACGGGCGACCTGGCCCGCTACTCCTCACAGGGGTACGTGGAGCTTCTCGGCCGAGCCGACGACCAGGTGAAGATCCGCGGATTCCGGATCGAGCTCGGTGAGGTGGAAGTGGCTCTGGAGCAGCATCCAGCCGTCGCCCGTGCCGTCGTCGCGGTGCGTCGCCTCAGCCGCGACGACGCCGGACTGGTCGCCTATCTCGTGCCGGCCGGGACGACGCTACCGACCGTCTCCGCCTTCCGCGGCTTCCTCCGGGGAACCCTGCCCTGGTTCATGATCCCCACGACGTACGAGACGATCGCCGAGGTCCCGACGAACAACAACGGCAAGGTCGACCGGAGCGCGCTGCCGCAACCGTCGACAGAACGGCCCGACGTCGCCGCGGCGTTCGAGGCGCCGTCGACCGACACCGAGCGGAGGGTCGCCACCGCCTGGTCCGAGGTCCTCGGCCTGCCCGAGGTGGGGGTGACCGACGACTTCGTCGAGCTGGGCGGCAGCTCGCTGCGGGCGATGGAGGTCGCGTTCCGGGTACGTCGGGACGTGGGAGCGAACCCCACCATCCGCGACGTCCTGCTCTATCCGACCATCCGCGAGTTCTGCGCGGCCTTGCCGTCCTTCGGCGCCGTCGCCGAGGAGGTTTGCCATGAACGTGTATGAGACCGGGGGGACCCGTCCCACCGCCCTGCTGGCGGGTCCACCGTCGGACGCGCACACCTGGAACCTGCTGTACCTGCAACTGCTGATGACCGAGCTGGGGTGGCAGGTGTCCAACCTGGGCCCGTGCACGCCCGTGCGGTTGCTGGTCGCGGAGTCCGCCCGGTGCGCTCCGGACCTTGTCGTGATCAGCACCGTCAACGGTCACGGTTACCACGAAGGGCTGACCCTGATCCGATCCCTGCGGCGGGAAGCGCACCTCCGCGACACCCCGATCGTCGTCGGCGGCAAGCTCGGGATCGACGGCCCGGACGACGGGAGCCGACTGAAGCGGCTCCGCGACGCCGGTTACGACGACGTCTTCGACGGCGACGGACAGGTGCCCCGGTTCCAGGTCCTGTTGGATTCGTTGCGTCACCACGCCCGCCGGCAGGCGAGCCCGGCACCGGCCGTCCGGTGATGGCTACCGCCACCGGACCCTCGCCGGCTGTCGGGCCCAGCTTCCACACGTTCATCAGTGACGCCCGTCGCGACCGTCGCCTCGTCGTCCAGCCCCGGATGGGCTTCAGCGACACCGGTGCCATGACGGCGGGTCTGCGCGCGACCCGCGCGGCCCGGGCCACCACGGTGGGCACCATCACCGTCGACAGCTACACCCGGACCGGGGAGCTGGGCGCCGTCGAACGCGCGCTGCGCGACGGCGTAGCCCTGAACGGGTACCCGCTGGCGAGCATCGACCCCGGGGTGACCCGGACGATGCTCGGGGAGGTCGGCCACCCGTCCTTCCCGGTACAGGTACGGCACGGCTCGGCGGCGCCGACGAAGATCTTCGAGGCGCTGCTCGAGGCCGGACTCGACGCCACCGAGGGTGGTCCGGTCTCCTACTGCCTGCCGTACAGCCGACGACCGTTGCACCTGGCAGTGGCCGAGTGGGCGCACTGCTGCCGGCGGCTGGCGGCACGACGGGAGGACGGGGCCAACCCGCACCTGGAGAGCTTCGGCGGCTGCATGCTGGGTCAGCTCTGTCCACCGGGTCTGCTCATCGCGATCACCGTCCTGGAGGCGCTCTTCTTCCGCCAGCACGGCATCCGAAGCGTGTCGGTCAGCTTCGCGCAGCAGACCAACCACCGGCAGGATCTCGAGGGGGTGCAGGCCCTCCGCGCGCTCTGCGCGGAGTTGCTGACGGACGTCGACTGGCACGTGGTCGTCTACGCGTACATGGGGGTGTATCCCCGGACTCCGCGAGGCGCGCGGGAGATCCTGCGCGCGGCCGCCCGGCTCGCCCACGGTGGGGGCGCGGCCCGCCTGATCGTGAAGACCACCGCCGAGGCGCACCGCATTCCCACCATCGGGGAGAACGTCGAAGCCCTCGAACTCGCCGCCGCCGCGGCAGCCGACGTGACACCGCAGGCCGTGCCGGACTCCGGGATCCGCGACGAGGCCCGGCAGTTGATCCACGCGGTTCTGTCGATGGACGCGGACGTCGGCCGGGCACTGGTCTCCGCCTTCGCCCGGGGATACCTGGACGTGCCGTACTGCATCCATCCCGACAACCACGCCGCGACCACCACCTCGATGGACGCCGACGGCTGGCTGCGGTGGGCGGACGTGGGGTCGCTGCCCCTCACCCCCGACGCCGTTTCGTCGCCCCCACTGCTGACCTCGGCCGGACTCCTCCGCGCCCTGTCCCACGTACAGCGAAGTTACGACGGCGCCTGACGCCGCCCGCCGCCGCGGGCATCGATGCCCGCGGCCGAGAAAGGGAGATCCATGCTCACCCTGGGAAACCACCAGAAGTCGGACCCGGCGATCGTCGGACCGCCCGCTCCGGGCGACCACCTCGCTGATCCCCGTACCCGTGCCGCCCTGCGCCTTCAGCACCATCTCCTCATCGCCGGCCGGGAGTACCTCACCGAGGCGGGTTTCGTCGAGTTGCTCCCGCCGGTCATCGGTCCGGTGACCGACCCGGGTGTCCGCGGCGCAAAGCAGGTCGACGTGGACTACTACGGCCACCGGTTCAAGTTGGCCACCAGCGGCATCCTCTACAAGCAGGCCTCGCTCACCGCCTTCGACCGCATCTTCAACGTGGCGGCCAACGTCCGGCTGGAACCTCCGGAGGTCTGCTCGACCGCGCGGCACCTGGTCGAGTTCCGCCAACTCGACGTCGAGCTGGCCAACGCCGGACGCGAAGAGGCCATGCACGTCGCCGAGGGACTCGTCAAACACATGGTGCGGCGGATCCTCGACCAGCACTCCGCGCTGCTGGAGGAGTTGGGGCGCGATCAGGAGCCGCTTCGCCTGCTGGTGGATCTGCCCTTCCCGGTGCTGCCGCACCCGGTCGCGGTGACCGCGCTGCACCGGCGGAACTATCCCCAGAACCCGGAGGCGGAGATCGAGTGGCCCGCCGAGGTGCTGCTGTCCCGCGAGTACGACCTGCCGTTCTTCGTGACCGACTATCCCCGGGGGTCGCGGGGTTTCTACGACCGGGCAGACGAGGAGAACCCCAATGTGCTGTTGAACTTCGACCTCCTGGCCCCCGAGGGGTTCGGCGAGATCAGCAGCGGCAGTGAGCGCGAGTACGAGTACGCCAAGGTGGTGACCCGGCTGCGAGAGACCGGCGAGAACCCGGCCAAGTACGCCTGGTACCTCGACATGGTGCGTTCCGGTATTCCCGCGAGCGCCGGGTTCGGGATCGGCGTCGAGCGACTGACCCGGTGGATCGCCGGGCTGGAGGCGACCTGGCAGGCCACGGCGTTCCCCAAGCTGCCCGGCGTGGTGGCGCCATGAGTGACCTGCTCAGGGCACCCGGCTTTCCGGAGGAGGAGGTCCGCGCCCGAGCCCGCGACGGTGAGCGGACGGTCTTTCCGGCCGCGGACTCGTACGGCACGACCCTGTACGGGGCCGGCGCTCCCGTGCCCGCTGACGGGCTGGACGCGCTCCGCGTGGCGCCGCCGCTGTTCATGCCCGGCCGGTTGGGCGAACTGGTTCAGCTCGGCCGCGAGCCCCTCTTCAGCGATGTCGACCTCGACACCGACATCGGCGGGTTCCGGTCGCCGGTACCCGTGTTCGTCTGTGCCTTCGGCTCCACCAGGGTCGCCAACGACGGGCTGGCCGCCGCGGCCAGCCGGCAGGCTGCCCGGCTCGGACTGCCGATGCTGGTGGGGGAGAACATCGCTCCTGTGCACGGCTACCGCGACGAGGCCGAGCTGGCCGGCACGTTGATCAAGCGAATTCGGCTCTATCTGGACGAGGTGCCCGACGGCATGGGTGGCGTCGTCGTCCAACAGAGCACCGAGGACGCGGACGCCGAAGTCTGGAACCACCTCTACAGTGACCCGACCGTGGAACCCCTGCTGAAGACCGGCCGGCTCGGCTTCGAGCTGAAGGTCGGCCAAGGGGCGAAGCCGGGGCTCGGGGGCATGACGCTGGTGGACCGGGCCGACGGCTCGCGGCTCGCGGAGCAGTTCCGCCTCAGCACCCTGAACGGGGTCGCCGACGACGACCGGAACGCGTCATTCGTGCGGTCGTCGAGCCCCGGCACCTTCACCGCCGACATCCTCCGGCACCAGATCCGGCTGATGCGCAACAACTATCCGCGCTGCCGGACGTGGGTCAAGCTGTTCCCGGGTCGGGACGTGGCCGAGGCGGTCGCCGTCGCCCATGCGGCGGGTGCGGACGCGGTCACGGTGGACGGTGCGGAGGGCGGCACCGGATGGGCGCCGACATCGTTCCTGCACCACGTCGGGCTGCCGCTGGGGGAGTGTCTCGTCCGGCTGTCCGACACCCCGGCCTGCCTACTCGCCAGCGGACGGATGTGGGAGGGAGCGCGGGCCGCCAAGGCGATCGCGCTCGGCGCCCGAGCGGTCGGGCTGGGGCGTGCGGCGCTGCTGGCCGTCGACGAGGACGCCGACCAGGGCCTGCTGCGGCTCGTGCGGTGCCTGGCGCTCGAGCTCCAGATGCTGACCAGCGCGGTCGGCAAGTACCGGGTCGGGCTGCTGTCGCCGGACGATCTGTGGCGGCCCGACGTACCGACGTGAGCTTTTCAAGGTTTCTTTTTTTAGATATCTTGAATAGATGGCGGACATTCCCGACCACCTGGATCTGACCGATCCACGCGTCATGCGGGGGCTGGCGCATCCGCTGCGCCTGGCCCTGCTCCGCCTGCTGGCGCAGCAGGGCGCCGCCACCGCGACCGAACTCGCCGGGCAGCTCGGAGTCTCCGCACCCTCGGCCAGCTACCACCTGAGCCAGCTCGCCAAGTTCGGCTTCGTCGTCGACGCGCCCCGACCGGGCGGAGGACGCGACCGGCCCTGGCAGGCAGTCGCGCGTGGCTTCCGCTGGGCATCGGGTGCCAATTCCACCCCCGAGACCGCCGCGGCGGCAGCGGCCCTGCGGCGCCAACTGACCGCGCACGGTCTGGCCGCGCTCTCCGAATACGAGACAGCGCAGGAGCGGTACCCCGGCTCCTGGCGGGAAGCGGCCTTCGTCATCACTGACACCGTTCTGCTCACCTCCGAGGAATTGACCGAGGTCGCGGAGGAAGTCAGGCAGGTGGTGGCCCGGGCACAACGACGCCACGGCGGTGAGCGGGCGGGCGCCGCGGTCCGACCGGTGCGACTGTTCGCCTTCGGCGTGCCGGACGAGCCGCCACCCGACGCCGACGAGGACCAGCCGACCGTCACGCCCCGAGAGGAACCGTCCGATGACTGACCGCACCCCTCGCACCCGAGTTGGCGGCGACATCACCGGCCTGCGAAGGACGTACTGGACCTGCCATTTCCTCCGCTGGCTGCCCCTCGGTCTGGCCCTGCCCGTGCTGGCCCTGCTGCCGCTGGACCGGGGCCTGGGCCTCGGTCAGATCGGCGTGCTGTTCGGGGTCTACAACGCCACGTCGGCGCTCCTCGAGCTGCCGACCGGCACGCTGGCGGACGTGTTGGGCAACCGGCCGGTGCTGATCATCGCCGCGCTCCTCGAGACGGCCTTCTATCTGGGGTTCGCGCTGGCACCGACGATGGTGGCCCTCACTGTCGCGATGATCCTGGGCGGCATCGGCCGTGCGCTCGCCTCCGGCGCGCTCGAGGCGTGGTACGTCGACCGTGTCTACGCCCGGGAGCCGGCCGCCGACGTCCGTCCCGCCATCGGTGGCGCCATGTTCCTCACCAACGTGGCCGTGCTCATCGGATCCGGTGCCGCCGTCGGCGTGTCCCTCCTGCCGAAGGGGCAACTCCCCGTCGACCTCCCGACCTCGGCGTTGCCGTTCGTCCTGGCGGTGCTCTGCGGTCTGCTCCAGATCGTCGCGCTGCTCGCGCTGGTGCGCGGTGGCGAGGGCAGCAAGAGTGCCCGGGCCGGACTGGCCGAGCTGAGGAGCGTTCCCGGCGTCATCCGCGAGAGCGTGACCTTCTCGGTCCAGCGGGGGAACCTGCGCCTGATCCTCATCACGGGCCTCGCGGTCGGCGTCGGTATCGGTGCGGTGGAAGCGTTCTGGCAGCCAGCCCTTGCTGATCTCCTGGCCGATCCGTCGGCCACCACCACAATGGCCGGGCTGCTCGTCGCCGGCTCCACACTGGTCGGCGCCATCGGCTCGCTCATCGCCGCCCGGCTACCGGCCGCCGCCGCCCGCCGCGCGCGGATCGTCTGCGGGGCGCTCTTCACGCTCCTCGCCGCCGCGATCGTCGCGCTGGCCGTCGCTCCCACCTTCGCCGTCGCCGCGACCGCCTTCCTGTTCGTGTACCTGTTTCTGGAGTTGCGCGCCCCCCTCAACCAGACACTGCTGCATCGCGCCAGTCCCGCCGGCCGGCGGGCCAGCGTCCTGTCGGCGTACTCGATGAGCACCAGCGCCGGTGCGGTCATCGCCTCCTTCGGGTTCGGCGCGATCGTGGACAGCGTCGGCGTCGCCACGGTCTGGCTGTGCGCCGCCGCGGTCGTCGCGCTCGCGAGCGTGGCCTACCTACGGCTGACGCCCACTCCCCGGGTGCCCGACGCCCAAGGCAGGACCGTCGCCGAGTCCGCCCTTCCGCACTGACCAGGCGCGTCGGGCGTGCCCGACGAGTGCGGTATCGGCAGCACGATGTCGCCGTGAATGCGCCCCGATAGCGCCTCGGTCGACCGTTGGCGCAACGGCCGGGCTTACGGAAGGAGCCGCACCGTGAACGTGCAGGCCCGTCTCGACATCGACACTCCGACAGCGGGTGACCGGCAGACCGCGCATCATCGCCTGATGCAGCGGTTGCAGATCACGGGCACCCCCTTTCGGCTCATGCGTCACCGGGCCGAAGGATGCACCGAGCTGGTGAGTCGCCTCCGTCAGCATGATCTCGCGCAGGCGGCCAAGTGCCTCGTGATCCGCGTCGGCCTGACCAAGCGGTCCCGACGTTACGTCCTCGCCGTGGTGCCCGGAGATCGCCGCGTCGACCTCGACGCGGTCCGGTGCCTGGCCGGCGGCACCAAGGCGCTGTTCGCCCAGCGGGACGTCGCCGAACGCCTCGCGGGCAGTGTCAGCGGATCCATCATCCCGTTCGCCTTCGACCCGGAACTCGATCTGATCGTCGACCGAAATCTGGTCCTGCAGGACGAGCTGTACTTCAACGCCGGGCGGCTCGACCTGTCGATGGCGCTGCGGACGGCGGACTATCTCGCCCTGGCCCGGCCCAGGATCGCACGGATCGCCACCTGAGCGGCCCATCCGCCATCGGACCGAAGGACTCCCATGAACGAGTACGAGCGGGGGCCGCTCAGCCTCCTGCACGCGCACCGACCAGGCGACCCTACGCCGGCCTGGACCGCCACGAACACCACCCACCCGGGAGCGGCGGCATGACCGACCTGCCCCGCGTCGGTGTGCTCCACGCCCCTCGTAGCGCCGCGGGCCTCGGCGACATCGAACGGGCCGCCGGAAGCCGGTGCCGCCCGGTCATCCTCATCGACGCGCGGGACGCCCGCGAACATCCCGCCAGCGTGCGTGCCGCGGCGACGCGCTTTCCCGTCGCGGTGGCCACCAGCGACAGTCTGCCGCAGATCGTGGCCCGACTGGACCTGCGCGGCGTGACCACGTTCCACGACGCGCGACTGGAACAGGCGGACCGGATCGCGCGGCAGCTCGGCGCACCCCGGATGACCATCGAGGGATGCTGGGACCGGCTCGCCGTCCGTACCACCCTGGCCCGGCATGGACTCAGCGCTATCGCGAGCCAACCGGTCGACACACCGGACGATCTTCGCCGTATCGTCGCGGCGTCGAGCGGCGTCCGCGTGCTCCGGTCCCGGCAGCACCAGGCCGCCGGGAGGGCGTCGCTGATCGCCGACGCCGCTGACGTCCAGCGTGAGATCGCCCGCCGACGCCGATGGAGCGGCCTGCTGCTCGAGACGCGCCCGTCGCCTCTCGGTCGGCAGGCCGCGGCGGGGTGCGTGGCATCCATCTCGGTGCTGACCGTCAACGAGCACCGGGCGCACCACCACCTCGGCCTCTGGGACAACATCGCGACGGGTGCCCCCTTCGGGGTCGACCGCCGGCTCGCCGCAACCGTCACCCGTCCCACCCGGCTCCCGGAGCACCAGCGGACCGTGCTGACCCGGTTCGTCAGCCGGTGCCTCGACGTGTTGGGCGTGCGGTGGCGGGTCGCGCACACCGAACTCGCCTTGACGCCCCAGGGCATCGAGGTCCTGGACGTGGACGTGTGCCCCGGCGCGCGACTCACGCGCCACCTCGGCTGCTCCGGCGCGGACCTCGTCGCCGACGCGCTCACCCTGGCGATCGGCGCCTGGCCGGTGGCCAGGGAGGTGGACGGGCGGTACGCCCGGCCCGGATGCCGGCGCGAAAGCCGACCGATGGCGATCCGAATGCACCAGGGCGTGGGCTAGGCCACGCCGCGTCGGCGATCCGATCCGCACGGCGCGGCGCAGCCCCACGAGTCGATGGAAGGACACCGATGGCGATACCGGCCGAAACACTGAGCCCAGCCGCCGCAGCACGGGACGCCGAACCGTCCCCACGCGACTGGTCCTTCACGAGATGGTTGGCAGCCGGATCCGGGCCGACGGTGCCGGACCAGCCCGCCCACCTGCTGCACGATCTCATCAGCCGCCAGGCGCTGGCGACTCCCGACGCCACCGCCGTCGTGTCCGAGGACCGCAGCCTCAGCTACGCCCACCTGGAGTCCTGGGCCAACTCGTGGGCCGCGCGGCTCCGGGACGAGTACGGCGTCGGGCGCGGTCAGATCGTCGCCGTCTGCGCACCACGGTCCGTCGAGCTCAGCGTGGCGCTCCTGGCCATTCTCAAGAGTGGGGCGGCCTATCTGCCCATCGCCGTGGACTGCCCGGACGAGCGGGCCCGGTACATGCTCGAGGAGTCGCGGGCAGCGGTGGTGCTGGCGCCGGAGCCCTTGGGCCGCCGCTTCGCGGGGACGCTGCCCGTGGTGCCTCTCGACGGCGAGCCCCGGCGGCACGAGCCGGTCGAGTTCGTCCGCCCCGGCGACAGCGATCCCACCGATCCGGCGTACGTCATCTACACCTCCGGTTCGACGGGCCGCCCGAAGGGCGCCGTGCTGAGCCACGCCGGTGTCGTCAACCGGCTGCTCTGGATGCGCCGGGCGTACGACATCCGGGCGACCGACCGGATCCTGCAGAAGACGCCGTACACCTTCGACGTCTCGGTCTGGGAGTTCTTCCTGCCGCTGCTGAGCGGCGCGACCCTCGTCTCCGCCCGTCCGGAGGGTCACCACGACCCAAGGTACCTGTCGGACCTCATCCGGCGGGAGGCGATCACCATCGTGCACTTCGTGCCCGCCATGCTGACGCCGTTCCTCGACGAACCCGGGGTCGGCGGCTGCGGATCGCTTCGCCACGTCTTTTGCAGCGGCGAAGCGCTGCCCCGGCATACCCAGGACCGCTGTCTCGATCTCCTCGACACCGAGCTGCACAACCTGTATGGCCCGACCGAGGCGTCGATCGACGTCACCGCGTGGACCTGCCAGCGCGACGACAGCCGGCGGTACGTCCCGATCGGCCGACCCATCGACAACATGTTCGCGCTCGTCCTCGACGAGGATCTGCGCCCGGTCCCGGACGGTCAGGTCGGGGAGTTGTACCTCGGCGGCGTGGGCCTCGCGACCGGTTACCTCGCCCGCAGCGAGTTGACCCGGGAAGTCTTCCTGCCCAGTCCGCTCCCCGACGGACCGGACCGGATCTACCGCACCGGGGATCTGGTCCGCCGGCACCCGGACGGCGAGTTGGAGTACTGCGGCCGACGTGACCGGCAGGTCAAGGTGCGGGGTTTCCGCATCGAGCTCGGCGAGGTCGAGAGCCGGCTGTGCGACGTGCCCGAGGTCGTCGAGGCCATCGTCAGCACCGAGAAGACCTCCGGCGGGGCCGACCGGCTGATCGCCTTCCTGCGCCTGCGGCCGGGTGCCACGGTCAGCCTCGGCGGCCTGCGCGACGCCCTCGCCGTCCACCTGCCGGAATACATGATCCCGTCGTCGATCCGGCTGGTCGACCGGGTGCCGGTCACCGCCAACGGCAAGGCGGATCTCCCTGCCCTGCATCGGACGGCGGGGCCTCCGCTGGCAGCGGAAGCCCCGTGGACCGCGCCCCGCGACGAGACGGAACAGACGCTGGTCGACCTGTGGGCGACGGTGCTGGACGTTTACCCCGTCGGGGTGCACGACGACTTCTTCGAGCTGGGCGGTGACTCGCTGCTCGGGCTGCGGGTGATCAGTCTTGCCCGGGACGCCGGGCTCCGGCTCACCACCGACGACCTGTTCACCCTGCGGACCGTGGCCCGACTGGCGCCGATCGTCCAGGGTCGCCAGGTCCTCGCCGTCGACCAGGAGCCCGCGTACGGGACGGCGCCGCTGACCCCGATCCAACGGAGATTCCTCGAGTACGACATGGCGGTGCCCGACCACTGGTCGATGCCGTTGGTGCTGGACGCGTCGGACCCGATCGACGTACCGGCGGCCCGGACCGCGTTGCACGCGGTGCTGGCACACCACGACGCGCTCCGTACCCGCCTCGACGCGACCGGAACGCAGACCATCCGCCCGATCGCGCCCGACGCGCCGCTCGACGTGGTCGAGTTCGGGGTCGGGTCCGACCGGCACGCCCAGCTCACCGCCTGGATCACCACCGCCAGCGGGACGCTCGACGTCGGCGCCGGCCGCCTGGTACGCGCCGCGGTGCTGCGCCATTCCGAGGGCGACCGGCTCGTCCTCGCCCTGCACCACGTCGTCATGGACGGGGTCTCCTGGCGGGTCCTGGCCGACGACCTCGACGCCGCCTACCGCGCCGCCCGTGCGGGACGCCCGGCCGACCTGCCGGCGCGCACCAACTCGATCCTCGACTGGGCGCGAGCGTTGACGCCGCTCACCGCCGGCCCCGCCCTGGCGGCGGACCGGCGCTACTGGAGCACCCAGTACTCCCCACCGGCCGGCCCGCAATGGCCGGGTCCGGGCACCGGCACGTCGGGATCGGCCCGACGACACACCGCAACCCTCGCCCCGGCCACCACCCAGCACCTGCTGCGGGACACGACCCGCGTCCTGGGCGCACGGATCGACGAGGTGCTCGTCGCCGCCCTCTGGCTGGCCGTCCGCGAGAACCACGGCACGGAGGGCCTGTTCATCGATCTCGAGGGCCACGGCCGCGACCACCTGACCGACGACCTCGACGTGTCACGGACGGTCGGCTGGTTCACCAGCATCTTCCCCGTCCACTTCGAGGCCTCGGCCGACGCCGGTCCACTGGAGGTCCTCCGGGCGGTCCGCGCGCGACTGCGCCGGATCCCACACCGGGGCAGCGGGTACGGGATGCTGCGGTACCAGGCCGCCGACCCCGACCTCCGCGCCGAGCTGGCAGCCCTGCCCACCCCGACCGTCAAGTTCAACTATCTCGGTCGTTTCGACGACCACCGGGGGACCGCGCTGACCGTCGCGCCCGTGCAGGTGGCACTGGACTCGGCGGAGCGGAACGTGCGTTCCCACCGACTCGACGTCGTCGGTCTCGTGTCGACCGAGGGCCTCCGGACCGAGTGGGAGCACGTGCCCGAGCTGGACGACCCGGTCACCGTGCGGAACCTCGCCAGCGCGTTCAACCGCCACCTGCACGCGTTCTGCGACGCGGCGGACGAGACCCAGCGGGCCAGCGGGGACATCGCGGTCGACCCCGGTCGCCTCGGGCTCGATGCCGGCGACCTGAGCACCATCGCGGCGGCCATCGCCCGGATCGACGGAGGGGACGACGATGCCCACGCTTGAGGCCGTCAACGAGTTGACCCGCACCCAGCACGGCATGTTGGTGCACTGTCTGAGCGAGCCCGACGCCGACCACTACCTGGTGCAGGCCTTCCGCGACCTGACCGGACCGGTCGATCTGCGACTGCTGCGCCGCGCCGTCGAACTCCTGCACGAGCTGCACCCAGCCCTGCGCAGCGCGTTCATGTGGCAGGGCATCAAGCAGCCCGTCCAGGTGGTGACCAGCCGGGTACGCCCCGACTACACCGAACTGGACCTCACCCCCGACGGTGCGGATCCGCAGGACCAGCGGTGGCGGGACCTGCTGGGCGCCGACCGGAGCCGTGGCCTGCGCCTGGACGCGCCGACGCCGTGCCGGTGGACCGTCGTCCGTCTCGGCCCTGAGCGGCTGCGGATCCTCTTCACCCACCACCACCTCCTGCTGGACGGCATCAGTCTCGCCCTCGCATGGCGGGACCTCGCCCAGACGTACGCGCACCTGTGCGATCCGCAGCAACCGATGCCCGGGGCGCGACCACCGGTGCACGCCCTGCTCGCCTGGCGCGACGGCCGGGACCGGTGGTCCGAGGAGCTGTTCTGGCAGGACCAGCTGCGGGACCTCGACACCCGTGAGATCGAGATCGGGCAGCTGGAACGCCGCACCGACGAGGGCTGGGGAGAGGAGCGGCACGCCCTGCCCGAGCGGCTGCTCGGTTCGTTGCGGACACTCGCCCGCACGCGTCAGGTGTCCCTGAACTCCGTCCTGCACGCGGCCTGGTGCATCCAGGTGGCCAGGTACACCAACGCGGACGATGTCGTCGTCGGCACCGTCTTCGCCGGTCGACCCGACGCGCTGGTCGATGCGCAGCAGATGGTGGGCACGTTCCTCAACACCCTGCCGCTGCGGCTCCGCGTCCCGGGTGACGCCACCGCCGTGGCTCTCATCCAGGCGGTGCACGGCCGGCTCACCGAGCTGCGCGCGTACCAGGACACCTCGCTGTCGGAGGCGCTGCAGTTCGCCGGCCTACCGACCGGGCGGCTGGTCTTCGACTCGATAGTGGTGTCCGAGAGCTATCCGCTGGCGGACCCGGCCGAGTGGGGCACCGCGCGGTCCACCCCCGGCGAGGTGCTGGAGAGCCCGCACTTCCCCCTGACGCTCGTGCTGCGCCCCGAGGCGGGCGAGGTGGTGCTGCGGCACGACGGGCGACGGTTCACCAGCGTGGTGGCGCGGCGGATCCTGGACCACTTCCTGACCCTGCTCGAAACCCTGACGACGGCCGATCCCGACACCTCGGTCCGGGAGCTGGCCATGCTCCCCGAGCACGAGCGGCGGGACCTGGAGAGGCACGCGGGGCGGCCCGCCGCTGGCACCTGGCGGACCCCGATGCCCGAGGCGTTCGCCGCCTCCGTCGGTCGTACCCCTGATGTGGTCGCCGTGCGCGACGGCGACCGTATGATCACCTACCGCCAGTTGGCCGAGCGTGCCGACCGCCTGGCAGCGGGCCTGATCGAACGTGGCGTCCGGCCCGGGTCCGTGGTGGCCGTGAGCCTTGCGCCCAGCATGGCGGCGGTGGTGACTGTGCTGGCGGTCTGGCGAGCCGGGGCGGTCTACCTTCCCCTGGACCCGGGTCAGCCGGAAGAGCGCCTACGGTTCATCGTCCGCGACGCCGGGGCGGTGCTGGTGGTGACGGGTGACCGGCCCGGGTGGGCGGACGACCTGCCCGTGGTCCGACCCGACCTGGTGACGACCACCGGACCGACCACCGGGGACGTGGTGACCGACCCGCAGGACGTCGCCTACATCATCTACACCTCCGGGTCGACCGGTGAGCCGAAGGGCGTGCGGGTCCAGCACGGCCCACTGGCCCACTACGTGTGGTGGGCGGTCGACCGGTACCTCACCGGGGCCGACGGCGGCGTGCCGCTGCACTCGTCGCTGGCCTTCGACCTCGGCCTGACCAGCCTCCTTTGTCCGTTGGCGGCAGGCCGGACGATCGTGGTGGCGCCGCCCGAGGGCCTGGCGGACCTGCTCGCCGGCCACCACCGGTTCGCCTTCGTCAAGGTGACGCCCGCCCACCTGGGCCTGCTCTCCACCTGGCCGGGCGTCGCGCGTGCCGCGGCGACCGCTCGGACCTGGGTCGTCGGTGGGGAGGCCCTGCACCACGAGCAGACGGCGCCCTGGCTGCGGGCCGCGCCGGAAACCGTCATGATCAACGAGTACGGGCCCACCGAGGCCGTCGTCGGTTGCTGCGTGCACACCGTGACCTCGCCCCCGGACACCGGTCCGGTGCCCATCGGGCGACCCATCGACGGTGCCCGCCTCTACGTCCTCGACCGCTCGGGTCACCCCACGCCGATCGGGATGCCCGGTGAGCTCCACATCGCCGGCCCGGCGCTCGCCGCCGGATACGTCAACCGTCCCGAACTGACCGCCCAGCGCTTCCTGCCCGACTGCACCGGCCAGCCCGGTCGGATGTACCGCACCGGCGACCTGGCCTGCCTGACGCCCGACGGCACGCTGCACTACCTGGGCCGTCGCGACGACCAGGTGAAGATCCGTGGTTATCGCGTGGAACTGGGGGAGATCGAGGCCAGGACGCGGGCCACCGGCCACGTCGGCGAGTGCAAGGTGATGCTGCGGCGGGACCCGGAGGGCCAGGAACGGCTCGTGTCGTACGTCGTGCCGACGGGCGACCGGCTCGACGAGACCGCGCTGCGGGAACTGCTCGCCAGGAACCTGCCCGCCTACATGCTCCCGGAGCGGGTGGTCCGGTTGGCGACGATGCCGCTGACCCGCAACGGGAAGGTCGACGTCGCAGCCCTGCCGTCTCCCGAGTGGACCACCGAACGCGCGGCCACGTCGCCGCCGCGAACAGCGACCGAGCGGCTCGTCGCCGACATCTGGGCGCGGCTGCTCGGCGTGGGATCGGTCGGCCCGGACGACGACTTCTTCTGCCTGGGTGGTCACTCCCTCCTCGCCGCCCGGGTGGTCAACGACGTGCAGGCCGGCAGCGGGGTCTGGCTACCGGTGAGCAAGATCTTTCAGCTGCGTACCGTTGCCGAGCTCGCCGCCTGGATCGACGCGGAAGGTGCCGCCGACCCGGCTCCGCCGGCCATCGTCCGGATCGCGCGACGGGCCAGATGACGGCGCGATCTCCGTACACCTGAGCAGGTTGCGGGCGCCGGGACCGGCGCCTGCTGCCCCGAGGAAGAGAGGCGCATGTTGTGGACGAGACCACGCTGATCTGTCTGCCCTTCGCTGGAGCCGGCGCGGCGTTCTTCCGGCCCTGGCAGCGGCAGGCCCCGCAGGGTCTGCGCATCCTGCCGGTCCAGCTCCCCGGCCGGGAGGAACGCTTCGTGGAGCCGCCGCACACGGACGCGGCGCAAGCCACCGACGAGGCGTGCGCCCTGGTGACCGGTCATCTCGCCGCCGGGGCGCCCGTCGCCGTGTTCGGGCACAGCATGGGCGCCGTGCTCGCGTACGAACTCGCGCATCGGCTGGAGGCCGCCGCCGGCGTGCGCCTGGAACGGCTCTTCGTCAGCGGCTCACCCGGACCGCGGTCGGGGCGTACCGAGTGGGTGGGCGATCTACCCGAGGAACAGTTCCTCGCGAAGGTCCGCGTCATCGCCGGCTACGCCCACGCAGCCCTCGACGACCCCGAGATGAGGGAGCTCCTGCTGCCCACGCTCCGGGCGGACGTACGCCTGCACGAGTCCTACCGTCCCACCTCGGAGCGCAGGCTCAGGACGCCGATCAGTGCGCTGCGGGGCCGGCAGGACGGGCTGGTCAGCGCGGCCCAGATCGCCCAGTGGGCGGAGGCCACCGCCGGCGGGCTCCGCACGTCGGAACTCGACGGGGGCCACATGTACCTCACCGAGCAGCCCGGTCAACTGCTCGACCTGATCGCCGCGGAACTTCGTACGGTCGAGGTCGGGTGAGGCGGTGACCATGCGACTTGCCGGCCGGACCGCGCTGATCACCGGGGCCGCCCGCGGACTGGGGCGGGCCGTCGCGGTCGCCTTCGCCCGGGAGGGGGCCGACCTCGCCCTGCTCGACATCGCCGCGGACCTGCCCGGAGTTCCGTACCCGTTGGGCTCGGCCAGTCAGCTCGCCTGTACCGCGGACCTCTGCCGGGAAGCGGGTGCCGGCGTGCTCACCGGCACGGTGGACGTACGTGACCTGGCGCAGGTCGAGCAGGCCGTGGCGGAGGCGGTGGGGCGCTTCGGCGAGCTCGACGTCCTCGTCACCAATGCGGGAATCGCTGCTCCTTCGGGACGTGCCGCACACGAGATCACCGAGCGGGAGTGGCAGTTGATGATCGACGTGGACCTCAGCGGGGCCTGGCGGACCATCCGAGCGGTCGGCGGCCGGATGGCCGAGCGCGGCTCGGGCAGCATCATCAACATCGCCTCCACGGCCGGCCTGGTCGGCTACCGACACTTCGCGGGTTACGTGGCTGCCAAACACGGGATCATCGGGCTCACCAAGGCCGTCGCGTTGGACTACGCGCCGCGCCGGGTCCGGGTCAACGCGCTCTGCCCCGGATCGGTGCGCGATGACCCGCGCGTGGAGGGACGGATGCTCGCCGAGATCGCGCGGTCCCTCGACGTACCGGTCGCCGAGCACGAGGAGACGTTCGTCCAGGCGCAGCCGATGAACACGCTCATCGAGCCCGACGACGTCGCCGGCGCCGCCCTCTGGCTCGCGTCGGACGAATCACGCCAGGTGACCGGCAGTGTCCTGACCGTCGACGGCGGCTTCACCGCCCGCTGACCCGTGGAGTTGAGCAGAGTGACCCCATCGTTCACGCAACCCGGCTTCGCCCGGATCGTCGGGGTGGACACCCCGGAGTCCGCGCTCTGTCACGCGCTTGCGGTGCGGCTCACCGAGGACGTCGACGCCGAAGCGCTACGCCACCGGTTCGACACGGCCGTGCGGCGGTGGTGGCCCGCTCCCGCCGACCGTACGCCCACGCTGTGGAGCGAAGCGGTGCCGTCGGCCCGGGGCACCCCACTCGCCCGGCACCGGTTGCGTACCGAGATGCATCGACCGGTGAGCCGGACCGGACCCGTACTGCGCGCGGTGGTGCTGACCTACGCCGACGCCTCGCGCGACCTCGTACTGACCGGCCATCGCGGCACGCTGGACCCGCCCTCGCTGCGCGTGCTGGCCGAGGTGCTCACCGGGCGGCGCAGTCCGGACCCGCTGACCGCGCAACCGCTGCCCGCCGGGGTGACAGCTACCCCACGCCGTACGCCGAGCGGGGGTCGCCGGGTGGAGTGGGGGATGGGCGACGCCCAGGCCGGCGACCGGACGGACGTCTTCCGGCTTCCCCTCGGGGCCGCCGCCGGCGACCCGCTCACGAGCCTGAGCGCGGCGGCGGCCGTGGTTCTCAGCCGGTACGAGGGGCGGGAGGTGGTGCGCACCGGACGGGTGCGGTCCCCGGCTTCCCGGGCGTCGGAGGCACTCGGCGCCTTCGACGAGGTGGCCGTGCTGACGGTCGACCTGTCCCGGGTCCGCTCGAACGAGGACCTGCTCGACTCGCTCTCGACCTCGCCGGACGTGTCCCCGCAGGACACAGCGGAACGGAGGCCGGACGTCGGGGTGCTGGAGGTCGCCGCCGCGGCGGGAGAGGCGGACATCCCCGCCGAACTCCCCTGTCAGAGCGCGCTCTTTCCGCTCACCCTGGTCCTGGCCCCCGGGGCGGACGGCACGACGGACGTGGAGGTCCGGCACCAGGTCCGGCACGTCGGCGCGGCGGCGGCACGCGCCTTCGCCGAGTGCGTCGCCCTCGTGCACCGACAGCTCACCGAGCGCCCCGACGGCCTGGTACGCGACCTCGACCTGCTCGACGCCGAAGCGGGGGCACGCCAACTGGCCCTCGGGCTGGCACCCGAGAGCGCGCCGCCGCGCCCGCGTCGGATCGACGCGCTCTTCGACGAGTGGGCGGAGCGCGACCCCGGCGCCGTCGCGCTCCGTCGCGGCGACGCTGCCCTGACGTACGGGCAGCTCCGCGACCGGGCCGACCTCGTCGCCGCGGGGCTACGCCTGCGGGGAGTGCGGCCCGGTGACCACGTCGGCATCTGCCTCGACCGGTCCCTGGACCTCGTCGTGACTATGTTGGCGGTGCTCAAAGCCGACGCGGTGTACGTCCCGATGGACCCGAGCCACCCCCCGCAACGGCGCGCCCACATCGTGCGGGACGCCGGTCTCCGCGTCGTCGTGTCAGACCTGCCGGACTTCCCCGGAGGCGACGGGTCGGTCCTGGGCGTGGCGGAGCTGGTCCGGGCGGGCGGCGCGCGCGGGCCGGCCGTCCCGCGGCGAGGGGCGGGAGACGCGGCGTACGTCATCTACACCTCCGGATCGACCGGCCGCCCCAAGGGGGTCGAGGTTCCGCACCGCAACGTCACGGGCCTGGTGGCCGCCACCCGGGACGATTTCGCGTTGCATCCCGACGACACGTGGACGCTCTTCCACTCCAGCGCGTTCGACTTCTCCGTCTGGGAGATCTGGGGGGCGCTGCTCACCGGGGCGACACTCGTGGTGGTGCCCTACGACGTCAGCCGATCGCCAACCGAGTTCCACGAGTTGCTGGTGCGCGAGCGGGTGACGGTTCTCAACCAGACGCCGTCGGCGTTCGGCCAGCTCATGGAGGCGGACCGGCGCAGCGCGGCACCCCTGGCGGTGCGCCTCGTCGTGTTCGGCGGCGAGCCGTTGGACACTCGCGTCCTGCTGGGCTGGTTCGACCGGTACCCGGAGGACCGCTGCCGGTTGGTGAACATGTTCGGGATCACCGAAACCACCGTGCACGCGACAGCCCAGACCGTGACCCGGCGGGAGGCGTTGGCCGGGACCCGATCGGTGGGCCGGGCGCTGCCCGGATGGCGGCTGTACGTGCTCGACCCACAGGGTCGGCCGGTGCCCACCGGGGTGACCGGTGAGATCTGGGTGGGTGGCGCGGGAGTCGCGTCCGGATACCTGGGGCTCCCGGAACTCACCGCCGAACGGTTCCAGCCCGATCCGTTTCTCGAAGGCCGCCGGTACCGCAGCGGCGACCTCGGCAGGTTCCGGCCCGATGGCTCCCTGGAGCACCTGGGGCGGCTCGACGATCAGGTCAAGGTGCGGGGGTTCCGCGTCGAGTTGGACGAGATCCGGAACGTGCTGCTGGACGACCGGGCCGTCCGGGCGGCTGCGGTGCTGGTCAGCGGCGATGCGCTGAAGGACGCCGCCACGGTACGCATCGACGCCTATGTCGTGCTCGATGGCCAGGACACCGAGGCGGTTCGCCGGCGGGCGTCGAGGATCCTGCCGGAATACATGGTGCCGACCACGCTCACCGCACTCGACGCGCTGCCGCTGACCGGCAACGGCAAGCTCGACCCCGACCGGCTTCCCGCGCCGGCCACGCCTGCCCCGCCGCCGAAGGCCACGGCGGGGAAGCCCGCGGGGCTGTCCGGAGACCTCGCCGAGGTGTGGGAGTCGGTGCTGGGCGTGTCGGTGGGGCTCGACGACAACTTCTTCGCGCTCGGCGGCAACTCGCTCTACGCGGTGCGGATCGGGTCGGCGATGCGGGAGCGCGGGCTGCCCGCGCTCTCGATGCGCCAGCTCTACCTGACGCCGACCGTTCGCGCGCTGGCCGCCGATCTCGACCAGCAGCGGTCCTGACCCCCCAACGAGGAGAGAGAGGCACGTCGCCATGTCCCAGAGCGAGCCGACACATCAGGTGGTCCGCAACGACGAGGGGCAGTACTCGGTCTGGCCAACTGAGCACGAGCCCCCGCGCGGATGGCGGGTCGAGGGCTTCTCCGGTAGCCGGGACGACTGTCTGGCACATGTGGAGCAGGTGTGGACCGACCTGCGGCCGGTCAGCCTGCGCGAGCGGATGGGGCCGTCCTGACCGCGGTCACGGTGTCGCCGGCATCCACCGGTGCCGGCGACCTCCGGTAACCGCCTACGCGGACGCGCGGGACGCCGTCTCGGCCTCGCTGAGCAGGGCGTCGACCAGATCGTCCGACGCGGCCCGATCGTCCCGCGCCACCCGCGCGGCCAGGTCATGCAGGCTCTCGGCGTCGAAGAAGGAATCGAGGTCGACGTCCAGGCCGAATCGGTCGCCGATCCTGCCGGCCAGCGCGACAGCGCCCAGGGAGTCCCCGCCGGCCGCGAAGAACGACCGGTCCAGGTCGTCGCCGTCGGCCAGCCCCAGGACTTCGCAGATCATCGCCAGGACCACCTGTTCGCTCGGCCGGCCCGACTCGGGCGTCCGGTCCGTCGGCATGGTGGCGACGTCGCCCAGGCTCCGCCAGCCGAATCGCTCGCCGCGCAGCAGCGTGCCCGGCAGGTTGACCCGGCGGCCCACCGTCGCCGGCCAGTCGACGTCCGCGCCGGAGACCCAGGCGGCGTAGTGGCTGGCCCACCCGGGCAGAGCCGGTGCACGTCCGGCCGCCACCTGCTCCAACGCCGCAACGGCCTCCGCCGGCGTGGACGCGACCACCACCGCCCGGGCGGGCAGCGCGGCCCGGGCAGTCCGCAACGTGTACGCCACGTCGGCCACACACGGGGCACCGGGCCGGCGCAGCGCCTCGGCGAGCCGCTCGGCGGTGGCGGCGAGCTGGGCCGGACCGGTCGCGGACAACGGAAGCACCTCCGCGCGCGGTACCCGTGCGGTCGGGGCCGCCTCGACCGGATCCGCCTGACCCACCACGACGTGCACGTCGGTGCCGCCGATACCCAGACCCGACACCCCGCCGAGGCGGTGTCCGTCCGGCGGCGCCGGCCACTGTTCGGTCTCGGTCACCAGCCGCAGCGGCCCGGGGCCGTTCGGCTCGACGGCCGCCATCGGCCGGTCCACCCCGGCCGTCGGCACCAGCGTGCGGTGTTCCAGCATGAGAATGACCTTGATCAGGCCGGCCACCCCGGCGGCCGCGTCGAGATGCCCGACGTTGCCCTTGACCGAGCCGACGGCACATCGGTTGCCCGACCCGATCGCGTTACCGGCCGCCTCGGCTTCGATCTGGTCGCCCAGCGCTGTTCCGGTCCCGTGCAGCTCCAGGTACTGCGCCCGGGCCGGAACGGTGCCGGCGGCCGCCCACGCCTCGGTGATCGCCCGCGAGTGTCCGTCCACCCCCGGAGCGGAGAACGCGGCCCGCAGCGCGCCGTCATTGGTCATCGCACTGGCGTGGATGACCGCCCGGATCGGGTCACCGTCGGCCACCGCGTCCTCCCAGCGGCGCAGCACGACGAGACCGGCGCCGCACCCACTGACCGTGCCCGCCGCGGCCTCGGCGAACGGTCGGCATCGCCCGTCGGCCGCGAAGATGCCGCCCTCCTGGTAGCGGTAGCCGACCGCGGCCGGGGTGTCCACCGACACCCCACCGGCCAGCGCCACGTCGCACTCGCCGACGAGCAGGGCCCGCGCCGCCAGGTGCACCGCGGTCAGCGAGGTCGAGCACGCGGTCTGCACGGTCACGCTCGGTCCGGTCAGCCCGAACCGGTACGACAGCCAGGGAGCCAGGAACTCGCGATCGGTGAGGATCCGCAGTTGCAGATCGCCGAGCTGAGCGCGCAGCGCCGCGTCGGCCAGCGTGGCGATCATGTGCTCGGACTGACCGCCGCCGACGAACACGCCGGTGGCGGCCGGTGCCCGGGAGGGGTCGTACCCGGCGTCCTCGAACGCGGCCCAGGCCGATTCCAGCAGCAGACGATGCTGCGGGTCCGCGACGGTCGCTTCCGGCGCGGAGAACCCGAACAGCCCGGCCTCGAACCGGTCGGCGTCGTCGAGAAAGCCCTTGGCCGGGACGTAGTCGGGGCGCTGTCGCTCCTCGACCGGCACCCCGGAGGCCGCCAGCGTCTCGGCGTCGAAGCGGCGGATCGAGCATCGCCCCGTCCGCAGGCTCGTCCAGTACTCGCCGACGTCGCTGGCGCCGGGGAACCGAGCACTCATGCCGACAACGGCCACATCAGTCGTCACGTTCACGGAATTCTCCTGTCGCTCGTCCTGTCCTTCGCCGCGCCGCGGGCGGATCCCAGCACCAACGCCCGTCGTTCGCCACGACGCCGCGCATCCCCGAGATCGACCGACGCCGGGCCGATCTCCATCCGCCTGGCCAGCGCCGCCACGGTGGTGTGCCGGAACAGGTCCATCAGGGTGATCTGACTCTCCGGCCAGGACCGGAGCCGCTCCACGACGGCCAGGGCGCGGATCGAATTGCCGCCCAGATCGAAGAAGTTGTCGTTGACGCCGACCCGGTCCACCTCCAGCGCGGCGGCCCACACCTCGGCCAGTCGGCGTTGCATCGGGGTCACCGCGGCCACGTACGCATGTGTCAGCGCGGGCCGGACCGCCTCCACCGCGGGTAGCCGCGAGCGGTCCACCTTCCCGGTCTGACCCTGCGGGAGGTCGGGCAGCGGGACGAACACCTCCGGCACCATGTACTCCGGTAGCCGGTCGGCGAGCCAGGTCCGCAGCGACTCCGGCCCCGGCGCGACTCCGGCGGCGACCACGTAGGCCGCGAGCCTGCGGTGCTGGCCGTCGCCCCGGACCGCGACGGCCGCCCGGGCCACCTGCGGGTGGCCGGACAGCACCGACTCGACCTCCTCCAACTCGATCCGGAAGCCGTGCAGTTTGACCTGGTGATCGGTCCGGCCGAGGTACGTCAGCATGCCGGCACTGTCGTACCGGGCGAGGTCGCCGGTGCGGTACATCCGGGATCCCGGCGGCCCGAACGGGTCGGGCACGAAACGCGCGGCGGTCTCCCGCGCCCGCACGGCGTACCCGTCGGCGAGCCCTCGTCCCGCGAGGTAGAGCTCACCGGGCACGCCGACCGGCACCGGGCGCAGTCGGCCGTCCAACAGGTAGGCCCGGTGGTTGGGCAGCGGACGGCCGATCACCACGGGCCGGTCGACCGTCAGGTCCGCGCTGGTGGTGAACACGGCGGCCTCGGTGGGGCCGTACGCGTTGATGATCCGGCGACCGGGCCGAGACCACCGGGCGACCAGTTCCGCCGGGCACTGCTCGCCGCAGAAGGCGAACGCTCTCAGCGCGGGGAGCGCCTCCTCGTCGTACGGAAGCGACATCCCCGCCGACGGTGGCAGGAAGCACCAGGTGATCCGGGCGTCCCGGAGCCGGGCGAGCAGTGGCCGGCCGAGCCGTTCACAGTCGGCGGCGACGTGCAGTTCGGCGCCGGCCACCCAGGTCATGAAGTAGTCGGCCACCGCGACGTCGAACGTGACGGAGACGAACTGCAGGACGCGGTCCTCGGCGTCGAGTCCGAGACGACGGGCGACGGCGGTCGCCAGATTGGTCAGCGCGGGGTGGCCGACCCGGACGCCCTTGGGCTGTCCCGTCGATCCGGACGTGTAGATCAGGTAGGCGAGGTCACTGTCCGGGCGGCGTCCGCGGTGCGCGGTCGCTCGCGACACCTCGCCGGCGGTGCGCGCCGCCGCGTCGAGCAACAGCACAGGAAGATCGCAGGCTGCTGCCTCGACGGCGGTGTCGGCCCGGGCGATGACCACCTCCGCGCCCGCGTCGGCCAGGATGAACCGTATGCGTTGCGCGGGTTGCCAGGGATCCACCGGCAGATAGGCGCAGCCAGCGCGCAACACCCCCAGGGCAGCCACCCCGAACTCCGCGCCGCGCGGCAGGAGGAGGGCGACGACCGAGCCGGGACCGGTGCCGGCCGCACGCAGCCGGTCGGCGATCCTGTCGGCCCGGCTGACCAGGTCCCGATAGCTCACCACGTGTCCGTCGGCGACCAGCGCGGTCCGCTCGGGGTGGGCGGTGGCCCGCTGAGCGATCAGTTCCGGTACCCGGGCGTTCGGCACCACCTCGTCGGTGTGGTTCCAGTCCCGCAGCATCATGCGGCGGGACTCGTCGTCGAGCAGTTCGGCGGTCTCCACCGGCTGGTCGGGCGCGGCGAGCAGTCCATCGATCAGGGTGGCGAAGGCACGTGCCCAGTGCCGCATGGTCGACGGCTCGAACAGGTCGGTCCGGTAGATCAGGCGTAGCGAGAGACCGTCGCGGGTGTTCTCCAGGTAGCCCAGCAGATCGGACTTGGCCGCCGTCACGCCGACGTCGACCCGCCGGACCCGGGCGTCGGGCAGCGCCAACTCGCCGGCCGCGTCGTCGTACGAGAACATGGCCTGGACCACCGGGTCGTGGCTGAGCCGTCGCTCGGGCGCCAGAGCGGCCACGACCTCGGTCCACGGCGCCGCCTGTCGCGCCCTCGACCAGGCCAGCCGGTCGCGGACACGACGCACCATCGCGACGAACGACGGGTCACCGGACAGGTCGACGCGTACCGCCACGGTGTTGGTCAGCAGCCCGACCACGTCCTGCAGGTCCGGGTGGTCCCGACCCGCGACCGGCACGCCGACCAGCAGGTCGGTGGCACCGGACACCCGACCGAGGAACACCCCGAACGTGGCCAGCAGGACCGCGAAGTCGGTGCTGCCGGTCCGGGCCGCGACGGCCCGGACGCGCTCGGCCACGTCGTCGCCGAGGGGCACGGCGACGCTGTCGCCCGCGGCCGACTGGATCTGCGGCCGGGTCCGGTCGGCCGGCAGCGCCAGAACGTCCGGCACGCCGGCCAGCTCAGCCCGCCAGTCGGCGATGGCCTCGCCGTAGCCACCGGAGCTGAGCAGGTCGTGCTGCCACACCGCCACGTCCGGGTACTGCAACGGCGGCGGCTCCAGGCCACCACCGGCGTACGCGGTGGCCAGATCCTGCAGGAGGATGGCGACCGACCAACCGTCGCAGACCAGATGGTGTACCACCAGCAGCAGACGGTGGCTGCCGTCGGTGAGGCCGTAGATCCGGCAGCGCAGCAGGGGGCCGTCGGCCAGATCGAACGGTTCACGCGCCGCGTCCGCCATGACGGCCGGAACCTCAGCCGGCGACCAACCGTCGGTCACCCGCACGTCCACGGTCGGCTCGGCGGCGACCGCCTGGACGAAACGTCCGTTGCGGACCGGGAAGCTGGTCCGCAACGCCTCGTGTCGGCGAATCACGGCGGTCAGCGCCCGGCCGAACGCCGCCGGGTCGAAGGAACCGTCCACCGCGAACGCGATGGGCACGTGATACTGGGCGCTCCCCGGCTGCAACTGTTCGAGCACCAGCAGCCGCAGTTGTCCGGGCGAGACCGGAAATTCCGCCTCGCCGGGGCCGCCCCCGGGTGCGCCGGTCACGACCCCTCCTCGCCGCCGGCCGAGGCGATCCGGTCGAGGGCGGCGGACCACCGCCGCGCGAACTCGGTCACCTCGCTCTCGGACAGCGTGTCCGCGGGGTAGGCCAGCGTGGTCAGCAACCGCAAGCCCCGGTCGTCCATCGCCGCGACCACACCCACCTCGAGCGCGTGCTGGATCGGGATGGCGTCCACGTCGACCAGACCGAGCATCTCGGTGTCGTCCTCCCCGGTGGCCCGGAACCTGCCGTAGTAGTTGAGCGCGACGTCCGCCGCGGGCTCGGCGGCGAGCGCGGCGGCGGTATCCGCGTTGGCGTACCGCAGGAGCCCGAAGTCCAGGCCGTTGAGCGGAATGTCGTGCAGTTGGGCGGTCACCGCGCGCACCATCGGCGCGATCCCCCCGGGGGCCGTCCAGAATGCCTCGACGGCCGCCGGTCCCGGATCGATGAGGGCCGGGAAGACGGTGGTGAACCAGCCGAGGGTCCGTGAGACGTCGACGCCCGGGATCGGCGCCTCCCGGCCGTGTCCCTCCAGATCCACCAGCAGTCCGCTACCCGCGCCACGCCAACTGACGGCAGCGGCCACCAGCGCGGTCATCAGGATGTCGTACGGACCGCACCCGTAGCGCGCGAGCACCGGGCCGAGCAACGAGCCGGTCGGTCCGGCCGGAAGTTGCACGTTCACCATCCGCCGTGGCCCGCTGGCCGGACGGTCGGACAGCCGGGTGCCGGGGGCCCGCAGCACCGACCGCCAGCGTTCCGCCTCCGCGCCGATCGTGCCGCTGCGGCGCCGTAGCATCAGCGCCCACTCCCGGTACGACGTCTGACCCTGGGAGTTCGGTGGCGCCTGCCCGCGCAGCCGGTCGAGCAGGTCGTCCCGCAGCAGTTGTACCGAGGCGCCGTCCACGGCCAAGTGATGGGCCACGAGGACCAGGACGTCGGTGTCGCCGCCGGTGACGATCCGGGTCGCCGCGAGCATCCGACCGGCGGTCGGGTCGAGCCGGGTGCCGGTCGCGATCCGGTGCACGGCCTGGTCGATCAGTTCCGGCGGCTGGTCGGTGCCGTCCCATTCGTCCACCGTCGGCGGCGGGGTCTCCGCGACGGGGAGGATCCGAAGGTGCCAGTCCGGGCCGGCGGTCTCGACCAGGCGAAGCCGGGCGGCCGGGTGTGCCTCGACGAGGGCGTTCACCGCCGCCAGCAGGTCGTCATGGGCCACCCCGGCCTCGATGGACAGCCGCAGCGACACGGTGAAGGCGGAGATGTCACCGCCGATCTCGTGCCACCACTGAACGATCGGGGGCGGTGGTAGCGCGCCCTCGGGGGCATCGGTGGCTACCGGGAGGGAGTCGTCCAGTTCGGTCGCCACCTGGCTGAGCGCCACCGGGGTCTGCCAGGTGTAGAGCTGCCGGACGGTGATCCGGCGCCCCGCGGCGCGGGCCCTGCCGACCAGCAGGATCGCGCGGATGCTGTCGCCGCCGGAGGCGAAGAAGTTGTCCTCCGGTCCGACCTCGGCGCAGTCGAGAAGCTCGGCGAACAGCCGGCGGAACAGTTCCACGTCCGGGGTGTCGACGGCCGGTGGACGGGAAGACGCCAGGTCGGGGGCGGGCAGCGCGGCGCGGTCCACCTTGCCGCTCGGGGTGAGCGGGAGGGCGTCCAGGACCGTTACGGCGCCGGGCACCAGATGTTGGGGTAGCGCCGCCTGGCAGGCGGCGATCAGCCGATCCGGTTCGACGGTGGCACCAGCCTGCGGCAGGACGTAGGCCACCAGGGCGGGCCGTTGCGGGGCGTCGCCACGGCACACCGCCAGGGCCCGGGTCACGCCGGGCTGGGCGGTCAGCACCTCCTCGATCCGCTCCGGTTCGATCCGGTGGCCGTCCAGCACGATCTGGTCGTCGACGCGACCGAGGTAGTCCAGTTGGCCGTCCGGACGGCGGCGTACCAGATCGCCGGTGCGGTACATGTGTGCCTCGGGGGTACCGGCGAACGGGTCGGGAACGAAGCGGTCGGTGGTCCCGCCTGGCCGGCGCAGGTATCCCGGCGACACACCGACGCCGCCGACGTACAGCTCACCCGGTACGCCGAGCGGGAGGGGACACAGGTCGGCGTCGAGCACGTACGTCCGCGTCCCCCGCGTCGGTCGTCCGATCGGCACCCGTCCGGTTCCCGGTGTGAGGGGATCGGTGACCGTCGCCACGATGGTCGTCTCGGTCGACCCGTACGCGTTGTGCAGCCGTCGTGGCACGTCGCCCGCGACCCAGGTACGCACCAGATCGGGCGGACAGACGTCGCCGCCGACACAGATCACCCGGAGTGTCGGGTGGCCGGCGGCCGGCACGGTGGCCAGTGACGTCGGCGTGGTCAGCAGGGCGCTGATCCGACGATCGTCGAGGAACGCGCCGATCTCGGTCCCGGTTGCCGTATCGGCGGGCCCGACCACCAGAGCGGCGCCGGCGGTGAAGGCCAGGCACATCCCGGCGACCAGGTGATCGCAGTTCGGCGCGCTGAGCTGGGCGACCCGGTCGTCGCCGGTGAGGGCCAGCCGCTCGGTGAGGTCCGCGGCGAACACGCCGAGCGCGTGCCGGGTGATCGGCACCGCCGCCGGTCGGTCGCCGGAGGCGGTGTGCCGGACGTACGCCACCCTCGGCAGCGCGGCTTCGCCGGCCAGCGCCGTGAGGCGCGGGGTCGCGACCGCCCCCGGACCATCCTCCAGGGTCACCAGGACGGCCGGCGTCGTGGCGGCGAGCAGCACGTCCCGCCGTCCCGGGGGGAGAGCGGGATCGACCGGCAGGTAGGCGGCGCCGATCCGGTCCGTGGCCAGCGCCATGACGGCGAGTTCAGCCGATCGGGGCAGGGCGAGCGCGACCACGTCGTGCGGCCGGACGCCGGCCGCGCGCAGCCGGGCCGTGGCGCTGTCGACCTCGGCGTGCAGCCGCGCGTAGGTCCACGCCTCGTCGGCGGCCTCGAGCGCCACCGCGTCCGGTCGCTGGGTCGCCCATCGGGCCACCGAATCGGAGAGCGACGGAGCCGGTTCCGGTTCGGCCAGCTCCACGTCGAGCGGTTCGGACACCAACGCCCCTCGGCTGACCGGAGCCTCCGGACTCGACACCAGACCGGCGAGCAGGACCGCGAAGCTCTCCGCCCACGACGCGGCGGTGGCCGGGTCGCAGGCGTCGGTCCGGATCTCGAATGTGCCCTCCAGGTCGCCCTGCTCGGATTCCCGCACGATGCAGACAAGGTCGTATTCGCCACCGGTGTGGATCCGTCGTGGCTCGCTGATGGTGTGCAGGTCGACGTCGCCCTGCCGGCGCGGCAGGTACATGAACACCCACTGGAACAGCGGCGAGACGCCCGGCGTCCGAGGTGGGTCCACCGCCGCGACGATTCGTCCGACGGGGACGTCAGCGTTGACCATCAGGCTCGGGAACTCGGCCGCGAAGTCCTTCACCAACCGGGTGAACGTGTCGGTCGGCTCGAACCGCCAGCGGGTCGGTACGACGTTCATTACGTAACCGACGACATCGCGCAGTCCACGGGCGGTCCGGTTGGCGAGCGGAGTGCCGATGAGCAGGTCCGGTTCGCCGGTGAGCCGATGCGCGAGGACGGCGAACGCGGTGGCGAGCACGCTGTAGACGCTGACGCCCTGCGACGCGGCGCAGGCGCGTACGGCCGGTGCGATGTCGGCTGGCAGTCGAATCGGCACCTGGGCGATGCTGTCCGGCCCGCCGCGTTGCGCGGCGCCAGTGCCACGGACGGCCAGCGGGCCCCGTACACCGTCGAGGTGGCGCTGCCAGAACGTGAGCTGGGCACCGAAGACACCGGACGCCTCCAGCTCCCGTTGCCACCCGGCGAAACTCGCGTAGCGGACCAGGGGTGGGTCGGCATCCGGTGGGACGCCGTTCCGCAGCGACTGGTAGGCCCGCACCAGGTCGCGGTGCAGCACGTCGAACGACCACCAGTCGGTGACGATGTGGTGCAGCGTCAGGCAGAGGACCGACCGCTGCTCGTCCAGTGGCAGGTGGCAGCCGCGGATCAGTTGGTCGCTGTCGAGCCGGAACGGCCGCCGGCTGAACTCCTCGGTGACGCGCCGGGCCGCCTCGTCGTCGGCCACGTCGACGCGCTCCAGCCGGAACGGCCCCCGCTCGGGAAAGTCGACCCGCAGATCGCCGGCTTCTCCGGTGATTCGCAGCCGTAACACCTCGTGGCGCTCCTGCAGCCAGGTCAGCGCCCGTTCCAGCAGCGAGACCTGCACCGGCTCGTGGAAGTGGTAGGCAACCGACAGGTTGAGCGACGCCCCCGGGTAGAGGGTCTCGTACACCCAGAGATCCTCCTGAGCCGGGCTGAGGCGCTCCGGTGTGTCCTCGTCGAGGGGCGGAATCACCGCCGGAATCTCCGCTGTACGTCCGGCCGCGACCAGTTGGCGGAGTACGCCGATCCGTTGCTCTCTGCTGAGCCGGAGGAAGCGTTCGCCGCGGGACAGCGGGGAACGATTCGGCGCGGAATTCATGTCTGGTCCACCTCCACGGTGGCCGGTGCGATGCGCCGCAGACCGGCCAGGATCTCATCGATCGGGATTCCGAAGTCGACGAAGCAGGCCACCTCGTCGCAGCCGATGTTGGCCAGGTCGGCGAGCGACCGCGCGCAGGTCTCGGGGGAGCCGATCAGGCTGCCCCAGTCGACGTATCGGCGTAGGGCCAGCTCGACCAGGCGGTCGAGCTGCGCCTCGGGCAGGGAGTCGACGGCCGGTGTCGCCGGGTCACCGTTCGTGGCCAGCTGCCCGAGGTAGGACCGCAGGTAGCGGCGCAGCGGCGGTCCGGCGATCCGCAGCGCCGTGTCGTCGTCGGCGCCGGCGTACGTGTGGGCCATGAGCGTCACCGTGCCCGGCCCGGTCCCGGTGTCCCGATATGCCTGCCGGTACCGGCGGATCTTGCCGGCCAGCTCCGCCCGGGTCTGGCCCATCGTGGCCGCGAGGACGTTCACACCCAGCCTGCCGGCCTGTTCCCAGGTGGCCGGGTTGCCGGAGGTGGTCAACCAGAGCGGCAGTGTCGACGAGATCGGTCGCGGCCCAGGGGCCACGGTGGCCTTGGCTCCGGCACCGTCCGGGAGGGTCATCGTGTCTCCGCCCCACAGGCCGCGCAACAGCGGCACGGCGGCGGCGACCCGGTCCCGGCGATCGTCGTACCGGTCCGGGGCGAGGACGAAGTCCTTCGAGTGCCAGCCGGTCGCCAGGGAGATGCCGGCTCGGCCGCCGGAGAGGTTGTCGACGATCGCCCAGTCCTCGACGATCCGTAGGGGGTGATGCAGCGGAAGGACGACGCTGCCGGCCCGTAGCTGGATGCGCCGGGTGGTGACGGCGAGTGCCGCGGCCAGCACCGCCGGGCTGCTGAACGCCTGGCCGATCTGTTGGAAGTGCCGTTCCGGGAGCCAGACGGCGTGGTAACCGTCGGCGTCGGCGGCGGAGGCCACGCGCAGCACGCGGTCGTACGCCTCCCGATGGCCGTTGTCGGTGCTGGCGTCGTCGGCACCGAAGAAGAGCACGCTCAGGTTCATTTGTCGACTTCCTTGGTCGGGGCGTGGATGTCTCGGTGGCGGGGCGCTCGGGGGATCGGGGGCAGTGGTCGGTCCGTGCTGCGCGACAGCGCGCTGGCCAGCGCGGACACCGTGGGGTGACTGAAGATCATTGCCGTGGAGACGGGGAGTCCCTGCCGGCTGAGCCGTGCGGCCGCCCGTACCGCCGTCAGGGACGAGCCGCCCAGCCGGAAGAAGTCGTCATGCGGCGTGACGGCCGGCGTGTCCAGGAGTTCGGACCAGACGTTGCTGATCAGCCGGACGAGCCGGGAAGCCGGGGCGGTGGACACGGTGGGAGACGGTTCGGAGGGCGGCGCCTCGGTGGGTTCCGCCGTGGCCGCGAGCAGCGTGCTGATCCGCGCGGTGGCCGGTCCGGTGGTGATCGCCGTGAGTGCGGTCCGCAGGCCGTCAGCCATGATCGAGGCGTCGAGGGCCGGGCCCGTACCGTCGCGTTGTTCGACGGCGACGGTGAGGCCGCCGGCCTCCTCGGTCACCTCGACGAGGAGGCCGTACCGGGGGGCACGGGGGCGCACGACGCGCACCGCCGCCTCGACGCCGGGGAGCGACAACGTGGTGCCGGAGTTGTTCTGCAGGACGAGGGCGATGTCGGTGAAGGGCATCCGCCCGGGGACGCGGGGCGGGTTCAACCGTTGCACCACCAGGTCGAACGGGATGTCCTGGTGAGCGAAGGCGGCGACGTCCGCGGCCCGGACGCGACGAAGCAGCTCGGCGATGTCCGGATCGCCGGCGAGATCGCACCGCAGCACGACCTGGTTGACGAAGAAACCGACGAGGTCGTCCGCGGCCGGGTCGTGCCGGCCGGCCACCGGGGCGGCGACCACGACGTCGGTGCTGGTCTGCGCCCGCCGGAGCGCGACGGCCAGCGCGGCGTGCAACACCATGAACGGTGTCACGCCGTGGCGGGCGGCGGTGGCGGCCACCGCCGCCGAGGCGGTCCGGTCCAGGTGCCGCAGCTCGGTCCTCATCCCGGTGCCAACGGGCCACGCGGAGCGGGGTCGGAGGCCGTCGAGCGTACGTCGCCAGAAGGCGAGCTGACGGGCGGACGTACTGCCAGGGTCGTCCGGAGCGCCGAGCCGGTCGGCTTCGGCCCGGTGGTACTCGGCGTGGCTCGGCAGCGCGGGCCACTGCGGCGGCCCACCGGCCAGCCGAGCGGCGTACGCGTCGCCGAGGTCGCGCAGCAGTGGGCGCAGGGACCAACCGTCGACCGCGATGTGGTGCATCGTGAGCAGCAGGGTGTGCTCGTCGGGGGCCGGCCCGGGTGACAGCGTGACCCGTAGCGGAACCTCGCGGGCGAGGTCGAACGCCCGGGTGGCGGCGCGTCTGACGGCGTCCGGGCCGGCGGTGTGCAACGGCACGTCGACCTCCGCGGGTGGCCGCACCACCGCTCGGGGGGAGCCGTCCTCGGCCGGGAACACCGTGCGCAGTGGCTCGTGCCGTGCCACGACGTCCCGGATCGCCGCCGTCAGCACGGTCGCGTCGAGCGGCCCCCGCAGCGCGATGCGGATAGGCACGAGGTACGCCGGTCCCGCGCCGGCCTGGTCGAGCAGCCACAGCCGCCGCTGCGCCGGGGACAGCACGGTGGCGTCTGCCGGCGCGGGGGTCGGGGTCGGGCTCGCCGGCTCGCGGAGTTGGTAGCCGTCCAGCCGCCGGGCCAGCGCCGCGACGGTCGGGTTGTCGAACAGTTCCGCGATGTCGAGCGCGGCACCGGTGGTGGCGTTGATCCGGCTGAGCACGCGGACGGCGCGGAGCGAGTCACCGCCGAGCGCGAAGAAGTCGTCCGTGCGGGACACCGACGCGGTCCCGAGGACGTCCCCGAAGACCCGGCCGACCAAGGACTCGGCTGGTCCCCGGGACGCCTCCGCCGCCGATCCACCGGCGGGCGCGGGGACGAGTCGGGGCAGCGCGGCCCGGTCCAGCTTGCCACTGGCGGTACGTGGCAGGTCGTCGACCACGACCAGCGTGTCGGGGACCAGATGCTCGGGCAGGTGTCGGGCGGCGTACGGCCGGAGCTGCCGCTCGACGGCCGCCGGGTCGGCGGCGTCCGGTACCACGTAGGCGACCAGTCGGGTGGATTCGGCGTCGGCGGCCACGGCGACGCGGTCGACGGCCGGGCTGCGGGACAGGACGCTCTCCACCTCCTCCGGCTCCACCCGGAATCCGCGGATCTTGAGTTGGTTGTCGAGCCGACCGGCGAAGTGCAGCAATCCGTCCGGGTCACGCCAGGCCCGGTCGCCGGTGCGGTAGAGACGCGTACCGGTCCCACCGGGGTCCGGCATGAATCGGTCGGCGGTCTCGCGGGGCCGGCCGAGGTAGCTCAGGGCGACGCCGGCGCCGCCGGCGTACAGATCGCCGATCTGGCCATCCGGCACCGGCCGGAGCCGCTCGTCGAGAAGCCGCACCGGCTTGCCCGGCAGCGGGGTGCCGATGGGCACGTCCGGCGCCTCGGTGTCAGCCGGCCGGACTCGGTGCAGGGTCTGGAAGATCATCGTTTCGACCGGGCCGTACCCGTTGTAGAGCCGCAGGTGCGGATGCCGGGCCATGATCCGTCCGAGGTGCGCCGGTGAGGCCGCCTCGCCGCCCGTGATGACGGTGTGCACACCCGCGAAGACGTCCGGCATCTCGTCGACGACCACGTTGAACAAGCTCGCCGACAGGTAGGCGGCGGTCACGCCGGAGCGGGTGAAGAGCGTGGCCAGCCGCGCCGGGTCGATGCGTCGCCCCGGGTACAGCACACAGGAGCCGCCGGTCAGCAGTGGGCTCCACACCTCGAGCGCGTGGGCGTCCCAGGAGATCGGCGCGCACTGCAACCACCGCTCGCCCGGCCGGCAACCGCGAGCCAGCAGCGCGGCGATGGTCGCGGTCACCGATCGGTGGGTGGCGACCACGCCCTTGGGGCGGCCGGTGGATCCCGAGGTGAACATCACCCAGGCCGGATCGTCGGGCGCCGCGGTGAACCGCGGCGGCTGGCGCGATGCCGCCGGTGGTCGCGGCGAGATCAGACGCCGATGGGGTACGACCGGATCGCGACCGTCAGACACCAGGACGTCGATGTCGGCGTCGATCCCCATGGTCCGGCGGCGGTGCGGCGGCAGGGCGGGGTCGAGCATGAGGCAGGCTGCGCCGGCTTTGAGCACGCCCAGTTCGGCCACCACGAGGTCGACCCCGCGTGCCAACTCGATGCCGATCGTGCGCCCGGTCAGCGCGGTCTCCGGCGCGATGGCGGCGGCGAGTCGGTCGGAGAGTTCGTCCAACTCCCGGTACGTCATGGTCCGGTCCTCGGCGATCAGCGCGACGGCGTCCGGCGAGCCGGCGGCGACCCGGCGGAAGGCATCCGGAACGGTGGAGTCGGCCGGGATCACGACGCCATCCGCTCTGGCCGGGCGACGAGGTCACCATGGCCGGTACGGCCGTCGGGCAGGTCCGGTACGAGGATGTCGATGTCACGGAGCGGGGGCCAGGCCTGCGCGCACAGCGCGACCGCGACGCCGCCCACCCCGGCGATCAGCAGCATCACCGCCATGCCGCTGCCCGGTCCCGAACCGACGAGCGGGGCCAGCGCGGTCACGAGGGCCGGCGCACCCCCGTCCAGTGGTTCGAAGACCTCATCGGCCAGCGGCCCCGCCACACCCATCGCCAGGGGGACCGACGCGTCGCCGATGAGCTGCATCGCTCCGAACATCCGGCCCTGCGTGCCGGGTGGCACCTTGGTCTGCACTATCGACTGGATGTCGGTGTTCACCACGGCCAGTGCGGCCGACCCCGCCAGCACGCCGGCGCACCAGAGCGGCACCCGACGCACGCAGCCGACCAGGACGAGTGAGCCGAGACAGGCGGCGACGATCCCCAGGTTCACGGTGCTGATTCGAGACCGCTTCCAGGTTCGTGCCCCGGCGAGCAGTCCGCCGGCGATACCCCCGATGCCGGAGCAGGCCATGACCGTCGCCAGCGCGGCTGAGTCACCGGTCTGCCGCAGGATCATCGGCTGCGTCACGATGAGACCGAAGACCATGCAGAGGTTCACCATGAACACCATCGCCGCCAACCCGCCGAAACTGGGCGTGTCGCGCATCAGCCGGAGTCCGTCCAGCGACTCACGCAGTACGCCTCGCGGCTCGGTGGCCGGCTCCGCCGGACCGCGCCGGGCCGGGAGCGGCACGCACCAGACCGTCACCAGGGCGACGACGAGCGCGACCACGTTGGTCCATACCGTGCTCCGCAGCCCACCGACGGCGAGTAGACCTGCGGCCAGTGCGGGGCCGAAGACCTCGGCCGCGCTGCGCGCGGTCGCCAACAGGGCGTTCGCCCGACGGAGGTGTTCCCGGCCCACCATCAGTGGCACGGCCGAGGACAGCGCCGGGTACTGGAACGCGGCTGCGACGCCCAGCAGCGTGACCACCAGGTAGAGGCCGGGCAGCGGGATCGCGGTAGCGGACGTCGCGACGGCGAATCCCACGACGATCACCAGACCGCCCAGGCCGGACAGTTGCAGCGCCACCCGCAGCCGGCATCGGTCGATCAGCGCGCCGGCCAACGGACCGAGCAGGATCTGCGGCAGCACGGCACAGAGCGCGAGGAGGGCCACCGCGGTCGCGCCACCGCCGTGCTGCCACGCGTGGACGACGAAGGCGAAGCGGAGGACCGAGTTGCCGACCACCGCGACGATCTGACCAGACCACAGCACCAAGAAGGGTGTGAAGGAGCGCCGTGCCGGGTGAACGTCCGTAGCTGCCACGTCTCAGGTGTGCCAGCGTCGGACTTCGACTCACTATCGAACAACCATCGAAAGGACTATCGAGCTCCCGCGACGTCGCCCGGTCTAGTTCACGGCATCCTGGCCGGGTGCGCCCCGGTTCTCGAGCAGCCGTGCGGCGAGCCGGCGACGCAGCTCGCCGGCCTCCCGCGAGCCGATGCTGTCCAGCGCGTCCACGGGCGCCTGCCCCCGGGCCGCAGCGTCGGCCTGGTCGCCCTGGTGCAGATGCAGCTCGGCGAGGGCTTCCAGCGTCTGCCCGAGCCAGGCCCTGGCGCCCATCTGCTCGAACAGCACGAGGGCTTCGGTGAGATACCGCGATGCGGTGTGCGGCTCGCCCCGCCGTTCGTGCAGGATGCCCAAGCTGAGCAGGGCACGCGCGGACAGGGGTTGGTTGCCCGCCTCGTGGCTGAGCTTCTGCGCCTGGAGCAGCAACTCGCGAGCCTCCGAGAGCCTGTCCTGCCGGATACGGACCCGACCCAGGGCCTCCAGCGCGAAGGCGATCCCGAGCTGGTCTTCGGCCTCGCGCACGGTGGCGAGCACGCTGCGAAATGTCTCATCGGCCGCGTCGACGTCGTCTCGTTGCAGGTACATCTCGCCGAGCCGGTGACGCACCTGGGCGGCGACCCGGTGGTTGTTGTGCTCGGCGCAGATGACCAGGGCTTCCTCCAGCCAGCCTTTCGCGTTGTCGTGGTCGCCCTGCTCCAGGGCGATCTGTGCCATGCCGTTCAGCACGTGTGCCCCTCCGATGTGGTCCCCGGTGAGGCGCAGCTGTTGCAGGCTGTGGAAGTAGTTGTTCATCGCCCGGTCCAGCTGACCGGCCAGCCGGTCGAGGAAGGCCAGGTTGCGGCGCACCAGCGCGGTTCCGTACTGGTCGTTGACCTCGTCGAAGAGCACCTGGGCGCGTTCGAGGAGGAACCGCGCCTCCTCGCTCTGGCCGCTGGTGGCGAGCAGGGAGCCGAGCGAGTTGAGCACCGCCGCCTGGCCTCGGCGATTGTCGGCCCGACGGGTCTCGGCGAGGGCGAGGCGGTGGGTTTCCCGCCAGTCGGTGAAGTAGCCCTTGGCTTCGAAGAGGGTCACGGACGTGACGGCCAGCTCCCAGCAATGCTCGTCCAGGCCTATCCGCGCGGCCTGGTTGACCGCTCCCAGCAGGGACGGCCGCTCCTGCAGAAACCACTCCATGGGGGCGAGGGTCAGGTCGTCCACGGCGGTGAGGAGGCTCTTCCACCGTGGCGCGTCGCCGTGCAGGACGGTGTAGTCCCCGCCGTAGAGCCGGGAGTGGGCCGCCTCCGCCAGCAGCAGCCATCCGCCGAGCGCCCGTTGTACCGCGTCCCGCGCCTCAGCCGGGCCGTCTTCGTCGTGCAGCTGCTCCTGGGCGAAGAGTCGGACGAGGTCGTGCATCCGGAACCTGGGCAACCACGAGCCATGGGTGTCGACGACGTCGACCAGGTGCGCCTCGACCAGATTGTCGAGGACGTTCTCCCCGGTGGTGAGATCGGTGTCGAGGAGAGCCGCGGCTATCCAGCCGGGAAACTCGGGCGTCTGGGTGAGCGCGAGCCGACGGAGCAGGCACCGCGTCATCTCGTCCAGATTCTTGTAGGTGAGCAGAATGTTTGCACGGACCGCCAGCCCGTCGTGTACCAACTCGTCGAGGCGGCTCTCCTCGACGGACAGCCGGTTGGCGATGCGGGCCAGTGAGCGGTGCGGTCGGGCGGCGATTCGCGCGCCGATGATGCGCAGTGCCAGTGGCAGGCCGTCGCACAGCTCGACGATCTCGTGGGCGGCCTCGACCTCGGCGTCGACACGGCGTTGGCCGACCATCCGGGCCATCAGGCTCAACGCCTCATCGGCGGGTAGCACGCCCAGTTCGACGTGGTGCGCCCCGGGCAGGCCGGTGAGGCGTTGTCGGCTGCTGACCAGGACCGCACAGGTGTCGCTGCCCGGCAGCAGAGGCAGGACCTGTTGTTCGCTGGCCACGTCGTCGAGCACTATGAGAAGACGGTGGCTGGCGATGTGACTGCGATAGAGGGCGGCCCGGTCCTCGAGTGCCGGGGGTATCGCGTTTGCGGGCACACCGAGCGCGCGAAGGAACAGCTCCAACAGGTATGCGGGGTCGACCAGGCCGCGCTGGTCGTCCTGAAGCCGGGCGAAGAGCTGACCGTCGGGGTACTGCTCGCTGATCGCATGCGCCGTGTGCAGGATCAGAGCCGTCTTGCCGACCCCGCCCGGTCCGGCGACGGCCGCGAGTTTGACGGCGTTCGCGGTCCGGGAGCCTTCCGGGGTGAACAGCCGCAGCATGTGGTCGCTGACCGACGACCTGCCGGTGAAGTCCGCCGGCGCCGCCGGCAGCATCCGTGGCGTCGGCGCGCTGTCACTCGACAGGCGATCGCTTACCCAGCTCGACAGCGGGGAGTGCAGGCTCTCGTCGCCAGTCAGGATCGCATGCTCGATCTCCTGCAGATCTTCGCCGGGAAAGATGCCGAGTTCCTCGACCGAGGTGTCCCGGGCGTCCCGGTAAGCATGCAGCGCCTCACCCGGGCGGCCAGCGCGTGAGAGGGCCACCATCTGCTGCGCACGCAGTCGTTCCCGTAGAGGATACTCAGCGACCAGTTCCCCGAGCTCGGCTATCACGCTGTTGTGTCGGCCGAGGGCCAGTTCGAGTTCGATGCACTCCTCATGGGTGACGATCCGCTGTTCGTCGAGGCGGTTCGCGGTCGCTTGCACGAGCGGACTGTCGATGTCGGCGAGGGCCGGCCCCTGGGTCAGCGCCAAGGCCCTTCGGTAGGCGGATATCGCCGCTTCCGGCTGCCCCAGTCCGACCAGACGCCGCGCCTCTTCAACGTGTGCCTCGAAGACCGTCGCATCGAGTTGGTCGTCGGCGACGCGGATCAGGTAGCCGGGTGATTGCGTGACGATGATGTCCCCGAAGCCGGCCTCCTTGAGTGTCCGGCGTAATGCGGAGATGCCGATCTGCACCTGAGACCGTGCGGTGGATGGTGGATTGTCGGCCCACACGGCATCGACCAGTCTGGTGATGGGTGCGACCTTATTTGCCGCCTGCAGGAGCATGGCTAGAATGACCTGTTGCCGCCGGCCTTTGATATGTCTGGACTGGCCGTCGGCCATCAAATTCAGGGGCCCGAGTATGTTGAATTTGTGAGATGCCATTCATTGCAGCCCTTCTTAGTCCCAGAGTTGCCAGGTAGATCAGTCGGGTTAGGCAGCAAAGGGTTTTTGAACGCTAGGGTGCCCGAGTCAGGTGAATTTCTCATTACCGGTTAGAGCGGCTTGAACGACCTGCTTCTGCTCCGGGCCGGGCGGTCTGCCCGCTACGGAAGTGAGCTCGAGCCCCTGCTGACGTCATCAGAACGACTGGCGAATGCATTGAAGTCGAACATGGCGCCCCCGTTGAAGATGCTGCGGTGCGGTTGTGCCCGCGAGCGACATGAGTCGATGCGCCCATGCGGCCGTCGGTACAGTAACCGACTGTATTCTGCGCGTGACGTGATCTCAACATGTGAGGCCGCATAAGATGAAGGCGGGTGCGAATCGGTCGGCCTTCAGCGCTCTCCTGGTGGGCGGTGCCAGGAGTGACGTCCGCCAATGTGCGCACCTGGCTCTGACCGCCACGGGTGTTTTAAGATCATCAGTGCGGTGTGACCAGCCGCGTTCTCACCATAGCCGCGTGCCGCGTGCCGCGTGCCGTGTGCCGTGCCGCGGACCCTGCTCGGCGAAGCCGAGGCAGCGGCCCGTCGGACCGGTGACACGAAGGTCGGGCAATTCAATCTGCTCGACCTGGCTGTTTGCAAGATCAGCGTGTCCCGGGTACTTGGTAACTACGGCACCGCCGTCGATCACGCCCGGCAAGTCGACCCAGCCCGGATTGTCATGCGCCGAGCTCGCTACTGGGAAGACACGGCGCTGGCACTACACGGCCGCGGGCGCCTGCAGGCGACATTCCAGGCGCTGCTTGCTGCCGAGCGAGACACCCCGCAGGCCCTCCGGCGGGCCGGCAGAACCCCAGGCGGCGCCCTGTAATGCCAACGGATCAACGACCCGCGCTCGATGACGCTCAGCGCCCGCAGCTTGTGGTAGTCCCTGAGCCAAGAAGATGCGTTTCGGCCTGAAGAAGCCAACCCCCCAGGCCATCCTCCTAGGATGCTGTAGGAGCCGTGCGCTCAACCTAGCCGCGGCGGCGGTGTGGCTTGCCGGATATGCCTGTTGAGGCGGATGGCTCGGCAGGACACCAAGGCGTGTTTTGGAAGTCGTGGTGGCTGGTGAAGGTCCCGGCGTGGCGGTGATCGACAATTGAAGAGGTCTCCGGTCCGCCGATCACGGGCTCGGACGATCTCGTGGCGGTCTGACCACCAAGACGCATCTGGCCTGTGAGCAGGGGCAGAAGGTCCTATGACCTCCCGGAGCCATCGGTCGCACCTTGGAGGCGCCAGCTTCAAGACCACGAAGTCGATCACGATCTTCAGGGCTTCGCTCGCCGTCCGCACCCCTGCGGCGGTCAGGCGGAGGCCCGGCTTCATGAGAATCCGGGCCGCCCGCCGGGCGTACGTCCGTTGACCAAGCCGCTTACTCCGGCAGGCGGATTACCGGTGAGGTCAGGCGAAGAGGTTGCCGGTGATGTCGGCGTAGAAGTCGGCGGGATCGCGGGAGAGGGAGGCCTTGACGTTGGCGGTGGGCTTGTCAGCGATGACTTCGATCTTGCCTGCTTCCAGTCCGTCGAGGGCCTGGGCGACCACCTCGTGGGGCGCGAGCTTGGGGATGTCGACGCCAGCCATCATGTCCGTGTCGGCGATCGCCAGCGCCAGGGCGGTGACCAGAGTCTTCTGGTCGGCCAACTCAAGCCGGATGCCGTTCGTCAGGGACCACTCCGCGGCCTTGGAGGCGGCGTAGCCGTTGCTGCCGGGGCTGAAGGTGTACCAGCTCAGCGCCGAGATGACATTGAGGATGGCGCCACCGGCCAGCCTGGGCGCGAAGGCGCGGGTGACGTTGAGAGTGCCCCAGAAGTTGGTGTCGAGGTCGCGGCGGATGTTCTCCGTGGAGGGGCCGAGCAGCGGGGCTTCAGTGGAGGTGCCGGCGTTGTTGATGAGGATGTCGAGGTCGCCCACCTTGCCTGCGGCGGCCTCGATGGACGCGGGATCCGTGATGTCCAGCTGGAGCGCGATGGCGCCGGGGATGTCGATGCTTTCCAGGCGACGGGCGGTCGCATAGACGGTGGCTCCCCGGACGAGGAGGGCCTCGGCGAAGGCCTTGCCGAGGCCGCGGTTAGCTCCGGTCACGAGAGCTGTTGAGCCGTTGATTTGCATATCACCACGCTAAAACCTCACGTTGACGTCAGGGGCAAACTTGTGCGAGGTGAATCACGCTCGCACCTGCGCCGGCCACACCGACCGCCGTGGACCCGCACCACCACCTACATCAAAGCCGACCTGCGCGCCGTCGCCACCGCCCTGGCAGCCCTCACCGGCCAACCCCACCCACTGGTCGTCGAACACCGAGGGCGTCGATGGCCGTCGGCGTAGCTTGACGGGGTGCCGATCCAGCGGGCGTGACCAACTCGAGCGCAACCTTCCCGCGCTACACGCATGCGACGCCGTCGTGCGGAATCACGTACCCACCAGCAGTTGGTTGCCCGCAGCGGTGCGCTGTACCGCTGCGGCGGCGCCGGCGATATGGGGTAGCGCCTGCAGCGCGGCGTCGATCTCACCCCGCTCGATCCGGCGTCCGCCGAGCTTCACCTGGTCCAAGGCGCTGCAGTTCTCAACGCCACCGGTCTGGCCCTCGCCGGTCTCGGTGAGTACGTGTTGCTGCGCTGGGTGCTGCCGATCGTCGCCGCCGTGCCGATGCACTTCCTCGTTGAACTGCCCGAGCACATCCTCGACGCGTAGCTGATCCGGCCCGACGGCTGCGTCGCCTGGACCTTGCACCGCGCAGGATCTGGATCTGGACACCACCGCGCTGGGGCGTGGGCTCGGCACCTGGTTCCGCCACCCGGCCTGAGCGGCGCATTAACGGTCGTCTCAGATTCGCTCGGTACGAAGTCGGCATCAGACGAGCGATAACCGTGTGGAGGAAGCTAGTGATGGCAGTCAAGGCAGCGCCGCCCGGGGAAGCGCCGGCCGGTCGCTTGGCAGGCCGGTGGGTGCCATGGTTGGTGATCGGGTTGTGGGTGGCGCTGGCGGCGGTCATGGTGCCGCTGAGCGGGAAGTTGAGCTCGGTAACCACCGACAGAGCCGTGGACACCCTGCCGGCCAGCGCCGAGTCCACCAAGGTGGCGGTGCTGGAGGACAGCCTGCCCGGCGGTGAGGACAACACGTTCGTCTTCGTGTACCACCGGGCCGGCGGCATGACCGACGCCGACCGCGCGTCGGTCGAGCGCCACCACAACACCCTTGCCAAGCGGTACCCACCGAAGGCGACGGCGGCGGGCGGCGAGGACGAGGAGGGCTCACCGACGAGACCCTCCGCCGACGGCAAGGCGATGATGTTCACCCTCGACGTGAGCACGACATACGGCGCACCGGAGACCATCGTCGGCCCGTTGCGTGAGGCTGCGAAGGACCGCCCCGCCGGCCTGGAACTCGACGTGACCGGACCGGCCGCGGTCGACGGCGACCTGGACGCCGTCTTCGACGGCATCGACCTGCAGGTCTTCCTCACCACCGTTGTCGTCGTCACGCTCCTGCTGATCCTCACCTACCGCAGCCCGGTGTTGTGGTTCATCCCGCTCATGGCTGTGGGCGCGGCCGCACTGACCGCGATGGCGACCGTCTACCTGCTCGTCAAGGGCTTCGGCATCGTGATCAACGACCAGAACTCGGCGCTGCTGACGATCCTGGTGTTCGGCGTCGGCACGGACTACGCGCTGTTGCTCATCGCCCGGTACCGGGAGACACTGCACCACCACGAGGACGTCCGGGTCGCGATGGTCCATGCGCTACGCGGCGCGGCACCGGCCATCGTCGCGTCGGCGGCCACCGTGATCGCTGGCCTGCTCTGCCTGCTCGTCGCCGACCTGAACAGCACCAGCGGGTTGGGCCCGATCGGCGCGGCCGGCATCCTGTGCGCGCTGGTGGCCATGCTGACGCTGTTCCCGGCGCTACTCGTGGTGCTCGGCAGGCGGATCTTCTGGCCGGCCATCCCGCGGTTCAACACGGCCGTCCAGGAGAAGCCGGGGCTGTGGGGACGGCTCGGCACCGCCATCAGCCGCCGCCGGTGGGTGGCGACGCTGGGCTCGCTCGGAGTCCTCGGCTTGCTCGCCATCGGGCTGGCGGGCAACACCGGCGCCCTGCGGGAGCAGGACCAGTTCCTGTCCGCGCCGGAGTCGGTCACCGGCTTCACCGTCCTCCGCCAGCACTTCCCGGAACTCGGCGGCCAGCCGATGACGATCTTCACGCGGCCGGCGCACCAGGACCGGGTGCTCGACATCGTCAAGGGCACTCACGGTGTGGCCATGGCCGTCCCGGGGCAGACCAGCGGAGGCTGGGCCGACATCTCCGTGTTCCCGACCGACGCGCCGGACACCGCCGCGGAGTACGACACGATCAAGCGGGTGCGCACCGCCGTGCACGCGGTGAACGGGGCGGAGGCGATCGTCGGCGGACCGAGCGCGGAGAACCTCGACACCGAGGTCACCACCACCCGCGACGAGAAGCTGGTGATCCCGCTGGTGCTCACCGTCGTCCTGATCGTCCTCGGGCTGCTGCTGCGAGCGATCGTGGCCCCGCTGGTCCTGATGGCGACCGTGATCGTCTCATTCGCCGCAGCCTTCGGCGGCAGCGTGTTCGTCTTCGACACGATCCTCGGGTTCAAGGGCGTCGACTATTCGGTGCCGCTGCTGGCATTCCTGTTCCTGGTGGCGCTCGGCATCGACTACAACATTTTCCTGGCCAGCCGGGCCCGGGAGGAGACCGTGCGCCTCGGCACCAGAGAGGGCATGCTCAAAGCCCTCTCCGCCACCGGTGGCGTCATCACCTCGGCCGGCCTGGTCCTAGCGGCCACGTTCGCGGTCCTCGCCTCACTTCCGCTGGTGATGCTGATCGAGGTCGGGTTCCTGGTCGCCTTCGGCGTGCTGCTCGACGCCTTGCTGGTGCGGTCGGTCCTGGTGCCCGCCCTCACCCTGCTGATCGGCCGGCGGATGTGGTGGCCGAGCCGGTTGTCCCGACCGGTGGAGCTGCCGGACGATCAACGGCCGCTCGTGGAGGGGCCCGCGCCGCAACGGTGAGCGCGGCGGCACAGTCGAGATCCGGGACGGGCTCTTGCTCGTCCCGGATCTTTGTCATGGCCCGGCGGCCGTCACCGTGTCCGCCGCCCTTGTCCTGCGTCGCCCGCTGCGGCGGGTCCTGGCACCGCGTGCCGTGGCGGTCCCGGCGCCGTGCCGCAGCGGGTCAGCGCGCCACCGTGTCCACCCCCGCGGTGAGCCGCGTGATCGGAGCGGGCGGGGCGGTGGCCGGAAGGATGATCCGCAGCAGCGCGCCACCGCGTGCGGACCGGGCGACGGTGACCCGGCCGGCGTGGGCGTCGACGACCCGCTGCACGATCGACAGGCCCAGACCTGAGCCCGGCAGCGCCCGGGCACTGCCGGCACGGTAGAACCGGTCGAACACCCGCGGTACGTCGGCGGCGTCGATGCCCGGCCCGGCGTCGTCGACCTCGAGGACCGCCGACGCGCCCTCGGCACGGAGCCGGACCTGGACCGGCTGGTCAGCGGGGGACCACTTGCCGGCGTTGTCGATGAGGTTGAGCACCGCCCGCTGGAGCGCAGCGGAACGCCCGCTCACCCACACGGAGGTCACGTCGAGCGCGATCCCGATGTCGGGCACGCGGGAACGCGCCCGGGTCGCGGCGGCCACCACCACGTCGGCGAAATTGAGCAGCTCGGTGCTCTCGTCGCTGACGTCGCCGCGCGCCAGGTCGGTCAGCTCGGCGGCAAGGGTGCTCAACTCGGCCACCTGGGCGCCGAGATCGTTGAGCAGCCGGGTCCGGCTCTCGGCCGGCAGTGCGCTGTCCAGGGTGCCGCGCCGATCGAGCCGGATCAGCAGCTCGACGTTGAGGCGCAGACTGGTGAGCGGGGTCTTGAGTTCGTGGGCGGCGTCCTCGGCGAGCAGCCGCTGGGCCCGCCGGGAGTCCCGGAGCGCGGCGAGCATGTCGTTGATTGACTGGATCAGCCGCCGGATCTCCCCGCTGCCCTCGTCCGGGATGTCGGCGTCGAGGTTCCGGGTCTGCGCGACACGAACCGCGGCGGCAGTCAGCCGGTCGATCGGTGCCAGTCCGGTCCGCGCCACGGTCCGCCCGACAAGGGCGCCTCCGGCCACGCAGAGCAGTCCGATCAGCAGCATGCCGAACCCGAATCGGTTGATCGGGCTGTCGTCGCTGTTGCGGGCCACCTGGACCGCGCCGTCGCCCACCCGCAGCGTGTAGATGAGGTAGCCGTCGTCGTCGCTGTCGTTCGACTCCATCAGGTCGGCCGAGGCGCCCTGCGCCACGCGCCCGGCGGGCCCGCTGACGGGGGGCAGCGCGGGTTGGCCGGCCGGCGTCCGGGTCGAACCGTCGGGCAGGATGACCCGCACCAGCCGACCGGATCCGGGATACGGCGGTAGCTGGACCTGCGCCAGACCGGTGTGCTCCACTGTCGTCGCCAGGACGCGGGAGTCCGCGCGTAGCTGATTCTCGGCGTTGTCCTGCAGCTCCGAGTCCAGCAGCTCGCTGGCCACCTGGAAGGCCACGAACACGCTGACCGCGATGGCCGTCGCCGCGATCACCGTCAGCCTGGTCCGCAGGGACCGCCGGCGCCACCATCGGGTCAGCCGACGCGGTTCCCGGCCGGCGGGCCTGCTCACGGAGGAGTCTCCCGCAGCGTGTACCCCAGGCCGCGCAGCGTGTAAATCAGTCGCGGCTCACCCTCGGCCTCCATCTTGCGGCGCAGATAGCTCACGTACACCTGAAGGTTGTTCGCGGTGGTGCTCATGTCGAAGCCCCAGATCGCCTCGAACAGCACGTCGCGGGTCAACACCCGGGTCGCATTGCGCACGAGAACCTGTAGCAGGGAGAACTCGGTCCGGGTCAGATACAGCGGCCGCCCACCCCGCCACGCCTCGAACCTGTCGGGATCGAGCCGGACGTCGGCGAACGACAGGATCTGCGACTCGTCGTCGCCCGGCGCGCGGCGGCGCAGCAGAGCCCGGACCCGGGCCAGCAACTCCTCGGTGGCGAACGGCTTGGGCAGGTAGTCGTCGGCGCCCGCGTCCAGCCCCGCGACCCGGTCGGAGACCTGATCCCGGGCGGTCAGCATCAGCACCGGCAGATCCCGACCCGCCGCCCGCAACCGCCGGCAGGTCTCCAACCCGCCGAGGCGGGGCATCATCACGTCGAGGATCAGCAGATCCGGCGCCGCGCCACCGATCCCGTCGAGCACGGCGAGACCGTTGGCGGCGGTGCTGGTGCCGTAACCCTCGACCTGGAGCACCCGCTCCAGCGACTCACGGATGGCCGCCTCGTCATCGGCGATCATGATCCGCACGCCGACCCGCCCCCTTCCAGTCGATGCTTTGCCGCTCATCCTCCCCGATCAACCTGAAGCCAGGATTAGGAACTCCTAACGGTGGCTGCCGGTGGAGCGGAGTGACCAGCGACCGGCTTCCTGATCCGGCTCGTTGTCCGCTACCGGATTGCCCAGCTGGGTCACCCAGTCGACGAACTCCGCGTCCTGCCTCGGCAGCGGCTCGCCGTCCGCCGGGGTGCCCCCGTCGGCCCGGGACTTGTTGCGCCGGAACAGGCCCAGCCGCCCGCTGGCCCGTCCCGCCTCGACGACGGATGCCGGGTGGGCCGGCGCGGGGACCGGGTCGGCCCCGGCGGGGCGGGCCGGCACGGCATCGGTCGTGCGCGTGGGCCCGGCGCGCTGGGCGGTCGCGAGGGCGTCCCAGTTCGCGGCCCGGCTCAGGTTGGGCAGTGGCGGTCGGTGCCGAGGTGGGAGTGCCGGTTCGGGCCTCTCTTGCGTACCGGCTGACTGGGTCGCCTCGGCGCCCGGAGCGGGCTCGGCCGAGGGCGGCACCCGCCGCGCCGGAACGACCGGCCAGGTCGCCTGAACCCGCGTCCGGTCGGTCTTCGGCGGCTGGTACATCCGGAGGGTCCCCGGGGCGACGAGGGCCCCGTCGGGCGGCGTCCCGTCGGGTTCGGTGTCGTCGACCTCCGCCTCCGCCGTCCCGGAGCCGTCCCCGCCAGGTCCCGCGGGAAGGTGGGCCGCCGTCGCGGGGGTCGGTTCCGATGTCTCCGGGGTGTCGTCGAGGTCGGCGGGTGCGGCCAATGCGGCGGTAACAACCGGTGCACCGAAGCCCAGCGGTTCGGCTGCGGTCGGGAGCTTCGCTGGGGTCGCGCCGGCGACCGGCCCCGTGCCGGCCAGGTCGGCGGGCTCCGGCTCGTCGGTCGTACCACCAACGGCCGGCCTCGTGGCCTGCCGCACGGCGGGACCGGCGGCCAGCGGACGGAGGATGTCGGTTGACTCGTCGACCCGTGCTTCGGCGGTGCGCGGCAGGAGCGGCCATCGGAACGACGCGGCGGCGGCCGAGCCGAGCACACCGGCGGCGACGGCGAGCAGCGCCCCGTAGTACGGCGTGATCTGGTACCGGTCGACGGCGTCGCCGGGACCGGCGGTCAGATAGGTGAACGCGACCAGCATCGTGCCGGCCGCGCCGGTCACGCCGTTGACCAGCGGCGGATGCCCACGCCAGCGGGCCAGCCCGCCGGTCGCCGCGCCGATGAGCAGGGCCACCGACGGCAGAGTCAGGATCGCCAGCCGGTGTGCCGCGTCGGCGTCGAGCCAGGCCGGCTCCAGCACACCGAGCCGTACGGCGGGCAACGGCCCGGCGGTGGCGAGCGACGGGACGACCGAGGCGAGCGCCAGCAGCCAAACGACGCCGCCCACTGCTGCCATGTTCCAACCCAGCGGCGGCTTCACCAGTACGGCGATCGCGGCACCCGCGCCAACCAGCGCGCCGAGGGCCGCGCAGATGCCGAGGGCCCAGATCGGGTCCACAGAGAAGCGTTCGGCGGCCTGGGCCGGCCGGATGCAGAGCGGCGCCACGACGGTGGCGCCCAGTGCGGCGGCGGCGGCGATGGCCACCAATCTGCCCGTGCTCCGCAGCGCCCCGTACCGGCGGGCCAGGCGTGCGGCGACGACGGTGCCGGCTACGGCGGCGTGTGCCGCGAACCAGCCCACCCAGACGAGCTGTGCAGGCCACTGGTTGACGGCGGCGCCGGTGGAGGCACCGGCGAGCTGGACGATGCCGAGGCTGAACGCGATGCCGAGTTGACCGGCACCGGCGAGCATGCCCATCCCGAGCGCTGTGAGCAACAGGTTGCGTCGTGTGTGAGCGAACATGTCCGGCACGTTACGCACCTAGTGCGGTTATTTTTACTGAATGTCGGTTTCGCGGCTGCGGCGGAGGACTCGCGGCGACATGCGACGTGCGCGACGCCGACCAGCGCGAACTGGTCCGGGAGCCGCTCGTGCCGAGCCAAGCCGCCGGTGGGCGGTCAGTACACCGTCAGCCCGTGATCCTGGAACTGGCGATAGACCCGGTGCAGCAGCGCCTCGTCCGGCGGTGGCGTGTCCGCCAGCGGGAACGGCAGGCCGAGGGCGGCGTACTTCTGAGCGCCGAGTCGGTGGAAGGGCAGCACCTCGACGCGTTCGACGGTGGGCACGTCTGCTGCGATGGAGGCGAGCGCGTCGACGTTGCACGGATCGTCGGTGAGGCCGGGCACGAGGACGAAACGGACCCAGATCGGCACGCCGCGGTCGGCCAGGCGGTGCGCGAACCGCACGGTCGGCGCCAGCCGCCCGGTTCCGGTCACCGTCCGGTACGTGGCCGGGTCGCCGGACTTGATGTCGAGCAGCACCAGGTCGGTGGCGTCGAGCAGGGCGTCGTCGGCGCGGTTGCCGAGCAGGCCGCTGGTGTCCAGGGCGGTGTGCAGCCGCATCTCCTTGCACTGGCGCAGCACCTCGCGGGTGAAGGCGGGCTGTTGCAGCGGTTCCCCGCCGCTGAGGGTGACGCCGCCGTGGGCGACCTTCAGGAAGCGTTCGTAGCGGCGGATCTCGGTGAGCAGCTCGTGGAGGGAGGTGGGTCGGCCGAAACGGCGGTACTGGGTGTCGGGGCTGTGGCAGTAGATGCAGCGCAGCGGGCAGCCGGCCAGGAACGCGACGAACCGGGTGCCCGGCCCGTCCACTCCGGTGGAGATGTCGAAGGAGTGGAGCGAGCCGGTCACCGGTACCGTGACGGCGGTCATCACAGCGATCCGTGGAAGGTCCGGGAGATGACGTCGCGTTGCTGCTCGGGAGTGAGCCTGACGAAGTTCACCGCGTACCCGGAGACCCGGATGGTCAGCTGCGGGTACTTCTCCGGGTGGGCCATGGCGTCCTCGAGTGTCGCCCGGTTCAGCACGTTGACGTTCATGTGGAAACCGCCGCTGTCGGTGTAGCCGTCGAGCACGCCGGCGAGGTTGGTGATCCGTTCGTCACGGGTGTGGCCGAGGCCGTCCGGAGCGACGGTGATCGTCAGCGATATCCCGTCGCGCGCGCAGCGGTACGGCAGCTTGGCGACCGACAGCGCGGCGGCGACCATGCCGTGCGTGTCGCGGCCGTTCATCGGGTTCGCGCCCGGCGCGAACGGCTCACCGGCGCGTCGCCCGTCGGGCGTGTTGCCGGTGTGCCTGCCGTAGACGACGTTCGAGGTGATCGTGAGAACAGAGAGCGAAGGCTCGGCACCCCGGTAGCTGGGCTGCCGCCGGATCTTGGCCATGAATCGCTCGACCAGGTCGACGGCGATCGCGTCGGCGCGGTCGTCGTTGTTGCCGAAGGCCGGGAAGTCTCCGTCCACGGCGTAGTCGACGGCCAGACCGCTCTCATCGCGCAGCACCTTGACATGGGCGTGCTTGATGGCGCTCAGGCTGTCCACGGCGACCGACAGGCCGGCGATGCCGGTGGCGAGGAAGCGGTGCACGGGGTAGTCGTGCAGGGCCATCTCGATGCGCTCGTAGGCGTACTTGTCGTGCATGTAGTGGATGACGTTGAGCGCGTCGACGTAGGTCTCGGCCAGCCAGTCCAGCGTCCGGTCGTACGCGGCCAGGACCTCGTCGTAGTCGAGCACGTCGTCGGCGATCGGTTCGGCGACGAAGACCTGCTCGCCGGTCATCTCGTCGCGGCCGCCGTTGATCGCGTACAACAGGGCCTTGGCGAGGTTGGTGCGGGCGCCGAAGAACTGCATGTCCTTTCCCACCCGCATGGCCGACACGCAGCAGGCGATGGCGGTGTCGTCGCTGTACGCGGGCCGGATCAGGTCGTCGTTCTCGTACTGGATGGCGCTCGTGTCGATGGAGACCTGGGCGCAGAACCGCTTGAACCCCTCGGGCAGCGCCGGCGACCACAACACTGTCAGATTCGGCTCCGGAGCCGGACCCAGGTTGTACAGGGTTTGCAGGTAGCGGAAGCTCGTGCGGGTGACCAGCGGGCGGCCGTCACAGCCGATTCCCCCGAGTGCCTCGGTCACCCAGGTCGGATCGCCGGAGAACAACTGGTCGTACTCGGGCGTGCGCAGGAACCGGATGATCCGCAGTTTGATGACGAAGTCGTCGACCAGCTCCTGCGCCTCCCGCTCGGTGAGCCGGCCCTCTTCGATGTCACGCTGGAGGTAGACGTCGACGAACGTGGCGGTCCGGCCCAGGGACATTGCCGCGCCGTTCTGCTCCTTGGCAGCCGCCAGGTAGGCGAAGTACAGCCACTGGATCGCCTCGCGGCCGGTGCTCGCCGGGCCGGAGATGTCGCATCCGTACCGGCTGGCCATGAAACGCAGCTCCTTCAGCGACCGAATCTGCTCGGCCAACTCCTCACGGTCGCGGATCACGTTGTCCGATGACAGCTGAGCGTCGAGCGACGCCTTCACCGCCCGGCGCTCGGCGACCAGGCGGTCCACCCCGTACAGCGCGACGCGCCGGTAGTCGCCGATGATCCGGCCCCGGCCGTACGCGTCCGGCAAGCCGGTGATGATGTGCGAGCGGCGGGCGGCCTTCACGTCGGCCGGGTAGGCGTCGAAGACGCCGTCGTTGTGGGTCTTGCGGTACCGGCTGAAGATCGCCTGCACGGCCGGGTCGAGGGTGAAGCCGTACGCCTTGAGGCCGGCCTCCACCATCCGCAGCCCGCCGTTCGGCATGATCGCGCGGCACAGCGGCGCGCTGGTCTGCAGGCCCACGATGAGCTCATGGTCCTGGTCGAGGTAGCCCGGCTCGTGTGAGGTGATCGTGGACGGGGTGTGCGCGTCCACGTCGTAGACTCCGCGACGGGTCTCCTCGACGAACATGCGCTGCAGCCGCCGCCAGATCCGTTCGGTCCGGTGCGTCGGCCCGGTCAGGAACTCCGGCCCGCCGGTGTACGGCTCGAAGTTGTCGTGGATGAATCCGCCGACGTCGATCGTCTCGCGCCAGCCGGTGCCGCGGAACCCGTGCCAGGCTTCGTGCGATGTGGTGGCCATTACCCCTCCTTCATCTCCTCCCAGCATTGCCGAGCGACCACTCGCGGCTTAAGGGTCAGAGGTCCCGGGCGGGTCGGGACCGTCCGGGACCTCCAGGGGCGGGCGGAACGTTCAGCGCTGCTCGACGAGCCGGTGTGCCCGCAACAGGTGCGCCCACCAGGGCCGGCTCGTCGAAGCGGCGCGCAGCGGTGGCCTGCCGGTGTGCTTGAGGCTGATCCAGCCGCCGGGACCCATCGTCACCGTGCCGATCGCCGGGCGCCGACGCATGGCCAGGCCCGCCGACACCACCGCGGTGGCCACCGCCGCGGTGGCCAGCGCGGCCAGCGCGACGGTGGTGGCATCCACTGCCGGCACGAAGCGTCCGTCGATGTAGGCGCCGATCTCCCGATCGCCACGGCGAACCGGTGTCACCGTCGTTGTCATCGTGACCTCCTACCGGCTGTCCGAGCCGGCCGCTGCGCTCGCGGCGCGACCGGCCTCGAGCCGGGCGATCGGCACCCGGAACGGCGAGCAGGACACGTAGTCCAGGCCGGCGTCGTGGAAGAACCGCACCGAGGCCGGATCGCCGCCGTGCTCGCCGCACACCCCGATGGTCAGGTCGGGTCGGATGGCGCGGCCGCGTTGGACGGCGGTGCTGACGAGCTCGCCCACGCCGTCGCGGTCGATGCTCTCGAACGGTGATACCGAGAAGATGCCCAGCTCGAGGTACCGGCCGAAGAACGCGCCTTCCACGTCGTCGCGGGAGAAGCCCCACGTCATCTGGGTCAGGTCGTTGGTGCCGAACGAGAAGAATTCGGCGACGCCGGCGATCTGCCCGGCGGTCAGGGCGGCCCGGGGAACCTCGATCATGGTGCCGAGCCGGATCGGCGGCGCACCGGGCACGCTCGCCAGCACCGACTCCGCTTCCGCGCGTACCGTCTCGAGTTCCTGAACCGCTCCGACCAGCGGAACCATGATCTCCGGCTGAGGGTCGCCGCCTGCGGCGACCCGAGCGGCCGCGGCCTGCGCGATCGCGCGGACCTGCATGGCGAACAGACCCGGGATCACCAGGCCCAGACGTACGCCGCGCAGCCCGAGCATCGGGTTTTGCTCGTGCATGCGCCGCACCGCGGTCAGCAGTGTGCCGTCGTGGCCCGGGTCCACGCCGAGCGCCTCTGCGTGGGCCACCCGGGCGGTCAGCTCCTCCAGCGGGGGCAGGAACTCGTGCAGCGGTGGGTCGATGAGCCGCACGGTCACCGGCAGCCCGTCCATCGCGGCGAACAGCTCCTCGAAGTCGGCCCGCTGCAAGGGCAGCAGCGCCTGGAGGGCTTCGGAGCGGGCGGCGTCGTCCTCGGCCAGGATCAGCCTCTCGACCAGCCGGCGGCGGTCGCCGAGGAACATGTGCTCGGTGCGGCACAAGCCGACTCCGGTGGCGCCGAAGCGGCGGGCTCGGGTGGCGTCGACGGCGGTGTCGGCGTTGGCGTGCACGTCGAGCCGGGCCTGGTGATCGGCGTGGGCCATCAGCCGCTCCACCGCGGAGAGCAGCGGGTCGCCGTGCGCCGCCAGCTCGCCCTCGAAGTACCGCACCACCGCGGAGGGCCGCACGGCGACCGATCCCGGGTAGACGTTTCCGGTGGTGCCGTCGATCGAGATGATGTCACCGGCGTGCAGGGTGCGACCCGCCACGGTGAGGCCGTCGCCGTCGATGCGTAGTTCCTCGGTGCCGCAGACACATGTCTTGCCCATGCCGCGGGCGACCACCGCGGCGTGTGACGTCTTGCCGCCGCGCGAGGTCAGGATGCCTTGAGCAGCGATCATGCCGGGCAGGTCGTCGGGATTGGTCTCCCGGCGCACCAGGATGACCGGCTCGGTCGCCGCCACCGCGGCGGCCGAGTCGAAGACGATCGCGCCGACCGACGCGCCCGGAGAGGCCGGCACGCCGGTGGTCAGCGGTGGGGGAGCGGCGGTGGTGTCGAAACTGGGGAACATCAGCTGGGCCAGTTGCTCACCGGTGACCCGCTGCAGTGCCTCATGCAGGGTGATGCGGCCTTCGTCGACCAACTGGGCGGCGATGACGAACGCGGCGGCCGGGGTGCGCTTGCCGACCCGGGTCTGCAGCATCCACAACCTGCCGTTCTCGATGGTGAACTCGATGTCGCACAGGTCGCGGTAACGCTGCTCGAGCCGCTGCATGATCGACAGCAGCTGCCGATGGCTCGCTGGATCGATGGCGGCGAGCTCGGCCAGCGGCACGGCGTTGCGGATCCCGGCGACCACGTCCTCCCCTTGAGCGTTGCGCAGGTAGTCGCCGTAGACGCCACGCCGTCCGGTGGCCGGGTCCCGGGTGAAGGCGACCCCGGTTCCGGAGTTCTCTCCTCGGTTGCCGAAGACCATCGCCATGACGTTGACCGCGGTGCCCAGGTCCTGCGGGATGCGCTCCTGCCGGCGGTACAGGATGGCGCGTTCGGCGTTCCACGAGCGGAACACCGCTGCGATCGCCAGGAACAGCTGTTCGTGCGGTGCCTGTGGAAAGTCTCGGCCGGTGTGCTGGTGGAACACCTTCTTGTACGCGTGTACCAGGTCCTGCAGTTGAGTCGTGCCGAGTTCCGGGTCCGTTGCGACGCCCGCGATCGACCGGGCGGCCGTCAGTTCCTCTTCGAAAGCTTCGCCGGGAACGTCGAAAACCGTCTTGCCGAACATCTGGATCAGGCGCCGGTACGAGTCCCAGGCGAACCGCTGATCCGCGCTCTGTCGGCCGAGGCCGACCACGCTCGCGTCGTTCAGGCCGATGTCCAGGATTGTCTCCATCATTCCCGGCATCGAGAACTTGGCACCGGACCGCACCGACAGCAACAGCGGATCTGCGGCGTCGCCGAAGGTCTTGCCCATCCGGTTCTGCATCAGCCGCAGGTGATGTTGGACCTCGGTGAGCAGGCCCGCGGGCATCGTGCCGGTGCGCAGGTAGGCGCGGCACGCCTCGGTGGTGACGGTGAACCCTGGCGGCACCGGCAGGCCCATCAGGGTCATCTCGGCCAGGTTGGCGCCCTTGCCGCCGAGCAGGTCCTTGAGGTCCTTGTTGCCGTCGGTGAAGTCGTAGACGTATCGGGTCATGGCACTCGTCACCCCTTCCCTCTTCTTCCTTTGTAGACCGGTCGGGGTTCTTCGCCGTAGGGCCGGACGACCCCCGTCGACGGGCCGTGGCGCGACGCGCGTGGTGACGCGCTCTTCCGGCCCTGACCTGCGTCTTTGCGGGCCTCTACCGTCAGAGCTGGGAAGCTGGGAGGCGGGTGGCTGACCGCCACCCGCCTCGCGGTCCCGCCGCTGCCGCCGGGCATCGCCGAGAGACGGTGGCGCCGGCCGGCGCCACCGTCTCGGTGAAGCTCAGCCGCGTGCCGCCCAGTCGCCGAGCGCCCAGTCGCGCACCTCGGGCATGTCCTCCAGGTGTTCCACCACGTACGTCTCGTGGCGGTCGAGCTGACTCTGGCACCACGCCTTGAGGTCGGCGGCGCCGCGGGGGAGGCGCCTGGCGTTGTTGATGGCGTCCATCACGAGGTGGTACCGCGACGCCCTGTTGCGGACCGTCATGTCGAACGGGGTGGTGGTCGTGCCCTGCTCGATGAAGCCGCGGACGCGGAACCGGTCCGCGTCGGGGCGGCCGTGCACGAGCTGGTGGATCGCGCCGGGGTAGCCGTGGAAGGAGAACACCACGTCGACGGTGTCGGTGAACAGCTCGGTGAACAAGGTCTCGCTCATGCCGTGTGGGTGGTCCTTGGGGCGGACCAGGGTCATCAGGTCGACCACGTTGACCACGCGGACCTTGAAGCCGGGCAACCGGTCGCGCAGGATCTGTGCCGCCGCGACCGTCTCCATGGTGACGACGTCGCCGGCGCAGGCGAGGACGATGTCGGGGTCGCTGGTGCCGTCGTCGGTGCCGGCCCAGTCCCAGACGCCCGCGCCGCGGGCGCAGTGCTCGATCGCCTCGTCCATGGAGAGGTACTGCAACTGCGGCTGCTTGTCGATCACGATCAGGTTGATGTAGGACCGCGACCGGAAGCAGTGGTCGGCCACCGACAGCAGGGTGTTGGCGTCCGGCGGCAGGTAGACCCGGGCGACGTCGCCGCGTTGGGTGAGCACCACCTGGATCAGGCCGGGCCCCTGGTGGGAGAAGCCGTTGTGGTCGTTGCGCCACGCCGTCGAGGTGAGCAGCACGTTGAGGCTGGGCACCTTCTCGCGCCACGGCAGGTTCTTGGCCTCCTGCAACCACTTGCCGTGCTGCACGGTCTGCGACGCGCTGACCATGGCGAACGCCTCGTACGTGGCGAACATGCCGTGCCGGCCGGTCAGGTTGTAGCCCTCCAGCCAGCCGTGGCAGTTGTGCTCGCTGAGCACCTCCATGACCCGGCCGTGGCGGCTGATCGCCACATCCTCTGCCGTCACGCGCTCCATGAAGGCGCGGTCGGAGACCTCGAAGACGGAACCGAGCCGGTTGCTGTTGGTCTCGTCGGGGCAGAACAACCGGAACCGGTCGGCGTTGCGGGCGTAGATGTCTCGCATCATCTCGCCCAGCTTGCGCGTCGACTCGGCCCGCCGCTGCGCGGGCCGGGGCACGTCGACCGCGTAGGCACGGAAGTCCGGCAGGTCCAGATCCCGGGTCAGCACCCCGCCGTTGGCATGCGGGCTGGCGCTCATCCGTAGGTCACCGTCGGGAGCCTGGTCCCGGATCAACGCCACGGGCGCGCCGGCGGAATCGAACAGCTCCTCCGGACGGTACGACTTGAGCCAGCGTTCGAGCAGTGCGAGGTGCTCCGGATTGTCCTTGACGCCGGACAGCGGCACCTGGTGCGACCGCCAGGTCCCGGTGACGGTGATCCCGTCGACGGAGTCCGGCCCGGTCCAGCCCTTCGGTGACCGCAGGATGATCAGCGGCCAGGCCGGGCGGATACCGTCCCAGGAACCGTCGCGGGCGGCGGTCTGGATGTCGCGGATCCTCGTCCAGGCAGTGACGAGGGCGGCGGCGAAGCGGTGGTGCATGCCGGGCAGGTCGGAGCCCTCGACCTCGATGACGTCGTAGCCGTGGCCACGCAGCAGGTTGCGTACCTCCTCGGGATCCTTGCGCCCCAGCACGGTGGGGCCGGAGATCTTGGCGTCGTTGAGGTGCAGGATCGGCAGGACCGCGCCGTCGCGCTCGGGGTTGAGAAAGGACACGCCCTTCCAGGAGCCCTCGAGGGGCCCGGTCTCGGCCTCACCGTCGCCCACCACCGCGATGGCCAGCAGGTCCGGGTTGTCCATGACCGCGCCGAACGCGTGGACCAGGACGTAGCCCAGCTCGCCGCCCTCGTGGATGGAGCCGGGGGTGGTCACCGACACGTGCGACGGGATACCGCCCGGGCTGGAGAACTGCCGGAACAGGCGCAGCATCCCGGCCTCGTCCTGACTGACGTCCGGGTAGATCTCGCTGTAGGTGCCTTCCAGGTAGCCGGCGGCCACCAGTGCCGGGCCGCCGTGACCCGGACCGGCCAGGTAGATCGCCTGCTGACCGGTGTGCCGGATCAGCCGGGAGACGTGTGCGTAGATCAGCGACAGACCGGGGCTGGTTCCCCAGTGACCGAGCAGGCGCGGCTTGATGTGCTCAGCCGACAGGGGCTCGCGCAGCAACGGGTTGCCCTGCAGGTAAATCTGCCCGATGGTGAGGTAGTTGGTCGCCCGCCACCACGCGTCCAGACGGGCGAGTTCGGTGTCGTCGAGCTCGGCGAGCGTACGGGGCTCGGATACGACCGCGGTCACGGCGGCTCCTTTCACAGATCTCGGCTTGTCAGGAGTCACGCTAGGCCCGGCCGACGTCGCCCCCAAGGGCCAGAAGCCGTCCGCCGAGGGACGTTCGGCCCCCAGCTCCGGAACCTCAGGGCACCGCCGGTCCGATCAGGAATACCGGGCACTCCGGCGCGATCGTCATGAACTCAGCGTGTGAGGAATGCCGATCGACCGGGAAGTGCGGGCGGGCGCCCGGTGCCTTGGCGAGATACTCGCGCAGGATCGGCGCTCGTTCCGCCACGTCGACCTCGACCAGCCGGACCGGCTCCCGTCGGCCACGCCGAAGGGTGGCCGCGCCGTCGGCAGCCCGGACGTTGGCCACCCAGTTGGCCCGGCGCCCGAGCATCGAGACCAGGTAGCGCTCCCCGCCATGAATGGTCATCACCAACGGCACGGCCACCGTCCGCCCGCTTCTGTGGCCGACCACTTCCAGGGTCACCCAGCCCGACGGTGCCAGGAATCCGCTGCTGTGCTGGGCAGCGGCGATCCGGTTGAGCACCCGCGCCAGGCGACCGGGGTGTCCTCCCCGGTACATCCGGGCGCGCCATGATCGTCGAATGGTCACTGGTCGCTCCTTCGCAGAACCTCGGACAGCGGCCGGCGCGGTGTCACCGCGGCCTGTGGGCCGTATCCGATCCGAATGATCATCTGCGCCCAACGGCCGGCCGCGGTGTCGGTGAGCAGTTCGCGGATCGCCGGAACCTCGATCGGTTGGCTGATGGGAGTGGTGGCCAGCCTCAGCCGGGTGGCCGCCAGCAGGACGTGCTGAAGGGCCTGACCGGCGCTTACCCAGTCGTGCGGGCCGTCACCGAGCGTCGCGAGCACGGCGATGGTCGGGTGCGCCTCGAAGAACTCACTTGTCCGCCAGGGTTGTGGGTGGACGAGGCCGAAGTCTCGGATCGGCATTCGTTCGAGGGCGTCCCACGGTCCGATGGCGGCGGCTGGGATGCCGTCGTGGCGGCCCGACGAGGGCCTCGTCCAGCGGCTCAGCTCGGCCCGGTAGCGGCCGCTCATGCGCAGCCGGCGCTCAGCCTGGTGCCCGAGCCCCAGGATGGCGTTGCGGGTGACCGGACCGGCGACCGTGAGTGCCACCCCCTGGTCCGCGGCGGCCACGGTCAGCTCCTCGATCGCGTCGGCAGAAACCGCTGAGTCGGCGAACGGCCACCGATTGGTGTGCCGCCGGGCGATCGCTTCGGCCAACGTCGTCACGGTTTCCGGCGGTGGGGCTTCGCCATCGATTAGCACCCGGGCCACCAGATCGGGCGAGTCCGGTTCCGGGAAGAGGACGTACGTCGTGCGCCAACCCTCTGCCCGCAGAGCCAGCCGCAGGGTGAACACTGCCGCACCGACACTGATCAGGAGTTCGCGCCCGGACGCGTCCAGCGCGTCGAGTTGGCGGCTGCGGTCCGCGTACACCCGCACCTCCCGGCCGGTGACCCGGAAGAGCCATGGCTGGCTGTTGTGCAGCGAGGGAGCTAGCGTCGCGGCCGCCACGCACCGGGCGAGCACGTTCATGACGTGCCTTCCGCGCGCTGCTTGATACCCAGCAGCATCCGGCGTTCCATGATCAGACTGCCCGGTTCCATCACCAGGCGGTACGCGATCCGAACCGGTCCCGGACCGCCCACCAGCGCGATCCGGTTGCGGCTGATCAGCCGGGTGCCCGCCCCGTCGGGCCGCAGGTGGAAGGACCACACCCAGGCGCCATCGGCGGACCGGAACACCAGCGTCCGCCCCGGGTCGAGGATCTCGACCCGCATGGCGGGCCCGTTCCTGCCAAGCGGTAGTTCGTCGCCGGTGGCGAGGTGCTGGAACCGTGGCAGGATCTCGTCGGCGCTGTGCATGTCGAGCCCGAACAGGTTCTCGACCCAGTCGTAGGTGTAGGCGCCACCGCGACCGCTGCCCATCTGCACGAGCCAGGGCCAGACCGCCATGGGCGGTGCCTCGATGGTGACTGCCCGGGTGGAGACGATGTCCGGGGCGGCGAGGAACTCGTCGCCGGGCAGCGTGCCCGCCACCTCGCCCGTCGTGGCTCCCCACGTGAGCCACCGCCCGGGTCGTTGGAGCACTGTTCCCTTCATAGCCTCTCCCTTCTGAGCGAAAGCGGCACCTCCCGGTCTACTCAGCCGGCGGTCGCCGATCCGTGGTACGCGGCGCGCATCAGTTCCTGCATGTCGGCGAGCATCGGCATCCGGGGATTGGCCGGCGCGCACTGGTCCTCGTACGCGTTGAGCGCCTGCTGCGGCAACGCCGCGAGGAAGGCACCCTCGTCCACCCCGACGGCCGCGAACGAGGGTTCGATGCCGACCGCGTCGCGCAGCCTCTCGATCGCCGTGGCCAGAGCTTCGACCGCCTCGGCGTCGGTCGCCGCGGGCAGCCCGAGGGTGCGGGCGATGTCGGCGAAGCGTTGCGGCGCCCGGTAGCTCTCGTACTTGGGCCAGCCGGTGAGCTTGCTCGGCACGGCCCCGTTGTAGCGGATGACGTGCGGGAGCAGGATCGCGTTGGTGCGTCCGTGTGCGACGTGGAAGGTGGCGCCCAGGGTGTGCGACATGGCATGCACGATGCCGAGGAAGGCGCTGCCGAACGCCATGCCGGCGATCGTTCCGGCGTTGTGCATCTTCTCGCGGGCCCGCGGGTCTGCCGCGCCGTGGTGCACGGCCCGGGCCAGGTTGCCGAAGATGAGCCGGATGGCGTGCAGGGCCAGCCCGTCGGTGAAGTCGCTGGCGTAGACCGACACATACGACTCGATCGCGTGGGTGAGCGCGTCGAAGCCGCTGTCCGCGGTGACCACCGCCGGCAGGTCGGCGGCCAGCACCGGGTCGACGATCGCCACACTCGGCGTGAGAGCGTAGTCGGCGAGCGGGTACTTCTTGCCCGACGCGGTGTCGGTGATGACGGCGAACGGGGTGACCTCAGCCCCGGTGCCGGAGGTGGTCGGGACGCAGACGAGTTGGGCCAGCGTGCCGAGGGTGGGGAACTTGAAGGCGCGTTTGCGGATGTCGAAGAACTTCTCCCGCAGATCGGCGAAGACCACCTCGGGGTGCTCGTAGCGCAGCCACATCACCTTGGCGGCATCCATCGCCGAGCCCCCGCCGAGCGCGATGATGGTGTCCGGCCGAAACGAGCGCATCAACTCGGCGCCGCGGTCGACAGTGCGCACGCTGGGCTCCGGCTCCACGTCGTCGATGATCTGCAGAGCCACCTGCTCGCGGCGGCGGTGCAGCACGGACAGCACGCGGTCCACGTACCCCAGCTTGGTCATCGTGTGGTCGGTGACCACCGTGACCCGGTGTACGTCGGGCATGTCGGCGAGGTAACGGATCGCGTTCGGCTCGAAGTAGATCTTCGGCGGAACCTTGAACCACTGCAGATTGTTCGTACGCCGGGCAACCCGCTTGATGTTGATCAGGTCGACCGCGGTGACGTTGTGCGACACCGAATTGTGGCCGTAGCTGCCGCAGCCCAGCGTCAGCGACGGCAGGAAGGCGTTGTACATGTCGCCGATGCCGCCCTGCGAGGCCGGTGCGTTCCAGATGATCCGGACGGCCTTGATCCGACGGCCGTACGCCTCGGCCAGTTCCGCGTCCTGCGTGTGGATGACGGCGCTGTGGCCCAGACCGTCAAACTCGACCATCTGCTCGGCGTACGCGAAGGCCTGGTCGTGACCGGTCGCCGACAGCAGGGCGAGCACCGGGCAGAGCTTCTCCCGGGTCAGCGGCTCGGCCGGGCCGACCCGGTCGACCGGGGCCAGGATGATCGAGGTGTCCGGGGCGACCGCGAAACCGGCGTGTTCGGCGATCCAGGTCGCTGACTGCCCGACCACGTCCGGGTTGAGTCTTCCGGAGCCGAAAAGCAGCGCCTCCAGCAGCGTCTTCTCCTGTGGCGTCGCGACGTGGGCGTGCAGTCGCCGGAACTCGGCGAGAGCGACGGACTGGATCGCGTCGTCGATGATGACGGCCTGCTCGGAGGCGCAGATCATGCCGTTGTCGAACGACTTGGACAGCACCACGTCGTTGACAGCGCGGGCCACGTCGGCCGAAGCCTCCAGGTACGCCGGGACATTGCCGGCGCCGACGCCGAGCGCCGGTTTGCCGGTGGAATAGGCGGCTCGGACCATGGTGTTGCCGCCGGTCGCCAGGACCACCGAGACACCGGGATGCTGCATCAACTCGTTCGTCGCGGCCACCGACGGCGCCTCGATCCACTGGACGCAGTGCTCCGGCGCGCCGGCGGCGACGGCGGCGTCACGGACCGTTCGGGCGGCCTCCTGGCTGCAGCGTTGCGCCGCCGGATGGAAGGCGAAGATCACCGGGTTGCGGGTCTTGAGGGCCAGCAGAGCCTTGAAGATGGTGGTCGAGGTCGGGTTGGTCACCGGCGTCACCGCGGCCACCACCCCGACCGGCTCGGCGATCTGAGTGACCCCCGCGATGTCGTCCCGGGCGATCACCCCGACGGTGCGGATGTCGGCCATGTGGTTGGTGACGTGCTCGCAGGCGAAGATGTTTTTCGCCGCCTTGTCCTCGAACACGCCGCGGCCGGTCTCCTCGACCGCCAGCATCGCGAGTGCGGCGTGCCGGCTGAGCGCGGCCACCGACGCCTTCTTCACGATCTCGTCGACCTGTTTCTGGTCGTAGGAGTCGTAGTCGGCCAACGCCTTGAGACCGTTCTCAACCAAGGTCTCGATCATGCTTCTGCCCTCCGTTGGTCCTTCCTCTCGAACGTAGGTCTCCGTCGATCGATATCGGCACGGCCGATGGGCCCGCTAGGACGGGACCACCGGCCCGCCCGTACCGGGCGGCCGTCCGTCTGGTTCGCACCGTGGGCGATCGCATCCGTTGTCAACGGCCTCTGCCGTATCGGCCGCAACTCTCTGCGGCGGCTGTTGGATCGGACCTGAGTTCGGAGACGGCTGGACCGCCCCGGCCGGCCGGGGCGGTCCAGCGTTCAGAACCAGAGCTCAGGCCTGCGGGATTTCCCGGACCACCGCCACCGTGCACGGCGACCGGTGCAGCAGGTGCTGGCTGACCGAGCCCAGCAGCACGAACTGGCGAACCCGCAGTGCCTGCGGCTGCCGAGCGCCCCCAGTGCGGCGTTCGCGGCGATCTCGAACGTCCGGCTGCATGCCCTGCTGTCGGGTTCCGCGATGATCTTCGTGGCCCCCATGGCCGGCGGCCGGGTTCCGTGTCGCGTCTGCGGTGGTGCCACCGCGCTTGTCGGCGATGCCGTCAGCGGTTGCCGATATTCGAGCCGCGACGCCTACTCCTTCACACCGATGTTGTCGATCGGCGGAGCGCTGAGCAGGCGTCGGACGGGCCACACGGTGGTTGCCAACGCCAGCAGTGTCGTGCCGCCGAGCACCGCCACCCAACCGAGCGGCGGGACGTACGGGACCGGGCTGCCGGTCAGTCCGTTGACGATCGCGCTCAGAGTCAGCGCCGCGATCGTCGCGCCGATCAGCACCGCGGTGCCGAGCAGCCCGGCCTGTTCGGCCTGGACCATCCGCCGAATCTGACGGCGGGTGACCCCGACCAGTTGCAGCAACGCCAACTCGCGGCGGCGGGCCAGCGCGGCCAGCACCATCGTGGTCGCCGCCGCCAGCGCCGCGTACCCCACCATCACGCCGATCAGCAGCCGGTTCAACCAGGCGCCGAACGCCAGATCGGCGCTGATCAGACGCGTACGGGTAGCGGCGTCGAGAACCTGGGTGCCCGGGTGCCCCGCCGACCACCGGGCCAACGCGGTGTCGGCCTCCGGGCCGGCGCTGACCAGGACCTCGTCGTCGGTACCCCCGGCCGTGTGCCCGGCGACCGTCTCGGCGGCCAGCGTGACGTCGCCGAAGCCGAGGCCCCGGCCGTAGATCGCGATGACGTCCAACGTGACCGGGGTGCCGTCGCCCAGCCAGAGTTCCACCTGGTCGCCGACGTCCCAGCCGGAAGTGGACGCCTGCATCGCAGACAGGGCGACAGTGCCCGCGCGCAGGTCGGCCAGGTTGCCCTCGCGCACGGCGAGGTCCATCGTCGACGTGATGCCCGCCGGGTCGACCGACTGCGCGCTGACCGGCTCGATTCCGCCGAGCGCCCGCACCACCACCTGCGTACGGTGCACACCGGTGGCCGCCCGCACCCCGGCCAACTCGCGGATCTCCCGGACCGCGTCCTTCGGCAGCCCACCCGGAGCGACAAGCACCCGCTCGGCGAGGGTTCCCGCGCTGCTCTGCGTGGTGGTCTGCCGTTCCAGGTTGGTCTGCAGGAACCAGACCGAGCCGCCGAACCCCACTGACAGTACGAGGGCGGTCAGGACGGTCGCCATGCCCTGCGCGTTGGCCCGCAGATTGGCCGCGGCCAGGTAGCCGCTGACCCGCCACATCCGCGGCAACAACGGTGTGAGCAGGCGTGCCGCGTACGCGTTGATCCTCGGTGCGAGCAGCGCCACCGCGATGACGAACAGGTACAGCATGCCGACCGCGCCGGCCAGTGCCCCGGTCGACCCGGCGGCACCGAGCGTGAACGCCCCGGAGGTGCCGGCCGCCGCCAGCGTCAGCACGCCGGCGATCAGCCGCACCCGGCCGCTGCGCCGAGGCTCGACAGCGATCTCGCCGAGCGCCTCGATCGGCTTGATCCCGGTGACCCGGCGTGCCGCGACCAACGCGGCGAGCACCGCCACGAGGACCGCCACGAGGGCCGCGGCCGGCACCGCGAACAGGCCGCCGGCCATCGGGAAGCTGGCCGGCACGAACCCCCGTCCGACCAGCTCGCCGTGCACCCAACGGGCCGCCAGCAGTCCGGCCGGGCCGCCGATCGCAGAGCCGAGCAGGGCCAGAAGCGCGGCCTCGGCGACCAGCATGCGACGCACCTGCCCCGGCGTGGCCGCGACCGCGCGTAGTAACGCCAGGTCACGTCGACGGTGCCGGACGGACAGCCCGATGGTGCCGGCCACCACGAAGACGATCAGCAGGACGACGTACCCCCCGAAAACCGATCCGACCTCGATCAGCAACGTCTGGGCGGCCTGGTCCTCCGACTGCTCGACGTTCCCACGGTCCTTCCCGGCGTACGTCGTGGCGCCGGCCGCCGACGCGATCTCGCGTACCGCGCCGAGGTCGGCGCCGGGCACCATCCGCACGCCGATCGCATCAACCCGGCCCGGGTGGGCGGACAACCGGGCGGCCTGCGCGTCGGTGAAGAACACCGCCGCCGAACCGGTCTCGGCGGTTCCGCTCACCCGGTACGACCGGCTGACCCCGCCGACGACCAGGTCGATGCGGTTGCCGGGTGCCACGCCGAGAAGGGTGTCGACAAGCACCTCGTCGTCGGCTCGTGGCGCGGCACCCGCGCCGATGGGACGACCGGTGAAGGCGTACGTGTCCCAGCCGTGTCCCACGGCAGCGGGTGAGCCGATCAGCACCCGTTCGTCGCCGGTGACGGCCTCGACGCCCGGCACCTGGCGGATCTGGTCCACCAGGGCCGCGTCCACAGTGCCGCCCTCGGGCAGCGTGACGGTGCTCGTGGTGGTGTCGCCGCCGAACTCTTTGAACGTGTGGCTCACCGTGCGGTTGGCGACGACCGCGTCGGCCGTTGCCCAGAGTCGTGGCTCCGTACGGAAACGCAGCCCGGACTCGACGAGCGTGCCCATCGATACCAGGATCAGCACGCCGGCGATCAGGGCCAGCAGGGTCGCGGCGGCGGGGCCGGCGCGGTGTCGCAGCAGGCGGGCGGCGAGGCCGATCATCGGAGGACCCGCCGATCCAGCGATGCCAGGTGCTCGGCGATACCGGCGGCTCCGAGCTGCGGCAGGTCGGCGACGATCGCACCGTCGGCCAACACGAGCACGCGGTCCGCGTACGACGCGGCGATCGGATCGTGGGTCACCATCACCACTGTCAGCCCGTGTTCGTCCACGACCGCGCGAAGCAGCGTCAGCACCTCCGCCGCGGTCCGCGAGTCGAGGGCGCCGGTGGGCTCGTCTGAGAAGATCACCTCGGGGCGGGTGGCCAGCGCCCGGGCGATCGCCACCCGCTGCTGCTGGCCGCCGGAGAGCGCGGCCGGCCGGTGGTGCAGTCGCTCGGTGAGGCCGACCCGCTCGACCACCTGGGTCAGCCAGGCCCGGTCCGGACGGACGCCGGCCAGGCGTAGGGGCAGCACGATGTTCTCCTCGACGGTGAGCGCGCCGATCAGGTTGAATGCCTGGAAGACGAACCCGATCCGGGTACGACGCAGCTCGGTCAGGCGGGTCTCGGACAGCCCGGACAGGTCGGTGCCTCCGATGACCACCCGACCGGAGGTGGGCCGGTCGAGCCCGGCGGCGGTCTGCAGCAGCGTGCTCTTGCCGGAGCCCGAGGGCCCCATCACCGCGGTGAAGGTGCCCCGGTCGAAGCCGACATCGATGCCCGCAAGCGCAGTCACCTGGTTACGGCCGGCGTCGTACACGCGGGTGAGTTGTTCGACCCGTACCGCCGGTTCGATGGTCTGTCCCGGATAATCCGGCATTCTGGTGGCCTCTCTCCGTGTCATCGGCAAGAACTGCGCGCACCAGAAACGCTATTGACGTGCGAGAACGGCGACCATCCCGCGGGCTGCCAGGGCCAGGTACAGCAGGCGCTACCTCCGATCACCGTTCAGGTAGCGCAGCACCGCGGTGACCCGGCGGTCGGCATGGTCGTCCGGTGGAAGCTGAAGCTTCGAGAAGATGCTGCGGATGTGCTTGTGCACCGCGCCGTCGGTGACGAACAGTCGCCCGGCGATCGCGCTGTTGCCAAGCCCTTCGGCCATCAACCCCAGCACCTCACGCTCACGCGGCGACAGCTCGCCCAGCGCCGTGTCCGTCCGGCGGTTGCGGGCGAGCAACTGCGCCACCACCTCCGGGTCGATCACGCTGCCGCCGTCCGCGACGCGGTGCAGCGCGGCGAGGAACTCCTCGACCCGGCCCACCCGCTCCTTCAACAGATAACCGAGCCCGACGGCGCCGACCGAGAACAGGTCGGTGGCGAAAGCCTGCTCCACATACGCCGACAGGACCAGCACCGCGAGGCCGGGGCGGCGCCGCCGGGCCTCCACCGCAGCCACGATGCCCTCGTCGGTGTGGGTCGGTGGCATCCGTACGTCCACGATCGCGACGTCCGGCGCGTGTTCGTCGACGGCGACCAGGAACTCGCCCGGAGTACCGGCCGTGGCGACCACGTCCAGATCCTCCGCCCGCAGCAGCAGAGCCAGCCCTTCACGCAGCAGCGGGTCGTCCTCGGCGATCACGATCCGCATGGCAGCTCCACGTCCATTCTCGTCGGCCCGCCCGGCGGGCTCGTCAGTGTCATCAGGCCGTCGTACGCCTCGACCCGCCGGCGGATACCGGTCAGCCCTGAGCCACGTGTCTCGTCCGCGTCGCCGTGTCCGTCGTCCTCAATGCACACCAGCAGCCGGCCGCGTTCGCGGCGCACGGCCACGTCCACCTGGCTCGCACCGCTGTGCCGGACGACGTTGGTCAGCGCCTCGGCCACCACGAAGTACGCGGTGGCCTCGACCGAGGCCGCGCACCGCACGGCCACGTCCACCTCAAGTCGGCAGGGCACCACGCAACTGCCGGCCAGACCCGCCAGAGCGCCGGCGAGACCCCGGTTGTCCAGCACGGGTGGCAGGATCCCGCGCACCACCGTACGAAGCTCGCCGAGTGCCTGTTCCGCAGCGTCCTGCGCCTGCCCGAGGATCTCGTCGGCGCGGTCCGGGTTGCGGCGCGCTGCCCGCCGCGCGGCACCCAGCAACACGTTGACCGCGACCAACCGGTTCTGGGTGCCGTCGTGCAACGAACGCTCGATCCGGCGCAGCTCGACCGCGTGGGCGTCCAGCGCCGCAGCGCGGGTGGCGGTCAGCTCGGCCACCCGCAGCGACAGGTCGACACCCGGCGGCGGAGGCAGCAGCAACCGGCCCGGCCACGCCTGGAGACGGGCCAGGACCGGGCTGAACCAGATCGCGGCGGCCAGCCAGCCCACCCCGAACAACCCGACCGCGAGTGCCTCGGACAACCCGTCGATGCGCCACCAGACGATCCCCGGCGCGCCCGCGTCGGCAGGGAGCAGCTCGTACCACAGCGGGAACGTGACGTACTGCACGGCAGACAGTGGCAGCGCGAGGCCGACCAGCCCGGTCACCAGGCCGATGAGCGAGTACAGCGCGACCCAGCCGAGCTCCCGGCGCACGAAGGGATCACGCGTCGCCGTCCGCAACCCGGCCGGCACCGGCCCCGGCGTGGGGATCGACTCACCCCAGCGGGACAGCCGGGCCCGCTCGCGGTCGGCCACCGAGCGCACCGCCCGCAGAGCACCGGGCGCCGCCAGCAGCCCCACCCCGCCCACGCAGGTCACCGCCACGATCGCCGCCCAGAGCAGCGCGCCCAGCGCCAGCGCGGCGGTGCCCAGCCCTCCGGCGAGGTGCTCCAGGGCGTCGATCGAGGCGCGAACCCGGCCCCGCACGTACGTCATCGACCCACCTCCCTCGCCAACATAGGCCACCGCGGAACCCGCACGGCAACGCCCTGCGCGGAAGGTACAGCCTGCTGTACCACTGTCGTCGAGCTGACGGGATCGTCCCCGCCGCGCCGCCTGCCTAGCGTCGACGGCGTCGAGGAACGTTCGCCTAAGGGGGTAGTCATGACCGATCCGTACCGCATCGCCGAGGCCCCGGTCGCCGGACCGAAGAAGCCGGGCGGCCTGCTACGCCCGCTGCTGTGGCTGGTGCTCTTCGTCAGCGCGGCGGCCAACGTGGTGCTGTCGACCGCGACGGACAACCAGTGGATCAGCTCGGCGTTCGGCCTGGTGGCGGTGCTCTGCGCGGTCGCGCTGACCGTCCACCACCGCCGCAACCGCGCGCGAGAGTCGTAGGGACGCAGACCTCGCCCTCCCGTCGCGCTCGATCACCCTCGCCACTCCGCCCGCCCGGGTCGGCGATGTGGCTCAGGTCCTGGTTGGGTCGATCATGCGACTCCTCCTGCCCGGTGCAACCACGACCCCGCTCCTGCGTCGTCGAGTTCGTCATCGCCACCTGCGGCAACTACGGACGCGCGATGGCGATGGCCTGCGGCGCCATCGGCATGCCCTGCACCGTCGTGCTGCCCACCGGCTGGAGCGACGGCGGCACCTTCATGCGCGCAGCCGGCGCGAACGTGCATTTGATCGACGGCAGCTACGAGGACGCCGTCGACGAGTCCAGGCGACTGGCAACCCTCGACGGCGCCATCGACGGCAACGTCGACGGACCCTACGTCGACGCGGTGTTCACCGGCCACGGCACCGTCGCCCACGCCCTGCACGCCGAGCTGGACGAACCGCCGGCGGCGCTGTGGATCCCGGTGGGCAACGGCACCACCGTCATCGCCGTACACAAGGCGCTGAGTCAGCTCGGGTGGGACGTGCCGCTGCACGGCGTCGGCTCGGCTGGCAACAACCCGCTGGTGACGAGCTGGCCGGGACCGTACCGGATGCTCGACCCGGACGGCGTCACCACGACCGACCACAACCAGCCGCTGGTCAACTGGCACGCGCTACAGGGCCCCGAGGCCCTCGACGCGATCAGAGCCAGCGGCGGTGCCGTGCACGCGGCCACCGACGACGAACTGCTGACCGCGCGGCACCTGCTCGCCGAGTACGGAGCCCAGCCCACCGCCGCGCCCGCGTCCCTCCCTACCCCCGCGCCCACCCTGCTGTTCGCCCGCGCCCGCACCACCGGCGCCGACGAGCGCGTCTTCCTCTGCAAGCTCGGTGTCCTGGCCCTGATCACCGGAGCCGGGCCACCTTCGCCCTGCGTCCGGAGCCGGTAGCGGTCGTCGCAGGCGTGCTGCTGCTAGCCGCCATGTACACCCACGCGGTCGAGCTTCAACACCAGGTACTGCACCACCCCGCCTTCTACCGCACGCTGTGGCAGGCGCTGCGCGCCCCGAAGCAGCACCCCGAGTAACCGCGAGAGGACAGCTGATCGCTTACTCCGTGGGAGGCTTGACGACGCCAGCACAGCGCGGTTCTTCCGGATGTACGTGAATTGACGCGCTCCCGTGTCCGGCACCAGGCGACGGGTGGATGTACGCGTGGGCGTGGCAGGACCGGGCCCCCGGTCGGTTGCGTGCGAGTGGTCAGGCCTTGCCGCGTTCGTGAGGTCAGCCGGCCTGCCAGCCGGCAGGGTTGATGCCGCCGGGCACTGGCGCCGCACTGTCGTAGGGCTGCCGGGTGAAGATGAAGGTGCCAAGATCGAGGTGACTGACGGCGCCAGCCGCGTCGCGGTGCACCCGCAGCCGTTCGCCGGCGAAGTAGCCGTTGATCCCCTCCCAGCCACCGTCGCCGGTGGGGCGCAGCCGCGTGCCGCGCCCGCCGGACAGCGGTGTCAGCTCCAGGAAGCCATCAGCCTGCGGGCGCAGCGCATAAGGGGCCGGCCCCCAATACCACGGGCCGGCGAGATCCAGCAGCTGTGGGTCAACCGAGGGCAGCGGTCGCCACGGCGCAGGGATCCGCGGCTCCCGCTCGGCGACCGTCTGCAGTAGATCAGCGGCGAGAGTACCGGCGGACAGGCCAGCGGTCACGTTACCCATCACGACCGCGCCCAGAGCGTCATCGGGGCTGACCCACACGGTCGCGACGAAGCCCGGCATCGAGCCGGTGTGCCCGGACAACAGTCGGCCGTCGCGGCGCAGCAACTGCATGCCGAGCCCGTAGCCGCTGTCAAAGTCCGTCGCCTCCGGCGGGCTCGCCGGGTTGCGCATCTGGGCGACGGTGTCGGGATGGAGCACCCGGTCGTCGCCGTCGATGAGGAACGCGGCGAACCTGGCCAGGTCCGTTGCGGTCGACCACAGCTGCCCGGCAGGCGCCATCAGACCGGTGTCCACGGCGGGCTCCGCGAGGAGCACATCGGCCCAGGGATGCACTGCCCAGCCGGTGGCATGCGGCGCGACCGGCAGCAGGGTGGTGCGGGTCATCGCGAGCGGGTCCAGCACCTCGCGCCGTAGCACCTCGCCCCACGCCTGACCCCGAACCCGTTGCACCAGTGCGCCGAGCAGCGCATAGCCGGGGTTGGAGTAGTGGTGGCGCTGTCCGGCCGGATGCACCTGCGGATCGTCGCCCAGCACGTCGGCCAGGTCGGGCCGCAGCGTGCCCGGGGTTCGTTCCCACCATGGGCCGGGCGCCTCGGCGATCAGCCCGGCGGTGTGCGCCAGCAGCGCACCGACCGTGGCATGGCCCACCGCCGTGCCGGGCAGGTGCTCGGCCAGCGGGTCGGTAAGCGCGAGTCGCCCCTCGTCGCGCAGGCGCAGCACCAGCACCGCCAGGAAAGTCTTGGTGATCGAGCCGATCCGGTATTGGAGGTTGCCATCCGGCACCCTGCCGTCCACCGTTCCCCACCCGCCCATCCACACAGGACCACCGTCACGCACCACGGCAGCGACGACCGAAGGCGCCCTACCCGCTACCTGACCAGTGGCCAGCCGGTGGACCAGCGCACGCCGGGTTTCGGGTAGCAGTTGCGTCGGGATCGGTGACATGCGGGCAAATCTACCGGGCGGCCTGCACTGCCCCGTAACGATCTGAAGCGTCTGGATCTGCCGCTGATAAGGCGTGGCGTCCGTGAGGGCAGTCAATGATGGCCGGGGCCGTGGGAGCAGGTCGGGCACGCCGGGCGTCGGCGTGAACCGAGGCCGCTGGGACCAGCAGCCACGATCCGTTTCCCAACGATGTGCAGCACCGTCCATCCCAACCCGGCGGCAGCAGCCCGGTCACGAGCCGGGGGTCGGGGAAGCAGATGGGGAGCAACAGGCGAAGAGGTCACCGCGCCCGAAGGGCTCACCGATGCCGTACAGCGCGGCATGTCGGGCCGTCGAGAGACCCTCCGGCAATCGCGCTCATCCGGCTCCGTCGGTTGCGCGCCGGGAGGCCTGGACGTGTACGACCCCGCGCTGGCTCCGTGGCGCGGCACTAGAATGATCGGCCGGTGGGGGTTCCGGCGAGGGCTGGAGCTCGACCGGGCGACGCATGAGGACCTGCTGGCCGACCCGGAGGCACGCCCGGCTGGGACGTCGTCGGGTGAGGTTTGGCTGTTGGCGGTCTCCGTGGTGCTGGCCCTGCTGGGGGTGGCGGCGGTGGGCTACCTCGTTCCCACAACGCCACAGGAATTCGTCGGGGCGTAGCGCAGGTCCGGCGTCACCACCACCCGGCAGCGGCCCACCACCAGCCCTCCACCCGGCGGATCACCCAGCACGTCGATCGCAGTGGACGTCACCTCACCGCAGGGAAGTCATCTGGCCCTGAAGACTCCCGAGCCTTCCGCCTACGCTGGTACTACCCGTCGATCACCGGCGTCATGAGCGGCCATCGTGTCCTGCCGGCCGGGTTCCTCGGTCAGAATCGCGCAGTGCAGCCAGGCGTCCGGGATGGCGAAACCGTCCACGAGCGTTCGTAGGTGCGGGCGTAGCTCCTTGAGCAGTGCATTGACCACGCCCGTGATGGACTTGGCCCGCGCCGGCGTCAGCCGGCCGTGCTCCAGGAACCAGCCCTTGTTCGCCTCGATGACGCTGAGCGCGTACAGGTCACAGACCCGGGAGAGCAGCGCCCGGACCGCCGGATCGGCGGTGTCTTCGATGCCGGCGACGAACGCCTCCAGGGTGATCCGGTCGATGTGCGCGGCGGCGACGGTCAGGACATGGTCCTGGACGTCGTTGAAGATGTCGAAGGGGCGGTCCTTCTTGGTGGCCGCGCCGTTGCGCAGGCGGCGGACCGCGCCGTCGAGGAGGTGCCTCTCGCGGTCCTCGAAAACCGTCAGCTGCCAGCCTCGGTCGGTGACGGCGACTTCGTCGTCGCGACCGGGTACGGCGCTGATCAGCCGCTCGATGAGCGACCGCGCGGCGGTGCGTTCGAGCACCATCTCGCGGACCTGCTCGGCGACGAACGAGGCACGCCCCCAGCCGTCCAGCGAGCCGAACTCGTCCCGGTAGCCGGTGAGCAGTCCCTTGGCCACCAGCTGCAACAGCACCGTGTTGTCGCCCTCGAACGTGGTGAAGACGTCGGTGTCGGCCTTGAGGCTGGGTAGCCGGTTCTCGGCCAGGTAGCCGGCACCGCCGCACGCCTCACGGCACATCTGGATGGTGCGGGTCGCATGCCAGGTCTGCGCGGCCTTGAGACCGGCGGCCCGGGACTCCAACTCCCGCTGCTGGTGTTCGTCGACCGGCCCGTCGCCGCCCTGCACCTCACTGAGCGCGGCGACCAGTTCGGTCTGGGCGAAGTGCAGCGCGTACGTGGTGGCCAGGGCGGGCAGCAGCTTGCGCTGGTGGGCCAGGTAGTCGTTGAGCAGCACCTCCCGGCCGGCGTCGGGGGTGCCGAACTGGCGGCGGATGTCGCCGTAGCGCACCGCGATCGTCAGCGCCGACTTGGTGGCCGCCGACGCGGCGCCGCCGACGCTCACCCGGCCGCGGACCAGGGTGCCGAGCATGGTGAAGAAGCGTCGGGAGTCGTTCTCGATCGGGCTGGAGTACGTCCCGTCCGGTGCGACCTGACCGTAGCGGTCCAGCAGCATGTCCCTCGGCACCTGTACGTGGTCGAAGGTGAGCCGCCCGTTGTCCACGCCGAGCAGGCCGGCCTTGGGCCCGGCGTCGCCGATGCGCACGCCAGGCAGGGGGTTGCCCTGCGCGTCGCGGATCGGCACCAACCACGCGTGTACGCCGTGCCGGCGGCCGTTCGTGATCAGCTGCGCGAAGACCACCGCCATCCGCCCGTCCCGGGCGGCGTTGCCGATGTAGTCCTTGCGGGCCGCCTCGTGCGGGGTGTGCAGGTCGAAGGTCTGCGTCTGCGGGTCGTACGTGCAGGTGGTGCGCAGCTGCTGGACGTCGGAGCCGTGCCCGGTCTCGGTCATGGCGAAGCAGCCGAAGATGGTGCCGGAGACGATGTCCCGGAGGTACGCGTCGTGGTGGCGGCGGGTGCCGAGGGCCGCGACCGCGCCGCCGAACAGGCCCCACTGCACTCCGGCCTTGACCATCAGTGACAGGTCGACCTGCGCCAGCATCTCGCTGGCGATGATCGAGCCGCCGACGTCGGAGCTGCCGCCGTACTCGGTGGGGAAGGCCGACGCCATACCCAGCTCGGCGGGGAGTTCGGTGAGCAACCGGGTGATCCGCTCCCGTGCCTGGTCACCGGTCTCGCCGTACACCGGGAGGAAGCGCTCGTCGAGGTGCTCCCGGTGCGCATTGCGCACCTTGGCCCACGGTCCGTCGAGCACGTCCCGCAGGCGAGCGAGGTCGATCTGATCGAGCATGGTTCCCCCCTCAGCTGACCGGCAATGGTGTCGGCAGTGCCCAACCAAGAATACCGACGCTTCGGTGAGTCGCTGAGGGAGACCGTGGTGAGAGGGCGCACCGATCACGTGACCCCACGCCTGCCTGATCGCTTGTCTCGACGATTTTGGGTGTCGGCTGAATGGGGACGGTGTCCCCGAACCGGGCCGCAATCGGAAGCTGCGGCACTGCACCGCAGATGAGATTACGCGATCGAGCCACGATGGAATATGACAGTTGTATGACAGTTCTCTATCAACCCCAACACATTCTGGAACTGCTCCCCGGTCGGCGTCGACTCGCTGGTGGGAGGCGTTCCAGCGGGACGATCGGCGCAGGCTGCATCAATCCTGCCTGGTCTGACCGATGTGGGCGATGGGTTGCGCAACATCCGCCGGACGGCCAGTCTGGCACCGGTACTCGCGAATTTTTGTGTGCATATCCACAACCCTGCGGTGCCAACTGGATTTGTGGCGAGAGCATCGGTAGGTTTCGCCGCCGGGCCTATGTGACCCGCGGAATGTGATCGATGTTGATATCGATGAAGAGACGCGAAGATGGCGCCGGTGATGCGATACGCCAGCCGGTTTCCGTCGAGAGGGGGATCGTGTCCGCGCTCATAGTGCAGTCGCTCTACAAGATTTTCGGCAGCCGGGCTGACGAAGCGGTACGACGCCTGGCGGACGGCAAGCCCCGCGCCGAGGCGCTCGCCGGGCTGCCGGCCACGGCCGCGGTGATCGATGCGAACTTCGAGGTGCGCCCCGGCGAGATCTTCGTCGTCATGGGCCTCTCCGGTTCCGGAAAGTCGACCCTGATCCGGATGCTCAACGGCCTGCTGCAGCCCACCAGGGGAAGCGTGCGGGTCGATGGGGTCGAGTTGACCACGCTCAGGCCGGCGGCGCTGCGCAAGCTGCGCCGCGAGAAGATCAGCATGGTGTTCCAGCACTTCGCGCTCATGCCGCATCGGACGGTGCTGGAGAACGCCGGGTACGCGCTGGAGGTCGCCGGGCTACCCAAGGCCGAGCGGCGTGAGCGGGCCATGGACGCGCTGCGCATGGTGGGCCTGACGGAGTGGGCGGACAATCTGCCGCACGACCTTTCCGGCGGCATGCGGCAGCGGGTCGGGTTGGCCCGCGCGCTCGCGGCCGGCACCGAGATTCTGCTGATGGACGAGGCGTTTTCGGCGCTGGACCCGCTGATCCGCCGGGAGATTCAGGACCAGCTCCTGGAGCTTCAGGCCGAACTGGGCAAGACGATCATCTTCATCACACACGATCTGAACGAGGCCATGCGGCTCGGCGACCGGATCGCGGTGATGCGGGACGGTCGGATCGTGCAGATCGGCACCGCCGAGGAGATCCTGACCGACCCGGCCAACGACTACGTGGCGCAGTTCGTCGCCGACGTCGACCGGACCCGGATCCTCACCGCCGCGTCGGTGATGGAGAAGCCCCAGCAGGTGCTCGACGTCAACGCCGGTCCGCGGGTCGCCGCCAAGGCGTTGCGGGAAAGCCAAACCTCGGTGGTCTACGTGACCGGTCCGATGAAGCGGTTCCTCGGCACGGTCACCGAGGACGAGGTGTTGCGGGCGCTCCGCGAGGGTCGTCCCCACCTCGACGGTTACGTGTCGACCGAGCGGGTCCGCACTGTCACCGCGGACACCTCGGTGGCCGACCTCTTCGCCGACTGCGCGGAGAGTCAGCACCCGGTGGCCGTTCTCGACGAGCGTGACCGGCTGATCGGGGTGATTCCCCGGATCACGCTGCTCAGTGCGCTGGCCGCCGCGACCCCGGACGAGCCGACGCAGGGCCAGGACCAGGTGGAACTGGTCGGAACGAAGGGAGAGCCGGCATGAGCCTGACGCAGTCGCCGCTGGACAGTTGGCTGCCCCGGGTGCCGCTGGGCGCCTGGACCGAGTCCGCCGTCGACTGGGCCACCGCCACCCTCGGCCCGTTCTTCGACGGTGTCGCCGCCGTGGTCGAGGCGTTGGTGCGACCGCTCAACGACCTGCTCACCGGCGTACCGGCGGTGGTGGTCGTGCTGGTGCTCGCCGGGCTCGGCTGGTGGCTGCGCGGGTGGAAGTTCGCCCTCGGTACCGCGGTCGGCCTCGGCCTGGTGGCCGGAATGCCGTACTGGGAGGAGACCATGAGCACGCTCGCGCAGGTGCTCGTCGCCAGCACTCTGGCGTTGCTGATGGCTATCCCGCTGGGTGTGCTCGTCGCCGAGAACAAGCGGGCCTCCGCGGTGGCCCGGCCGGTGCTGGACCTGATGCAGACCATGCCCGCGTTCGTCTACCTCATTCCGGCGATCTTCTTCTTCGGCATCGGCACCGTGCCGGGCGTGCTGGCCACCCTGGTCTTCAGCATGCCGCCCGGCGTACGCCTGACCGAGTTGGGTCTGCGCCAGGTCGACAAGGAAATCGTCCAGGCCGCCGAGTCCTTCGGTGCGCCGCCGTGGATGGTGCTGCTGCGGACCAAGCTGCCGCTGGCACTGCCCACGATCATGACCGGCGTCAACCAGGTCATCATGCTGGCCCTGTCCATGGTGGTGATCGCCGGGATGGTGGGCGCCGGCGGCCTCGGCGACGTGATCATGTTCGCGTTGTCCCAGGTCGAGGTGGGCAGCGGCTTCGAAGGCGGGATCGCCGTCGTGATCCTCGCCGTGGTCCTCGACCGCCTCACCGACTCGGCGGGCGACCGTTTCCCGTCCGCCCGGGCGCAACGCCTCGCGCGGCAGGCCGCCTGACCGTCGCTCTCCGCCGGCAATCCCCTTTCCCGCGTACGCGGGGTCCGCCGGCATACCCGAAAGAGGAGGACAACCCTTTTGTTCACGACACTGAAGCGCGCCCTCGCGCTCACGGTGACCGCCACCCTGGCTCTCGGTGGTGCTGCCGCCTGCGGCGAGCAGGACGACGCGTCCGACAACGGCAAGAAGATCACCATTGGTTACATGGCCTGGGACGAGGCGATCGCGGCCTCCCACCTGTGGCAGGACATCCTGCAGGACAAGGGCTACGAGGTCGAACTCAAGAACCTGGAGGCCGGTCTCGTCTACGGCGGTCTCGCCAACGGCGACATCGACCTGTTCCTGGACAGCTGGCTACCCCAGACGCACGCCTCCTACCTGGAGAAGTACGGCGACAAGCTGGAGAAGCTCGGCGTCTGGTACGACGACGCCAGCCTGAGCATCGCCGTGCCGAAATACGTCGAGGGCGTCAACTCGCTGGCTGACCTGGCCGGCAAGGCCGGCAGCTTCGACGGGGAAATCATCGGGATCGAGCCGGGTGCAGGTCTGACCAAGGCCACCCAGGAGAAGGTCATCCCCGAGTACGGCCTGGACGGCAAGCTGAAGCTGAAGACCTCCTCCACGCCGGCGATGCTGGCCGCCTTGGACGGCGCGATCGCCGACAGGAAGCCGATCGTTGTCACCCTCTGGCACCCGCACTGGGCCTACGCCAAGTACGACCTGAAGGACCTCACCGACCCCAAGGGCACCCTCGGCCAGGCCGAGCAGATCAACACACTCGCCCGCACCGGCTTCGGCAAGGACTTCCCCGAGGTCACCGCGATGCTGAAGAAGTTCAAGATGGACGGTGAGCAGCTCGCGTCCCTGGAGGACCTGATGTTCAACACCCACAAGGGCGACGAGGAGAAGGCCGTCGAGGAGTGGCTGAAGGCCAACCCGGAGTATCCCAACACGCTTTCCTGAACCGCATGACTCGAGGGGCCCCGCCGGTTCGGCGGGGCCCCTCGTCGTCTCCGCCAGTCGCTCCACGTCCCGTCACGAACGGGCACGGTGAGCCGTCACGAGAACGGGCCGGAAGCGTCATCGTTTCGTCGTCTAGTCCCGGCCGTTCCTTGGGTAGCGAATAGGAATCAGACGCTACGGAAGGAGCAGCTCATGCCACACGACACGACGGCGATTCTGGTCAAGCTCAGTGACTCCGGGCAGACGATCGCGGATGCCGAGCACGACGTGCGCGGCCGGCGCGTCCTCGACGTCGACGGTGACGACCTGGGCAAGGTCGATGACCTGCTGATCGATCGCGAGGAGCACAAGGTGCGGTTCCTGCGCGTCGAGCACGGGGGGATCCTGGGCATCGGCGCGACCGCGACGTTCCTCCCCGTCGAGGCGGTCAGTGACGTCACCGACGACACCGTGCGGGTCGACCTGACTCGGGAGAAGATCGAGCAGGCCCCAACGTACGACCCGGAGGTCGTCGAGGAAACCGGCTACTACCAGGACGTGTACTGGTATTACGGCTACGCGCCGTTCTTCAGCCCGCGTGGGGTTGCGGCGCCGTACCCGGTGCCCCCGACCCGACGCTGAGTTTCGGCTGTCCCCCGACCGGCCGGTGTTTCGGCGGCCGGACACGACCCGCCGAAACGCCGAATCATCTGTGAGGGAACGTCATGACCTACGTCCCCTGGTTTCTGCCCGAGGATCTTCCATCGTTGATCCAGGTCCAGCCGGCCTCTGAGGATGCCCGGCTGGCCTGCCGGCTGCTGGAGAGCATGCAGCGCCATCCCCGCTTACGTCACGAACGCATCTGCATCGAAGTGCAGAACCGCGTGGTCATCCTGGACGGCGTGGTCACGTGTGCCGACGTGAGTAGGGAGGCCCACGCGCGCGCCTGGAACACTGCGGGTGTGCACGACGTCAACAACCGGCTACGACCCTTGGAGCGGTGACAGTCGGCTCCAACGGACACCGTTGACGGTGGGCTCCCCGGCCACAGCACATGCCGGTGGCCGCTGGTGAGGGCAGCCGGTCTGATGACGACCATCGGACCGGCTGCCCTCAACCTCCCGGCGCCATCGGCCAGATGGCCCAGATCCGCCACCGTCGTTCGCGCCGTGCATGTTGCCGTGGTCGGTGATCGCCACAGCTGCGGGTCGTTTGTCGAGCTCATATTCCATGCCCGGCAAGGCACAAGGAGACCGTCAACGGCCGTTGGTCGGAACGCTGACGGTTTCCAGCGGTTGCGGTGGGTGGATGGTGATGCTTTGTGTCACCGATGCCACCTTGATGGCGTTTTCCGCGAAGCGGTCCAGTACTCGTCGGGTGACTTGGTCCTTGACCTGTCGGGCGGAGCGTACGGGCACGACGAATCGCGCCGACAGTTCGACCCAGTTTGAGGTGGCGCGGACGAATACGCGCGGGTCGACCTCTGCCTCGGCGACTGGGTAGCGGCGGCGCATCTGTTCGATGGCGTGTCGCGCCTCGACGGTTGAGGAGATGGTCTGCGCCTCCTCGCAGAGGATGCGTTCGGCGAGGTGCCAGTCCGCTTCGTAGGGGATGGGTAGCGTCAGCTCTTCCCACAGGTGGTCCAGCACGGTGCTGCTGTTGTACACCGGGGTGGTGAAGACGAGGTGGTTCGACAGGGATACCACTCGTCCGGTGTACTGGCGTCCGCGGATCCAGGATTCCGGGTCGGAGGAGGACCCGCTTTCCAGGATGCGGGTGCGTAGTGGGGTGATGTCCAGGACGTCACCACGTACCCCGCACATCTGGATGCGGTCACCGACGCGGTACTGCCGCCCGGTGAGGATGCTGATCCATCCGGCGAACGCGCCGATGACCTCCTGCATGGCCAGCGCGAGACCGGCGGCGAGCAGGCCGACGACCACGCCGATCCGGCCGGCGAACGGCTGCCACAGCAGCGCCAGTGCGAACAGCAACACCACGACGGTCAGGTAGTGCACGGCCTTTCGCAGGTAGTAGCGGTTGCTGGTGTCGGCGACCCGCAGGGTGGCCAGGCGACCAGCGACCCCGGCGAGGACAACGGCCAGCACGATCAACACGACGCTGGTCACGAGGCGACCACTCACGCTGCTCGTGTCCCAGACAGCCTCCAGCAACCGCTCCATACCGCATGCCCATCCTCGGCGGCAACAGCCGCTTGATATCCCTTGCGTCGGTTCAACCATAGGCAGCCGCCTGCGGCGGAATCTGGGGAAACGCCCTGGTGCGGGGCAAGCCCAGCCGGAAGGGTGGTGCGGCCCGGACGGTTGACCCGGCGGGACGGCCACCGCCTCGGGTCTCGATGGATGCCGTTGTCGTGCTGGGCCTGATCGCCGCCGTCGGTGAGGCCGCGGAGCGTCCCGGCCACCGCCGTTGCGTTCCCGCACGCCGAGAACGGCACCGTCGGCGGGCCGTTATGATCTGCGAGGTCTGTGGAGCGCCGGGAAGTCTGGTCGGCACCGTGTTGAACCCTGCGTCCCGGAGGTTTCCTGTGCTGCTCCTCTGCTTCGCCGCTGTCCTGCTCGTCGCCGTGCTCGTGTCGGCGCTCGCGCACCGGACGATCCTGTCCACGGCGGCGCTGTTCCTGGTCGCCGGCTTCGCCCTCGGTGAGGACACCACCGGGGTGTTGCACCTGCAGGCCGACTCGCCGATCGTGGCTCAACTGGCCGAATTGGCCCTGTTCGCGGTGCTGTTCAGCGACGGGATGCGCGTGGGCTGGGCGGACCTGCGCAGCGCGTGGCGGCTGCCCGGCCGGGCGTTGGGCTGGGGTCTGCCGCTGACGCTGCTGGTGACCGCAGTGCTGGCGCACTATGTGGCCGGGTTGGGCTGGGCGGAGGCCCTCCTCATCGGGGCGATCCTGGCGCCCACGGATCCGGTGTTCGCGGCCGCGTTGGTCGGCAACGACAAGGTGCCCGCGCGGCTGCGGCACCTCCTCAACGTCGAGTCCGGGGTGAACGACGGACTCGCGCTGCCGTTCGTGGTGGTGCTGCTCGCGGTCGCGGCCGGCTCCGACAACCTGCACCTGGGTGAGTTGACTACTGAACTGGCGGTCGGCCTGGCGATCGGGGTGCTGGTGCCGCTGGCGGCGCTCGCGCTGGAGCGAACCCGCTTCTTCGCTGCCTCGGCGGCGTACGCGCCGCTGAACGGGGTCGCGATCGGGCTGCTGGTGCTGGCGCTCGGCAAGGCTACCCACGGTAATTTGTTCCTTGCCGCCTTCGCTGCCGGTATCACGGTGGCGTCCTTCGGACCCAGGGAACGTGCGGCGTTCGAGCACTTCGGGGAGAACATCGCCGAATTGCTCAAGCTGGGGGCGCTGCTGGTGTTCGGTGCCTTGATCTCGGTGGAGTTCCTCGGTGACATCTCCTGGACCGGTTGGGTCTTCGCCGTTCTGGCCATCGTGGTCGCCCGCCCGATCGCACTGTGGATCTCGTTCCTGCGCTCCGGGCTGAGCCTGCGGGAGCAGGCGGCCGCCATGTGGTTCGGGCCCAAGGGCTTCGCCTCGGTGGTCTACGGCCTGCTGGTAGTCGAGTCCGGCATCGCCGCAGCGGACGAGATCTTCCACCTGGTCGCGCTCACGATCGTCATCTCGATCCTGGCGCACTCCTCGACCGACGTCGTGATCGCTCAGGCCTTTGACGACACCCGCGACACGCCCAACTGGCACGACGCGCTGCGCCGGGTGCGTCGGCGGATAGCGGTCCCGCGTCGGCCTGCCGGCGACCCTGCGGCGGTTGCCGCGCCGGATATCGACGGTGAGGCCGAGGACGGTCAGGCAAACGCGAAGTAGCGGAGCGGGTGGCGCTGACGGCGATGACATTGCCACCGAGGCCGACGTCAAGCGCGAGCGCCACCATGGCGGGGGAGGACGGCACGGTCACGGCTCGCACGATGACTCGCGTGCTCTGAGACGCCACCGAGCCGGCGGTCTGCAGGTGGATGACCCGACGTCTGAGTGCGCCACACCCCCGACCGTGTTTGTGATGGGGCTGGTCAGGCACTCAGGTCGCGGCGGCGGTAGCCGATCGCGCCGGCGACCACTCCTGCTGCGGCGATGCCGGCCATCACCAACGCTGGTGGCCATGCCGGTGCGGTGGCCGGCACCGCGGCCAGGTGTGCGAACGGGGACAGCGCACGGATCCAGGAGGGCGCGTCGACGCTGTCGGCAAGGACCTGCCACAGGAACCCGCCGGCGGCCGGAAGAGCGCCGATCGCTGCGACGGCGCGCGGCGCCCATCCGAGCGCCAGGACGGCAGTTCCCAGACACAGCAGCACGACCGGTACGACGTTCCAGGCGCCGGCGAGCGCGTCGTCGGGCGCGAGGCCGGCATGGACAGTGGCCGTGCCGGCCCACATGGCGATGCCCGCGACCGTGATCAGGGCCAGCGCGGCGCAGCCAGCGACGGCCGCTTCGGCGGCCAACAGCCGTGCCCGGGTCACCGGTGCGGCCAGCAGCAGGGTGAGACGCCGGGCGTTCTCGTCCGCGGCGGTGGCGGCGAGCCGCACGGCGACGAACACCCCGACCGGAACGGCCAGCAGCGCGTACAGGGTCGCCGCGTAGCCCTCGACCGTGCCGAGCGCCGGAAAACCAGCCTGGGCCGCCATGGTCGCGAACTGGGGGTTGCCGGTCAGGAATTCGGTCATGGACCGGGCGATCAGGCCAAGGAGCAGGAAGTACGCGCCGATCCCGGCCGACCAGGCGGCCAGCGGTCGCATGGTGCGCCGTACTGCGAAGGCGACCACCGAACCGAGCAGGGCGGTACGCGCCGGCCGGCTGCCGGGCGTCGCAAGGATTCCCGCGCCGACGTCACGCCGCGCCGCGAGCCGACCGGCGAGGGCCAGCAGCAGCACCGCGGCGAACGCCAGCACCGACACCGGCAACCCGCGATTAGTGTCGAACGGGCGGGTCAGCGCCAACAGCCCGAACGGCGACAGCCACCGGAGCCAGGCCAGCGCTGGTACACCGTCACCGACCATCCGCATGAGGAGCCCGACGACCAGGACGGTGGCCGCGACACCGTTGGCAGCCGACCGGCTGACGAACAGCTGCGCGGTGACGCCCCCGACGGCGACGAAGAAGAGCCCGACGGCAGCGAGGGCGCTGCCGTGCAACAACGAACCGGTTTCGCCCACGCCTGCAGCGATCATCGCCACCGCCGTGACCACCCCAACGAGGATCGGAACGACGGCCAGCACACCGAGATGCTGGCGGACCGCCTCGGCGAGGGTGATGCGGCCGGACAGCAACAGACCCCACCGGCCAGCGTCCTCCTCACCACGGGTGATCCGAGTAGCGCTCAGCATCGCCCACACACCGAGCAGGACGGCCAGGACGGTGCCCGTGCGCCACACCGTGAATCCGCCCGCCTGGTCGAGCGCGACGGGCTCACCGAACAGTGTGCGGATCGCGGGGTTGCGGGCCAGCGCCGCCAAGGCGGCCGGATCCAGCGCCTCGCTGTGGTAGCCGACGGCCACCAGCGCGGACATCCCCGCGCAGACAGCGGTCACGACCAGGGCACCACGGCGCACCTGGCGCACCGCGAGCCCTCTGAGCACACGCTGCGGGCGGGCTGGCGCCGTCGTGGTCGCGATCATCGGGCGTTCTGCCCGTAGTAGGCGAGGAAGATCTCCTCCAGGCTCTGCTCGCGGACGACTATCGTCGCCACGTCAGCGTCGGCCAGGGCGCGCAGCGCCGCGGCGGGGGAGCCGCTCAGGGTGAACCGCACAGACGTCGCAGCGTCTTCGTGTACGTCGTCGACGCCGGGGATGCCGGCGAGGTTCGGTGGTGTGCCGGTGAACGTTGCGGTCACTTCGGTGTGGTGCAATTGGCGCAGCTGCGCGACAGATGCCACTTCCACCAGTTCACCTGCCCGCAGGATGCCGACGCGGTCGCAGACGGCCTCGACCTCGGCGAGTTGGTGGGAGCTGAGGAACACCGTCTGCCCGTTGTCGCGGGCAACCCCTACTGCCTGCCGGAACTGCAGTTCCATGAGCGGGTCCAGGCCGCTGGTCGGCTCGTCCAGCACCAGCAGCGGCGCCCGGGTGGCGAACGCCGCGATCAGAGCAACCTTCTGCCGGTTGCCCGTCGAGTAGGTGCCGGCCGGTTTGGACACGTCCAGCGCGAATCGTTGGATGAGCTCGTCGCGGTAGGCGGTGTCCGTGCCGGGGCCGATGCGGGCGAGCAGGTCCAGCACCTCGGCGCCGGTCATCCGTGGCCACAGCGCCACATCCGCGGGCACGTAGGCGAGCCTGCGGTGGGCGGCGGCAACGTCGGCGGCGTCGGTGTCGAAGATCCACGCCCGTCCGGAGGTGGGTCGGGCAAGGCCGAGCAGCAGCCGGATCGTCGTTGACTTCCCGGCGCCGTTGGGGCCGAGAAAGCCGAACACCTCGCCCGCCGCGACGTCGAGGCTGAGGCCATCGAGGGCAAGTAGCCGCCCATAACGCTTGGAAAGATTTTCGGTACGCAGGGCAGAAACGCTCATCGGAGCCTCCAGAGCCGCAGCACGACATGACTGCCGACCAGACTTCCCGGCGCACCTGACGTGAGAGTACTCCCGGCGGTCGCGGCGCGTACGCCGCCCGGGCTGGCGTTCGGGCCAAGACCTTCCGATGTTCGGCAACCGCCTCAGCGTTATGTCGGCCGGATGCTGACCTGGATGCCGGCAAGGAAAGCCCGCGACGATGTCGGCATGACAAGCGACGTCGCCCTACTCACCGAGGACCTGACCAAGTTCTATGGTCAGCGCCGCGGCATCGAAGGGCTCAACCTGGAGGTTCGCGCCGGGGAGGTGGTGGGATTCCTGGGACCGAACGGAGCCGGGAAGACAACCACGATCCGCCTGCTGTTGGACTTTCTGCGCCCCACTCGTGGACACGCGACTGTGCTCGGGCTCGACCCACGCAGGGACAAGGCCGCACTGCACCGTCAGATCGGCTATCTGCCCGGCGAGCTCGTGTTTCCCGGGCGGGACAAGGCGGAAGATCTCCTGCGCTTCTTCGCCGTAGCACGCGGCGACGTGGCCTGGTCGCAGGTGACCGAGTTCGCGGAGCGGCTCGACCTGGACCTCTCGCGCTCGGTACGGACGATGAGTAAGGGCAACAAGCAGAAGGTCGGGTTGGTGCAGGCGTTCATGCACCGGCCGGCGGTGCTGGTCCTGGATGAGCCGACAAGTGGGCTGGATCCACTCATGCAGCAGGAGTTCCTGGCCATGGTCCGCGACGCCAGTGGTGCTGGGCAGACCGTCTTCATGTCCTCTCATGTCCTGGCCGAGGTGCAGCAGGTGGCCGACCGGGTGGCCATCGTCCGCGATGGGCAGTTGGCCGCGGTCGAGCGGGTTGAGTCACTGGGGAAGCGGGCGGTCCGCGCCGTCGAGATTCACTTCGATGACCCGGTGGACCCGGCGGAGTTCAGTGTCCTGCCCGGAGTCAGTGACGTGGTGGTGTCCGGCCCGGTGCTGAAATGCACCGTCGACGGCCGCATCGACCCGCTGATCAAGGCGGCGGCACGACATGAGGTGGTGGACATGTTGTCTGCCGAACCCGACCTCGAAGAGACGTTCCTGTCGTTTTACTACCACGGGGAAGGAGCCGGCGATGCTTCCCGCGCTGGTGCGTAAGACCTGGCGTGACGACCGCCTGGCATTGATCGGGTGGGCCGGTGGCGTCGCCGCTTTCACCGCCATCTACACCTCGTTCTACAGCCAGTTCCAGGGAGCCGCGGAGCTGAAGCAGGACGCGCTGCCCCAGGGCATGCTGGACTTCCTCGGCATCGCCGACATGCTGTCGCCCGCCGGCTATCTGCAGGCGACCATCTTCAGCCTGGTCGGCCCACTGCTGGTCCTGATGTGCGCCATCACGCTGACCGCCCGCACGATCGCTCGGCCGGAGGAGGACGGTGGCATGGAGCTGATGCTGGCCAACCCGGTCTCGCGAGCCACTTTCGCCTGGCAACGGGTGGCCGCCGCGGGCAGCGCGCTCACCGGGATCGCCGCCATCCCGGGGATACTGCTGATGATCATTGTTCCCTGGATCGGCATGGACATCCCCCTGTCCAACGTCGCCGCCGCGTCCGCCGGCCTGGTCGCCCTGGTGTGGACGTTCGCCGGCATCGCCTTCCTCGTCGGCGCCGCCACCGGAAAACGCGCTGCCGTCCTCGCGACCACCGGCGGCCTTGCCGTGGCCACCTACATGGCCAACGCCATCGGCGGCATGCTCGACGGGTGGCACTGGGTGCGCTGGCTCTCACCGTTTCACTACTTCATCGGCACGGACCCGCTGCACACCGGCTGGCACCCGGCCGAGCTGCTCACCCTCGTGCTCCTCGGTGCGGCAACCACGACCGCCGGAGTCCTCGTGTTCGACCGCCGCGACATCGGTGTGTAAACCTGAGGCTGGTGGCCGGCGTTCACCGGCGGCCACCAGCACGCCGACAAGGAACAGCCCATGAGCGACGACAACTGGCTGGCAGGCGACTGCCAGGATCTGCTGTGCCTCCCGGCCGGTGCCCGACGTCAGGCAGCGGTCAACCTGGGTGCCCGCGCAGCGGATGAGGGGCTGACGCTGCGCGAGCTTGTTACCGGCCTGCTGGATGCCACCACTGCCCACTGGAGCGCCACCCCGGTCGCGCCGACGGACACCGCCGTCGCAGTGCATTCCCGCGCCGAGACGCTTCTGGACGCCGCCCGTGTCCTGCTCACCGACGCCGTGGACGGGTATAACCGGCAGAACCGCGCCGAGCTGGATCGCCACGACGACGAACGTGCCGCGTTCGTCAACGACCTGCTCACCGGCCGCGCCGACCCGGGCGGTCTGGCCGAGCGCGCACACCGATACGGCATCCGCCTGTCGGCCACCCACACCGTCCTCATCGCCCGTGCGGCCGGCCTGACTCCCCGCATTACCCACCGCGTCGACGCCGCGCTGGCCTCCAGGTTCGGCGAAGGCAACACCCTCACCACCCTTCGCGACGGCGACGTGGTCTGCATCAGCGCCGGCGGACTACGCGGCATCGCGGCCGAACTCGCCCACCTGCTCCTCACCGAACTCGGTGCGGGCAACTGGCAGATTGCCGTCGGTCGCACCCAACCCGGGATCCAGGGCCTGGCCACGTCCCTCGACGAGGCCCGCCACACCCTCGACTACGCCGTCAGGCTCGGCTTCACCACGCCCGTCCTCAATGCCGCCGACCTGCTGGTGTTCCCCGTGCTGCTGCGTGACCGCGACGCCATCATCGACCTGGTGACCACGGTCCTCGGGCCACTGACGACGGCGCGCGGCGGTGCCGAGCCGTACCTGGAGACCCTGACCGTGCTCTTCGACAACCAGGGCAACCACACCGCGACCGCTCGGCAGATGCACCTGTCCGTCCGGGCGATCACCTATCGACTCGACCGCATTTGGGATCTGACCGGCTACCACCCCGGCGAGCCGACCCAACGCTTCACGCTGCAAACAGCCGTACTCGGCGCTCGACTGCTCGGCTGGCCGCCATAGCCCAGGAGCGCCAGATCAGGACGGCGTCGTCCTGGTCGGCTGCTCCTCGTAGACGTCTGGCACCCCGTCGGCGTCGCTGTCACGCTCCTCCAAGGCGCAGACTCCCTGGTAATGCCGGTTACGAGCGCGTAGAACGACGGTTGCCAGCAGCGCTGACAGCAGGGACCCGAGCAGAACAGCGATCTTGGAGTGGTCGTCGCGTTCGGTGCCGGCGCCGAACGCCAGCTCGCCGATCAGCAGCGACACGGTGAAACCGACCCCGGCCAGCAGCGCCAACCCCACCATGTCCCACCAGGCGAGCCCTTCCGCGAGCCGGGCCCGGGTGAACCGCTGCACGAGCCAGGTGGCACCGAGAACGCCGGCCGCCTTACCCACCACCAACCCCACCATCACGCCCAGGGCGACCGAGTCGGTCAGGGTTGCGCCGAGGCCGCCCGCCCCGGCTACCGAGACTCCGGCGGCGAAGAACGCGAACACCGGTACCGCGACCCCGGCGGACAGGGGCCGGATGCGGTGTTCGAAGTGCTCCGCCAGGCCAGGGCCAGGTCCCGGCTTGCGGCGTAGCACCGGCACGGTGAAGGCCAGCGCGACCCCGGCGACGGTGGCGTGCACCCCGGAGGCGTGCACCAGCGCCCACGTCGTGGCGGCCAGCGGCAGCAGCAGCCACCAGGACCTCACCCGGCGCTGAACAAGTAGAGCGAACAGCGCCATCGGGGCCAGCGCGAGCAGCAGCGGCCCGAAGTGCAGGGAGCTGGTGTAGAAGACCGCGATGATCACAATGGCCAGCAGGTCGTCGACCACCGCGAGGGTGAGCAGGAACGTGCGCATCGCCGAGGGCAGGCTGGTGTTGATCACGCCGAGCACGGCGAGGGCGAACGCGATGTCCGTGGCGGTCGGGATGGCCCATCCGGTCAACGCCCCGTTGCCGGCCCCGACGTTGAACGCCACGTAGATCAGCGCCGGCAGCGTCATTCCGCCGAGTGCGGCGGCGACGGGCAGCATCGCCCGGCGGGGCTCGCGTAGATCACCGGCGACGAACTCGCGCTTGAGTTCCAGCCCGGCGACGAAGAAGAAGATCGCTAGCAGGCCATCGGCGGCCCACTGCGCCAATGAGAGGTCCAGATGCAGCGTCTCGGGGCCAACGGTGACGTCGGCGAGTGAGCGGTACCCGTCGGACCAGGGAGAGTTCGCCCAGGCGAGAGCAAGCACGGCGGCGACCAGCAGCAGCACCCCACCGACCGTTTCGGTCCGGAGAATGTCTCCGATCCGGCGTACCTCAGGCCAACTCCTGCGGCTGAGCAGGAGTGGCGTGTGGTTCGCCGGTGGGCGGCTCATCGTGGTCCTCCGGTGGGGTCGGTGACGAAGTCGCCGACCAGTCTTCCCGGCACACCGGCTACTACGGTAGCCAAACGACGACCGTCAGCCTGTCACCGCCCCTGAGAACGGGAGCGTGTCATCCTGCCGGAGTCACCGGTGGCTACGCCGCGGGCCGCTGAGCCGCAGTGTGTTGCAGATGTCGAAGATGCCCGGCACGTCGTAGGCGAGGTCCGCCGCGACCTGCCGCGCGTTCGCGTCACTCACCACACCGGCGAGGATGACGACTCGGTTCTGCACGGCGACGGTGATCTGCTGGCGCCGCGTGGTCCAGTCGATGCTCAACCGCTGTGCGACCAGCGCCTCCAGTCTCCGGTCCTCGTGGTCCGGCTCGGGCTGGCGCGAGGTGTCGGCGAACCAGTTCTCATCGGGCAACGGCCATGGCATGTACATGGTCAGCTCCTTCAGTGTGACGAGGCCGGGCGGGATAGCGGACGGCGAGCCAGTGACGTCCTCAGGCCGGTCAGGAACCCGATCGGATGGGACTCATGAACGTGAGCGGAAACCGGCCTGACCGTGCTTGGGGCCGGCCTTCTGGTGCTGGTGCTGCGTCGTCTCCGGTTCAGGCGGAATCGGATGGGTCGGGCCTGGCGGTGGCCACGACGAGTACGACGCCGATGCCGGCGAGGCCGGCCTGGACGACCAGTGTCATGAGGTTGAGGGTGCTGGTATCGACACCCGCGAGACGGGCGACGATGCTGCCCGCCAGCGCGGCGACTACCCCGACGGACACGGTCAGCCAGATCGGGGTCTCCTGGCGTCCTGGGACGACGAGCCTGCCGAGCAGGCCGACAGCGACGCCGACGAGGAGCGTGGTGACGAGACCAACGATGCTCATGGGCTCCCTCGGATCTCCTTCAAGTACGAGTGCTACGACAACTGAGGGCCGGTTCTCGGGATTCGATCAATAACGCGTGGCGGCGGTGGCGGTTGGCCGTTCCGACACCGACCCGTTGGACAGTTGGGCGAGGGCGTCTTCGCGGCTGTCGAAAATGGGGAAGGCTCCGTCCAGGCGCATCGTGTGCAGGACGGTGCGGATGAACCGCGACGGCGCGGCCAGACAGAGTGTGGCCCCACGATCTCGGGCTTCGCGGTGGGCGCGGACGAGGTGACCGAGGCCGGTGGAGTCGATGAGGTGTACTCGGCTCAGGTCGACCACGACGTGCCCGCCCATGTCGGCTGCGTGCCGCAGGGCGGTGCGCAGGGTGTCCCCGGTGTCGAGATCGACGTCACCGCCGGCGGCGACAACGGTCACGTCGTCGAGGTGGTCGATGCCGAGGATGCCGCCAGGACCGTGGTCGCCGCACGACGCGTTGCCGCCACCAGGGAGCGGCAGGAGGCTGCAGTGTGGGCAGCGGTGCGGGCCGGTAGCGAAGGGGGAACCGCTCCATCCCTGTTCGGACACCAGGGTCCAGACGACCTCGGCATCGGGGAGCACACACGCGGTGGCCGTGACGGTGTCGCCGCAGGTGTCGCAGATCAGGGTCATCAGGTGGTCGTCTGGGACAACGGTCATTCTGCTGGTCCTTCCTGGGGCCATGTCCACCGATGGGGTGGGACACGGCGATCGTGCAGAGCTGATGCGGAGGCCCGGCTCTCGAGCGCGACGTTTCCTGCGCTGACAGCCGTTGCGCCCGATGGTGGGCAGGGAAGCCCGCTGGGCGGTCGTCAGTGAGCGACTTTTACCGAGGCGCGACCATGAGCGACCAGCGTCGGCTGGGTGCGGGTGGGTGCCTGCATGCCCGGCGGGGTGCCGGGCAGCGACGATGGGGCGGTGTCGACGACCGGCAGGATCTGGTCCAGGCGGGCGGCGTGCAGGATGCGCCGGATGCGCGGGTTCGGATCGCGGACGGTGAGGACCGCGTCGGCACGGGCCAACCGCCGGTGCACATCGAGCAGGAGACCGATGGCAGCGGCGTCGATGTGCCGGCACCCAGACAGGTCGACCACCACCTGTGCGGGATGCAGGGCGAGCAGGCGGTCGAACACGGCTCCGGTCGCCGGCAGGCAGGCGAGGTTGAACTCGGTGACGCGCACCTCGACCAGCGGCAGCGTGCATGGCGTAGTTGCCAGTGGCCCTGTCACAGGCACACCCCTCTCCCTCGCGGATCCGGTCGCCTGTCACCCTGCCGGGCGGGTTTGGCGGCTACCACGCGGATCTGTGACAGTTCCGTGACAAATCAGCCAACCGGCCGCCACGGTTGGCCTCCGAGCCGGTCGGCTGGGGATGATGCCGGGTATGACGGCCGTACTGGTGATCGAGGACGACGACCGCATCCGATTGGCGTTGTTGCTCGCACTGGAGGACGAGGGTTACGACGCGGTGGGCGCGGCCACGGCCGAGGAGGGGCTGCGCGCTCAGCGCCGCGACCCCGCCGACTACGTGCTGGTCGACCTGATGCTGCCCGGTCTCGACGGCTTCGAATGCATTCGGCAGCTGCGCCGTGACGACGATGTCCCGATCGTGGTGGTCAGCGCCCGCGACGACACCCACGACATTGTCGCCGCCCTGGAGGCCGGCGCCGACGACTACGTCGTCAAGCCGGTGGCGATCAAGGAACTGACCGCTCGGCTGCGCGCCCTGCGTCGCCGGGCCCGTAGCGGCGTCGCGGGGCACACGCCGGAGCCGGTGCCAGTGCTCGTGGTCGGCGAGCTGGAGATAAGCCCTGACGGGGGAGAGGTGCGCAGAGCCGGCCAACCCGTACCGGTCACCCGTACCGAGTTCCGGCTGCTCTGTGAGCTGGCCGAGCACACCGGTCGGGTGCTGTCCCGCCAGCAACTGCTCGAACGAGTATGGGGGTACGACAGCGGCGACGAACGGCTCGTCGACGTGCACGTCGGCCGTCTGCGGCAGAAGATCGAATCAGACCCGGCGAACCCCCGGTACCTGGTCACCCTGCGGGGCCTGGGCTACAAGCTGCAACGATGAGACGCCTCGGACTGCGTACCCGGGTGACAGCCGCGTTTGCCGTCGGCGCGCTCCTGCTCTCGGCGTCGATGGCCCTGATCTCCTACGAGTTGACCCGCCGGTCCCTGCTCGACGAGCGGGAACGCACCGCCCTGCGCGCGGCCTACTTCGACGCTACGGTCGTCCGCGCCGGCCTCGACACCGACACCCCCGATGTGGTGGAGGTGCTTCGTTCGCTGGACACGGGCGGGAGTCGGCGGCCGGTGCTGCATCTGGACGGCGAGTGGTATGCCCGTACCGCCGACCCCAGCACCACCGCTGCCATCCCGGTTGAGCTGCGTCGGGTCGTCGCGGCCGGCGAGCCCGCGGTGCAGCGGGTACGCGTCGACGGCCAATCCGTCCTGGTCGTCGGGGTGCCCCTGTCCTCGTCCGCGACGTACTTCGAGGTCAACTCGCTCCGGGAACTGGAACAGACGTTCCAGGTCCTGGCGCTCGCGCTGACCACCGTCGCGATCATGGTCGCCGGCTCCGGCGCGGCCCTCGGCTGGTACGCCACCCGACATGGGCTGCGGCCGCTGACGGCTGTGGCCGACGCAGCCGAGAAGATCGCCGCCGGTGACTTCACCGCCCGCCTCGACCCCGCCACCGACCCCGACCTCACCCGCCTCTCCTCCTCGTTCAACCAGATGGTCGACCAGTTGGTCCGCCGCATCGAACGGGACCGGCGTTTCGCCGCCGACGTCAGCCACGAACTGCGTTCCCCGTTGCAGACCCTCGCCGCGGCGGCCAGCGTCCTGGCTCGCCGTCGGGAACACCAGGACGAACGAACCGCCATCGCGGCCGGGCTCGTCGCCGACGAGATCGACCGTTTCCAGCGGCTCGTCAATGACCTGATCGACCTGGCCCGCAGTGACCAGCCCGCCCACCGGGGCCCCGTGGACGTCGTAGGGCTGGCCCGCGATGCCTGCCGCGCCCTCGACCTGCCCACGACGCTCGTCCATCTCGCACCCGACGTACCGGCGACGTGGCTGGTCGAGCGGCGCCGGGTCGCGCAGGTCCTGGCGAACCTGCTCGACAACGCGGTGACCTACGGAGGCGCTCCCGCAGGCGTCCGGCTGGGCCGCGACGGTAGCGCCGGCATCATCGAGGTCGAGGACGACGGACCCGGCGTGCCCGTCGAGGACCGCGAGGCGATCTTCGACCGTTTCGTCCGGGGGCGAGCAGCTCACACCCGCGGCACCGGCGACGGCACAGGGCTCGGACTCGCGCTGGTCGCGCAGCACGCCGCAGCACACGCCGGACACGTCACCGTCGGTGACCGGCCCGGCGGAGGCGCCTGCTTCCGTGTCACCCTGCCGGAGAGCTTGCCATGAACCATCGTCATCTCGCTGTGATGGCGCTTGCCGCACTGCTGACAAGCTGCAGCATCCCCACCGACGATGCCCCTCGCGTAGTGCAGGCACCACAAGGGCCATTTCAGAGTTCCGCGCCCGCCGACACCAGCGCACCAGTCGGCCCTGCCGCCGAAACACTCTGCTTTGTCCGCGACAACCGCATCATCTCTTTCGTCCGGCGCGTCGAGCGGCCACCAACGATCGAGGACCAACTGCGGCATCTGCTGGCCGGGCCCACCGCCGCCGAACGCGCTACCGACTTGACCAGCGCGCTGCCGGGAGCGGTCAACGCCGCCGGTGTCACAGTGACCGGTACCCAGGCCCGCGTTGGGGTCGACGAACCCGGCGACGACGCCGGCCGCAGCGACGAGGTCCTCGCCTTCGGGCAAATCGTTTGTACCCTCACCAGCCGTGACGACGTCACCACCGTCACGTTTGCCCGCGAGGGCCGACCTCTGAGGGTGCCGCGCGCAGACGGTTCATTGTCCGACCAGCCCCTCACTCGCGCCGATTTCGCACCACTGATCACCCCCCGTTGACCTTCATCTCTACTGCGCCTGGATTCGCGAACACTTCTCATCACTCCACTTCGGCAGTTGGCTACTCTCGACCGGCGCCGTCATCCTGCTGCCCCTGCTCGCCGAGCTGCTGATGCTGCCCTGGGCTCTGTCTTCGCAGGTTCACCACCGACGGAGTGGCGCGGCGATGGTGACGGTTGTGTGGTCTGAGGTCCCGGTCTTGTCGTAGCGGGTTGCGGCGCTGCTTCAGTCGGACGGCGTCATTCGCGCACCACGGGGCCCTCGTCCACGTGACCCGGGTCGTCACGTATTTCGCCCACCGTCACGCGTTCCCCGATCAGCGGGTGACGGTGCATGATCATCCCTTCGAGCACGCTCACTCCGGCAACCACCGCGAACAGGGTCGTCAGGGCGGCCAGGGCCGGCACCAGGGGTGCTAGCGGCATCAGAACCAGGCAGAGCACACTCGCGCCGATCCGTCGTCGCGCGATTTGTCGGTGGATTCGCCAGTGGGTGTAGGCGAAGGTGCCGAGGAAGAGCGCGGCGCCACCGAAGAGCACAGTCCCCTCGCCGGCACGAAGCGGCTCGAGGGGTTCCGTCACTACCTCGGACAGGCCAACGGCAACCGTGATGATCGCGAAACTGAATAGCAGGTGCCCGTAGACCATCACGGAGCGGCGGATATCTGCCTGCTGCTCGCTCCGGTCCACCGCGAGCCGGAAGGCCCGGACACCGTAGATGAAGTACGCCCACCAGAGTGCGCAGACCAGCGAGTAGGAGAGGCAGATGGCGGCCACCCGGGCGAGGGTCAGCGACTCGTCCACGGCCACCATTCCGACCTGGATCACCGACTCGCCGAGCACGAGGATGATCAGAAGTCCGTAACGGTGGGTGTAATGCAGTGGCCGGACCCTGACCTTATCCAGCGTCCGTCGACTGATCGTGGTACCGATCAAATCGACGAGGACCGCGATCGACCAGAGCACTATTCGCGTCGTACCGTGCAGCAGGCCACCCGCCAGTTGCAGCGGACCGGCCACCAGCCCCGACCCGTAGGGGCGAAAGACCGGGGACCGCCAGCCACCTGGGGTGCGCAAGGCCAGCGCCGCCAGCAGTACCCGCATCGCCAGGTAAACACCGACGAACAGCAGGCCCCTATCCCCAAAGGCACCGGGAACCGTCAGAGCCAGCAGCAGACTGCCGAGCCCAAGGGCGAAAACGCCAGCCCGATCCAGCGCGTTGCCGACATCGCGTTGGTCGGTATAGATCGTGGTGCCAGCCCACGCCCAATAGATGGTCACGAACAGGAGCAGGACCCGGCCGATCCCCGCCCAACTGTGGTCCTCGTGCAGCATGTGGGAGAACTGGGTGAGCGCGAACACGAAGGCCAGGTCGAAGAAGAGTTCTTCCCAGATAACCCCCTTCTCGGGAGGCGAGGTCGGCATTCCACCACGATATCGACGATCAAGCCGGGAAGATCCGGCTTCACTACAAGCGCCAGGGCCTCAACCCTGGGACCGATTCGTCAACTCACGTTAAAGGCGACGCAACCTTGGTCCCGGCCCTGAGAGGCTCGGACCTGTGAAGCCATCATCTGGCAGCGTTTCCTACCGCCGTGGTGGTGACCAGGCTGAGGGACCACCGGCGCGCGGTGATCGGGCGCGGCGGCGATCAGTGGGGTGGACGCCGCTCCTCAGTCGATGTCGATCGTGCGGACGTCGGTATATCTCTTTCGCGAACGTCTATCTCAACGGCGCTATACGCCGCACGGCGGTAGCCCGGGCCGGCCGCCGTCACGGATCGGCAAGGCCAGCGTGCGCGGACGGGCGACCGGTCATCGCTGACGGCCGATGCTGTCGATCCTGCTGCGCAGCGCACCGATGATCGCCGCGTGAATCGGGTGCATCGCCTCCTGCTCGTCCAACGACAGCAGGTTCCCGGCTGCCGCCCGACGTAATGCCGTGGCGAGTGGCGCCCCGTTCGGCTTCGTCGCCAATTCGCCCAGGATCGGTTCGCATGCCGTTCGTTCCCGCAGCTTGCCGGTGTAGGCGGCCGCCACCGCGGCGATCGCCGTCTCGTGGTCCGCGACGACCTGGTCCAGGCTGAACAGCTCGGCTACCGGGATCCGGTACGCGGCTCGCACCGCATCGGCGACCGCCGCCGCGGCCCGGCTCGGAGTGCCGATTACCTGGGTGACGAGTTCCCTGAACCGTACGCCGGGCACCTCCTCCACGACGGCGACGATGCTGTCCAGGGTGGGAATGGCCCGGGTGCCGTCCGGCTGGTACAGGTGCGGTGCCACGTGCCGGACTGTCAAGGCGGCGGAGGCGTCCTGACCGTCCAGGCTGCAGACGACCGCCGAAGCGAGCAGATGCGACGCCTTGGCGGTCGGCGTCCTGGCTGGTCCGTCACCACTCGCGAAGTAGTAGTGCTCGACAGCGATCAGTGGAAGGCTGTCCATCCCTTCGTACGCGTCGGCCAGCGCCTGCCGACGCCACGGCGCCTCCGGTGCCAGCGTTGTCGCGGCCCGATCCAATGCCACGTCGAACCGCGCCCGAGTCTCAGCGTCCAGGTTGTCCGAGAGCACCGCTCGTACCTCGTCGTACATCTCTCCGATCTCGGCGATGCGTCGAAGAGGGCTCAGCAGCGTGACCCGGTCAAGCTTGTGCAGGGCGAGCTCGACCCGGCTCGCGCCGCGCAACTGCATGTTCGCCGCGAGATCGTCGTGGAATTCGACTGCCAACTCCCAGTCCCGCAGTGAGACTGCGGCAAGCAAGCCAAGAGTCAGCAGCTGGTCTCGCACCGTCGACGGGTTCACCGGGTCGGTGCGGCTGGGCAGGTTCGGCTCGCCCCGCAACTCGCTGCGTAGCGGTGCCAGCTCCGCGAGGACCTCCTCCCAACGACGCAGGTCGTTGAGGAGTTGCAACCGCCGCCCGAGATCGAATCGCTGGCTCCACGACCCGAATCCGGCCCGCCGGCGATGCGCGATGGCCTGATCGGCGTACGGCAGCGCCTCGGTGAATTGCTTCCGGACGCGCAGCAGGCCGCTGAGCTCCGCCGCCCGCAGACCCGCCCGTACGTGATCGTCAGCGTCCACCGCGGCGCGGTAGTCCGCCTCGGTAAGGGCCAACCGATCCTCATCCGGGCGGGCCCGCACATTGTCCCGCCACCGAATCGTCTCCAGCACTCGGCGGATGACGGCGGCATCGGCCGGATGAAGCTCGGCGAACAGGGCGGCATCGTCGCGCTCGCCGCCGACCACCTGACGGATCGCCGTGGCTAGCCCGCCGGCGTCGGTTCCCTGCTTTATCGGCTGCAGGATCGCGGTGAGCTGCCGGTTCGCCCGCGCATCTCCCGTCGCCGCCATGGCGATCATCGGCATCAGGCCCTCCCAGCGCAGCAGGTTGCCGGTCAGGTCGAAGCCCTGCTCCTCGGCGGCGCGCCGGACGTCACCGAGAAGCCCGTCAAAATGTTCCTCGGCCCGGCTACGACACTGCTCCGACGCCTCGGCCCCGCGAAAGACGCGGTCCCGTTCCGCCGGATCGGCGGCGAGCAGCGCGTGTACCACCTGTAGGAAGCGCACGCCGTCGACGCGTTCGACCCGGGCCGCCAGCGCCCCGAGGTCCGCCGGTAGCCGGCTCTGCCCGTACGTGTGCAGATCGGCGGCGACCGGGTGCAGGAACGCGGTCACCAGGGCCGACCCGGTGATCCGGGTCAACAGCGCGGCGGCCAGGTGGTGGCCGAGCTGTCCGGCCGGATCGGTGCCGAGTTTCCCGAGATGGTTGCCGAGCATCTGGTGTCCAGCGGCCAGGTCGGCGGCGAGCGGATGCCGGTAGCCCAGCCGCAGCGCGGTCTGTTCCAGGGCCACCGCCTCGGTCAGGTTGCCCTGCTTCGCGGCGAGCAGGGCCCGGGCGCCGATCGCCCGGGACAGGTTCAGCTCGGCGCCATGCTCGTCGAAGACCCGCTGGCAGTACGTCAGCACCTTCTGTGCCTCGTCGAAGCGACCAAGTTGGATCAGTGCGTGAGCGTCGTTGAACCAGAAGAACGCGACCTCCGCCTCGGCCGCACCGCGTCGTTGAACGCTGTCGAGCAGAAGCTGGTTGTGGTCGAGCGCGACCTGCCACAGCTCCAGGGTGAGAGCGGCGCTCACCGCGAGGCTGCGGGCCGCTTGCCGAACGAGCCACGCCACCTCGCCTTCCGGCGGCCCGTAGGGGGCGGTCGGCTCGGTCGACATGGTCCGCAGCTCGTCGAGGAGTTTGGTCACCTCGGTCAGTGCGTGCCCGGCCTGGCCGCTCTCGTGCATCACGTGCAGCCGCGTCACCCGGGCTCCGGCCCGTCTCCATGGGCCCGCGCGCTCAACCAACTGCTCATGTCGCTCGGCCAGCTCCAACGCTTCGGTGAGGCGTCCCTGCTGGTGCAACTGGTTGGTCAAGGCGCCGGCGGCGACCGCTGCCACCTCCTCATCAGGTGCGGACAATGCCTGCCGCAACAGCCGTTCCGCCTCGACCGGGTCCAGGGGTTGCAGCGCCATAGCGACGACCAGGTCCGCTCCGGGTATGGCGGGATCCAGGGCAGCGGCGTAGGAGAGGGCGATCCGCGCGGTCCGCGGACTGGTGTCGCGGACCAGCGCCGCGCCGAGGCATCCGGCCGCGCGCGCGAAGCTTGACTGCCGGAGCAGGTACGGCACCGCCGCGAGAAACGCGCCGACCACCACCGAGGTGCTTTCCCGGTCGCCGCGCTCTTCCTGCGCCCGGGCGACCTGCTGCCAGGCGTTGGCGAGAACGAGGTCCACCGCGCTGGCGACCTGCGCCGACGTGTCGGCCCGCACCGTTGCGGCGACGGTCGGGTGCAGCTCGTACCGGATCACGTCGGTGCCGCCCGCCAGGTCGGCACCGGGCGGCACCGACGTGCCGGCGAGGGTCCGCCGCTGCGTCAACGCGGCAGCGACGAGCACCGACAACATCGCGTCGCTCGGTGGGGCCTCGCCCGGCCGACCGGCTGCCCCCCACAGATCGCCCCAGGCCACGCGGAGGGTGCCGGGGAGACGGTGTGCCGGCTCGATGGCCGCGAGCATCTGCACCATCAGCAACGCCGCCGGATCGAGCCGCCACGTCGTTTCACGGGTCCAGCCCGTCAACGTCTCGCCGAGCCACTGCGCGCCGCCGGCCGGCTGGCTGGTCACCTGGAGCAGGCGGGCCAGCTCCCCCGGCTCGACCGCCGCGGCGTCGGCCAGCTCCAGCAGCCTTGGATGACCCTGCGCGGCGGCCAGCGCGGCAGTCACCAGCGACCGGTCCAGCCGGTACGTCAGATCGTCTGTCGCCGCCGCGGCGTCTGGAGCGGCTGAGCTGGCAGGGTCGTCGATGTGTAGCAGCCGCCGAAGGTTGGGCAGTTGCCGGACCAGGGCCCCCGCCTCGGTGTCGGACAGCGGTTCGACGGTTATCTGGCGTACCCCGGCACCGGCGGGTGCGGCCGGCGGGATCCGGCTGGTAACCAGCAGCCGGGTCGGTCCCGGGCGGGCGGCGAGCATGGTGAGTAGGTCCGACCAACGTCGATCACGCCAGCGCCCGTCCGCATCCAGGAGAGACTCGGCATTGTCCAGCACGAGCAGGGTCCGGTGCCGGTCGCACCGGTCGAGCAGTTCGGCGGCAACCGTTACCCACCCGTTTCGATCGTCGGCCGCAACGAGCGGGGCGGCGATGGCGTTGCCGACACCACAATCGACGGCTTCGACGAAGGCAGCCACCGTGTCCTGCTGGTCGACGTCCCGCTCGGGAGCGGACCAGAACACCACCCGGTCGAGATCGGCCCGATGCCGGTGCGCGAGTTCCACCACGCAGGCCGTCTTGCCCACCGCCGCCATCCCGGTCAGGACGATGACCGGAATGCCGCCGTCCGGTAGCAGCCCGGCCCCCGCGACCGTCATCACCTGCTCCCGCCCGACGAACCGGTCCGGCGCCGCGGGCGTGGAACCAGCCCACGATGGCCTCGGTGGTGAGGTGGACCCCGTCGGCGGGTCGGCGGCGATCGGCTCTGCACTCGCCCGCGCGGTCGGCAGGTCCGCTCTGACCACGGTGACCTCGTCCGAACCGATCAGCACCGGCGCTGCCAGCGACAGCGCCGGCCGGGCCGCAGACACGCCCGCCGCGGCGACCTCTCGGATCGCCTGTGCCGCTGCCGTGCCGACATCCAATCCGTCGTTGATCAGGCCGGTGTAGAAGGTGATGGCCAAGTCGCCGGCGACATCGTCGGTCACCGGGTAGCGCATGGCCATGACTGTGCAACCCAGCTCACGTGCCAGCCGCACCCCCAGACTGGCCGGCGCGGCGGCGATTTCCGTCACCTGAGTTGCGGGCTCGTCGAGATCCACCCAGCGCGGTGGCGCGGCCGCTGACTCGCACGCCGAGACGAATACCAGCCGCAGCCGGCCACTGCCCGGACGGAGCAAGTCCACCAGGGACGTGGCGTCGATCTCGTCCGGTGTTCCGCCCGGACCTTCCAGCAGCAACCTGCTCTGCCGACCGTGACCGGACAGGTGCAGCACGTCGGGGCCACCGTCGCGTTCCATCCGGTCGGCGAGCACCTCGCGGGTCACGCCCCACTGAACGATCTCCACATCGACCGTGCGGTTCAGCCGGCGGATCAGGCTGGTCAGCTGCTGCCGCTCCGAGCGCAACCGCAACGCGGTCGTCCCGGTCGGCAGGCTGAACACCGCCAGAAGCCGGAGACCGGTAGCCGTTGGCGTCTTCGCGGGGGTGCTGTCGGCGGTGACCGTGAAGGACACCTGCACCCTTTCGCTCCTCGCCAGTGGGATGCCGTCCAGGTGAGCCAGTTCCAAGGGGAGCGCGGTCAGAAACGTCGCCTCAGCCACCCTGATCCGCAGGCGCACCGGGGCGTGTCCGCCGAGCTCCGCCATGATCGCCGGCCCAAGGACCTCCAGCGCGATGAACCCGCCGAGTCGCGTCACAACCTCGGCTGCACTTGCCACCCGCCGGTCCGGTTCCGCGCGCCAGCTCAGGTAGGCGTGCAGGTCGGTTAGGGCAGCAACCTCCCAGCGCCGCCGGTCGAGCGTGACGGCGTGTTCGGCGAGCTGCCGGCCGGTGCCCGGGTCGACCAGCACCCATCGCCAGTGCAGCGGATCAAGCACATCGACAGCGCACAGGTCCAACCGTCGTACCGACGTCTGCCGGGCGGTGCCAACCATGGCCTCATCCCATCGCTGAAAGGAAGGTTGTCGGGTGAACGGTGTACCTCCACACTGGCACGGTGACCGAAGAGGAACCCACCCGTGACTGGCCACCGGAACAGCCCAGTCGGTGTCCCATCTGTCAGGTCCCGCCGGAGGCCAGACACCTTGACACCTGCCGGTTCACCGGCATCTGGCAGGGAGGAACCGAGCGAGGTAGGTAACGCGGTGGCACCCGGATGACCTGCTGTGGCGCCGCCTCGGCGCAATCGGCGGTGATCCACCGGATATCGCCGGGTCGGGTCAGCCAGCCAGCTGTGGTGTCGGATCTCCGTCAGCGGCCCGACCGCCGCCAGGCGGATCCGCCGGCCCGGGACGCGGATGCTCGGTAAGGTCCGGCTCCTGCGGAGGGACCGGGGGATCCGGCGGGGCGATCCAGCGGACCATCTGGTTGAGCCAGCGCACCGGGCGGCGGCGATCCGCATCCGCGGCCCACCACCGTGCCCACCAACGAGGACGACGCCAGGCGATCAGGATCGCAACGGTCTCCACCACGCAACCCCACCCGAGTACGGCGATAGCGGCCCACCGCGTACCGGTCAGGTGCTGTGGATCGGCCGGCACCAGGAGGACTGCCGCGCCACTCAGCAGAAACAGCACCCCCAGGTTGTAGTGGCGGCGGGCCCGGCCGATCCAAAACCGCCACGCGGCCTGGTGACGTCGCAACTCCCACTGGACGACACGACGCCGCTGCAGATCTGCGGCGTCCGGGTACCAGGCGAGAGCTTCGCTCGGTGTCACCGAATAGCCACGAGCGCGGGCGTGTGACTGGACCGCCCGCAACAGCAGGATGAGCGCCGCTCCGAACAGCAGCAGGGACAGGCTCGGCCACCTCAGGGCATTCTCGATCTGCAGCACCAGGCCGAGCAGCGTGACCGCTGCCGCCGCCAGCAGAGGTGCCGCTATCCCGCCCAACCCGTCAGCAGCCTGGTAGACGCCGTAGGGATTCGGAGGAGCCGCTTCGTAGCTGGCGGTATCCGTACGTGGTCCCTGGGGCTCGGTCGCCATCGGATCATCGTGCCAGCCGGCCGCCACAGGAGGACGAGCGGTGAGCTCGTCGACCACCGCCAACGTGGCGCTCCACTCACGTCCGCTGAGATCGACTGCAGCGCGGCACCGTCTGCGTTTCAGGCTGGTGGTTCAGCCGGCGACGTGGCGCCGCATTCGGCGTCTGGCGTGCGCGCTGCTCCTGGCTCTCCCGCGGCAGCCATGAGGCGTCCTCCGCGGGAACGCGCGCTCGTCAGTGGAACAGAGCACGATTGAAGAAGCGCGCCCGGCGGACGGAATGAGATCGTGGCGGCGCGACGCGGCGGCGGCGCCATCCGGGGCGCCGGCAGTCGTCTTCGGCACGAGCGCCGCCCGACCGGCCCACGACTCACGGCTGAGAGGCATGACCACCATGGCGCACATCGATCTGGGGATCGACGAGAAGCAGTTTCCCGGCATATCCGGTCCGATGCGGTACCGCCCGGAGACAGCGAAGCCGCTCAACGAGCTGGCCGAGGTGCTGCTGCGCGCCCCTCACTCGCTCCCGGCCGGCGAGCGCGAGCTGATCGCGGCGTACGTCTCCGGGCGCAACGAGTGCACCTTCTGCTGCGCGTCGCACTCGGCGTTCGCCGCGGCACAGCTCGACGAGGGCATGACCCTCGTCGACCAGGTGCGCGCCGACCTCGACAGCGCCCCGATCTCGGCCAAACTGCGGGCGCTGCTGCGCATCGCCGGCGCGGTGCAGATCAGCGGCCGACACGTCACCACGGAGCTGGTCGCCATCGCCCGCGCGGAGGGCGCCAGCGACCTGGAGATCCACGACACCGTCCTGATCGCCGCCGCGTTCTGCATGTTCAACCGGTACGTCGACGGGCTCGGCACCTTCGCGCCCGAGGGGCAGGACGCCTACGCCGAGTCCACACGTCGGATCGTCGAGTTCGGCTACGGATCGGCCGTCCCGCAGCCGGCGGGTGAACCGGCTGCCTGAGCACGAACAAGGGTGACCACAGCCCGATCCCCCTGCGATGGTCGACGGACACGCCTGGCCAGGCCCGTCACCCGTGAGGTTGGAGGGATCGATGGACCATCCACGCCGTCTGCTCGACGCCGCGACGCAGCTCAAAGCAGACATGGTCGACCGGCTGGGCACGCTCGTCGCGTCCGAGTCGGCACCGGGCTCGCTGCCCCATCTCGAGTCCTGTGCCGACCTGCTCACCCGATGGGGTGAGGAAGCTCTCGGCCGGCCCGCCCGGCGGGTCGTGATCGACGGCCTGCCGCACCTGCTGTGGCCGGCCGCCAGCCAGCGGGTGCTGCTCCTCGGCCACTTCGACACGGTCTTCCCGGTGGGCACGATCCGGTCCCGGCCCTTCACCGTCCGCAACGGCGTCGCGACCGGACCCGGCGTGTGCGACATGAAGGGTGGCATCGTGCAGATGTTCACGGCACTGCGCCTGGTCGAGGACACCTCGGCGGTCGGCGTGCTGCTCACCTGCGACGAGGAGTCCGGGTCCGTCACGTCACGGCCACTGATCGAGCGTGAGGCGCGGCGCTCGGGTGCGGTTCTCGTCTGCGAGGCGGCCACTCCGGACGGGCACGTGAAGGTGGCCAGGAAGGGCGGCTCGGTGTACCGCCTCACTGTCCGGGGTCGCGCCGCCCACGCAGGCGTCGAACCACGACGCGGGGTCAACGCCACGGTCGAGGTCGCCCACCAGGTCCTCACGCTGGGTGCGCTCGGCGCGGCGGACAGCGGTGGCACCTCGGTCACGCCGACCCTGCTCTCCGCCGGCACCACGACGAACACGGTGCCCGAACGCGCCAGCCTGGCCGTCGACGTCCGGGCCTGGACCAGGGACGAACTCGAACGTGTGGATCACGCCATCCGCGGGCTGGTGCCGTTCCTGCCCGAGGCGACGCTGGCCGTGCAGGGCGGGATCAACCGCTACCCGATGTCGCCCGAGCTGGCGCGGCCGCTCCTGGAACTGGCCCAGTCGACCGCCCGCCAGCTTGGCATCCCGGACCTCGTCGGTGCGCACGCCGCCGGCGCGTCCGACGGCAACTTCACCGCCGCGCTGGGCGTACCGACCCTCGACGGCCTGGGCGCGGTCGGCGGCGGAGCACACGCTGCCGACGAGTACGTCTGTGTCGACCGGATGCCGGAGCGCACTGCGCTTCTGGCCGGACTCGTCGACGTGCTGTCCACCATGGAGCGCTTCGGACCGCAACCCATCGACGACATCCCATAGTCTGGCTCAGCGCCGGCGAACGACCGGCAGCGAGGGGTCGGCGTCGGTATGACTACGGGACAGCGCTCGGGATCGTCCATTCCCCTGCTCGGAGTCGAGGAGGAGTTCCTCGTCGTCGACGTCGACCGGGGTGAGGTCGTGCCGGAGGCGGCCACGGTCGTCGACCGCGCGCGTCCGGCCCTCGGCACCCGGGTGGGTGGCGAGATCACCAAGCTTCAGGTCGAGACCCGCACCGACCCGTGCCGGAGCCTGGACGCACTGAGCGCGCAGCTCGTCGAAGGTCGAGCCGTCGTCCAGGCCGCAGCGTTGTCGGCAGGTCTGCGGGTGATCGCGAGCGGCTCGCCGGTACTCGGCAGTGCCGTGCCGCCGCCCATCACCGAAGGGCCGCGCCAGGATCGCGGCACCGCCACCTTCCGTGGGTTGCACGACGAGCTGGCGATCTGCGCCGTCCACGTTCACGTGGAGGAGCCCGACCGGGACCGCGCCGTGCTGATCGGCAACCACCTGCGCCAGCACCTGCCGGTGTTTCTCGCCCTCACCGCCAACTCGCCCTACTGGTCCGAGCGCGACACCGGATACGCGAGTTGGCGCAGCGTCACATGGGGGCGGTGGCCGGTGGCCGGCGCGCCTCCGTTGCTGAGGTCCGCGCAGCAGTACGACGACCACGTGGACATGCTGCTCGAGGTGGGCGCACTGGTCGACCGGGGCACCATCTTCTGGGATCTCCGCCTGTCGACGAACCACCCGACCCTCGAGGTGCGGGTGGCCGACGTGCCCGTCACCGCCGCCGAGTCCGCGGCACTGGCCGCCCTGGTGCGGGCGCTGGTGGTCGTCGCCGGTGAGGCCGTCGACCGGGGCGACGAGGGACCGGAACTTGTCCCCGAGCTGATGCGGCTCGCGTACTGGCGTGCCGCCCGCGACGGGATGGGCGGGCACGGCGTCGACGTCGTCACCGGCCGGCTGCTGCCCGCCGCGGCGCTCGCCGGTCGGCTGGTCGAGCTCGCCCGGCCGGCGCTGCACGAGGCGGGCGACTGCGAGCGGGTCGAGGACTGGCTGACACACCTCGCCACGAACGGCGACGGAGCGACCCGCCAGCGGGCGGCCGCGGCACTGCGCGGCCGCCTGACCGACGTGGTCGATGAGATCGCCAACCGGACCGCCCCGAACGTGCCTTCTCCTGAAGACAGCACGAAGGCGTAACACCGAACCGCCGACCTCGGAAATGCTGGGGGAACCGGACGCCGCGGCCGGCTGGCCCTGCCACGGCAACCGGCACACCTGATCAGTGGAGGCCACAGGTGACCGAGGCAGACCTGCAATCCAGGGTTCCGATCCAGCACAGCCGTATGAGGCCGGCGGACATGGTGCGCGAGGCGGAGGCGTTCGCGGAACGGATGGCGCGGCGCCGTTCCGTGCGAGAGTTCGCCACCGACCCCGTCCCCGACGGGGTGATCGAGGCCGCGATCCGGGCCGCTTCGACCGCACCCAGTGGTGCCAATGTCCAGCCGTGGCGGTTCGTCGTCCTGACCGACCCGGCCCGCAAGCGCCGGTTGCGCGAGGCGGCAGAGGCCGAGGAACGTGCGTTCTACGATCGCCGCGCCTCCCCGGAGTGGCTGGATGCGATTGCCGGGCTCGGCACCGACTGGCGGAAGCCGTTCCTGGAGACCGCACCGGCCGTCATCGTCGTGTTCGAGATACACCAGGGGCCGCACAGCCCGAAGCCGTACTACGTCAAGGAGTCCGTGGGCATCGCCGTCGGTCTGCTGATCACCGCTCTGCACCACTGCGGCCTGGTCACACTGACCCACACGCCCAGCCCGATGCGATTCCTCAACGAGGTGTGTGAGCGGCCGCCGGAGGAGCGCCCGTACGTCGTCATGCCGGTCGGGTATCCCACGCCGGACGCTCACGTCCCGGACCTGACCCGCAAGCCCCTCGACGAGGTCATGATCCGCTGGTGAGGTCTTTGGTCAGGAACTCGACCAACGGCTCGACGTGCCGGTCCGGGCGCCGCCACTCGGCCAGTAGATCCTCCAGCAGGTGCTGCTCGGCGAGCAGCTCCGCTCCTCGGTACCGCCGGATCACCGGGTGGATGAAGGCGCTCTCCCGCGCCCGGTCGGGGGTCGGGTGCCGATCGATGGCGAAGACGTCACCGTAGTCGTCGCGGCCCCACCGTAGTGCGAGCGTGTACCACTGGGTGGCGGACGCGAAACGCTCCACGGCGTAGTCCTCGGGCAGGTCCTCGTAGTGGTGGAAGTCGCCCGTGGCGTCGTCGCGCACGAACACGTCGCAGAGGTATTCGAACTGGGTCCACAGCGCCGAGGACCAGTTCACCCGGTCGAGCATCAGCTTGGCCAGCGACGCGGCGTCCGCAGCCGTCGTCGTGTACGACAACGGCACGTCGTTGTACCGCTCCCGCAGGATCCGCGTCAGGGTACGGAGGTTGTACCGGAAGCCGTCGATGAACGGCGACGACGCGTGCTTGACGTCCCGGGCCTGGGCGATCGTGCCGGCGAAGTAGAGGTCGTCGATGTTGCTCGACTGCCAGTCGGGACGTAGGCCGGGCATGCGGCCGTCCCGCACCATGTCGGGACGGGACGTCTCGTCGAACACGGTGGTGTCCATCCGGAAGCCGGTGCACCGCACCACCGTGTGGTAGTCGAGCACGGCGGTCTCACCCTCGGCGTGGGTGTACGTGATCGACACCTGGAAGCGCCCGTCGACGGGCCGGATCTCGTCGATCGTGCAGTCGAGCACCGAGTGCAGTGTCTTGAACTGGTAGCTGTCGAGGATCGCGCCGTACTGGCCACGGACGTCGCCGGGGTGTTTGGTGTTCCACGCGAGCCGCAGGGGTTGCCGGCTGGCGAGGTGCACCATCGAGGCCCGGCCGAGGATGGCCGACGCGGTCTCGAAGGCCGAGTTGCCCTTCCCGATGATCAGAACCCGCTGGTCCTCGTACGCCGTGGGGTCGACGACCATGTCCTCGTACCCGATGGCATGTTCGATGCCCTTGATGGCTGGCACGAACGGCTGGCCCCAACCCGTCGCGACGACCAGGCAGCGAGCCCGGAGCTCATCCTGGCCGGTGCGTACGGTGAAACCGTCGCCCGTCCGCGTGATCTGCTCGACCGTCGTGCCGTACCGGACGTTGAGCTGGTGGACCCGTTGGAACTCCGCGAGGTAGCGCACCAGGTCGTCGGCTGCGGGCAGGTACTCCTCGCTGAAGTTCGGAAACAGCAGCTCCGGGGAGTCGTTGAGCAGGGAGTTCCAGTCCCAGCGCAGGCGGATCTCGGGGTCGGTGCTGTCGGTGTGCACCTTGTTCAGCGAGATGAGCCGGCGATGCCGGGGGAACCGCCGGAAGAACCCGCCCGGTTCGGCACCACTTTCGAGCGTCAGGTAATCGGCACCGTGCTGCTGGAGGTAGTAGCTCAGTTGAAGCCCGGCGGGCCCCGCCCCGACGATGACGTACCTGTGCTCGTTGCCGACCATCCTGTGACCCTTCGACGCAGTGATGAGTCCATCGACCATGGAATGGATAGCGGGACGTGTCAATGCTTGACGGCGGTCTGACCCGTTGACGGAGTTTCATGGTCCGACTGGCCACCTGACGCTTCGCGGCGCGGCCTGCGCAACCGGGAAGGTGACCGCGGCGGTGGTCAGCACCCATTCTCAGGTGGTGTCCCCGACCAGCGCGAGGAGTTGATATGGGCCTGATCCGGCGTCGACTGCCCAACGGGCAGGATGTCACCCAGGTCGACGCCGCCGAGGCGGCGTTGCTCTACCGCGAGATCTTCGTCGAGGAGTCCTACCGTCGTCCCGGTGGCGCTCGGCCGACACCCGGTGTCATCTTCGACATCGGCGCCAACATCGGGTTGGCCTCGATGTTCTTCAAGTCCCGTTACCCGGCCGCGTTCATCGTGGCGGCCGAGCCCGGCCCGGACACCTACCGCGCGCTGGAGGAGAACTTCGCGCGGCACGTTCCGGACGGGCTGGCCCGCAACGTCGCGATCACCGCGGCGGACGGGCACGCCCGGTTCGGTTACTACCCGAAGGCCCCCGCGGAGTCCGGGCTGTACACCGAGCAGGACCTCGAGACCGCCCTCGCCAGGAAACTGCTCATCGAGGGCGGTGTCCCGGTACGCGATGCGGAGCACCTGGCCACGTCCCGGCACCAGCTGTCCTATGTGGAATGCGAGACGATGACGTTCTCCCGGCTGTTGCGCGACTCCGGCGCCGAACGGGCGGACCTCGTGAAGATCGACGTCGAGAAGGCCGAGGCCGACGTGATCGCCGGCATCGCCGACGACGACTGGGCGAAGATCGACGAGCTGGTTGTCGAGGTGCACGACATCGACGGCCGCCTCGGGGACATCGAGGCGTTGCTGCGCCAGCGGGGTTTCGACGTCACCGACACCCAGGAGCGTCGACTCGCCGACACCGACCTGCACCTGACCTTCGCCGTCCGCGCGGTCTGAGAAACCCGTCGAGGAGTCAGCCATGGACAACGGATCACCCGTCAGGCTCGACCTGAGTGGCGCCGACATCCACGCCGAGTCGGCCCGTATCCGCGCGCACGGGCCGGTGGCCCGGATCATGCTGCCGGGTGGGGTGCCGGCCTGGTCGGTCACCGGCTACGACGCGGCGAAGGAGATCCTCGCCGACGACCGGTTCTCCAAGGACCCGCGTCAGCACTGGATCGCGTACGCAAACGGCGAGATCGGGCCCGACTTCCCGCTGATCGCCTGGGCCCGAATGGAGAACCTCACCAGCTCGGACGGGCCCGAACACGCCCGCCAGCGGCGGCTGATCCGTACGGCGTTCACGCCGCGTCGGGTGCAGACCATGCGGCCGGCGATCGAACGGCTGGCCGTTGACCTGCTCGATGACCTCGCCAGGCACCCGCCCACGGAGATCGTCGACCTGAAGGCGGGGTTCGGGCACCCGCTGGCGGCTCACGTGATCGGCGAGTTGATCGGTCTGCCGGTCGCCGAGCGGGTGGGCATCGTCGGCGGCGGCGGCGGCTACGCCACCGCCAGCGCGAAGATCACCCCGCAGGAGGCCGCCGCCGCCTTCGCCCGGCTGCGGGCACAGATGCACGACCTGATCGACCGCAAGCGCCGGGAACCCGCCGACGACCTGACCAGCGACCTGATCGCCGCCCGCGACGAGGGCGCACGCCTCGACGACGACGAGATGGTCAGCACCCTGCTTCTGCTGCTCAACACCGGCACGGAGCCCGCGATGAATCTGCTGGTCAACGCCGTCCGGGCGATGCTGAACGCGCCGGAGCAACTGCGCCGGGTCCGCTCGGGCGACGCCGGCTGGGCCGACGTCATCGAGGAGACGCTGCGGGTGGACGCGCCGGTCGCGCACCTGCCGTTCCGGTTCGCGGTCGAGGACGTCGAGATCGCCGGCGTACGCATCGGCAAGGGCGAACCGATCCTGATGCACTTTGCCGGGGCGGGCCGCGACCCGGCGGTGCACGGACCCGAGGCGGCCCGGTTCGACGCGGGCCGCGCCGACAAGCGGCACCTGTCGTTCGGCCACGGCATCCACCGGTGCCTCGGGGCCGCGCTGGCCCGGCTGGAGGTGGAGATCGGTCTGGACACCCTGTTCCGGCGCTTCCCGGGGCTGCGCCTCGCGGTGCCCGACGCCGAGTTGACCTCCCAGGGGACGTTCGCCATGAACGCGCCCGCCTGGCTGCCCGTGCTCTTGGGAATGGAGAGTCCCCGATGGCGCGAGTGACCGCCGACATCTCGGTGTCGATGGACGGTTTCGTGACCGGCCCTGATGACAGTCGCCTCCTGCCGATGGGCGTGGACGGCCACCGTCTGCACCAGTGGATCTACGACCTGGCCACCTGGCGGGCCCGGGTCGGCCGCGACGGGGGCCGGGCCAACCGGGACGCGGAGATCCTCGACGAGGGGTTCACGTCCGTCGGGGCCCACGTGATCGGCCGGCGGATGTACGACCACGGGGAGAAGCCGTGGGGCGACGAGCCGCCGTTCGGGCTCCCGGTGTTCGTGGTCACCCACGAGCCCCGACCGGTTCTGGAGCTGGCCGGCGGCACCCGCTTCGAGTTCGTACCCGACGGTGTCGAGAGTGCCGTCAGTCGCGCGCTGGCCGCTGCGGGCGGCCGGGACGTGTCGGTGCTCGGGGGTGCCAGCGTGATCCGTCAGTGCCTGCGCGCCGGCCTGCTCGACGAGTTGGTGCTGCACGTGGTCCCGGTGCTGATGGGCGACGGGGTGCGGCTGTTCGACCGCAACCGCGACGGCCAGGTGGAGCTGCCGATCAGCCGGGTCGAGCAGCCCGACCAGGTCGTGCATCTGTGGCTGGCCCCGCCGGCGGTCAGCGCGGGTCGCTGAGCCGGGCCGCGCGCGACTCCAGGTAGCGGCGTTCGGGCAGGCTCGTGGTGCGCTGCGCCGCCCGCAGGTAGCGCACCCGGGCCCCGCTCCGGTCGCCGGCCATTTCCAGCAGGTGGGCGCGTACCGCGTCGAGCCGGTGGTTGGCGATGCGGTCGTCGAGGCCGTCGAGCAGGCGCAGCCCGACCTCCGGACCCTTGGCCATGGCGGTCGCGGCCGCCCGGTTGAGCGTCACCATCGGGTTCGGATCGAGCTGTTCCAGCAGCTCGTAGAGCGCGGCGATCTGCGGCCAGTCGGTGTCGTCGACGGTCGCCGCCTCGGCGTGCAGCGCGGCGATCGCCGCCTGGATCTGGTAGGACTCCACCGGCCCGTCGCTCAGGCTGCGGGTGACCAGCGCGATGCCCTCGCGGATCGACTCCCGGTGCCAGAGTCGCCGGTCCTGCTCGGCGATCGGTACCAGCGTGCCGTCCGGGCGGGAACGGGCGTCGCGCCGGGCGTCGGTCAGCAGCATGAGCGCGAGCAGCCCGGCGACCTCACCGTCGTCGGGCAGCAGCCGGTGCACCTCGCGGGTCAGCCGGATCGCCTCCCTGGTCAGCTCGCCGCGCTGCAGGTCCGGGCCGGAGGTGGCGGTGTAACCCTCGTTGAAGATCAGGTAGAGCACGTGCAGCACCACCCGCAGGCGCTCGCGTCGCTCGGCCGGCGGTGGCATCCGAAACCGGGTGCCGGTCGACCGGATCCGCTGCTTGGCCCGGCTGATCCGCTGCACCATCGTCGACTCGGGCACCATGAACGCCGCGGCGATCTGGCTGGTGGTCAGGCCGCCGACCGCGCGGAGCGTCAGCGCGATCTGTGACGGCGCGGACAGCGCGGGATGGCAGCACATGAACAGCAGCATCAGCGTGTCGTCGTGCTGGTAGGGCAGGTCGTCGACGGAGGCGGAGACCGCCTCGTCGGCGCGGCCCATCACCGCGACGATCACCTCGCGATTGCGCCGGGCCTGGTCACTGCGCCACTGATCAGCCAACCGGCGGGTGGCGACGGTGCGCAGCCAACCGCGGGGATTGTCCGGCAACTTCTGGTCCGTCCAGCGTAGCGCCGCCTCCAGCAGGGCTTCCTGCACCGCGTCCTCGCACGCCTCGAACTTGCCGTAGCGACGGTAGAGCGCGCCCAGGACCTGCGGCGCGAGCTGGCGCAGCAGACTTTCGACCTCCGAGCGGGAGGCCACGTTACCCTCATCAGCCACGGTGCCGGGGTTCCTCCAGTGCCCTGGGCGGCGAACCCGTGGGCGAAGCGTGTGGACGAGAACGTTGCTGATTACCGGCGGCAATGTCGAAAAACGAGGTACGGCTCCGACTTCACTGCGAAAGGGTACGCGGCCCTGGTGGGACCGCACCGCCATAACCAGGAGGTATCTTCCATGCAGGACGAGATCGTGGCGCCGACCGACACGGCTACCGCCGTGGCCGCGCAGCTGCGTGCGGGCGTCGTCGGCGAGGTGATCGAGCCGAGCGACCCCGGTTACGACCAGGCCCGCACGATTTTCCAGGGTGGCGTCGATCGGCGACCCGCCGTGATCGTCAAGGCGGTCAACGCCGCCGACGTTGCGCATGTCGTCTCGGTGGCCAGCGGGTCGGAGTTGCCGCTCGCGGTTCGCAGTGGCGGCCACAGCCTCTACGGCGTCTGGGACGACGCGATCGTCCTGGACCTCTCGAACATGAACGCGTTGGAGATCGACGCCGACAGTCGTACCGCCTGGGCGGAGCCCGGTGTGCTCGCCGGCGCATACACCGAGGCGGCCGCCGAGCACGGCCTGGTCACCGGTTTCGGCGACACCGCCTCGGTCGGCCTGGGCGGCCTGACCGTCGGCGGTGGCATCGGCTATCTGGTCCGCGCGCACGGGTTGACCATCGACAACCTGATCGGCGCCGACGTGGTGACCGCGGACGGCCGGCACCTCACTGTCGACGCCGACAACCACCCCGACCTGTTCTGGGCGATTCGTGGCGGCGGCGGCAACTTCGGTGTCGTCACGAAGTTCCGCTACCGGCTGCACTCCGTGCCGACGGTGCTCGGCGGCCTGCTGGTGCTGCCGGCGACCCCGGAGGTCGTGGCGGAATACCTGCGCATCTCGCTGGAGGCGCCCGACGAGCTGTCGAGCATCATCAACATCATGCCGGCGCCCCCGATGCCCGGCGTGCCCGAGGAGGCGGTCGGTCAGCTGGTGATCCTCGCGATCATCGTCTACGCCGGTGACCCGGAGGAGGGCGCGAAGGTCCTGGCGCCGATCCGTGAGCTGGGTGTGCTGGTCGACATGGTCCAGCCGATGCCCTTCAGTGGCATCTACCAGCCGGAGGACCCGAACTACCACCCGCTGACGTTCAGCCGGACCAACTTCGTCGACGAGGTCGACGTGGCCACGGCCGGTCGGATCCTGGAGACGCTGCAGACCTCGTCGGCGAGCATGCCCGTCGCCCAGCTGCGTCCGCTCGGTGGGGCGATGGCCCGGGTGCCGTCCGACGCGACCGCGTTCGCGCACCGCGACCGTAAGATCATGTTTACGGCGGCTGTCGTGTTCGAGAAGCCGGAGGAGGCCGCCGAGCACCGCGCCTGGGTCGACGAGTTCGCCAAGGTCGTTCAGCGTCCGGGTGGCGGCAGCTACGTCAACTTCCTCTACGACGATGCCGCCGAGCGCATCCACGAGGCCTACCCCGACGCCACGTACGCGCGGCTGGTGGAGCTGAAGCGCACGTACGACCCGAATAACCTGTTCAAGCTCAACGGCAACATCTCGCCCTCCTGAGCAACCCACACGAGCGGTCGTGCATACCGCATCCTCGGAGATGACGACCGATTTCGACGGGTGCCAGAGTCGTAGGCGATTAACGGGTGGAAGATTCGCCGGCGTTCCCCGCCCCCTCGGGGAGCGCCGGCGATCCCGTGAATCAGGCGATCCGCCAACCCCTTGACGACCTACGACCCGAGGGACCCCTCCATGACGCAGAACGCGGAGAAAGCCACCATTCGGGTGGGCCGGTCGCCGACGCACGAGGCGACCGAACCATCACCATCGGTCCCACCGTCGGCCCCGTCGTCGTCGATCTGGCGTCAGCCCTACCTGTGGCTCGTCGTCCTCGCCGGCGCCGTCGTCTTCAACCTGCTGTACGCGTTCCCGCGCTACTTCAGCACGGACTCGGCCAACAGCCGCAGCATCCTCGACCCCGGCGTCCCGGTGCACTACAGCCTGGTCGTCGCGCACGTGATCACCGGGAACATCGCGATGATCACGGTGTTCCTCCAGTTCTGGGGCTGGCTGCGCCGCAACCACCCGAAGGTCCACCGGATCAGCGGCCGCGTCTACATCTTCGGCGGGGCCCTCCCGTCGGCCGCCCTGGGCGTGTTCACCCTGATCCCGCTGCGCGCCGACCACCAGGGCAGCATCGGCATCGTCACGATGGGCGTGGCCTGGCTCGCCACGACCATCACCGGTCTGGTGATGGTCCGCAAGGGACGCTACGCCGAGCACCGCCGCTGGATGGCGTACAGCTTCGCGCTGGCGTTGGGCACCACCTGGGGCCGCATCCTGGTCGGCATGTTCACCATCTGGCCCACGATGCCGTTGGCCATCAGCGTGATCGTCGAACTCGCCAACTGGCTCGGCTGGGTCCTCAACCTGGTGGTCGCACACTGGATCATCGAACGGATGGCCAAGCGCCGGCACACGCCGGACGGCACCGAGGTCGTCACGTACCCCGCTCCCGCCTGAGGGGCCCCGCACCCACAAACGACGAGAGCCGCCCCCCGACCCCCGGGGCGGCTCTCGTCGTGTCCGGCGGGCCCGTACCGGCGGCTGGTGGTCGACGATGGCGGCAACGACGAATGGCCGGACGCGTCCGGCCATTCGTCGTTCGTCGGTGGGGGAGGTCAGGCGGTGAGCCGACCGAAGTGCGCCTGGGTGTAGACGCGGGGGAGAGCCGTCGTCAGGAGTACCGCGAAGCCCGCGTGGCTGTGACAGGTGGACAGGTCACGCCAGACTCGCTCCAGGCGCCCGTCGCCGGTGACCGAGCTGGTCCCGGCCGTGGGCTGGATGACGGCCTCGACGCCGCGCCAGGCCAGTTCCGCCGCCTCGCGGCAGATCATCGCGATCCGCAGGTCCTCCTCCAGGGTGAAGGCGGCCGGTTCGCGGGTGGTCAGGTCGTGCCACTGGCGGATCGCGCTCAACGTGATCGCCTCGGCGGCCGAGATCATGGCCGTGGCCTGACCGAACCACCGTTGGTAGTCCGGATCGTCGACGCGCAGGGTGATCGGTGGCGTCGAGGTCTTGCGGGTGGAGAGGACCTCGCCGTACGCCTCCAGCGCGCCCTGCGCGATCCCGACCCCGAGTGTGGCGCCTTCCAGACACATCGAGCTCATCGGCGCCCCGCCGTACTGCGGGTGGGCGTGCAGCGCGCTCCCACTGGTCCCGGACGTCACCGAGACCTCGCCCAGGTGGGTGTGCTCGAGGCCGAAGTGGTCCGGGATCTCGGCCCGGTCGAAGCGGACGCTGTGCGAGCCGCTGCCCTTGAGCCCCAGTTGCCCGCCCCAGTCGTCGAGACGGGTCCAGGTGCCCCGCGGTGCGATGAACAGCAGCGGATGGGGTGGTTCGCCGTCGTCGCCGGCGACCATGGCGTGGCCGATGAAGTGGGTGGCGTAGGGGATGCCGGAGCAGTAGTTCCACGTTCCGTCGATGATCCAGCCACCGTCGGGGGAGCGGGTGGCGGTCCCGCCGGGGGCGATCACCGCCGGTGCGATGAAGTCACCGCCCCGGAACAACTCGTCCTGCGCCTTCTCCTCGAACAGCATCGCCGTCACCAGCGAGTGGGCCGCGCCGAGGCAGAACATCCAGGCGGTCGACGGGCAGCCTCGGGCCAGGATCATCACCACCCGCAGGAACGTCTCGAACTCGAACTCGTACCCGCCGTAGCGCCGGGGCACTGTGATCCGGTAGAAGCCCGCGTCCCGGAACATCTCGTGGACGTCCTCACCGTAGAACGTCCGACGCTCCACCTCGGACTGCCGGGCCAGTAGTTGGGGAACCATCGCCTCGGCGCGGGCGATCAGGTCGGCCGGCGTGAGATCCGGCTCGGGCACCGGGGGGAATCCTGGATCGGTCAACGCGGGCCTCCTCATCCGAGTGGCCGTCCGGCGGTGATGACGGCGTAGCCGACCTTGCCCGCCCCGGCCTCGAAGTAGTAACCGAGCGCCTTGCCCAGCTCGTCGACCGCCTCGGCGCCGAACTTCTCGGTGAGGTGGGTGCGCTGGCTCTCCGCCTCGGCCACGTACTTTGGTCCCTTGCCGAAGACCCGCGGCCCGCACTGCAGGTACTCGTGGAACTCGAACCCGGCGACGGTCAACGCCTCGACCCACTCCGCTGTCGACTTGAGGAACTGCGCGTTGAACGTCGCCGCGAACTCGGCCGCCTCCTCGATCCCCATGCTGCTCTCACGGGTCGTCTCGGTCAGCGTCAGCCGGCCCCCGGGCCGCAGGACGCGAAACAGACCGCGTAGCACCCGGTCCAGGTCGGTGGCGTACAGCAGGGTTTCCATCGCGACGATCGCGTCGAACGACGCGTCGGGGAAGTCGAGCGTGTTCCAGTCGCCGTGCTGGAAGGTGACCGAGTCACCGAGGTTCGCCGCGACGGCGCGCTTGGTCGCCTCCTCGACCTGCACCGTGCTGATGTTGATGCCGACCACTGTGACGCCGTAGTCGCTCGCCAATTCGAGCGCGGGCGTGCCCAGGCCACAGCCGATGTCGAGGACCCGTTGGCCGGGACGCAGGCCGAGGGATTCGCCGACCCGGCGGGTGATCCGCTGTGACGCCTCCCGCATGGACGCCTCGTCCACCGCGTCGTACCAGTACGCGAGATGAACCTGCCCGTCGTTGAACGCGTTGGACATCGGCGTCGACTCGTCGTACATCGTCGCGATGTCGATCGGCGCGGTTGTGGTGTTCTCCATCCCTCTCCCACTTTCCATGTCGGGCCGCCGACCGTCAGGACGGGCGGCGTTCGGCGGTGACGAAGACGAACGTGCCCGGGTACGACTCGGCGATGATGGTCAGGCCGGCGTCGTCGAGCCACTGCTTGATTTCGTCGATCTCGAAGAGCACGAACCCGTCCGGGCGGGCGGGGAAGTGGTGCGACCGCTGGTAGTAGCGGTAAACCGGTGAGTCGTCCCAGCGGAACGTCATGAGCGTGAGGGTGCCGCCGGGGCGCAGGCAGCGGCCGATCTCGGCGATCGCCCGACCGGCGTCGGGCACCGCCTGCAACGCGTTCCAGAAGTTGACAGCGTCGAGACTGGCGTCGGGGAACGGCAGGTCGAGCGCGTCGCCGCGGACGGCCGGCACCTCGGTCAACCTGCTGCGCAGGTCGTAGAGCATCGCCTCGTTCAGGTCCAGTGCGAGGACCCGCTCGCTGCCGACCGCCTCGCAGACGACGGCGGTCCAGCGGCCCGCGGCGGCGGCCAGGTCGAGCACGGTGCCGCCCCGATGCCAGAGGTGGGCGGCGATGTACTCGTCCTCGTCGGTCGGCGTGACCTCCCCGGACCAGTTGCGGCCCATGATGCGCAGGAAGTTCGGACGCATGCCCTGCTCGTAGTGAAAGCCGATGCCGGCGAGCACCGCCGCGTTCTGCAGCACGTCGGCCTCGGCGTCGTCACTGGAGTCGCTCTTGCCGGCGCCGGGGCGCAGCCGCTGGGACAGGTCGAGCACGCCGTGGGTTATCCCGTAGGCGGCGTCGCACTGCCCGCACCGCGCGACAGTGGTGTCGAAGGTCAGCGACCCCCGGCAGGCCGGGCATTTCAGCACCTCGCGGTGCCGTTCGAAGGCGGCCGGGTCGAGGTCGCGGGGGTTGGTGTCCACGACCAGGTTGTGCGGGCTCGGGTCGACGGCCGCTGCGGGCTTTCCGTTGCCCTGCGCCCACAGCGCCTTGGCCCCCATCGTGGCCAGCACCGAGCGGGTGTCGCCGTCCCAGGTCGTCCGGATCTGGGTGGGGGTCAGGGCGCGGATCCACCGCCTGTCGAACTCGCGCTCCGCCTCGCTGATGTTCCACTCGGCCGGCGACGGCCAGGCCCGCCCGATGTTCGGGTCAGCCTCGTCGAGCGTGTCGAGGGCGCGCTCCAGCCGGGTGCGGTCGGGGGCGTCTAGCCCGAGGTGCCGGGTTGCGTCGAGGATCCGCGCCCGGTCGGTGGGAAAGTGCGCCAGGAGGTAGAGCAGCGCGAGGGTGAGCGGCGCGTCGGGCTCGGTGGCGCCGCGGGCCGCGTCGAGGTAGCCGTCGATGCCCTCGCGCACCGCCGTCGTCACCGGCCCGTCCGTCGCCGGGTGCTCAGCCTCGGCGAGCAGCCCGAGCAGCACCAGCAGGTAGCCCCGCCGGTCGGCGTCGACGCTGTCCAGTGCGCCGATCAGTTCCGGTACGGCCGACACCGCCGCGGGCCGGGCCGCGCCGTCGGTCCAGAGTGCGTCGACCAGGTCGTGGAAGGCGTCGTCGATCCGGTGGGGAGCTGCGTCTCGGTACGAGCCGAGCAGCTCGTTGAAGGTGATTTCCGCGGTTTCGGTCATGTGCCCGTCCCGTCTCGGCCGTGTCCAGGTCAGCGGCAAGGCGCGTACGCGCCGGCTGCCCGACAGGTTGCCACCCGGCGCGGGGCCGAAGCACCTCTGACGTTGCGCTGCACACGCCCAGCGGCGATCCGTCGTCCACTTCGGACAGGTTGCTGGGAATCCAGCAATCTGGAAGATGCAGCCGCGGATGATCGCCTGAAAAATAACTGCCTGAACTTTCCGCTCTCGAACGACTCACGACCTCATGCCCGGCGGCGTCCGGGCATGGAGGCGTTCGATCATCTCCACCCACCGTCCGGTCAGGGGGGGCGGGCCGGTGGGCGATCTTCGGCTGCGCCGCGGATGGCCCACGCAACACGTAGGGCGTTTGTCAGGCAATCGTGAGGGGAGCGTGTAATGACAGCGACCGAGGCGACGCACTCCGACGCCGAAATCGGCACACAGCACAAGCGGCGGTACGCGCGATACGACGGCCTCCGCGGCATCTGCGCGATCTTCGTGGTGATCTACCACATCGGCTACCAGTCCGGCATCAGCGAGTTGCCCGGCCACGAGGGTGTTCCCATCCTGGGAAGCCTCGTGCCGGCGTTCCGGATCTTCCTTCCGCCGTTCTTCGTCCTGTCCGGCCTGCTGCTCTACCGGCCGTTCGCGCGCGCCATCATCGCGGGCACCCCCCGCCCCGCGGCCGGCCCGTTCATCGTGGGCCGGGCGCTGCGCCTGCTGCCCGCCTTCTACCTGCTCACGCTCGTGGTCATGTTCACCCTCAACCTCTCCGCCGTCGACGGCGCGTGGGAGGTCATCAAGCCGTTCATCCTGCTGCACTACTGGTTCACGCCGGAGATGGCACAGTGGTGGCCGGGCATGGAGCACACCTGGACCGTGCCGGTCGAGATGTCGTACTACCTTGCCCTGCCGATCCTGGCCTGGCTGATCAACCGAAGCGCCCGCCGGGGCGCCGACCCGGCCGCGCGGGCCCGCCGCATCATCGTGCCGTTCGTGCTCATGACCGTGATCGGCACCGCCTGGACGGTCTTCTGCTACCTGCCGTCGCAGGCCGAGCACACCTACTACTTCGTCTTCTGGCCGCTGGGCTACGCCGGGTTCTTCGCCGCCGGCATGGCACTCGCGACGCTCTCCGCGTACCGGGACGTGACAGGCGTGGTGCCGACCCTGCACCGCGCGGTCGCCAAGCACCCGATGCTGTGGTGGCTGGGCGCTCTCGCGGCACTGCTGCTCTACATCCCCAAGCCGTTCGCCCCGCAGGTCGTGGTCGGCACCTGGCCCGCGATGGCTCAGCACCTGGTGGAGTACGTCCTGTTCTTCGCCTTCGGCCTGCTCGCGGTCGTCCCACTGACAGTGCCCGAGGTGCGCTCACGGTTCATGGACGCCGTGCTCACCAACCCGCCGATCCGCTACATCGGCCGCCTCTCGTACGGCGTCTACCTGTGGAACGTCCCGGTCATGTACTACTACTTCCAGTACGGGACGATCTTCGGCAACCAACCGCTCGGGCTCAACGACGCCCGACCCACGCTGCCCTTCGGCGAGCTGGTCGGCTTCGTCCTCTACGTGATCGTCGGCACGGCGCTCTTCACGCTGGTCAGCTACTACGTGGTCGAGCGTCCGGCCCTGCGCCTGCGGCACGTCTTCAACGCTCCGATCTCCGCACTGGAACTGGGGTACGCCACGGCGCCCGCCGACGACGCCCGTTCCGCCGACCGGGCCGAGCCGCAGGACGTCAGCGCGACGCAAAGGAGCACCAAACGATGAACCGACTGATCTCACGGCTCGGTGCGGGCGGTGTCGCCCTGTGCACCGTCCTGGCCCTCGGCGTACCGGGGCCTGGGCGGGCCGCGCCCGCGCGGTCGACCCCGGCGCCCTCGCCCGCACGCACCGGCACTGTCACGTTGGTGACCGGCGACAAGGTGGCGCTCGACCGGGAGCGCGTCGTCGCCATCACCCCGGCGCCCGGGCGCGTGGGCACCCCGTTCCGGCAGTACCGGCAGGACGGCGAGTTGTACGTCGTGCCCGCCGACCAGCTCGCGCGGGTCGCGTCGGGGCGGCTCGACGAGCGACTCTTCGCCGTGTCGGCGCTGGCCCGGTCCGGGGTCTCCGACGCCCGCGCCGCCGATCTGCCGCGCCGCGCCGTGAAGCGCCAGGCGGTCGCCACGGATGGTGTCACGCTCACGTTCACCTTCCTGGACCGGCGGGGCATCCCGACGGCCGACTACTTCGTCAGCCTCTTCGACACGGTTTCGCGGCAGGAATACAGCGGCTACCACGAGTCCGGTACCACCACCGTGACCGTTCCCGCCGGCCACTACTACCTGGAGGCGGGCGTCAGCGGTGCCAGCACCACCGACGTGGTGCCGTTCGACTTCTTCGTGGAGCCGGACATCGCGGCGACCGGAGACCTGGCGCTGACCTTCGACGCCCGCGACGCGAAACCGCTCACGTTCGGCCTGGACCGGCGCGGCGCCACCGGCATCCTCGACGTGATGCCCAGCCGCCAGACCGGCGCCGCGGCGGCCGGCTCCACTGTGCACGGCCCACAGGATGAGATCCGCGTCCGCCCGTCACGGACGGCCGCCGCCGGCCAGTTCACCTTCACCGTCGCCGCGCACCTGGGCAAACCGGACGGTAACGGTGGTTTCCTCGGCTCGCCGTACCAGTACCACCTGCAGTGGAGCGAGGACGGCACGGTACCGGCGAACCTGCACCGCGTGTTCCACGACGCCGATCTGGCCAAGGTGCGAAACGTCATCGCCGCGCAGGTGCCCGGCGCTGTCAACCGCAAGCTCTATTCGGCGTACGTGCAGCCACCGGCGACCATCACCGAATTCACCTCACCCGGCGCGGCGTTCTTCGAGGACGTGTACGAACTGGATGCGGACAACAACCTCAATTGGCAGATCGCCGACCTGCCCCGACAAGCCGGCATCGCCGGCAGCACCCGTACCGAGAAGTGGAACGTCGGGCCATTCGGGCCGGCCTTCGCCACCAGCCCGGTGCTGCCCGTGGTGTGGTGTGGCCGTTTCGGCGACCAGATGAACTTCGAAATTCCGCACTTTTCCGACCAGAATCCCGACCACTTCGGATTTTCTGGCACCCTGGCCGAGGAAATGCGGATGTTCCGCAACGGGCAGCCGCTGATTTCCCAGGACTCCGAGTTCGGAATCTTCACGGTGCCACCGGGGACCGCCACCTACCGCCTGGAGACCCGGTCCACCCGGGACACCTCGCCGTTCTCGACCGAGGTGCGGGGCGCCTGGACGTTCCGGTCCGGGCACGTCGCGGGCGGCCCGGCCAACGAGGCGGCGCTACCCATGGCGGCGCTGCGTTTCGCGCCCGCGCTCGATCAGCAGAACCGGGCGGCAGCCGGTCAGCGGTTCAAGATCCCGTTGTACCTGCAGGCGCAGCAGGGTGCTGTCCTCGGTGAGTGGGGCAACGTGACACTCGACGCGTCGTACGACGATGGCGCGACCTGGCAGTCGGCGCCCGTGGTGAAGACCGCCGCCGGCTTCACCGCGACGGTCACGCATCCGGCGACGACCGGATTCGTGTCGCTGCGGGCCAGCGCCACCGACAGCCTCGGCAACAAGACGGAACTCACGATTATCCACGCGTACCTCCTGAAGTAAAGGGCCGAAAAACCGCACCTTCGGAGTGCAGCCCGCACTCTCGAAGATGGCGCGTCTCCCATCGGCTGTGACGATGAAGTGCGGTCCCGGGAATCTCCTCATCCGGTCGATTCCCGGGACCACCCGATTCGGTCGGACCCGAAAGGGGTGAGTGGTGGGTATGAGTTCCGTCGACATCGACCGCAATGAACCGATTGCGATCGTCGGGATGGGTCTGCGTTTTCCCGGCGGCATCAACTCTCCGCAGACGTACTGGGATTTCCTCGTCGCCGAGCGCAATGCGTTGCGCGAGGCGCCGCAGGAACGGTGGGACGGCTACGCAGCGATCAGCCCGGCGCACGCCGCGGCGACCCGGCGGGCCCTGAAGTACGGCAGCTACCTCGACGACGTGGCGGGCTTCGACGCCGAGTTCTTCGGGGTTTCCCCGCGCGAGTCCGAGCTGATCGACCCGCAGCAGCGCATCACCCTGGAGGTGGCCTGGGAGGCGCTGGAGCACGCCGGCATCCTGCCGCAGTCGCTCGCCGGCAGTGACACCTCCGTGTTCATGGGTGTCTGCACCGATGACTACGGCCGCCGCATGCTGGAGGACCTACCCCGGCTGGAGGCGTGGATGGGCATCGGCTCGTCCATGTGCGGTGTGGCGAACCGGCTGTCGTACGTGCTGGACCTGCGCGGCCCGAGCGTCGCTGTCGACACGGCCTGCTCAGCCTCGCTGGTCGCCATTCACCAGGCATGCCAGGCGCTCCGGCTCGGCGAGACGGACCTGGCGTTGGCCGGCGGCGTGATGTTGGTGGCCAGTCCGGCGTACCTGCTGGTGCTCGAGGCTGCCGGCGCGCTCGCGCCGGACGGCCGGTCCAAGGCGTTCGACGCGTCCGCCGACGGCTACGGCCGAGGCGAGGGCTGCGGGGTCCTCGCCCTGAAGCGGCTGTCGCAGGCGCGGCGCGACGGGGACCGGATCCACGCGTTGATCCGAGGCAGCGCGGTCTGCCAGGACGGGCGCACGAACGGCATCATGGCGCCGAGTCAGGAAGCGCAGGAGGAGTTGGTGCGCCGGGCCTGCCGGGCTGCCGGTGTGTCGCCCGCCTCGCTTGACTACGTGGAGGCGCACGGCACGGGCACCGGGCTGGGTGATCTCGTGGAGATCGGCGCCCTGTCCGCGGTTGCCGGGGCCGACCGTTCACCGGAGGCTCCGCTGCTGGTCGGCTCGGTCAAGACCAACATCGGGCACCTGGAGGCCGCCTCCGGTGTCGCCGGACTGATCAAGATGGTGCTGTCGATGCAGCACGGCGCGATCCCGGCCACGCTGTCCGCCACAGTGCCGAACACCGAGATTCCCTGGGAGACCTCCGGCCTGTCAGTGGTCGACAGGCTGACGCCGTGGCCGGACAACGACGGCCCCCGGCGGTCCGGCACCGGCAACTACGGCTACGGCGGCACGATCGCCCACGTCATCCTCGAGGAGGCTCCGCAGGAGCCGAGCGCCGTTGCGCAGCCGAGCGTCCCGACGAGTGTCGACGAGAGCGAGCGGGTCTATCCGCTCTCCAGCGCGACCCTCGCCGGCGTCGCCGCGAACGCGGGCGCGCTGGCCGACTGGGTGGAGCGTTCCGACGCGGACCTCGCCGACATCGGTCACACGCTGGCCCACCGCCGGCAGCCGCTCAACGCCCGCGCCGCGGTCGTCGCCGCGGACCGCGCCGAACTCGTCAACCGACTCCGCAAGCTCGCCACGGGCACGGCCGCCGCGGGCGTGGCCACCGGTACGGTCGCGCGCGGCGCCGCCGCCGACGCGGTCTGGGTGTTCTCCGGGCACGGGGCGCAATGGGTCGGGATGGGCCGGGAACTGCTCGACAGTGAGCCGGCGATGGCCGAGACGATGGCTGAGCTGGGGCCGGTGTTCCGCGCCGAGCTGGGCTTCGATCCCCACGAAGCCCTGCTGGAGGACGACTTCACCGAGGTCGGCCGGGTGCAGGCGATGACCTTCGCGATCCAGGTAGGTCTCACGCGGATCTGGCAGAGCTACGGCCTGCGTCCGGCGGCGATCGTCGGGCACTCGATCGGCGAGATCGCGGCCGCGGTCGCGGCCGGCATGCTCGACCTTCCGCAGGCGGCACACCTGGTCTGTCGCCGGTCCCGGCTGCTGCGTCGGGTCGCCGGCCAGGGCGGCATGGCGATGGTCAACCTGCCGTTCGACAAGGTCACGGCCCGGCTGGCCGACGTCCCCGGGGTCGCGGCGGCGGTCGCGGCGTCCCCCACGTCGACCGTGATCAGTGGCCCGTCCGCACTTGTCGAGGAGATCGCCGACCGCTGGCGGAGCGAGAACCTGGTCGTCCGGCGGGTCAACTCCGACGTCGCCTTCCACAGCCCGCAGATGGACGGGTTGGTCGACGACCTGCGAGCCGACCTCGCCGACCTGGTCAGCCGGCCGGCCACCGTGCCGGTGTACACCACCGCCCTGACCGAGGTGCGCTCCACGGCGGAGCGGTCGGCCGACTACTGGGTGACCAACCTACGCAACCCGGTGCGCTTCGAGCAGGCGATCCGCGCCGCGGTCGACGACGGGCACCGCGTCTTCCTGGAGATCTCCGCACACCCGATCGTGCAGCACTCCGTCATCGACATCCTCGCCGTGGTCGGCGTCGAGGACGGCGTCATCGCGCACAGCCTGCGCCGGGAACGCCCGCAGCGACCGACCCTGCTGGAGAACCTCGGCACCCTGCACTGCGCGGGCGTGCCGGTTGACTGGGCGAGCCTGCAACCCGGTGGTGACCTCGTCGACGCCCCGACCAACGAGTGGCAGCACCGTCGATACTGGATCGACAGCGCCCGGCCCGCGGCGGCCAACCTCGAGCACGACGTCGAGACCCACACCCTGCTCGGGGCCCGTACCGCCGTGCAGGGCACCACGCCCGTGCTGATGTGGCGGACGTTCCTCGACGACACGAACCGGCCGTACCCCGGCGGGCACGCGGTGCTGGGCACCGAGGTGATCCCTGCGGCGGCGACACTCAACACACTGTTCCAGGCGGCCGAGAACGCGCCGCTGCGCGACGTCGCGCTGCGGGTGCCGATCGGCGTGATGGTGCCCCACGAGATCCAGGTCGTCCGGCAGGACGGCACCGTGCGGCTCAGTTCCCGGCTCACCACTCAGCAGGACGACAAGTCCTGGCTCACCCACGCCAGCGCCGAGATCGCCGACGCGGCGCCGACGGCCGAGCGGGTCGACCCGGAGACGCTGCGCGCCGCTCACCCGGAGACGCTGGACCCCTCCTGTGTCTGGGACCGGCTCGCCGCGATCGGGGTGGTCGGTATCGGCTGGCCGTGGGAGGTCGAAGCCGTACGCCGACACCCGTCCGGGATGCTGGCGACGGTCGTCGCGGACCCCACCGGCGGTCAGTCAGAGCGGACCTGGGCCTCGCTCACCGATGCCGCGCTCTCGGTGGCGCCGGTCATCTTCCCCGGCGACCCGCTGTTGCGGATGCCGGGCTGGCTGACCGAGGCCACGCTGGTGTTGCCGCCGCCCCCGAAGGCGTTGATCGCGGTACGGCTGATCGCCGGGTCCGACGACGAGGTGGAGGTCGACGTCGAGGTGCGGACCCTCGACGGGGACCTGGCCGCCCGGTTCACCGGCGTCCGGTTCGGGGCGGTGCGCAAGGAGGTGCTCATCGATCTCGGTCCCGAGGAGGAGCAGACCGCCGAGGAACAGGTCTGGCAGACGCTGTCCGGTCCGGAGTTGCGCGACTTCGTGCTCGCCGCGGTCCGCGAGGTGGCCGCCGGTGAGGTACGCCTGCCGTTGGAGGACCTCGACGTGCACCGGCCGCTGGCGGAGCTGGGCGCGGACTCGCTGATGACGGTGGCTATCCAGCTGCGGTTGGAGCGGCGGTTCCGCACGCCGGTCCCGTCGACGCTGCTGTGGAACCGACCGACAGTGGCGGCGGTCGCCGAGTACCTGACCGACGAACTGACCGCCGACGTCAAGTAGCAGCCACAGAGGGGAACGACCACCGTGCCCGAGCCTGATCCGCACACCAGGATGATGGCGATCCTGCATGCGCCGCTGATCACGCAGATGGTGGTCGCCGTCGCCGAGCTGGGCATCGCCGACCAGCTCGCCGACGGGCCCCAGCCGGTCGAGGCACTGGCCGCGAAGGTCGACGCCCGTCCGGAGGCCCTGCACCGGATTCTGCGGGCGCTGGCCGGCGTCGGTGTGGTCGCGCAACCTGCGCCGGGCGTCTACGGTCCGACGCCGTTGCTCGACACCCTCCGCACGGACGCACCGGGCTCGCTCGACGCGTGGGCCCGGTTGTGGGGGCTGCCCGAGCGTCAGGCAGCCCTCACGGCCCTCACGCTCGGCCTGCGCGACGAACGTCCACCGTTCGAACAGATCTACGGCCTGTCCTGGTGGGCCCACCTCGAACGGCGACCCGAGCAGGCGGCGGTCTTCCGCGACGCGATGGGTGATCTTTCCCGCCAACTCCACGCCCAGGCGGTCGCCGCGTACGACTTCTCCGGTGTGCGCCGGATCTGTGACGTCGGCGGTGGCACCGGCAGTCTGGTGGCCACTCTGCTGAGGTCGTACCCGACGCTGACCGCGGTGCTCCTGGACCGGCCGGCGGTGGTCGCGCACGCCGACGCGGTGCTCGACGCGGCCGGTGTCGCCGACCGGGTGACCGTCGAGAGCGGGGACTTCTTCACCGCGGTGCCCGGCGGCGCCGACGCGTACCTCCTGTCGATGATCCTGCACGACTGGACCGACGAGCAGGTCGTCACCGTGTTGACAAACGTGCGCCGGGTGATCGACCCGAACGGCCGCTTGTTCGTCGTCGACGCCGTCATCCCGGAGGACGACCAGCCGCACGACGGCAAGCTGCGCGACATCATCATGCTCGCGCTGCATCCGGGGCGCGAGCGCACCGAGCGCGAGTTCGGGGCGGTGTTCGACCGCGCCGGATTCCGGCTCGCCGAAACACGCGAGGTCTCGGCCTCGACCGGTCTGCTCGTCGCCGTCCCCGTGTAGCGCTCAGGAGAACCGATGACCACAGAGCAGGACAACAGACTGCCGCCGTCCGACGCGCGTCAGCGGTGGGACACCGTGCCGTACCCGGCTGCCGCCGCGGACAGGTATCGCGCCGAGGGTCTGTGGCAGCCACGCACGATTCCGGCGGCGCTGCGGGAGACCGTACGCGCCCACCCGGACCGCGTCGCGGTCGTCACGCCGGGCGTTCGGTGGACGTACGCCGACCTCGACCGGCACTCCGACGTGATCGCCGCGGGTCTGCTGGATGCCGGGTTACATCCGGGCGAGTCGGTGATCCTGCAGATCACCAACAGCGCTCTCGCGGTGGCCACCTGGTACGGCCTGCTCAAGGCCGGCCTGATCCCGGTGTGCACGCTGGCGATCCACCGGCGCCACGAGATCGAGGAGATCGCGCGGCAGACCCGCGCCTCGGCCCACCTGGTGCAGGCCGATCTGCGCGGCTTCGACCTGGTGGCGTTCGCCGACGAGATCCGCCGGTTGGTGCCGAGCATCCGTCTGCTGGCCACCATCGGGGGCCGTCCCGGCGCGTCCGGTCAGGAACGGATCGAGGATCTCGTCGACCGCCCACTGTCCGACGCGCGGGCGGCCCGGCTGGCGCAGATCGACGCGAACACCGACCTCGACGCGCCCGCCGTCTTTCAGCTCTCCGGTGGCACCACCGGCGTACCCAAGGTGATCCCCCGGCTGCACCCGGAATACTGGTACAACGCGGTCGCCACCGCCCGCTGGTGGGGTTTCACCCCGCAGGATCGGCTCGGTTTCGGCCTGCCCCTGGTGCACAACGCCGGTGCCACCAACGCGTTGCACGCCGCGCACTCGGTGGGCGCCGCGCTGCTGCTCGCCACACCCGTCGCCGATGATCTGCTGGCCCTGATGGACGACGAGCGGGCCACCTGGTTCATGAGCCCGCCGGGCCTGATGAACGAGTACCTGCGGCATCCACGGTTCGACGGCGCCTTCGCCAGTGTCCACAGTTGCGTGCTGACCGCGGCGAAGGTGCCCCGGGAGCTGTTCGACGCGATCGAGGCGCGCGGGGTGCACGTCACCCAGGCGTTCGGGATGACCGAGGGGTTGTTCCTGTTCACGCCACGCGACGCGTCGCCGCACCTGCGCGCCTCAACTGTGGGCGTGCCGATCAGTCCGCTGGACGAGGTGGTCCTGCTGGAGCCCGGCACGCTGCGGCCGACGCCGCCGGGGGAAATCGGTGAGCTGTGCGCGCGCGGTCCGTACACAGTGCCCGGCTATCTCGGCGTGCCGGTCGGCACCGACTCGGCGTTCACGCCCGACGGGTTCTACCGCAGCGGCGATCTGGTCCGCGCGCACCACCTGGACGGTCTGGTCGCCTACTCGATCGAGGGCCGGGTCAAGGACCTGATCAACCGGGGCGGCGAGAAGGTCAACGCCGAGGAGGTGGAGCGGATCCTGCTCGGTCACGAGTTGGTGGTCGACGCGGCGTTGGTGGCGATGCCGGACGAGCGGCTGGGGGAGCGCGCCTGCGCCTACCTGGTGTGTCGCCCGGACGGACCGCTGCCGACGCTCGACGACGTCCGGCACTACCTGGAGGAGTTCGGCCTGGCCCGGTTCAAGTGGCCGGAGCGGATCGAGTTCGTGGACGCGTTGCCGCGTACCCCGATCGGCAAGATCTCCAAGCAGTGGCTCCGCGAGGACATCGTGCGTCGCCTGGGTGGCCCGCGCACCTGAGACCCCGCAACACCCGAAGGCCGGCCGTACGTCAGTACGGCCGGCCTTCGTCGTCGTGTTTCCGGAGAGTCGGATCTGAGTAGAAAGTGGCTTTGATGGCAAAATGCCGGGAGTGGCTCCGACCTACAGGTGAGGGGCACGCTTCGAGTGCCATGACGACCGGGTAGGAGGCAGACGATGAGCGATCTTCAGAAGCAGGTGCAGGTGCTGGTCGACGGGCTGGTGGACGACGGTGTCGAGGACGGCGTGCAGGTCGCCGTCTATCGCAACGGTGACCTGGTGGTCAACGTGGTGGCAGGGGTCGCGGACACGGCTGCCGGCCAACCTGTTCGGCCCGACACCCTCTTCTACTCGGCGTCGACGGGTAAGGCGGCGGCCTCCACCGTGGCGCACGCGCTGGTGGACGACGGTGTGTTCGACTACGACACCCGGGTCGCCGACCTCTGGCCGGAGTTCGCCGCGCACGGCAAGGGCGAGGTGCGGATCCGGCACGTACTGACACACTCGGCCGGTGTGCCGGCGGTCCCCGCGGACACCACGATCGAGCAGCTCACCGACTGGAACGGCATGTGTCAGCTCATCGCCGACATGGAGCCCTGGTGGGCGCCCGGCGAGCGGGTCGGCTACCACGCCGCCACCTTCGGCTACCTGATCGGCGAGGTCGTCCGCCGGGCCACCGGCAAACCGATCTCGACAGTTCTCGCCGAACGCGTCGCCGGGCCCATCGGGATGGCCGACGAGTTGTTCTTCGGGGTGCCGCAGGAGCAGCTCGGCCGGGTGGCCCGACTGACCGACGACCCGGGGGGCAAAGCCGCGTTCGCCTCGATGCCACCGGATTTTCCGCTGTTCAAGGCCGTTCCGCCGGCGATCGTGCCGAACGCGGACTTCGGCAACAGGGTGGACGTGCTGACCTCGGACATGCCGTTCGCCGGCACGATGAGCGCCCGGGCGATCGCGAAGATGTACGCGGCACTCACCGGTGAGGTGGACGGCGTACGGCTGATCTCCCCGGAACGGCTGCGCGAGGCCACCACGCTGGCCACCGCCGGCCTCGACGACGAGATGACCGGCGGCACCTCGACCTGGGCGCTCGGCTACTGCCTGGGCTGGCCGGGCACCTCCGACCCGTCGGACCGACCGACGGTCTTCGGCATGGTGGGCATCGGCGGCAGCGCCGCGTTCGCCGACCGGGCGACCGGAGTCACCGTCGCGGTGACCAAGAACCGGTTCAACCCGATCGAGATGAACATCGTGCAGCGGGTCACCGAACTCGCCGACGAGGCGTTCGTCTGAGCCCTCCGGACACCGGCCCGCTCGCGGGAAAAGTGGGAAAAACCGTGGATCGATGACACATTTGGCGGCGCGGCTCCGACTGCACTATGAAGGATGCCGATCCGGCACAGCCTCTGCGAAGGAGTTCTTCCGTGAAGTACATGCTGTTGATCCACGCGAACCCCGCAACTGTCACGGGACGGTCCGAAGCCGAGACCATGAAGGTCTACGCCGAGATCGACGCCATCACCAAGGAGCTGTCCGAGTCCGGTGAGCTGATCGGCGGCGAGGTCCTGGCCGACGTGTCGCAGTCGAAGGTCGTCCGCGTCACCGGCGGCGTCCCGGTGACCACCGACGGCCCGTTCGTCGAGGCCAAGGAGCACCTGGCCGGCTACCTGATCGTCGAGACCGACAGCGAGCAGCGCGCGATCGACATCGCGGCCCGGTGGCCGGACGCCAGTGAGGGCGGCGCCATGGAGGTTCGGCCCATCATGGACATCGGCGGAACCGAGATGTGAGGTGGGACTGCGGGCCGGGCCACCCCGCTGTGGCCCGGCCCGCGCCCTCGCCGACGCCGCTGGTCAGTTGGGCAGCCCACGGACGAACGTCCGCAGGTCGGTGACCAGGAGAGCCGGCTGCTCAAGGGCGGGGAAGTGACCGCCCCGGTCGTACTCCGACCAGTGCGCGAGCGTCGGCAGGATGCCCTCCGCGAAGCGCCGCACCGGTCGTACCGCGTCCTCCGGGAACGCCGCCACGCCGACCGGCATGGCCAGCGGCCACGGGCCACCCCAGGTCCGCGCGAAGTCGGCGTCGCGGTGCGTCGACTCGAAGTAGAGCTGCGCGCTCGATCCCGCGGTCGCCGTCAACCAGAAGATCGTGACCGTGGTGAGGATGTGCTCGCGGCTGATCGCGTCCTCCGGTGCCTTGTCGGCGGCGGACCACTCCTTGAACTTCTCCACGATCCAGGCGAGCTGCCCGACCGGGGAGTCGGTGAGCCCGTAGGAGAGCGTCTGCGGTCGCGTCGACTGGATCTTCTGCCAGCCCATGCCGTCCTGCTGGAAATCCAGCGCGAAGCCCAGTTTCGCCTGGTCGGCGGGGCTGAGTTCGGCGAACTCGGTGAAGTCCGGCGGTGGGAACGTCACGCACATGTTGAGGTGCACCCCGCGTACGTGCTCCGGGTCGGCCAGACCCACGCGCAGCGAGATCGGTGAGCCCCAGTCGCCGCCCTGGGCCACGTACCTGTCGTAGCCGAGGTCCGCCATCAGCCTGGTCCACGCCCGGGCGACGCGCTCGGTGTCCCAGCCGGCCTGCCGGGTCGGCCCGGAGAAGCCGTACCCCGGGATGGTGGGGACGACGACGTGGAACGCGTCGGCCGCGTCACCACCGTGAGCGGCCGGGTCGACCAGCGCGTCGATGATGTCGACGAACTCGAAGCCGGTGCTCGGCCAGCCGTGCGTGAGCAGCAGCGGCGTGGCGCCCGGCACCTGCGAGCGGACATGCAGGAAGTGCACCTGGGCGCCGTCGATCTCGGTGACGAACTGCGGTATCTCGTTGAGCCGACGCTGGGTGGCGGCCCAGTCGTAACCGGAGTGCCAGTACTCGGCCAGCTCCCGCAGGTAGCCGACCGGCACGCCACGGCTCCACCCCACGTCGGGGATCTCGTCCGGCCACCGGGTCGCGGCGATCCGTCGGCGCAGGTCGTCGATGTCGGACGGTGGAACGTCGATCTGGTACGGGCGCATCGTCCTACCTCTCGGGTTGTGGCCGGCTGACCGGGGCAGCCGCCAGGGTCGGCGCCGGCGGCGGTACGGGCCGACCGGCCTTGCGCAGCACACGGACGATCCGGTCGGGGCGGAGCAGGCTGGTCGGCGGGTCGATCAGCCCGGCCACCCGGATGAAGCCGTTGGTCAGTTCCGCGTCGTGTACTGCGGCCCGCTGGTACCGGGCGACATACGCGTTGATCGTGCGCACCTTCGCGGTGCGACGACCCTGAACTCCCGCGTAACCGAGGTCGGCGCTGGCCGAGAAGTCCCACGGTGAGTCGATCTCGGCGGCGATTCGACGGAAGAACTCCCGCCAGTGCGGGATCGCGCCCTGGCGCAGAAGGCCGCCGAGTACCACCGACTCCACAGCGGCCACGGTCATGCCCTGGGCGTAGATCGGGTTGAAGCTGCACACCGCGTCGCCGAGCACCAGGAACCGATCCGGGAACCGGGTCAGGTGCTCGTAGCGGCGTCGGACGCTCGCCGGGTAGCGGAACTGCACGGGGTCGTCGAGCGGCTCGCAGTCGGCGAGCACTTTGGCGATCTCGGGCACCGGCACCGAGCGGACGAACTCTGCGAAACCCTCCGGATCGGTGGGCGGATGGTCGCCGAGAATGCCGGTCAGCGACAGCTCCAGCCGGTTGTCGTCGCCGGGCAGGCGGTAGAAGAAGGCGCCGCGTGGCTGCGCCGGCGTGGCCGCCGGGATGATCGCCAGATCGCTGCCGAACGGGTCGTACGGCGCCTGGTAGTGCCGCGTCGTGTAGGCGAGGTCGATCTTCACCTTGTCTTCGGTGGGCCGCGCGTACCCCAGCTCCGCCAACCAGGCCGGCGTGCGCGAGCCCCGGCCGGTGGCGTCGATGACCAGGTCGGCGTCGAGCACCTCGGGAGTGCTGCCGGGTGTCTGCGCCTGGATCCGCGCGCCGGTCACTGTCGCGCCGTCCGCGGTGACCGCCAGCCCGAGGACGTCGCGCTGCTGCAGGAACCGGACGTTGGGAATGGCCTGCACCCGCTTGCGCAGATGGTACTCGAGCACGGGTCGGGTGGCGGGCACCGAGAGCAGCCCGGAGGTCGACGGCTTGAGCCGCCGCCCACCGAAGATCCACTGGATGTCGCCGTTGAAGTCACCGGGCTTGACGCCGGCGTTGACCAGGTCGGCCATCAGGCCGGGGAACTGCCGTTCGAAGATCTGCTGGCCCTTCGCGACCAGTCCGTGCGCGTGCCGACCGTGCGGGACTCCCCGCCGGTACGTCGGGTTGTCCACGACCTCGTCGCGGTCGACGAGCACCACGTCGTCGAACGACTCGGCTAGTTCCTTCGCCGCGAGGAGCGCCCCGAGGCTGGCGCCGAGCACGACCACACGGTCGCCCACCTTCCGGCCCGTTGTCACCGTTCTCCCCCGATCGTGGTCAGTGCCGCGTCCGGCCGGGTCAGCAGCTCGCGCAGCAGGTGCAGATAACGGTCGACGAGGTCGTCGATCGTCTTCTGATCGAACAGGTGGGCGCTGAACCCGATCGCGCCGACGATGTCGTCGGACGGGCCGAGATGCAGCGACCAGAGGATGCCGTCGGGCATGTCGGAACCGACCGGCTGGGAGATGACCCGCCGCCACACCGCCGAGTACTCCAGGTCGCCCACCCGCTCGCGCTCCATCACGAACGGCGGCTGGATGACCTGGAAGAGGCAGGGCACGACGCCGGGCCCGACCGACGCCATCAGCTCGGGCGCCTCCTGCAGGACGTGCAGCAGCGGCACCTCGTGGGAGTACGCGCCGAGGCAGGTGGCGCGGGTCCGGGTGACCACGTCGCGGAAGGTGGTGGCGTCGGACAGGTCGGTCCGTAGCGGAACGAAGTTGAAGAACGAGCCGACCGTCTCCTGGAACCGACCGTGCCCGCGTCCGGGAGTGAACGTCGGCACGGTCAGGTCGGTGCTGCCGGTCCAGCGGCTCGCCAGCACGTAGAAGGCGGCCAACAGCACCATGAACGGTGAGGTGTGCGTGTCGGCCGCGAGGGCCGTGGTCGCCGACCGGAGTTCGGCGTCGGTGACGAAGCGGTGCCAGGTGGTGGTCGGCACGGTGTCGGCCGCCAACTCCCGGTCCGCCGCGGTCACCATGATCCGCCCGCCGGCCAGCTTGTCCCGCCAGTACTCACGGGCCGCCGCCAGCGGTGGAGCGTCCGCCTCGTCGTGCTGGGCGGCGATGTACTCGCGGTACTGCGGGGCCGTGCCCGCGGTGGGTGTCTCCCCGGCGGCCCGCTGGGCGTACGAGCGAGCCAGGTCACGCAGGATGATCTGCATCGACCAGGCGTCGGCCGCCGAGTGATGCGTGGTGAGGACCAGCACCGAGTCCGTCTCGTCGAAGCGCCCCAGCGTGGCCCGCAGCAGGGGCAGGTCGTGCACGTCGAGCATGCCGGCCTCGATCTCGTTGATCAGCTCCTCGGCGCGGCGCTCGCGGTCGGCGGGGTCGACCCCGGGCAGGTCGCGGACGTCCACCTTCGGCGAGGTCACCGGCAACACCCGCTGCCCGTGCTCGCCGCCGCGCAGTACCGACGTACGGAGGGCCTCGTGCTGCCCGATCACGTCCGCCAGCGCCAGATCGAGAACGTCCACATCTATCCGGCCGTGCACTCGCCAACCGTCGGCGATCAGGTAGTGCGGCCCGAACGGGCCGGTGGTCTCGCCCGTGTCGAACAGCAGGAGGAACTCCTGCTGCAGGGAGAGCGGGAGATCAGCGGTCGCCGGGGGTGGTTGCTGCGAGATGGTCATGAGCGCTCCTCACGGGGGGTTGGGCGGAGTCAGTCCACGACGAACTGACGCGGCCCGGGCGGACCCGCCCGCAGGCCGAGGCAGTCGGCGTTGTAGTCGTCGAGCAGATGCTGGGCCTGCTCGGACGCGCGGGCGAAGCGGCCCGACGGGTCCGCGTCGTGCAGCAGGATGTCTTCCATCGCGTGCGTCATCAGGCCCTGGATGCGGGGAAACTCGCCGAGTACGGCTCCCCGCGCGGCAGGTGAGCCGTCGGTCGCCAGCAGCTGCTCGATGGCGACCCTCTGATGTGGCCGCTCGTCGAACCAGCCGTCGCCGGCCAGCAGGTCGATGGCCGTCGTGGTGACCGGGATGAACCAGGTCGCCTTGTGCCGCTCGGCGACGGCCCGCGGGTTGAGCAGGTGTTGCAGGAACGCGAGCGCGCCGTCCCGGACCGCCGGCTGCACGCTGTCGGTGAGCCAGATCGCGTCACCGCCGACGATGTTGCCCGCGTAGCGGACCTCGCCGTTGTGCGGCATCCGGCCGACCTCGACGGTGAAGCCGTGGTCGCGGCCGGCCTGGATCAGCCACTCCGCCTCGACCGAGGAGCTGAGGACGAACGCCACCCGCTGCTCGGCGAACGCGGCGAAGTTCTCCTGCCAGGCCCGGCCGGTGTTCTCGCCGTACGCCTGCCCGCCGGTGTAGTGGTAGTGACCGTCGCGGTACAGACCGCGCCACCACTGCGCGAAGGCCACCATCTCCGGCACGGCGAGGTCGACCTTCTCGGCGCGACCGTCGCGGCCGTTGGCGTGGTCGGCGAGCAGGCCACCCTGCTGGGCGACCGCCTGCTGGAAGATCCAGCCGTGGTTGGGCCAGGTGATCGCCGGCCCGCCGGTGTGCGCGCTGACCGCCTTGCAGGCGGCCGTCACCTCGGCCCAGGTGGTCGGCAGCGCGGTCACTCCCGCCGCCGCGAGCAACGTGGTGTTGGCGTACAGCAGGGTGGTCGAGACCAGCGGGGGAGCCGCGAGCAGCAGGCCGTCCGCCGAGTAGTACCCCCGTGCCGGGGCCACGATGTCGTCGGTGACCACCGGCTCGCCGAGCACCGTGGTGCGGTCGGCGAGCGTCGTCGCGACCGGCCGGAACAGCGGTGCGCCGTGGACGTCGCGCATGTCCCGGGCCAGTTGCGTGGAGGTGTGGAAGTACTGCACGAGGGCCGGGGCGGCACCGCGTCTGGCCGCGGCGTCCACATCGGCGGGCAACGTCTTGTAGCTCGACTCGCGAACCCGGATCCGGTAGCCGGGGTGGGCGTCGTGGAAGCTCGCGGCCAGGGCCCGGATCCCGCCCACGTAGTCGGGCACGGCCGGGTAGCTGGGCAGCCAGATGTCGATGCTGATGGGCTCGGCGTCCGTCCTCACGCAACAGTCCTCCGGCATCTCGATGGGGGTCGCCCAAAGGTTGCCCGCCGATGCGGGGAGCGGTCATCTCCGCGAGTGCTACGCCGCGCGGCGGGCGGCGACTGCGCACGACGGAAGTCGTCCCGAGCACCCGTTCGCGGCAGAACGTGGGTACGCCGGAAAGACATGTCGAAAACCGCGCGTCGGCTTCGACATGGCGGTAGAGGGGCCTCGGGGCGTCGAAGACCGCCGTCGCAGGCTCATGAGGCCGAGAAGGGATCGACACGATGGATAACTCCACGTCGGCGCCAGCGAACGACCTGGCGGGACGTAAGGAATGGATCGGGCTGGCGGTGCTGGCACTGCCGGCGATGCTGGTGGCGATGGATATCGGAGCGCTGTTCCTGGCGCTGCCGCATCTCAGCGCGGACCTCGGCGTCACCAGCGTGGAGCAGCTGTGGATCATCGACATCTACGGTTTCCTGCTGGCCGGCTTCCTGCTCACCATGGGCACCCTCGGTGACCGGGTCGGGCGCCGTCGACTGCTCATGATCGGCGCGGTCGCGTTCACGGTGGCCTCGGTGCTCGCCGCGTACGCCAACAGCGGCACCACCCTGATCATCGCGCGGGCCCTGCTGGGCATCGCCGGCGCGACCTTGTCGCCGTCGACGCTGGCGCTGATCACCAACATGTTCCGCAACGAGAAGCAGCGGGGCGTGGCGATCTCGATCTGGGCTTCCGCGCTCTTCGGTGGCACCGCGATCGGGCCGGTCGTCGGCGGCGTGATGGTCGAGCACTTCTGGTGGGGCTCGGTGTTCCTGCTCGGTGTCCCGTTCATGATCGTGCTGCTGGCCACCGGGTTCGTGCTGCTGCCCGAGTACCGCGACCCCAGCGCGGGCAAGTTCGACCTGTTCAGCGTCGTGCTGTCGCTCGGTGCGATCCTGCCGGTGGTGTACGGCGTCAAGGAGTTCGCCGCGAGTGACTCGGACAACCCGGCCGTCGCGGGCGGCGCGATCCTGCTCGGCCTGGTGGTCGGCTGGATCTTCATCCGCCGCCAGTCCCGGCTGGAGCACCCGTTGATCGATCTCGCGATGTTCCGGAACGCCGCCTTCAGCGGCACCCTCGTCACGATGATGTTCGCCTCGGCCGCGCTCGCCGGCATCAGCCTGATGAGCACGCAGTACATCCAGAGCGTCGAGGGCCTTTCGCCTGGCGCGTCCGGCCTCTGGCAGGCGCCCACCGGTCTGGGCATCGCGATCGGCAGCATGGCCACGCCGATGCTGATGAAGTCGCTCAAGCCGGCCACCGCGATCATGATCGGGCTCGGCATCTCCCTGGTGGCGATGCTGGTGCTGACCCAGGCCGGCAGCTCCGGGTGGCTGATCGCGATCGTCGTCGCGGTCGCGCTCGTCGCGCTCGGCACCGGTCCGCTGTTCACCCAGGGCACCGGCATGGTGGTCAGCTCCGTAGCCCCGGAGAAGGCCGGCTCGGCCGCTTCGCTCTCCGAGACCAGCAACGTGTTCGGGTCGACGCTGGGCCTCGCGCTGTTGGGCAGCGTCGGTGCCGCCGTCTACCGCGACCGGATGGCCGACGCGCCGTTGACCGACGTACCCCCGGAGGTTGCCGACGTGTCCCGGGAGAACGTCGCCGCGGCGACCGCCGCAGCCGACTCGCTGCCGGGCAACCTGGCCACCGCCCTCCGCGACGTCGCCGGCGAGGCGTTCACCACGGCGACGAACGTGGTGGCCGGCGTCGAGGCGTTGCTGGTCATCGCCCTGATCGTGCTGGTGGCGGTGACGCTGCGGAACAAGCCCGCCCCGCAGACGCCAGGGTCCGACCCGACGGCGTCGTCAGCGCCTGCCTCGTCGCCCGCGTCCGCGTCGTCGTCGGAGACCGTGCCCACCACCGGTGCCGTCTAGGCCGGACACCCCGATACGCCAACGGCGGCCGCCCATCCCCCCGGGCGACCGCCGTTGGTCCGTCCGCCGCCTAGCGCAGCATCGTCGTACCGGGGCTGGCGTCGAGGCGGAACAGGCCGGTGGGATCGACGCGGGTGCGGACGCGGTCCGCCCGGTCGATCTGCTCCGGGTCGAGGTGCCGTTGCGGCTGCTGCCAGCTCTCCACGAACGTGGGCGCGGTGCGGCCGGTGTCCCAGGGCGCCAGCGCCGCCCGGACGACAGCGCAGTGCTTCTCGATCGTCGCGGTGGCCTCGGGGCCGTCGGGGATCGCGTTGCCCAGATACGAGTAGCGGGCGTCGTAGTGGTCGAGCGCCCCACCCCGAGGGTCCGGCACTGCCAACGCCCCACCGAGCTGGCGCAGCTCCGCCGTGATCAGCGGCGATCCCGAGCCGGTCGCCGCCAGGAACGCGGCCGACGCCCGCTCGTCGAGGTCCGCGAGCAGCAGATGGTCGCCGACGATCGGCACCGGCTCGTCCGGCCCGAGCTGAGCGCGGACCACCTCGGCCGGCGTACACGGCAGCCACGACTCGACCACCGGGGCGGCCACCGCGCGCAGCTCGTCCAACAGCTCGGTCAGCCCGCTCGGCGCGTCGTCGGCTCGCACCTCGGTCGCCGCCACCCCGATCATCGTTCCGCTCCTCAGCTCGACCGGCACCATGGGTACGTCGGGCAGGTTGAGCACCTGGAACGCGCTGGTGACCTCCCACGGCGCGGTAGCGGCCCAGCGGGTCCACCGCCTCAGCAGCTCCGCCGCGTGCACCACCGGCCAGTACGCCGAACCGGTGACCACCGGCCGGGCCGGGAACAGCCGTATCTCGACCGCGACCACCACCCCGAACCCACCGCCGCCGCCCCGCAGGGCCCAGAACAGCTCCGGATCGTGGTCGGCGTCGACGCGGTGCAGCTCACCGTCGGCGGTGACCAGGTCGACGGCCGTCACACTGTTGGCCGCGAGCCCGACCAGCCGCCCGTAGACACTGACGCCGCCGCGCAGCAGGTAGCCGACCGCGCCGACGTCGGCCGACGAGCCGTGCGGCGCGGCCAGTTCGTACGGTGCCGCCGCGTCGACGACGGCGCCCCAGCGGGTGCCGGCGGGAATCAGCGCGGTCCGGCGCGCCGGGTCGATCTGCACCGCACCGTCCATCTCGGTACGCACCAGCACCGACCCGCTCATCTCCCGCGCCGCCGCGGCGCCGTGGCCGGTGCTGTGCACCCGCACCGGCATGCACGTCGTCCGGGCGTACGTGAGCACGTCCCGCAGCTCGGTAAGGGTGCGCACGGTGCGCGCGGCGGCCGGTCGGGGTGCTCCGTGCAGGTTGAACACCGTCGTGGCGTGCTCGTAGGCCGGATCGTGGGGGAAGTACACCTCGCCTGCCATCGTGGCTCCCTGGGTGGTGTGGACCGCTCAATCGGGCAGCCGCACCGACAGACCGTGCCGGAAGATGTCCCGGGGGTCGTAGCGGCGCTTGACCCGCTGGAGGCGGGGATAGTTGTCCTTGAAGTAGAGGGTGTGCCAGGGCACGCCGGAGGTGTTCCACTCCGGATCGGCCAGGTCGACGTCGGGGTAGCTGATGTAGGAGCCGTCACTGACGTCGCCGGACACCGGGACGCCGCCGCTCTCGGCGTAGACGTCCCGGTAGAACGCGCGGACCCAGGCGGTGTTGACGGCGTCGTCGTCGGGTGACTGCCAGGCGCCCGCGCTGTACGACGCCTTCACCACGCTGTCCCGCTGTGCCGCGGCGGTGGCGCCCGACGGCACCGCGTTGACCTGTCCGCCGAACGCGGTGAGCACGATGCCGGCAGCCGGGTTGGCGTACTCCGGGTCGGCCAGGTAGCGGAAGATCGTGGCCAGTTGCTTGTCGGTGTAGCCCCGGCGTAGATAGCCGGCCTTGTTCTTGTAGCGCCCCTTCGGGTCGCTGGGCCAGCTGTACGAGGGCATCCAGCTCGCCATCCAGTCGACCACGTTCCGGTCGACGGACCGGGGGGTCAACCCGGTGCCGTCCCCGATCGCCGCGAGCTGGTCGTCGAGCATCCGGGCGGCACCCTCGACCGCGTCGTCGATAACAGCGGTGAGCGCCACGATGCCGGCCGAGCGGTGCATGACGATGAGGTTGCTCCACAGTTGGGTCTCCGGTGCGTCGACGGCGCTGTGCCGCTCCAGCCAGCCGCAGTAGTTCGCGATCAGTCGGGTCAGTGCGTCCTCGGTCATCCCGTCCCACGACCACAGCACGTCGCAGCGGCGGATCCGGCGGGGCGCCGTGGGCAGCAGACGCGACGGGTCGTCGGAGTCGACTCCCGGGCTGCGCAGCCAGAACCGGGTGACCACGCCGAAGCTGCCGCCGCCGCCGCCCGCGGTCGCCCACCACAGCTCGTGGTGCGGGTCGTCGGGCTCCCGGGTGGCGACCACCACGTCGACGGTGCCCGACTCGTCGACGACGACCACCTCCACCGCGTACAGGTGGTCGACGACCAGTCCGTCGCGGCGGGACAGGTGACCGTAGCCGCCGCCGGTGATGTGGCCGCCGACGCCGACCTCGAAGCAGGTGCCGCCGGGGATCGTGACGCCCCACGTGTCGTAAAGGATCGGGTAGAGCGCCCCGAGAGTGATGCCGGCCTCGACCATGATTGCCCGCCGGTGCGCGTCGTAGGACACCGCGCTCATCGGCGCGAGGTCGATCAGCATCTGGATCTCGGGGTTGGCGAAGAAGTCCTCGAAGCAGTGGCCGCCGCTGCGCACCGCCACCCGCCGCCCCGAGTCGACGGCCTCCCGCACGGCGGCGGCGACCTCGGCGGTGGTGCGGACCTGACGGACGTGATCGGGGCGGCCGGTGAAGCGGTGGTTGTATCCCTCGACGAGTGCGGCGTAGCGCGGGTCGCCGGGCAGGATGTCGGTCATGTGGGTGGGTCCCTCCGCTGGGCGACGACCATCAGACCCTCACATCCGCCGGCCGGTGGACGCATCTCTGATCGTGCGAACAGGACGGCCGCCCCACCCACAGCGGGCGGGGCGGCCGCTTCGTCCACCACGTCGGACACGCTCAGGTCCGTGCGGGGCTCTCGAGCACCGCCGGGTCGGCGTCCGGGTCGGTGAGCAGGATGTGGGGGTCCTCCATCTCGTACCAGCCCACGCCAGGCGGGCAACGGTCGTAGCCGAGCAGGCGCTGGACCTCCTCGGGGAGCGTGAGGACGACGTCGCGCGGCACCGCCAGGAACTGGTTCTCCTCCTGCCGCAGGTTGCCGAGGTCGTAGGAGACGGTGAGGCTGGTCCGCGACTCGGTGGAGACGTTGCCGCCGCCACCGTGGTAGACGCCGCCCAGCCAGAGCAGCGCCGACCCGGCGGGCATCGCGGCCGGGATCGCCTCGTTGTAGCGCGGGGCACGCTCGTCGTCCCAGTGATGGCTGCCCGGGATCACGAGGGTGGCGCCGTTCTCCTGGGTGAACTCGCTCAGCGCGAGCATCAACTGCACCCGCGTCGTCGGGCCCGGGTGTCGACGCAGGTGCAGCGAGTCGTCGCGGTGCAGCGGCTGACGGCCCTGCCCCGGGTCGATCTGGATGGCCTGGGTCGCGCTGATCTGGATGTTGGGCGTCATCTCGATGCGGGCCTGACCGACCCACATGTGCACCGGCTTCTCCATGATCTGCCGCGCCGCGCCCAGATACAGCGGGTGCAGGAAGATCGGGGTCAGGTGGCTGGTACGCCGGAACAGCGACGAGACCCGTCGGGTCAGGTGACCGTCGTACCCGCTCTTGCTGTAGCGCGTGCCGTCGAGCAGGGGGCCCAGGTCTTCCCAGAGGCCGTCGAGCGTGGTCTGGTCGACGAAGTTCTCGATGATGATGCAGCCGTCGCGCTCCAGCACGGTGACCACGTCGTCGAGGGGGGCATCGGACGTCACCCGGACGAACTCCACCATGGTCGGACTACCTTCCTCGGGCTTCGGCCTTCGCGACGATGTCGCGCGTGAAAGTGGCCAGGTCGGGGTCTTCGAAGAGGTCACCAAGGTCCATCTGGACGCCGATCTCCTCCTGTACGCGGGCGACGATCCGCACGGCGGAGATGGACTGCCCGTTCAGCTCGAAGAACGTTCCGTCGGTCTGGTCGGCGGGTACGTTGAGAACGTCCCGCCAGATGGATTCGACCTGCTTTTCGATATCGGTGACGGTCAGCGTGCCAGGTGGGTCGATCGGCATGGGAATCCTCCCGAGATAAGAGCTGATGGTTGCCGCACGGGTCGGCCGGCGAATTCGGCGACCCCCACCGCATATGATGTCGGTGATATCGCCGAATGTGTTCTTCGCTATTGCGCTCTCGTCGGGCTCATTCGAATAGCCCAGACAAACGGACGGCCGGGCCCGGAGCGATTGCCGCATCCGGACCCGGCCGCGCTGTGCGCCCCTGTTACAGGTACTGCGTGTTCGGCCCCATTCCGCACAGAATCCGGCCGTACAGTTCGAGGTTGGTGTTGGGGTGCATGATCGCGTGCAGGTTCAGCGTCTGGACGTCGCGCTGGATCCGCTGGATCGGCACATGCTGGTAGACCGAGGATCCTCCGCTCGCCGTGCGGAGCACGTCGACGGCGTCCTTGGCCGCCTGGCAGGCGGCGCCGAGGTCGAGGCGTGCCTTGGCGCGTTCCTCGAGCGTCCACTCCTCGCCCGACTTGCCCTTGCGGTCCACCCGGTCGGCGGCCCGGTACTCGTGGAACTCTGCCTGGTCGATCTTGATTTCGGCCTCGGCGACCTGGAGGTGGGTCAGCGGCGCCTGGCTCTGGTCGGGATAGTCGGTATAGGTGATCTTTCGGCCGGGGAGCCGCTCGAAGAACGCCTCCTTGGCGGCGCGGGCCAGGCCCAGCGCGGTCGCGCCGACGGTCGCGCAGGCCACCGGCATGAAGGGGCCACCCCACATCGTGGTGTTCGGGTCCTGCTGCAGCGGGTGCTGACCCATGATGATCGGGACCATCGACATGACGCGCTCCTCGGGCAGGAACACGCCGTCGGCGACCGTCGAGACGCTGCCGGAGCCGCGCAGGCCCGACGTGTGCCAGTCGTCGATGACCTGCAGGTCGGCCATCGGGATCAGGGTCATGATCGGTTCGTACCCCCCGTCGGGGGTGGGCCGCACGGCGGCGTTGGCGTTCCACTGGCTCTGCGTCGCGCCGGTGTTGAACGACCACTTGCCGTTGAGCAGGTAGCCGCCCTCGGTCGGGACGGCCACGGCGGTCGGGCTGAGGATGCCACTGATCCGGACCGACGGGTCGGCGAAGACCTCTTCCCGCACCGAGTCCGGGAAGAGGCCGGTGATCCAGCTGCTGATGTGCCAGACCGCCACGGTCCAGGCGGCTGAGCCGTCACCACGGGCCAGTTCGGCGATGACCTCGACGACGGCGCGAGTGTCGGACTCGGAGCCGCCGAACCTCTCGGGCACCCGCATCCGCAGGATGCCCGCGTCACTCAACGCCTCCACGACCTCGTCGTGCAGTCGGCGATTGTCCTCGCTCCACTGGGCGTGCCGGGCCAGCAACGGCACCAGCTCGGCGGCCGCGCGGACGAGGTCGGCGCGGGGCGGAGCGTCGGTGATCGACATCGATCCTCCTCGAAGGGTTGGGGAGTCCGTGAATTGCGCGTCGGAACTGACGGCGGACGCCCATATGACCCTTGCACCACCGCTGCCGTCACGCATCTTCCGGAGTGCGCTGCTCCCGGCCGGGGCAAGAGCCGAACCGGAGCAATATGGAAGGTGCGCCGTTCCGGTTCAGGCAGGTGATATTGACTTCCGTCGTAGCGGACTTTGCTGCGCCCGTCGTCGAAGGGATTTCCGATATGGAACGGTTCCGGGTGGACATTCTTCAGGAGGACGTGGACGATCTCCGCCGCCGACTGCGGGAGACCCGCTGGCCCGTGCTCTTCGACGCCGGCTGGGACCGCGGCGTGCCCGTCGACTACCTACGCGAACTCGCGGACTACTGGTGCGACGGGTTCGACTGGCGCGCGATGGAGCGGCGCATCAACGAGGTGCCACAGTTCGTCACCACCATCAACGGCTCGCCTGTGCACTTCCTGCACGTACGCTCACCGGAGCCGAACGCTACTCCGATGATCATCACGCACGGCTGGCCCGGCTCGGTGACCGAGTTCCTCGACGTGATCGGCCCGCTGACCGACCCCGTCGCGCACGGCGGGGACGCGGCCGACGCCTTTCATCTGGTGATCCCGTCGATGCCGGGATTCGGGTTCTCCGGGCCGATGCCGGCGCCCGGCTGGAACAACCTCACTGTCGCCAAGGCCTGGGCGGAGCTGATGAGCCGGCTCGGCTACGACCGCTATCTCGCGCAGGGCGGCGACTTCGGCGCCGGCATCTCGTACGCGTTGGCCCAGATCGACGCGGAGCACGTCGTGGGTCTTCACCTGAACACGCTGGTGACCACGCCGGCGGCCGACGGCTCGGACGTGCTCGACGACGAGGATCGGCGGCGCCTGGCCCGCTCGCAGCGTTTCCTCGACGTGCTGGCCGGTTCGATGAAGCTGCAGGCGACCCGGCCGCACACCATCGCGTACGCGTTGAGCGACTCGCCGGTCGGCCAGCTCGCCTGGATCGTGGAGAAGTTCAAGGACTGGGCCGACGCCGGCAAGGTGCCCGAGGACGCGGTCGAACGGGACCGGATCCTGGCCATCGCCTCGATCTTCTGGTTCACCGGCACGGCCGGCTCGTCGGCGCAGTTCTACTACGAGACCGTCGACTACCTGCCAATCTCGAACCCCACAGTGCGCTACGCGCCGATCCGGCAGCCGCTCGGCGTCGCGGTGTTCCCGCAGGGTGTGTTCCTACCGATCCGCCGGTTCGTCGAGCGCGACTTCCCGACCCTGCGGCACTGGTCGGAGTTCGACCGTGGTGGCCACTTCGCGGCCCTGGAGGAGCCCGACCTGTTCGTCGGCGACGTGCGGGCGTTCGCCCGCGTCGTGCGGGCCGGCTCGTGACCCACACCGAACCCCGGGTCGACGACTTCCGGGCGGTGGGGGAGCGGCTGCGAAACTGGGGTCGCTGGGGCCCGGACGACGAGCGCGGCACCATCAACCTCATCACACCGGAGCGGTTGGTCGCGGCCGGCCGACTGATTCGCGCGGGACGGACCTTCGACCTGGGGATCAACCTGGACGACAAGGGGCCGCAGAACGGCCGCTTCCGCAGCAACCCCGTACACCTGATGTCGGAGACCGGCGCGGAGCAGGTGTTTCCCGGTGGCTTCCGGTACGCCGACGATTTCCTGTTCATGCCGATCCAGGCATCGTCGCAGTGGGACGCGCTGGCCCACGTCTTCTACGACGGCCAGTTCTACAACGGCTTTCCCGCCGACGAGCTGACCGTCAAGGGCGCCGCCCGCTGCGGAATCGACCGGCAGGGCAAGGGGATCGCCGGTCGGGGTGTGCTGCTCGATATCCCCGCGGTGCGCGGCGTGCCGTGGCTGGAGGTCGGCGACGTCATCACCCCCGCCGATCTGGACGCGGCCATCACCCGGCAGGGCGGCGTGGACGTCGGTCCGGGAGACATCCTGCTGGTCCGTACCGGTTGGCGGCGCAAGTTCGTCGAGCAGGGGCAGGACGCCGGATTCATGGCCGGGGAACCCGGTCTGGGGCTGGCCAGCTGCCAGTGGCTGCGGGACCGCGACGTCGCGGCGGTCTGCGCCGACAACTGGGCCGTCGAGGCGTTGCCGGGCGAGGACCCGGGCGCCTTCCTGGCCGTGCACATGGTGTTGATCCGGGACATGGGCCTGACGCTCGGCGAGATCCTCGACTTCGAGGAGCTGACCGAGGACTGCCGAGCCGACGGGGTGTGGGAGTTCTTCTTCGCGGCGCCGCCGCTCAAGATCACCCGCGCTGTCGGTTCGCCGATCAACCCGCTCGCCATCAAGTGATCCGACCACCCTGAAACGGGGAAGCCATGGGACGCCACCTCTTCACGTCCGAATCGGTGACCGAGGGTCACCCCGACAAGATCGCCGACCAGATCAGCGACGGCATTCTCGACGCGCTGCTGGCCGCGGACCCGCACAGCCGGGTCGCCGTCGAAACGCTCATCACCACAGGTCAGGTGCACGTCGCGGGCGAGGTGACCACCAGCGCCTACACCGACATCCCGACGATCGTCCGGGAGACGATCCTGGGCATCGGGTACGACTCGTCGCACAAGGGTTTCGACGGAGCGTCCTGCGGCGTCAGCGTGTCGATCGGCGCGCAGTCGCGCGACATCGCCCTCGGGGTGGACCAGGCGGGCGCCGCGCAGGGCGCGGGCGACCAGGGGATGATGTTCGGCTTCGCGTGCGATCAGACGCCGGAGCTCATGCCGCTGCCGATCGCGCTGGCCCACCGGTTGTCCCGCCGGCTCACCGCCGTGCGCAAGGACGGCCTGCTGCCGTACCTGTGGCCGGACGGCAAGACCCAGGTCACCATCGAGTACGACGCCGGGCGTCCGGTGCGGGTCGACACCGTGGTGGTCTCGGCTCAACACGCCCCCCACATCTCGCTGGAGTCGATGCTGAGCCCGGAGGTCCGGGACAGCGTCGTGCTGCCGGAACTGGAACCGCTCGACCTCGACGTGGACAATTTCCGGTTGCTGGTCAACCCCACCGGGCGATTCGAGATCGGTGGCCCGATGGGTGACGCGGGACTGACTGGGCGAAAGATCATCGTCGATACCTACGGCGGGTACGCCCGCCACGGTGGTGGCGCGTTCTCCGGCAAGGATCCGTCCAAGGTGGATCGTTCGGCGGCGTACGCGATGCGGTGGGTGGCGAAGACCATCGTCGCGGCCGGCCTGGCCCGGAAGTGCGAGACCCAGGTGGCGTACGCGATCGGCGTCGCCGAGCCGGTGAGCCTGTCGATCGAGACGTTCGGCACCGAGACCGTCGCGCCGGAGCGGATCGAGAAGGCAGTGGCGGAGGTGTTCGACCTGCGCCCGGCGGCCATCATCCGGGACCTCGACCTGCTCCGCCCGATCTATGGAGCGACGTCGGCGTACGGGCACTTTGGTCGGCAGTTGCCCACCTTCACCTGGGAGGACACCAGCCGGGCCGAGAGCTTGGCGTCGCTCGCCGCGTAGCGCCTGCGCGCCGAGAACGTAACCCCTTCAACACCGCAATTCGGAAGTTGAGGGCCGGAACCCTGCATTGACATACTTTTCCGAGCAGAAGGGGGCGGTCGCAGATGTCCATTCACGACACGACGAGCGTGCTTCCCACCTCCGCGGCACAGGACGGCCTCTGGTTCCTCGACCGTCTGACGCCCCGGTCCCCGGCGCTGCACCGCTACCGGGCGTACCGGATCGCCGGTCCGCTCGAGGTCGCCGCGCTGCGGACGGCCTGGACGACGCTTGTCGACCGGCACGAGATCCTGCGCGTCCGCTTCACCGAATCCGGCCGCGCCGTGTTCGACGAGAGCCTGCCCGCCGTGATGTCCGTGGTGGACTGCTCGACCGGCGGACGCCAGGGCCAACCGACGGTCGAGGCGTTCCTCGCCGCCGAGGTGGCGGCCCCGTTCCTCCTCGACCGGGGCCCAATGGCCCGGCTCACCGTGGCCCGGCTGGCCCCGTTGCGGCACTGCCTGGTGCTCGTCGTGCACCAGATCGTCGCCGACGAGACCTCGATGTCGACCCTGATCGACGAGCTGGGTCGGCACTACGCCGAGGCTCTGGGCGGCACACCGGCGCGCCCGGTCGGCGCGGATGCCGCACCGCGGTTCTCCGAGCACGTGCGCGCCGCACGCGCGGTCGAGGCCGCCGCCCGACGGGCCGAGAAATGGTGGCGCGAGGCCACCCCGCCGGCGCCGGTCGAGCTGCCCACCGACCGGCACCGGGGCGCCGACGTCGACTGGCGGGCCGGCGTGTACCACTTCGACTGGGGTGTCGAGCTGACCGCCGACGTACACCGGCTCGCGCTCGACGCCGGCACGGTTCCGCTCGCGGTCGTGCTCGCCGCCCTGGAGGTGGTGCTGGCCCGCTACAGCGGGGAGCGCCGGATCGCGGTCGGCACCCGGGTCGGCACCCGGCTCGCGACCACACCGACCGGGCTGGTCGGGCCGTTCGAGAACCTCGCCCTGATCGATGTCGACCTGACCGGCGCGCCGACCTTCCGAGAGCTTGTCGACCAGGTCGCCGGCCGTCTCGACGCGCTGTCCGACCAGCGGCACCTGCCGTTCGGCCGTCTCGTCGAACTGCTCGGCGCACCCCGGGACCCGCGCACGATCCCGCTGGTCAACGTGCTGGTCGACGAGGCAGCCGAGGAACACTCCACCCTGCGCCTGGCCCACACCACGGCCAGCCGGCAGGACGTCGACCCGCCGGCGACGATGGCCGACCTGGAACTGCGGGTGGCGACCCGGCCGGCGACGATCGGCACCTTCGCCTACCGCGCCGAGCTGTTCGACGACGAATCCGTCGAACGGATCGCCAACCAGGTGCTGACCGTCCTCGCCGCCGGGGTCGCCACGCCGGACACGCCGGCGACCGCCCTGCCGATGGACCAGCCGACCCCCTCCGCCCATGAGCTGGGCGGTGACGACCGGATCGCCGACGGACCACCGGTCGACGCGCCGGTGCACGAACTGGTGCGACGGATCGTCGACGCCCACCCGGAGCGCCTGGCGGTGCTCACCGACAGCGGCGGTCTCACGTACGCCGGGCTGTGGTCGCGGGCCCGGGAAATCGCCGCCGCCCTGCTCGCGCGGGGTGCGGGCGGACGGCCGGTGGTGGTGCGACTCCCCTCCGGCCCGGAGCAGATCGCCGCGTTGCTCGGGGTGCTCGTCGCCGGCGACCACCTGTGCTGGTTCGGCACCGGGGACGTGGGTGATCGCGGTCGCGCCGTGCTCGCCGACCTGCGTCCCGCGTGTCTGCTGGTCGCCGGTGACCCGGACGACGACGAGCTGGCCCGCTGGGCACGCATCGAACTCGACATCGCCGTGCACGACGTGGCGACCCTGACCGGGGCCGGGGCGCTGCCGACGGTCGACGCTGACGCGGTCGCCTACGTCGCCTACACCTCCGGATCGACCGGACGGCCCAAGGGCATCGCCCAGCCGCACTCGGCGTTCGGCCAGTTCGTCACCTGGCTCGGCACGCAGTTCGAGATGGGCGGCGGCGCCCGGGTAGCGCAGTGGGTGGCACCCGACCACGACCCCGCCCTGTGCGAGGTGTTCGCCACCCTGACCAGCGGCGGCACGCTGTGCCTGCCCGCGCCGGACATCCGGATCCACGGCGAGAGGCTCGTCGACTGGATGGCCAACCGGGAGATCACCCACCTGCAGACCGTGCCGAGTTTCGCCCGGGAACTGCTGCGGGTGGTCACGAGCCGCGCGGACCGGCCCATGCGCGCCCTGCGGCACCTGCTGCTGATGGGTGAGGCGCTGCCGGGCGAACTGGTCAACCGGTTGCACGGCAGCCTGCCCGACGTGCACCTGGCGAATCTCTACGGGCCGACCGAGACGATCGCGGCCACCTGGCAGCCGATCGACCGACCGGTGGATGGTTCGACGCCGATCGGACGGGCGATTCCCGGCCGGCAGGTGCTCGTCCTCGACGCCGACGAGCGGCCCTGTCCGCAGGGTGTCACAGGCGCCATCGTCATCCGCAGTCCCTTCGTGGCCGCCGGCTATCTCGGCGCGGTCGATCCGTCCACGGCGTTCGCCCCGGTCGGTGGACAGTCCGACATCCGCACCTACCGCACAGGTGATCTGGGCCGTTGGCGCTTCGACGGCGCCCTGGAATACCGGGGCCGCGAGGATTTCCAGATCAAGGTGTACGGCGTGCGCCTCGAACTGGGCGACGTCGAGGCCGCGCTGCAGACGCACTCCTCGGTACGTGAGTGCGGCGTGGTCGCGGTCCGCGGACCGGACGGGATGGTCAACCGCCTCGACGCGTACGTCGTGCCGATCCGAGCCGGAGAGGGCTCGCCCGAGGTGTGGCGGGCCCACCTGCGCCAGCGGCTCGGCAAGGTGATCCCCGTCGTGTTCCGTACCGTGCACGACCGGCTTCCCCGCAACATCGGGGGCAAGGTCGACCGGCGGCGGCTGCCCGAGCTGGCGCGCCCGATGGGGGCTGCGGCGACGGTGGCACTGACCGACACCGAGCAGACCCTCGCGGCCCTGTGGGCCGAGGTGGTCGACGCGGGCGTACCGGGCCTCGACGACAGCTTCTTCACGGCCGGCGGACGCTCCGCGCTGATCCCGGCTCTGCTCCACCGCGTCTCCGAACGGTTCGGCGTGCACGTGCCGATCCGCGACTTCTACGCCAACCCGTCGCTCCGCACCCTCGCCAACGCTGTCAGCGTCGCCGGCGACGAGGACGGACCACGACGGCAGGCACCGGGCGTCGCCCATTCCGGCGAGCCCACCAGACCCGACCCGGCACCACGGCTGTGATGAGGTGAGGACAGTGACAACGAACGAGAACATTGTCGTGCTGGACGGCGACACTCTCGACATTCCGGGCATTCGCCGGATCGCCGAGGACGACGCCACCTGCGAGGTGTCGCCGTCGGCGCTCGCCCGAGCGGGCAAGAGCCGCGCGATGTTCGAGGACATCGTGCGTCAGGACATCCCGGTGTACGGGGTGACCACCGGATACGGCGAGATGATCTACATGCTGGTCGACCCCTCCAAGGAGGTCGAACTCCAGACCAACCTGGTGCGGAGCCACAGCGCCGGCGTCGGCCCGCTGTTCGCCCGGGACGAGTCGCGGGCGATCGTGACCGCTCGGCTCAACGCGCTGGCCAAGGGCCACTCCGCGGTACGCCCCGAGTTGCTGGAGCGGCTCGCGCTCTACCTCAACCTGGGCATCACCCCGGCCATTCCGGAGATCGGTTCGCTCGGCGCGAGCGGCGACCTCGCGCCGCTGTCGCACATCGCGTCCACGGTGATCGGCGAGGGCTACGTGCTCGACGGCACCGGCAAGGTGCCCACCGGTCAGGTGTTGCGCAAGCACGGCATCGAGCCGTTGGAACTGCGTTTCAAGGAGGGGCTCGCGCTGATCAACGGCACGTCGGCGATGACCGGTGTCGGCGCGCTCGTGGCTGACCGGGCCATGACGCAGGTACGCCAGGCGGAGATCGTCACCGCCCTGGTGATCGAGGCGCTGCGGGGCTCGATGAGCCCGTTCCAGCCCGAGGGGCACGACATCGCGCGACCGCACCAGGGGCAGATCGACACGGCGGCCAACCTGCGGACGCTGATGCGCGGCAGCCTGTCCACTGTGGAGCATAGTGAGCTGCGCAAGGAGGTGGCCGCCGGCAAGGAGTCCGGCAAGGACGTCACGCGGACGAAGGTCTACCTGCAGAAGGCGTACTCACTGCGGGCCATCCCGCAGATCCTGGGCTCCGTGCGGGACACGCTCTACCACGCGATCAACAAGATCGGCATCGAGTTGAACTCGGCGAACGACAACCCGCTCTTCTTCGAGGGCGAGGAGATCTTCCACGGCGCCAACTTCCACGGACAGCCGGTCGCGTTCGTCATGGACTTCCTCACGATCGCGCTGACCCAGCTCGGCGTGCTCTCCGAGCGGCAGTCCAACCGCCTGCTCAACCGGCACCTGAGCTACGGTCTGCCGGAGTTCCTGGTCACCGGTGATCCGGGCCTGAACAGCGGTTTCGCCGGCGCCCAGTACCCCGCGACCGCCCTGATCGCGGAGAACCGCACCATCGGGCCGGCGAGCACGCAGAGCGTCCCGTCCAACGGCGACAACCAGGACGTGGTCAGCATGGGGCTGATCTCCACCCGCAACGCCCGCCGGGTGCTGCGCAACAACGACACGATCCTGGCCCTGGAGTACCTGGCCGCGGCGCAGGCCGTCGACATCTCCAAGCGGTACGGCGACCTGAGCCCGGTCGCCAAGGCCACCTACGACCACGTCCGGTCGATGGTGCCGACTCTGGACCGCGACCGCTACATGGCCGACGACCTGGAGACCGTCACCGCCGCCCTGTCCCGCGGTGAGTTCGCCGCCGCTGCCGCGAGCGCTCAGCAGAGCGACCTACGGTGACCAGGCCCTACACCGGCGCGGAGTACATCGAGAGCCTGCGTGACGATCGCGAGATCTACCTCTACGGCGACCGGGTCAAGGACGTCACGACGCATCCGGCGTTCGCCAACGCGGTACGCATGACCGCGCGGCTCTACGACTCGCTCCACGACCCGGCCACCGCACCGGTGCTCACCGCACCGGTGGACAGCGGCGGCACGGGCTTCACCCACCGGTTCTTCACCACGCCGCACAGCGCCGAGGACCTGGTCGCCGACCAGAAGGCCATCGCGGCGTGGGCCCGGATGAGCTACGGCTGGATGGGGCGCAGTCCGGACTACAAGGCATCCTTCCTCGGCACCCTCGGCGCGAACGCCGACTTCTACGGCGAGTACGCGGACAACGCCCGGGCCTGGTACCGCCGCTCCCAGGAGCAGGTGCAGTTCTGGAACCACGCGGTCGTGCACCCACCGGTCGACCGTAACCGGCCGCCCGACGAGGTACGCGACGTGTTCGTCCACGTCGAGCGGGAGACCGACTCCGGCCTGATCGTCAGCGGCGCGAAGGTCGTCGCGACCGGGTCCGCGCTGACCCACTTCAACTTCATCTCGCACCACGGAATGCCTGTCAAACGGCGGGAGTTCGCGCTGATCGCCACGGTGCCGATGGGCGCCCGCGGGATGAAGCTGATCTGCCGGCCGTCGTACGCCGCGACGGCAGCGGTGATGGGCAGCCCGTTCGACTACCCACTGTCGTCACGGCTGGACGAGAACGACACGGTGCTCATCCTGGACAAGGTCGAGATCCCGTGGGAGAACGTGTTCGTCTACGGCGACCTTGGCAAGGTGCAGATGTTCGGCGGGCGCTCGGGGTTCACCGAGCGGTTCACGTTCCACGGCATGACCCGGCTGGCGGTGAAACTCGAATTCATCGCCGGCCTGCTGGCCAAGGCGTTGGACATGACCGGCACGAAGGACTTCCGGGGGGTGCAGAGCCGCCTGGGTGAGGTGCTGGCCTGGCGCAATCTCTTCTGGGCGCTGTCCGACGCCGCCGCGCGCAACCCCGTGCCGTGGAAGAACGGGGCGGTGCTGCCGAACCCGGAGTACGGGCAGGCGTACCGGTGGTTCATGCAGGTGGGTTATCCCCGGGTCCGCGAGATCATCATGCAGGACGTGGCCAGCGGGCTCATCTACCTCAACTCCAGCGCCGACGACTTCAAGAACCCGGCGATCCGCGGATACCTGGACCAGTACATGCGGGGCTCCGACGGCAGCACCGCGATGGAGCGGGTGAAGCTGATGAAGCTGCTGTGGGACGCGGTCGGCACCGAGTTCGGCGGACGGCACGAGCTCTACGAGCGCAACTACTCCGGCAACCACGAGAACACCCGGGTCGAGATGTACTTCGCGCAACTCGCCTCGGGGCAGATAGACGGCTACAAGCGGTTCGTCGACGAGTGCATGAGCGAGTACGACATCGACGGCTGGACCGTGCCGGACCTCGCGTCCTTCGATCACCTGCGGTGGGCGCGCAACGATCTCTCGACGTGAGGAGCGCTGATGTTGCAGGACAAAGTCGCAGTGGTCGCCGGTGTGGGGCCCGGGCTCGGACGGGCGATCGCGCTCGCCTGTGCCCGGGCCGGCGCCGACGTCGTACTGGCCGCGCGTAACGAGTCGGTCCTCGCCGAGGTCGCCAAGGAGGTCGAACAGCTCGGCCGGCGGGCGCTCGCGGCACCGACCGACCTGACCGACGACGCCGCGGTCGCCGCCCTGGCCGACTCGGCGCTGCAGGCGTTCGGGCGGGTGGACGTGTTGGTGTACAACGCGTTCGCGGTGCCGGCCTTCGCCGACCTCACAGCGATCGACGTCGACGCCGTGCGGGCGAGCCTGGAAACCGACGTGTTCGGGGCGCTGCGGATCACCCAACGGCTGGCCCCGACGCTGACCGAGCACAACGGCGCCATCGTCATGATCAATGCGATGGTGGTACGGCAGTCGAAGCCGTCGTTCGGCGCGTACCGGATGTCGAAGTCCGGTCTGCTCGCGCTGGCGCAGAGCCTCTCGACCGAGCTGGGTCCATCAGGCGTGCGGGTGAACACGGTGATGCCCAACTACGTCTGGTCCGACGGGCTCCGCGGCTACTTCGCCTACCTGGCCCAGGAACGCGGCATCACCGAGAAGCAGGTCTACGACGAGACGGCGGCGAGCCTCGACCTGCGTCGCCTGCCCGAGGCGGACGAGGTGGCCAACGCCGTCGTCTTCCTCGCGTCAGACCTGGCCAGCGCCATCACCGGGCAGTGTCTCGACGTGAACGCCGGCGAGCTGCATCGCTGACAGATCGGGGCGCAGCACCTCGGCGCCCCCGAGATAGACGTGCCGCACGGCCGCTCGCGGCCGTGCGGTCAGCACGTGGGCCAGCATCCGCACGACCCGGGGCAGCGCGCCGGGCACGTCGATCTCGGCGGCGCACAACAGGGGTACGTCGTGCAGACCGAGCTGCCGGGCGGCGACCGCCGGGAAACAGCTCACCAGGTCGGGTGTGGCGGTGAACAGGATGCTGACGAGGTCGTCCGGCGCCAGTTCGTTGCGCCGGACGACCTCGTCGAGCAGGAGCCGCGTACCGGCCCCGACCACATCTGGACTGTCCCGGTCGACCTGGATCGCGCCCCGGATCGCCCGCAGGGTCGGTGCCGTCATCGTCGTACCCCCGTCGTCAGCGCGTCGCGGCGGCGAACTGGCCGGGCTGGCGGCCCGATCCGGCCGGACCCCGGTACGCCTGCGCGATGTCCAGCCAGTGCTCGGCGTCCGGGCCGACCGCGCTCAGCCGCAGGTCGTCGCGGTGCCGTCGGCGGGTCACCAGCAGGCAGAAGTCGACAGCCGGGCCGCTGATCCGCTGGTCCGCGTCCGGCGGGCCGAACGTCCAGGTGGCGCCGGACGGGGCGGTGAGGGTGTAGCCGAACTCCACGTCCGGAACGTCCTCCTCGCGGGCCAGGTAACCGAAGTCCCAGGTGCGTGCGGCGAACCCGCACAGGTGCCGGATCCGGTCGGTGTGCCGGCGCTCGACGCCGAGTGCGTCGGCGACGTCCTGCCCGTGGCCGAACAGCTCCATCATGCCGGCGCCCGCCAGGATGGCGGCCGGCATCGGACGGACCAGCCACGGCACGATGTCGGTCGGCGCGTGCGCCGCCAACGCCTTCTCCGCTGTCGACCGCTCCTCCTGCCACTTGGCGAACAGCGCCGGCGGTGGGGCGGCGAGGTACGGGGCCATCGCGGCGGCGACGTTGGACTCGAAGCTGCCGCTCATGGAGGAGAGGAACCGGCTGAACGTGTCCGGGTCGGACGCCGAGAGCCCCGCCAGGCGAAACACCGCGGAGAGGTGGGCCACCTGGTGGGCGACCGTCCAGCCGACGGCGGGCGTCGCGGTGCGCCAACCGGCGTCGTCCAGGTCGGCGATCAGCGTGTCGAACGCATCGCCCTCGCTGACCAGATCGGCGAACACATCGGGCTGTGCTGACATGTGGTTCTTCCTTCCGCTACAGGGCTCGTGTCGTGCCGCGGAAGGGGACACCGGTGTTCCCGCGGCCGGACGGCTGGTGCGCGGTGCGCGCCTGTGGAGCAGGTCGGATCAATCATTGGACGGTCACCCCCGCGCCGTCGTCTCGCTACGTGCGCGACCTGCGCGGATCCGCCACTGAACGCACTCTCGGAGATGTCCGTCCGGTGGCCGATCGGCCAACCTAATCCCTATGAGCGACCCCACAACAATGAGCCCGCGCGAGCTCGCGGTGTTCGTCAAGCAGACCCCCAACGGCGAGCTGCGCCGGCTGATGCACGGCCCGCGGCGGACGGACGTCATCGACGAGATCTTCACCAACATGCCCCAGGTGTTTCGCGCCGATCGTGCCGGCGCGCTCACCGCCGTGATCCACTGGCGGATCGGCGACCGGCCCGACGGCGGCGTCGACGTCTACGAGATGGTCATCGCCGACGGTGCCTGCGTCAGCACACCGGGCAACGGTCGACACCCCGATCTCACGCTCTCGCTGGGTGGGGTGGACTTCCTCAACCTCGTCACTGGCAACGCGCACGCGGTGGCGCTGGTGATGCGCGGTCGCCTCAAGACCAAGGGCGACCTGGCCCTGACCGCGAAGTTCCCCACCCTGTTCGATCCGCCAAGAGGCTGACCGGCCGGCCAAGAACGACGCCGATGACTCTCGCAGTCATCGGCGTCGTTCGGTTTGGGGTGCCGGTCGGGTCAGGCGACGCGGTCGCGCGGGCAGTTCTGGTAGACGGCGAGCAGCCACTCGCCGTCGCGGTTGACGAGAATCCAGGACGCGCGGATGGCCGCCCGGTCGGGAAGCGTCGTCTCGCCGGCCGGGATGACACCACCCTCCGTGATCAGCGCGACCGCACCCGGGGCCAGCGCCTTGATCTCCACCGGCGTGCCGGTGACCCGGGTGCCCTTGAACGGGCCGCCGAACGCTGTCGACATGAAATCGCGAATGTTGTCCTTGCCCTGGCGGTAGACACCCGGTAGCAACATCGACCCGTCGTCGACGAAGATGTCCGCGAACGCCTGCGCGTCCTGAGCCGCCCACGCTTTGACCAGGCGGCCGGGTACCGCCGCTATGGCCACTTGGTCGGCGCCGGAGATGCCAGTCACCAACGGTGCGGAAGAACTGGTGGTCATCGCTGGTCCTCGATTCTTGGATGGTGGCGAGGAGGTCGGTCGGTGTTGCATCCCGACGTTGCCGAGGCTAGTGCTGGCAGGGGCCGTTCCGTTCTCCTGGAGTGCGCGTTGGTCGCGTCCAACTCGGCATTCTCAAAGAAGACTGCGCACCGCTGTTAGCGGCATGCTCGGATGGCCACGACAACCACGGTTGAATCCGATCGGGGGCTTCGACAGGAGGACAGCCCGTGTCCGGGCATTGTCGCGTGATCTCTGGCCTCGTCGTGGACGACGACAACCACAGCGCTCCACCCGGTCAGCCCGCGCCTGGGCTGCTCACCGCACGCCGCGGCGGCTCACGCCCTTTCCGCGGCGGCTCACGCCCTGATCGCGGCGGCTCACGCCCGGTCCGCGGTGGCCTCCGCGCGAGCGGGGTGCTCGGACGAGCCCTTGCCGAGCCACTGGTTTACGTAGTGCTCGCGCGCCATCCGGTGCACAGCGGTCAGGGCGACCTCCAGCAGCACCGCTCGAACCACCGCGGCCGCCCGATCGACGTCCGCGTGGTCGGCGGGCAGCAGGGCCATCTCCTGTGCCACGAGCTGCTCGGTCATCGCCGCGTACGGTGCGAAGAACTGGATGCTGCAGTCGCAGCCGAGCCGGCGCAGCGCGGTGACGACCTGCGCGAGCTGGGCGCGCCCGGCCGCGTCGGGGTGCACCGCCCAGCCCAGCTCGTCGATGAACTGGTCGACGTCGGCGGTGGCGTCGGACAGATTGGCGGCTCCGCCGCTGAGTGAGTGCGCCACCTCGTAGAGCCCGGCCAGGGGAAGCTGGCGGTCCTCGATGCTCGCGAGCAGTTGCCGGACGGTCGACAGGTCGAGCTTCCCGACGTGGGTGAGCGCACGGATGAGTTGCAGGCGGCGCAGATGACGGTCGTCGTAGTCGGCCTGGTTGCGACCGGTGGGTCTACCAGGGGGAAGGAGCCGTTCCCGGAGGTAGTACTTGATTGTGGCGACGGGTAGGCCCGTCTCTTTGCTCAGATAGGAAATGCGCATCGGTTCCCCCAGGTAAACCCGTCATGTCGACCACTCTTCGATGAGCCGGTGTCGTTGAATCACGACCGCGTGCCCGTGCACACCGGAAGCGGGGCACGGGCACGGGTGGGTGATTCCGGTCAGGCGGCCGGACGGTCGACCGACCGGGCCGGAAAGCGTGCGGAGAGGATGGTGGCTGCCCGAGCCTTCTCCTGGGCGGCCACGACGCTGAGCGCCACCTTGCGTGCGTCGAGGAGAGCGAGCAGGACCGGCGGGTCCAGGGCCGTCACGGGCTGTAGATCGACATCCACCGTGAGCACGGTGTCGTGGGCGATGGCGAGTGGCCCGTGGGTGGCGACGAAGACGGGACGACTGTGCGGGTCGGTGGCGATCTCCGTGGGATCGCCGGTGACCGACTGGGACAGCAGGTACCAGGTGCCCGGCGGCACGCCGGTGAAGTGGAACAACCCGGGACCGGACAGGATGGTGCATCGGATCGGCCGGCCCTCGGGTATGCGGTCCGGGAAGAGACCGATGAACACGAGGCCCGGGCTGGCCTGGCTGGACGCGTGGACCTGGCCATGGATGCTGGCCTTCGATGGTGTGCCTGCGGCCGGCGTCGGCGCCACCGGAATGTGCGGGGCGTACCCGGCCAGCTTGCGGTACGCCGTCGGTGACATTCCAACGCTCTTGCTGAAACGGGAGCTGAACGTTCCGACACTGTTGTAGCCAACTCGCACGCTGATGTGTGCGACGTTGAGCGACGTCGAGACCAGCAGATCCTTGGCGCGTTGCAACCGGAGTGCCGACAGGAAACGACCTGGCGACACTCCGGTTGCGCGCTGGAATATCCTGGTGAAGTGGAATTTGCTGAACATCGCCGCTCGGGCCATGTCGCTTACGGTAATTTGCTCGCTGAGGTTCTCGCGCATTGTCTCAATTGCGCGCTTCGCTGCTTCCTCAACCGCGTCCCCCACGATTCCTCCCCAGCAATTCGTGAGAACAGCTTGCCGGTCTCACCAAAGACGTAAATCAATTTCTGAGATACGCCTCTCGGTCACCGCCGGTGTCCGGTTGGTGATCCACCGAGATCCATGTCGACGTTAGTCGATCCCGCCCTCGGCCGCAACACTGCAGATTTGCTTGGATACGGAGCGCAATCGTGGAGTAGGGGCGGCTCCGTGGTAGATAGTGATAGTCTCTAATACACGTCCAGGAGTCGAGACATCTCAAAGGGTGCGTAAAGTTCAATCTTCCGCATTGTCAATGTTCGCCCGGAGCATCAACCCGCGGGAGCGGCGACGGCGGGCGCCGTGGCTGGGGCGGGCAACGTGCCGTTGTAGCTGACCGGAACCCCTCGCGCCTGGGCCGCGGCGACGATTCCCGGCATCGCCCGCTCGGCCAGCGCCGCGATCGTCAGGGCCGGGTTGACGGTGAGGGCGCCGGGCACCGCCGAGCCGTCGGTGACGAAGATGCCCGGGTGGTCACGCAATTCGTGCCGGTCGTCGAGGGCCGAGGTCGCCGGGTCGTCGCCGATTCGGCAGGAGGCGAGTGGATGCACCGTGTACGCGCCGACCAGGTCGTTGGTCCAGGGGGCGACCCGGGCCAGCCCGTCCCGTTCGAGAATGTCCTTTACCTCGGCGTCGGACAGCGACCATCCGCGCCACGTGTTCTTCGTCGGTTCGTAGCGCAGCGAGCCCACCCCGAGCATCTGCTGCGACAGCCGATGCGCGTTGCCGGTCTCCGGTGGCGGCCCGAAGACCCCCTCGTTGTCGTCCTCCGACATCGTGAAGATCGTCAACCACGACTGCCACTGACGCAGCATCTCCTTCTTCTCCAGGCCGAACCAGCTCGGCCCGGTCGCGCCCGGAACCTGCGCCAGAATCGTGCCGAGACCGGGCGGGAAGTAGAGCTGCTCCAAGGAGAAACGCTCGTATTCGGGAAGTGAGCCGTCGAGCTTGTCCCAGGAAGCGACAGTGGGGCCGCGTCCGATCTGATAAGCGGAGTACGCGCGTCCGTCGGGTCGGCTCAGGCCGAGCACGTCGCGTACCTTTTCTTCGTCGAAAATAGCGGTATTCAGCCTTTCGCCGTTACCCGAGAAATACCGACCAACTGCGTGTGGCATTTTCCCGAGGTGTGGTTCCGAACGTTGCAGAATGACTGGAGTGGCACCGGATCCGGCGGCGACGACGACAATCTTCGCGTCGATCTCGCCGGATTCGTGCAGAATTCTGTAGTCCTCTCCGTCGACAATCCGGTAATGGACGCGATAGCCACCGTCGGAATTTCGGGACAGATGCTGCACCTCGTGCAGCGGGCGGATTTCGGCACCGTGGTCGAGAGCTGCCGGTAGATAGTTGAGCAACAGCGAGCGCTTGGCGTCGAACCGGCAGCCGGCCATCATCCAGTTGCAGTTCGTGCAGAGATCCACGTCGATCGCCGCCGGCGCCGGGTTGGCGGTCCGTCCGGCGTGCCGGCACGCCGCCCCCCAGAGCCCGCCGGCATAGGGGATGCGGTCCCAGGTCTGCTGGGTGATCGGCAGCGCCTCCGCGACCCGGTCGTACCACGGGTCTAGCGTGTCGCGGTTGATCGCCGCCGGCCACATCCGGCGGCCGATGCTGCCCTGCCGGTCGAAGACGAACCGGGGCGCCCGTGGCATGGTCGCGAAGTAGACGACACTGCCGCCACCCACGCAGTTGCCGCCCAGGATGCTCATCCCGTCGCCCACGACGAAGTCGAAGATCCGGGTGTACGACTTACCGAGTTCGAAGTCGTGGTCGAACTCGTCCGCGCGCAGCCAGGGCCCGCGCTCCAACACCACCACCGAGGCGCCACCGGCGGCGAGGTGATAGGCAGCGATCGCGCCGCCGAACCCGCTGCCGATGACGAGGATGTCGGTCGATTCCGTTGCGGTCATGCGGGGCTCCCCGTCGCTGTCGTTTGTGGATGGTGGTCGGCGAGCTGCCGTCCGTAGCTGAACTCCGGAAACCGGTAGATGCCGTCGGCGTTCGGTTGGGAATAGCCGATGGTGAGAAGCCCTGGATGGCCGCTCGCGAAGGCCGTCGGCGTGCTCATGTGGGCCGCGCTGTCAAAGGCCATGTTGCAGAAGAGGGCAAGGCTCACCCACATCTGCTTCTCGGGATGGCCGGGGTCGGTAAGGATGCGCACCAGCGCGGTGCGGTGGTCGAAGGGCAGTGCCACGAACGACGGCACCGACGCATCGAGGCTGAGCCCGGTTTCGTGCGCGTAATCGTCGGCGTGCTCGTTCAGGGTCACCGCGAGGGAATCGAGCGCTTCGGCCAGACCGCCCGCGGGCAGCTCCAGTAGTGCGAGCGCGCCGGCCGCGACCGCGCCGGCGCCGGTTGCGGCGCCCGCGATCGCGCGATCGCCCGGCCAGCGTTTCTCTCCTGGAATGATCGTGTCGGCAAAAGCCTCGATCGTGATGGTCTTGTCTGGAACTTCCACGAAATGCCTCCAGGCCGCAGATTCATCGCTGCGGACATTGTGTTCCCGCCGCGATCCGTGCCGTTCTTCCGTCGTGCCGTCGGCCGACCGCGCACGCCTGAAGACGAACCGCCGGGGCACCCGCGCGCACGATGGAACAAAACTTGGGAGGTACGAGCGACATGCCGATGCTGGGTGCGATCCGCCGGATGGCGCTGACGCCGTCGCTGACCGACGTCACGTTCGAAGGCCGGGGCTTCCCGGTCAGGCCGAGCCCGACAACCGAGCGTCTCGAAGCGATCCCACAGGCGGTGATCTGCGGCTTCGAGTGGGGTATCGAGGCGCGTGACCAGTGGGAACTGGAGCGACGCCTGGAGCTGGTCGATCAGGAGCAGCGCGGCTTCGCCTACGAGGGCGCCACCATGGCACTGACGGTCCGCGACGCCATGCCGGGCGGGCGGCGCCACCAGGCCCGGGACCTGCTGAGCGGCCCCGGCCTGCCACACACCTTCCTGACCTACATCGGGATCGGCTTCGCGATGGCCCGGCTGCCCCGTCCACTGTGGAAAAACGTGCTGCCGGACCTGACCGGCACCCCCTACTACCCGACCATGAGCTGGTTGGCTGTCGACGGCTACGGCTTCGACCGCGCCTACTTCGAGACCGACCGGTGGGTGGGGCAGCAGCGCAGGCTGGCGCCGTACCCGTGGCTCGGCCGCGCCGACTACTTCCCGCGCGCCGTCGACCAGGGAATCGGTCGTGCGCTGTGGTTCATTCACGGCGGCGAACCCGCCGACGTCACGGCGGCCGTCGAACGGTTCGCCCCGGAGCGGCGGGCCGACCTGTGGAGCGGGGTCGGTCTGGCCGCGACGTTCGCCGGCGGCACCACACCCGAAGGGCTGCGGCACCTCCGCACCGCCGCCGGTGCGCACCGCGACCACCTCGGGCAGGGCTCGGTCTTCGCCGCGAAGGCGCGTACCTTCGCCGGCTACCTGCCCGAACACAGCGAGGCGGGTGTCACCATCCTCGCCGGCCTGCCCGCCGAGAAGGCCGCGGCACTGGCCGACGAGGTCGCGGCCGTGGGTTTCGCCGACACCGAGGAACCCGACTACGAGGTGTGGCGCCACCGGATCCGGGCCCGCCTCGCCGCCATTCACGATGAGGACAGGAGGGTTCGATGAGCGTTTGGCGCAGCCTGCGACGCAGGGTGCTGACCCCCGACGTCGCGGCCACCAGGATGGACGTCCGCGGCTTCCATGTGAAGTCCGCCGCCGGGCGGGAGCGGTTGGAGACCGTCGGCCGCACATTCCTCGCCGGGTACGCGTTCGCGGCCGAGGCGAAGCGGCCCACGGATGCCGAACCGTCGCTGGAACAGGTGCCGACCGGCTATCGCGGCTTCGCCTACGAGGGCGCCGCGATGGCCCTGGCGATGCGCGACGGGTTGCCCGGCGGCGGGACCCGGCACGTCGCCGACTTCCTCGACGGGCGGGCCCGACACCACGTCTACATGGTCTACGTCGGGGTGGGCTGGGCGATGGCCCGACTTCCCCGTTTCCGCTGGTCCACCCTGTACGCCCCGGACCCGCTGCTGCGCTGGCTGGTCCTCGACGGGTACGGGTTCCACCAGGCCTACTTCGTCACCAAACGCTACGTGCACCAGCAGTTCCGCGACGAACGCTTCCCGTGGCCGGGCCACCCGTACGCCAACAACGCCATCGACCAGGGCATCGGCCGGGCGTCGTGGTTCGTCGGTGGCACCGATCCCGAGACGGTGGCCGGCCTGCTCAACCGCTTCCCGGTGGCGCGGCGACCCGACCTGTGGGCGGGCACCGGCCTCGCCGCGGGGTACGCGGGCGGCGCGTCGGACACCGAGCTGCGCCGGTTGCGGGACCTGGCCGGCCCATACCGCCCCCAGCTCATGCAGGGTGTCGCCTTCGCGGCGGCGTCCCGGGTCAAGGCCGACCTCGTGCAGCCTCACACCGAGCTGGCGACCGAGCTGCTCTGCGGCATGTCGCCGGCCAGCGCCTCGAAGGTCACCGACGAGGCGCTTGTCGACCTGCCCGCTGACGGGCAGACCCCGGCGTTCGCGGTCTGGCGCGAGCGCATCGCCGCGGCCATGGTCGCCAACTTCGGCAGTTGACCGGCGGCAAGGGGCCCCGCCGTCCGGCGGGGCCCCTTCTGCTTGTGACGTGCAGCCGCCGGTCACCTACTCAGCCGGTGGCCTTGTGGACTGGTCACCGGCGCCGCCGGAATGATCACGGACGCGGGTCGGGCGTGTCGGGCGCGGCCTGGTAGGGCCGGCGGAGGTACAGCAGTGCCAGCACGACCACCACGGCGAGCCCGTCGACGAAGAGCAGGAAGGCGCTCATCGGGTCGATCGAGTGTTGGTGCGCGGTGAGTGCGTCGGCGGTGGCCTGCCGGACGACCTCGGACGGCGCCGGAGGTGCCACCCCGGTGCCCACGCTGAACCGCAGGCTTCCGGTGGCCTCGCCCCCGTTGGTGAGTGCCATGTGGAAGGCGACCGTCAGGTTGCCCGGACGGGCGACGGTGATCGGCACGGTCACCGTGCGCTCCGGGCCCTGTCGCGCGTCGCCCGACTGGATCGGGTTGCCCGCGTCGTCGAGCACGGCGACGTGGGAGAGCGCCAGGTCCGGCGCGTCGGAGAACGTGAGCGCGACGGCCGCGGGTGCCACCGAGACGGCGGCACCCGCGGCAGGGTCGCTGGTGATCAGACCGCCGTCGGCGGAGGCCGACGACGCGACGCTGGACAGCAGGAGGACGATGAGCAGCAGCGCCCCACCTCGGCGGACCACGTCAGGCCAGCGACGCTACGGGACGTGGCGCGCAGCTGCACCGCATCGCCTCGACCTCGACCCGGCTCGGCCGCAGGTGGTAGTAGACCGCGACCAGCATCGGGATGAAGACGATCGAGTTGTAGAACAGGTGCAATTCGACGCGGGGCATGACGAGCTGCAGGACGCTGGTCGGCACCGCGGCGCCGAAGAGGTTGAAGCCGGCCTGCACCTGGATGAGGAGCAGCAGGTGCTCGATGTGGTGCCAGAACTGGATGGCGAGAGCGATCGTCCACCAGGTGCGGGCCCGACCGACGAAGCCCGGCCGGAGCAGGAAGAGACCGACGAGCATCACGATGGCGTAGCCGTAGTGCAGGTACTCCGAGGTGACCAACCACGGCCAGAACTGTCCGAGCACGCCACGCGACGCGGGTCGGGGCATGTCGAGCACGAAGATCTGGTACGCCTGCACGAGGTGTTCCGCCCAGTGCGCGATCACGATCACCATGAAGGTGTTCAGGGCGGCGCGGTGGTGCCGGCCGTTGAGGGACGCGAGGAAACCCGACCTCGGTGGGGCCGCAACAGCGGACATGGACACTCCATTCGTCAGAGGGCGTGGCCCGGCGTTTACGGTAATCAATGGGTGACGGAAGGATTTCTTTCGACGTGCTCTTGTGCCCCGACCCGGGCCCGGGCGGCCGGCCGATTTTCTGCGGCCACCACCTGGTGCGCGTGCGGATCGACCCGATACCGCAAGTTCGGAGACGGCCCCGGCCCGTCGATATCGACATCCTTGGGCTTGCGGTCGAAGGGAGAGCGTCGTGGGCATGATCATGATTCGAGGCACCCGCCGGGCCGCGGGGACGGTACGGCACGTCACGCCGGTGCCGATCGCCGTGGCCGAGGGACTGGTTGCCACTGTGTACGAGCACGTCGAACGCGACTTCGGAATGCTCGCCCCGCCGGTTGCCCTGCACTCACCGGCCCCCGAGCCACTCGCCGGGTGCTGGATGATCCTGCGGGAAACGCTTGTCGCGAGGGGTGTCGTCGACCGGGGAACGAAGGAGGCGGTGGCGACCGCCGTCTCCCTCGGCAACGCCTGCCCCTACTGCGTCGACGTGCACAGCTCGACGATGCACGGCCTGGCTCGCGGGCGGGAGTCGGCGCAGATCGCCTCGGGCAACCTCCACCAACTCGTCGATCCGGGCCTTCGGGCGGTCGCGGGCTGGGCACGCGACAGCGGGCACGTCGCCGCGGCGGTCCCGGTGCGGGCCGCGGCGGTCCCCGAGGTGCTGGGCGTGGCGGTGGTGTTCCACTACATCAACCGCATGGTCAACCTGTTCCTCCCGGAGTCGCCGTTCCCGCCGCGGCTGCCCGGCGCCGCACGGACGACGGTCCGGAGGGTGTTCGGGAGGTTGATGGATCTGCGCGGGAGCGGGCCCGAGCCGGGGGCGGCGCTGGCGCTGCTCCCCGCCGCGGCGGCGACAGCGGTGCCGGAGTGGGCCGCCGGCAGTCCGAGCATCGGCGACGCGTTCGCGCGGGCCGGTGCCGCCTTCGACCGCGCGGGCCTGCGTTCGGTGCCCGGCCCGGTGCGGTCGCTGGTCACCGCTCGGCTGGACGCCTGGGACGGGCGGCCTCCGGGGGCCAACCGCGGCTGGTTGAGCGAGGCGGTATCGGCGCTCGCGCCGGCCGACCAACCCGCCGGCCGGTTGGCCCTGCTGGCGGCGTTCGGCTCCTACCAGTCGATCGACGCCGACTTCGACGCGCTTCGGGCGACGGGGGTTGGCGACCGGGAGTTGATCGAGGTCACCTCCTGGGCGGCGATGAAGGCGGCGCTGCGGGTCGGCACGCTCGGAGTGGGGTCGGCGGCGTTACCGGCGTGATGCTAGTGCGACGTCCACACCCTCAACGGAGGTAACCATGGTCGCCGCCCGCGTCGTCTCGTCGGTCGTTCAGCGCCAGGTGAAGTACGTGACGCCTGTCGCACCCACCGCAGCCGACGGTCTGGTGGCCGAGGTCTACCGGCAGGCCACCGACGAGATGCGCCTGGTCGTACCGCCGCTGCTGCTGCACTCGCCGGCCCCCCGGACACTCGCCGCCTACTGGATGCTGATGCGCGAGCCGCTGATGACCGGTGGCGCCGTCGACCGGCTGGCCAAGGAGGCGGTGGCGTCGGCGGTGTCGGTTGCCAACATCTGCCCCTACTGCGTCGACATGCACAGCACCGGCATGTACGACCTGTCGACCGAGCACGACGCCGAGGCGATCGTCGCCGACCGGGTCGAGGACGTCGTGGATCCGCGGGTGCGTACGCTCGCCGGCTGGGCGCGGGCCGCCCACCAGCCGGCGGCTTTCCCGGCGTTCGACCTGACGCTCACCCCGGCGGAGCGCGCCGAGTTGGTGGGCGTCGTGGTGGGGTTCCACTACCTGAGCCGCATGGTCAACGTCTTCCTGTCGAGTTTCCTGCTGCCACCGCAGCTCGGCTCCCGGGCCAAGCGGAGGATGAAGCGCGGCGTCAGCCGGTTGCTGCACCCCATCCTGCGCGAGGAGCACCCGGCCGGTCGCTCACTGTCCCTGCTACCCGCGGCCGACCTGCCGCCGGAGGCGGGCTGGGCGCTGGGCAGCGCGTCGGTGGCGGACGCGGTGGCTCGCGCCAACGCGGCCTTCACCGCTGCCGGGGAGCGGTCGGTTCCTCCGCGGGTGCGCGCGCTCGTCGCCGCGCATCTCGATGCCTGGCAGGGTGCCGACACCGGCCTGAGTCGTGAGTGGTGCGAGCGGGCGATCGCCGACCTGCCGGAGCCCGACCGGTCCGCGGGCCGGCTCGCCCTGCTGGCGGCCTTCGCGTCGTATCAGGTCGACGAGGAGACCGTCGCGGAGTTCCAGGCCTGGCACGAGGGCGACGCCGTGTTGGTCGAGACGGTCGCCTGGGCCAGCTTCGCCACCGCGCTGGCGGTCGGCAGCCGACACCTTCGGTAGTCGGCCGGAGATCACAATTATCACCCGGGGCGGTGCCCCGAGAATATTGACGTATGTCCGGGTATTGGGCGCACCGCACGAACGAAGAAGCCCCCAGCACAGACGAAGAAGACATCGTTAAAGGCCCCTGCGACGCTCTATCCAGCGTGTTCACCGAAATCGGTGAGTCGGGATGTGTGGTGATAGTCCGTCGCCAAACTCCCTGTTCGAAGGGGTCGGAACTGGAAACTCGCGCTCGCGGCTATCGGTGCTGATGCCCGTTCCGTGGAGCCGTCCAGGAATCGGTGAAATGCCATTACCAAACCGATGGTAATGGGATTCCCGGCCCCGTACCCGTCCGTCACAATCGGAGGTCAAGTAGATGTCGCAGAAGGGTTCATGGCTGCATCGGCGGCTACCCGCAATCGTGGCGCTGGCCCTGGTCGCCCTGCTCTTCCAACTGGGGCGGTTGCCCTCCGCCTCGGCATCCGAGCTGGCGCGGACCGCGAGCGGGTTCGCGTTCCAGCCGGCCTCGATCGCGATGCCGGGGGGCTACCCGCAGCAGACCGTCCGCAAGGTCAACCAGAAGTACCAGGACATCAACGCGTGGATCTCGTCGGTCGGCTCGGGCGTCGCGATGAACGATCTCGACGGGGACGGGCTGCCCAACGACCTGTGCATCACCGATCCCCGTATCGACCAGGTGGTGGTCACCCCCGTGCCCCGCCCCGGCACCCCCCGCTACGCGCCGTTCGCGCTCAATCCGGCGCCGTTGCCGATGAGCGACACGATGGCGCCGATGGGGTGCGTCCCTGGCGACTTCAACGAGGACGGCCGCACCGACGTGCTGGTCTACCTCTGGGGACGTACGCCGATCCTCTACCTCGCCAAGGCCGGCGCGGTCGGCCTGACGATGGACACCTTCCGACCGGTCGAGGTGTTGCCCCAGTCGCCCGGTGACCGCTACGACGGCCCGCAGTGGAACACCAACACCGTCGCGGTCGACGACTTCGACGGTGACGGCCACGTCGACATCTTTGTCGGCAACTACTTCCCGCACGGCCCGGTCCTCGACGACACCAAGAAGGACGGTGTCGCGATGAACCATTCGATGTCGCAGGCGTTCAACGGCGGCGAGGACTACTTCTTCCGGTGCACCGGCGCCACCGCCGGCGCCGAGCCGACGGCAACCTTCGAACTGGTCAGCGACGTTCTTCCGCGCGCCGTGTCGAAGGGCTGGGCCCTCGCTGCGGCCGCCAACGACGTCGACGGGGACCTTCTGCCGGAGCTCTACGTGGCCCACGACTTCGGCCCCGACCGGATGCTCTACAACAGGTCGACCCCCGGCAAGATCGAGTTCGCTCCGGTCAAGGCCGTCCGTGACCCGCTCGTCCCCAAGTCGAAGCGGGTGGGCGCCGACTCGTTCAAGGGCATGGGCGTCGACTTCGGCGACCTGGACGGCGACGGCCTCTACGACATGTACGTCAGCAACATCGCCACCACGTTCGGCCTGGAGGAGAGCCACTTCGCCTTCGTCAATTCCGCGAAGGACCACAAGGACCTTCGCACCCACCTCGACGACGGCACCGCCCCGTTCAAGGACGAGAGCGCGCCGCTCGGGCTCGCCTGGTCCGGCTGGGGCTGGGACGTGAAGATGGCGGACTTCAACAACAGCGGCGACCTGGTCGTGGCGCAGACGACCGGCTTCGTCAAGGGCGAGGTCAACAGGTGGCCGCAGCTGCAGGAACTCGCGATGTCCAATGACAACCTGCTCACCAACACCACCTGGTGGCCGCACGTGCGCCCCGGTGACGACATCGGCGGCAGTCAGCGGTTGCACTTCTTCGTCAAGTCCGACGGTGGCCGCTACGTGGACATCGCGCCGCGGTTGGGCCTCGACGCGCCGGTGCCGACCCGCGGCATCGCGACCGGCGACGCCGACGGCGACGGACGCCTCGACTTCGCGGTCGCCCGGCAGTGGGACGAGCCGGTCTTCTACCACAACCAGAGCCCGAACCCCGGTGCCTTCCTCGGCCTCCGCCTGACCCATCCCGCCCCGGCCGGCGCGACGGCCGCGACCGGGACCGCTGGTTCGCCAGTCGTCGGCGCCCAGGTCAAGGTCACGACCGCGGACGGTCGGGTGCTGCTCGGCCGTGTCGACGGTGGCAGCGGCCACTCCGGCAAGCGCAGCAGCGAAGTCCACATCGGACTCGGCAAGAACGTGACCGGCCCGGTGCGGGTCGAGCTGAACTGGCGTGATCGCACCGGTCAGCCGCATCAACAGGAGCTTTCGATGACCCCGGGCTGGCACTCGCTCGAGCTCGGCGCCCAGGCCCAGGAGAGGTGAGCGACATGGCAACCAGTACCGTCACCCCGCCACGTCACGACCCGAAAGTCAACATCGCACTTCGCAACTTCGCTATCTCGATCACGGTCTTCAACATCCTCGGCTTCACCGTCCTCGGCTTCGAGCAGCCCTGGACCTGGCCCCTCATCGCGGTCTTCGCCGGCTACACGATCGAGATCGCCCTGGAGGCCATCGGTGCCCGCGTCGAGGGCCGAGCCCCGCGATTCAGCGGCCGAGGGCTGCGCGGGCTGATCGAGTTCCTCTATCCGGCGCACATTACGAGCCTCGCGCTCAACATGCTGATCTACGTCAACGACCAGCTCTGGACGATGCTCTTCGGTGTCGCGGTCGCCATCGGCGCCAAGTGGGTCCTGCAGGCCCCCATCCGGGGCCGGATGCGGCACTACATGAACCCGTCGAACTTCGGCATCGCGGTGATCCTGATGGTGTTCCCGTGGGCCAGCGTCGCACCGCCCTACCACTTCACCGAGTACATCTCGGGCTTCTGGGACTGGCTGATCCCGGCGATCATCATCGTCGGCGGCACGATGATCAACGGCAAGCTGACCGGTCGGATGTGGCTGATCATGGGCTGGCTGTCCGCATTCGCTCTGCAGGCGATCGTGCGTGGGGTGCTGCTCGACACGTCGATCCCGGCGGCCCTGGGCATGATGACCGGCGTCGCGTTCGTGCTGTTCACCAACTACATGGTCACCGACCCGGGCACCTCACCATCGGCGCCGGCCGCGCAGGTGGCGTTCGGTGCCAGCGTGGCCGTGGTCTACGGCCTGCTCACCGGCTTCGGCATCGCGTACGGCATCTTCTTCGCCACCGCCGCCGTCTGCCTCATCCGCGGCGGCTTCCACTGGACCCTGCACTTCATCGAGAAGTCCAAGGCGGACCGGGCACCCAGCCTCGACACGGCCGCGATGCCGGTGCCAGCGAGCACCGGCAACGGCAACGGCAAGGAACACACCGGCAAGGAGGTCGTCCCCGCATGACTCGTGTAGCGATAGTCGGCATGGCGTGCCGCTATCCGGACGCCACGTCACCCCGGGAGCTGTGGGAGAACGCCCTCGCCGGGCGGCGCGCGTTCCGCCGTCTCCCCGACGAGCGGATGCGGCTCGAGGACTACTGGGACCCGGACCCGAACACGCCCGACAAATTCTACGCCCGCAACGCCGCCGTCATCGAGGGGTACGAGTTCGACCGGATCGCCTACAAGGTCGCCGGGAGCACCTACCGCTCGACCGACCTGACCCACTGGCTCGCCCTCGACATGGCCGCGATGGCCCTGGCCGACGCCGGCTTCCCGATGGCCGAGGGACTGCCCCGGGACCGTACCGGCGTGGTGGTCGGCAACACCCTGACCGGTGAGTTCACCCGCGCGAATCAGCTGCGGCTGCGCTGGCCCTTCGTCCGGCGCATGGTCGCCGCGGCGCTCAAGGACCAGGACTGGGACGACGACCACCTGATGACCTTCCTCGACTCGTTCGAGGCGACCTTCAAAAGTCCCTTCCCGGAGGTCGACGAGGACACACTGGCCGGCGGGCTCTCCAACACCATCGCGGGCCGGATCTGCAACCACTTCGACCTCAAGGGCGGTGGCTACACCGTCGACGGCGCCTGTTCGTCGTCGCTGCTGTCGGTCGCGACCGCCAGCAAGACCCTCATCGACGGTGACGTCGACGTGGCCGTCGCCGGTGGTGTCGACCTGTCGATCGACCCCTTCGAGATCATCGGGTTCGCGAAGACCGGCGCGCTGGCGACCGGTGAGATGCGCGTCTACGACCGTGGGTCGAACGGCTTCTGGCCGGGCGAGGGCTGCGGGATGGTCGTCCTGATGCGCGAGGACGACGCTCGCGCCGCCGGCCACCGCATCTACGCCACCATCGCCGGATGGGGGATCTCCTCCGACGGCAAGGGCGGGATGACCCGACCCGAGGTCAGCGGCTACCGACTCGCGCTCGACCGGGCGTACGAGCGCGCCGGCTTCGGGATCGAGACGGTCGGCCTCTTCGAGGGACACGGCACGGGTACGCGGGTCGGTGACGCCACTGAGTTGACCGCGCTGTCCCTCGCCCGTCGTTCCGCCGACCCGACCGCGGCTCCGGCCGCAATCGGTTCGATCAAGGGCATGATCGGGCACACCAAGGCCGCCGCCGGTGTCGCCGGCCTGATCAAGGCGGCGCTTGCCGTGCACCACCAGGTGCTGCCCCCGGCCATCGGCTGCGTCATGCCGCACGAGATCCTGGCCGACGACAACGACCCGGCGCTGCGCGCACTGCGCAAGGCGGAGCCGTGGCCCGACCTGCCGAACGTCCGGGCCGGGGTCACGGCGATGGGCTTCGGCGGCATCAACACGCACATCGTGCTCGAGGGTGGCCCCTCCCGACGTCGGCGCGGGTTCGACAGCCGGACCAGCCGGCTGGCCTCCTCCGGCCAGGACGTCGAGCTGCTGCTGATCGACGCCGCCTCCCGGGAGAAGCTGCGGGAGCGGCTGGACAGGCTCGTCGAGTTCGTCGACGGCGTCGCGTACGCCCAGCTGGGCGACCTGGCCGCGACGCTGCACGGGGAGTTGCGCGACCTGCCCTACCGGGCGGCCGTCGTGGTCTCGTCACCGGCCGACGCGGTCGCGCGGCTGCAACGTCTCTGCGCCGTACTGGACGCCGGCGAGACGAGCCTGGTCAGCGCCGACGAGCGCTGCTTCCTGGGCCACGTCGGCGGTCCGGGCCGGATCGGCTATCTCTTCCCCGGGCAGGGCTCGGGGCAGGGGACGAGCGGCGGTGCCCTGCGCCGCCGGTTCAGCGAGGTCGACGAGGTCTACACCAAGGCGGCCCTGCCCACCTCGGGCGACATGGTCGCCACGACGGTGGCCCAGCCCCGGATCGTCACCGGCTCGCTGGCGGGCCTGCGCGTGCTGTCGGCGCTCGGCATCGAGGCGACCACCGCGGTGGGGCACAGCCTCGGCGAGATCACCGCCCTGCACTGGGCGGGCGCGTTCGACGAGGACGCCCTGCTGCGTACCGCGATGGTCCGTGGCCAGACGATGGCCGAGCACAGCTCGTCGGGGACGATGGCGAGCATCGCGGCGGCACCCGAGGCGGTCCGGCCCCTGCTGGCCGACCTGCCGGTCGTCATCGGTGGCTTCAACGGTCCACAACAGACGGTGATCGCCGGCACTGCCGAAGGGATCGAGGAGGCCTGCCGCCGCGCCGGCGAAGCGAGCTTCGCCACCACCCGGTTGCGCGTCTCGCACGCGTTCCACTCACCGCTGGTGGCACCGGCCGCCGACGCGTTCGGCGACCGGTTGACCGATGAGCAGTTCGACCCGCTGTCGCGCCGGGTGGTGTCGACGGTGACCGGCGATGTCCTCCCGGTCGACACCGACGTGCCGGCCCTGCTGCGCCGCCAGATCACCGACCCGGTGCTCTTCACCCAGGCGGTGGCCTTCGCGGCGAAGGACCTCGACCTGTTCATCGAGGTCGGCCCCGGTCGGGTGCTGGGAGCGTTGGCGACCGCGGCGACGGACGTGCCGTCGGTGTCCCTCGACACCGATGACGAGTCGGTCGCCGGTCTGCTCAACGCCGTCGGTGCCGCGTACGTCGTCGGCGCGTTCCGGGTCGACGACGGGCTGTTCCAGGGTCGCCTGACCCGGCCGCTGCAACTCGGGGCGAAGTTCAGCTTCTTCGCGAGCCCCTGCGAGGCCGCGCCGCCGCTGACAGTGCAGCCCGTGCGGCGGGCCGTCGAGGCGAAGAAGATCGAGGCCGACACCGACGCCTCCGAGCCGCCGCTGCACCTGCTGCGTCGGTTGGTGGCCGACCGCGCCGAGCTTCCGATCGAGATGGTACGCGGCGAGAGCCACCTCCTCGACGATCTGCACCTCAGCTCGATCACTGTGGGACAGGTGGTCAACCAGGCCGCCCAACTGCTCTCGGTGCCGAGTGCCCAGACGCCGACGAACTTCGCCGTCGCCACGGTAGGGGAGTTGGCCCAGGCGTTGGAAGACCTGGCCAGCTCCGCCGGGGAGGGTAGCGCGGCGACGGCGGCCACTGTGGCTGGTGCGGCCGCCTGGTCCCGGGCGTTCTCCGTCGACCTCGACGCCCTGCCGCTGCCACCGCGCGTCGAGGTGGAGGCCAACGGCCCCTGGCGGCGCTGGTCGCGAGACGGCGACTCGCTCGCCGAGTCTCTGCGGCAGGCGTTGGAGCACGGCGGCGTCGGTGGCGGGGTTCTGGTCTGCCTGCCGGCCGACTGCACCGAGGCCGACCTGGCGCTCGCACTGGACGGGGCCAAGGCGGCGATCGCCGACAAGCAGCGCGACCGGTTCGTGGTCGTGCAACGTGGTCGGGGCGCCGCCGGGCTGGCCAAGTCGCTGCGGTTGGAGATGCCCCGGATCCGGACCACCATCGTTCGCGTACCCGCCGACTTCGACGACCCGGCGTTGCTGGTCGCGGAGGTGGCCGCCACCGGGCGGTTCCATGAGGTGCGCTACGACGCCGACGGCGTGCGGCTGGTGCCCACCCTGCGGGCGATGCCGGTGCGACCGGCCCGGGAGATCATGCCGCTCGACGCGTCGGACGTGCTGCTCGTGACCGGCGGTGGCAAGGGCATCACCGCCGAGTGCGCGCTCGCCGTCGCGCAGGACACCGGCGCGGCGTTGGCAGTGCTCGGTCGCAGCGACCCGGCGACCGACGCGGAGTTGACCGCCAACCTCGACCGGATGACGGCCGCCGGGGTGCGCCTGCACTACGCCCGCGCCGACGTCACCGACCCGGCGCAGGTCAGGACCGCGGTCGACGGCGTACGCCAGAAGCTGGGCCCGGTGACGGCGGTCCTGCACGGTGCCGGCCGCAACGAGCCGGCGACCCTGGCCAACCTGGACGCGGCGGCCTTCCGGGCGACGTTCGCCCCGAAGATCGACGGGCTGCGCGCCGTCCTCGACGCCGTCGAACCGGGCGCGCTGCGGATGCTCGTCACCTTCGGCAGCATCATCGGCCGGGCGGGACTGCGCGGTGAGGCGCACTACGCGACCGCCAACGACTGGCTGGCCGAAATCACCGCGGACTTCGCGGCGGCGCACCCCGAATGCCGGACGCTCTGCCTGGAGTGGTCGGTCTGGTCCGGCGTCGGCATGGGCGAGCGGCTCTCGGTCGTGGAGGGTCTGCAGCGGGACGGGATCGTCCCGATCTCGCCCGACGAGGGCGTACGCCTGATGCGTCGCCTGATCGCCGACCCCGACGCCCCGCCGGTGGTGGTGATCAGTGGCCGCACCGAGGGCATCGACACAGTGCGTCGGGAGACGCCGACGCTGCCGCTGCTGCGGTTCGTCGGCACGCCGCTGGTGCACTACCACGGTGTCGAACTGGTGACCGAGGTCGAACTCAACGCCGGTACCGACCTGTATCTCGCCGACCACCTGCTCGACGGCAACCTGCTGTTTCCGGCGGTGTTTGGCATGGAGGCCATGGCGCAGACCGCCACCGCGCTCACCGGGCGCGCTGACGTGCCGGCGATGGAGGACGTCGAGTTCCTCCGGCCGATCGTGGTACCCGTCGACGGCAGCGCCACGATCCGGATCGCGGCGGTGGTGACCGGCGACGAAGATGTCGACGTCGCCATCCGGGCCGCCGACACCGGCTTCGCGGTCGACCACTTCCGCGCGCGGCTGCGCTTCGGCGACCGCGGAGAACTCGACGGCCCACCGGACGAGACCGGCGCCGGCCTACCGCTGGTGCCCCTCGACCCGGCCACGGACCTGTACGGGGGCATCCTCTTCCAGGGCCAGCGGTTTCAGCGGCTGCGCGGCTACCACCGGGCGGCGGCACGGCACGTCGACGTCGACGTGTCAGCGGTCGCGACCGACGACTGGTTCGCCAGCTTCCTCGGCGGTGACCTGCTGCTCGGTGACCCCGGAATGCGGGACGCGCTCATGCACGGCCTGCAGGTCTGCGTACCGCACGCGACGCTCCTGCCGGCCGGCATCGAACGCGTACACGCCGCTGGCCCGGTCCTCGCCGACAAGGGTGAGGCCCGGTTCACGGCGACCGAGCGCAGCCGCGACGGCGACACCTACCTCTACGACATCGCCGTCCGCACGCCGGGCGGCGAGGTGGTGGAACGGTGGGAGGGCCTGCGCCTGCAGGCGGTGCGCAAGGGCGACGGGCGCGGCCCGTGGGCGGCGCCGCTGCTCGGCCCCTACCTCGAACGGTCGCTCGACGACCTGCTCGGTGCCCAGGTCGCGGTGGCGGTCGAGCCACACGGCTCGGACGACCCGCCCCGACGCGCCATGACCGGCCTCGCGGCCGGACGGGTGTTCGGCCGCCCGGTCGAGGTGCGCTACCGGCCCGACGGCCGGCCGGAGATTGACGACGACCGGGTCGTCTCGGCGGCACACGGTGCCGGTGTGACCGTCTGCGTCGGCGGTCGGGGGGTGCTGAGCTGCGACATCGAGGCGGTCTCCGAGCGCGACGCGGGGACCTGGTCGGCGTTGCTCGGCCCGCACGACGGCCTGGTCGGCCAGCTCACGAGGGACACCGACGAGGACATCGACACCGCGAGCACCCGGGTCTGGACGGCGATCGAGTGCCTCCGCAAGGTCGGACTGCCGGTACAGACCCCGATCACGCTGAGCGCGGTCGGTCCGCACGGCTGGCTCACCCTGGCCTCCGGCACACTGCGGATCGCCGTGCTCGTGACCCGGCTGCGCGACCACGCCGACCCGGTCGTCGTCGCGGTGCTCACCGACGGGTGGTCGCTTCGATGAGCAAGTACTTCGAGTACCCCCACACGGTCGGCTTCGAGGAGACCAACCTCGTCGGCAACGTCTACTACGTCAACTACCTGCGCTGGCAGGGGCGGTGCCGGGAGATGTTCCTCAAGCAGCGGGCACCGGACGTGCTGGCCGACCTGCAGGACGACCTCAAGCTCTTCACTCTCAAGGTCGACTGCGAGTTCTTCGCCGAGATCACGGCGTTCGACGACCTCTCGGTCCGGATGCGGCTCGTGGAACTGGCGCAGACCCAGATCGAGTTCGGCTTCGACTACGTGCGGCTCGACCCGGACGGCGGCGAGACGCTCGTCGCCCGAGGTCGGCAACGGGTCGCGTGCATGCGTGGCCCCAACAACCGGACACTGCCGGCGCGGGTACCGGAGGCGTTGGCCCGCGCACTCGAACCGTACGCAAACGGGGAGGCGAGATGAGCGACGAACTGCTCACTCCGAGCGAGGTGGCCGGATCGAAGCTGTTACGGCGGGCGTTCGGGACGTTCGCGACAGGCGTCACCGTCGTAACGGTCGGCGGCGCCACACCACACGGCATGACGGCCAACTCGTTCGCGTCGGTCTCGCTGGACCCGCCGCTCGTGCTGGTCTGTGTCAGCCGCGACGCGATCATGCATCAGATCCTCACCGAGGCCGGCACCCTAGGCATCTCGGTGCTCGGGCACCGGCAGGAGAAGGTGGCACGCCACTTCGCCGATCGGTGGCGGCCACTGGGGTTGGCGCAGTTCGGCTCGGTCGAGTGGACGCCGGGCAGCGTCACCGGCGCCCCGCTGATCGACGACGCGGTGGCTCACTTCGAGTGCCGGGTCTGGCGGACGTACGACGGCGGTGATCACACGATCTTCCTGAGCAGCGTGGTGTCGCTGCGCTGGGAGAGCACCGGTGACGTGTTGGTCTTCGTCAACGGGCAGTTCCGCGGCATGACCGAGCCGGCGCAGGTGCCCGAGCCGAGCGAGGCGGCGACATGACACTCACCGCGTCGCGGCGGCGGCCGCCCGGACCACCGTTCTGGGCGGCGCCGAAGCTGCTGTGGAAGCTCGGCCGGGACCGGCTCGGGCTGATGTCGTCGGCAGCCGACACCTTCGGTGACGCGGCCCGCATCGCGATCGGCCCGAAGGTTCTCTTCTTCTTCAACCACCCCAACCACGCCAAGCATGTGCTCGCCGACAACCCGGACAACTACCACAAGGGCGTCGGGCTGGCCCAGGCCAAGCGGGCCCTCGGCGACGGGCTGCTCACCAGCGAGGGCGATCTGTGGCGCAAGCAGCGACGGGTGATCCAGCCGGTGTTCCAGCCCAAACGGATCGCCCGGCAGGCCGACGTGGTGGCCGAGGAGGCCGGTCGGTTCGTGGACCGGTTGCGTGGCCACGTCGGGCGGGGTCCGGTCGACATCGCGGGCGCCGCCACCGGGCTCACCCTCGGTGTGCTCGGCCGTACCCTGCTCGACGCGGACCTCGGCGGGCTCGGCGACGTCGGCGGGTCCTTCGAGGCGATGCAGGACCAGGCGATGTTCGAGATGGTCACGATGAGCGCGGTGCCGATGTGGGTGCCGCTGCCGCACCAGGTGCGGTTCCGCCGCGCCCGTCGTCACCTGCAGACGGTTGTCAACGAGTTGGTCGAGGCGCGCGGCGGCCGGCTCGACGGCGACGACGCCCTGAGCCGGCTGATCCAGTCGACGAACGCCGAGCCCGACGTCGCGGTCGGGCAGCGGCGGTTGCGCGATGAGTTGGTCACGCTCTGCCTGGCCGGCCACGAGACGACGGCCAGCACCCTGAGCTGGACGTTCCACCTCCTCGACGAGAACCCGGCCGTCTGGGAGCGGCTGCGGGCGGAGGCGCTGTCGGTGCTCGGAGACCGACAGCCGACGTTCGACGACCTGCACCGCCTGCGTTACACGGCGACCGTGATCGAGGAGGCGATGCGTCTGTACCCGCCGGTGTGGATGCTTTCCCGCATTCCGCAGAAGGCGGACACCATCGGCGGGTACGACGTGCCGGCTGGGGTCGATGTGTTGATCTGCCCGTACACGCTGCACCGTAACCCGGAGTTCTGGCCGGAGCCCGAACGGTTCCGCCCGGAGCGGTTCGACAAGGACGGTACGGCCTCGCGACCCCGGTACGCCTACATCCCGTTCGGCGCCGGCCCGCGGTTCTGCGTCGGCAACAACCTGGGGATGATGGAGGCGGCGTTCGTGGTCGCGATGGTCGCGCGGGAACTGCGGCTGGCCAAGGTGCCGGGATACCGGGTGGTGCCCGAGCCGATGCTGTCGCTGCGGGTTCGCGGCGGGTTGCCGATGACAGTGCACGAGGCATAGCGGGATCGGATCGGAGCGAACTGCGGCTCCGCGAGGGCGTCCCCTTCACCGTGGTGGCCCTCGCGGAGCCGCAGTTTGCGCGGTGGGCGCCCGACTCACGTCTGGGCCTCAGGCGCTCATTTGAAGAGAGTCGGCGCCATCGACGTACCGCTCCGGGCCGTCCTGCTGCTGTCGGTATGCCTCCCGGGCGGTGCGGGAGGCGCTCGTCTGGTGAGTCACCGCAGTGCTGTTGTGAGTTCGGCGGCGTTGTCGAACGCGGGTGCCGCCCTTTCGGATTCGTCTTCCGTGAGCGTGACGGACTGGGCGCGGGCCAGCATCTCGGCCGCGGTCTTTGGATCGTGCAGCACCATCGCGAGTTCGGCGCGGTAGACCAGGACCTCGACCTGCTCGACCGGGTCGTCGTCGGCTTGCGGGCGGGCCAACGCGCTGTCGAGGATCCGAACGGCCTGTCCGACGCTTCCCCTGGAGTCGGCCTGCACGACAGCATTCGCTAGGGCCTTGGCCAGCCGCCCGGCAGGCGTGGCGGCCGGCATGGGCGCGGTGGCGGCGTCCCGAAAGACGCGGATCCAGTTGCCGCCCGGGTCGATGACGCTGAACCCGCCCAACCCGTCGGCGTTCTTCCGCGCCCTGGGCCGGGTCATCCGCGGCGTTCCGGACACCAGTACCTTGCCGTACGCGGCGCGCATGCCGGCCGCGAATGCCCGATGGAGTCCCTCGACGTCCGCGGTGAGTACCAGGCAGGAGCCATAGGACTGCTCCGGGTCGAATCCGGCGATCTCGAAGAACTGCAGACGCAGGTCTTCGCGCTGCACCCCCACACACGAGTAGGGCTTGCGTTGCTTGTACGTGGTGCGGAAACCGAGAACTCCGTAGAAGGTCTCGATGTCGTCAATGGATGCGCACGGCAGCAGGGGAACGGTCACCTCGTTGGTCATGCCTCCTTCCTAGGCGTCGCAGGGTGTCCGTCGCACATAGAAATAGCCGATCATCGCCTTTGGTTATCCGATCGGCTGATGACCCAGAAGCCCAACGCCGCCCGGCCGAGCTATCGACGGTGCCATCCTGCCTGCCAGCTGTCCCGCCAAGGCGTTGGTGGGGGGTCGGGCGATCAGGCGGATTGCCGGCGGCGGTGTAGGCGGGGAGTTGGGCGGGGATACCGAGGTGGACGGTGATGCCGAGGATGCGGGACAGGCCCAGGGCAGCAGCGCGAGCTGGTCATTCCACACCGTCAGCGCGCGTTCCAGGCCCACTACCGAGACCGGGGCGGACAGCACGCCGAGGGGCACACCCGCGGCGGTGAGGGTCAGCCCGAACGGCGCTTCGGCGGCGCAGGCCGTACCGGTCCCGCAGGATTACGGCGACGGCAACGAACAGCCAGCAGAACGCCGCGAACGCGACGGTGACGTACGCCGCGCGCAGACTCGGCGCAGTCCAGAAGGCGAACCAGTAACCGCCCGGTCCGCGCCCGGCGAGTACCGCCAGCAGCAGCGCGACGCCACCGACCACGGCCCACAGGTGGAACGGATCCCGCCGACCGACGACGAGGCGTACGACGACTGTGAACAGCGCCCACCCACCGAGGGTGACCAGCAGGTGCGCCGGCGCGGCGAACCAGGTCAACACGAGCCGGCTCGCCACCAGCACCACGGCCGGGATCAACCACACCAACACCCGGTCCGCCCGCGTCACGGGCGTCGGCAGCGCGGCGACCCGCCACGGCCGGAGCGCGCCGAGCAGCAACCCGCGCGCGGCGGCTGAGCCGAACCCGCGCCCGTACAGGCCGAGCAGCACCACCAGCAGGATCGACCCGAGCAACGCCCGGGCCGCCCAGGCCATCGCCGGGTCCCGGTCGGCGCGCCGCGCCCCGAGGTCGGCGGCGGTGAAGTTGTACGCGGGCAGGTCCACGTCGGCGCCGTAGCGCTGCCGGTGCGCGTCGCGCGCGTCGTGGTACGCCGCCGCGGCCAGCCGCCAGTCACGGTGGGCGGCCGAGGCACCCGTGTCCAGCCACTGCGCGTGCCGCAGCACCATGGCCCGGTACGCGCTCAGCGTCTCGAACAGGTCGACCTGGTAGTCGAGAGTGGCGGTGAAGCGCCCGCGCAGTTCGGCATCCCGCCAGGTCGCCGGTTCGGTCGCGGCGACCAGGTCGCGCATGCGCCGGGCCAGCACGACGGCCTGCGTGCCCTCCTCGATCGCCTCGTCGACGCGGCCGCCGGTGACCGCGTAGATGCTGTCCAGCGCCGCGGAGTCGCCGGTCGGGATGTCCCACTCGAAGATCCACATCATGGGCGGCGGTTCCAGCCCGAGCGCCCGCACCGACCGGTCGGCGTACGGACCGATGTAGAGGCCCTTGGTGACCGCCTGCCGGGACAGCGCCATGGCCTGCCCGATCGCGGCGACGGTGCCCGGGTCGCCGGAGAACGTGCGGTACGCCCAGTCCGGGCCGTGATCCGGACATGAGGCGGACGAAGCGGCGCGGCAGGCAGCTATGACATAGATGGGATTACATGTCTAGCGTGAACTCAGGTATGAAGGCCGAAGGCACGTCTCGGTGCTGATTCCTGAGAAGGAGCGACAGATGAAACATGCACTGCGCCGCCTACGAACGGGGGCGGTCGCGCTCGCTGCCTGCTCACTTGGGCTGAGCCTACTGTCGGTACCCGCCGCCGAGGCGTACTCGGTTGCCCCTCTCGCGCCACAATCCGAGCGAGCACCGGAATCGAACCAGTTCTCGGCAGAGGGTGTGACCACGATCGGTGAACTCCGCACCGTCAACAGCTCGCTGTCCTACGCCCCCAACGGCGGGACACAGATCATCCAGCACCCCGGTGCCACCTACGTCAAGGTGCACTTCAGCTCACTGCGACTGGCCCAAGGCGACTACGTCACCGTCTCGAGCCGCGACGGCAAGGAGAGCTACCGGTACGACCGCCACCTGAACCGGGCGACCGGTTCGGACTACACCACCGACGGACAGCCGGGTTTCTGGGCGATGTCGGTGGAGGGCGACACCGCCGTGGTGACACTGCACAGCAGCCGCCCCTCACGTGCCAGCGCCGCCACCATTGACCGGTTCTGGCGCGGATACGACCGCACGGAAATCGCCGCGCACAACTTCTCCACCCAGTCCGTGTGCAGCACCGACGCCCGCCGGGACGTGGTCTGCTACCAGAACAGCCACCCCACCGAGTACGCCCGTGGCAGGGCGGTGGCGCGGCTGCTGATCAGCGGCGGTGGACTGTGCACCACCTGGCGGGTCGGCAACACCAACCGGATGCTGACGAACAAGCACTGCTTCTCGACGCAGTCCGCCGTGAGCGGCAGCGAGATGCAGTTCAACTACCAGTGCGCCACCTGTGGCGGCGCGAATCCCGGCGCCGGCACCAAGGTCAGCGGTGCCACCCTCTACAGGGTGAGCAGCGGCGGCTCCAGCCAGCTGGATTACGCCCTGTTCTCGGTCAACAACTTCGCCGCCATCCAGGGGTTCGGCACGCTGTACCTGGCAACCACCGCCACCAGCACCGGCACCCGGATCTATGTCCCCGGGCACGGTGACGGCACCGCGAAGCGGCTGTCGATCTACGAGGACACCCAGAACGGCGCGACCTGCGCCGTCCGGAACGCGAACTACAACACCTGGAACATCAGTTACAGCTGTGACACCTCCGGCGGCAACTCGGGTTCGCCAGTGTTGAACGCCAGCCACCGGGTGATCGCCCTGCACCACCTCGGCGGTTGTCCGTCGAACCAGGGCGCGAAGGCGCACCTGATCTACAACGAGATCGCCAGCCTGATCGACAACGGCTGAGACGGTGGGCCGCCGATGCGCGCTCTGCGCCTTGGCGGCCCATCGGCGTCCTCGCCACTCGACCTCGGCGACCGCTGGGGGTGCCGGCGAACATCGTCGCCGACGTGCAGACAGTGCTGGGCAGGCGTCGCCGGACGACGCCGCGCGTCGATGACGTCGAACGTGGACCACCGCCGGCCACCGGTCGCCCCGGCTGTGCGCCAGGGCCCGCCGTTCGGCGGACCCTGGCGCGCGACACAGAAGATCAGCGCAGGGTGTCGATGTCGATGACGAACCGGTACCGCACGTCCGAGGCGAGCACCCGCTCGTACGCGTCGTTGACTGCCTCGGCGCCGATGACTTCGACCTCGGGAGCGATGCCGCGCTCGGCGCAGAAGTCCAGCATCTCCTGCGTCTCGGCGATGCTGCCGATGCTGGAGCCGGCGAACGAACGTCGATTGCCGAACAACGCGAAGACGGGCACCGGCAGCGGCTCCGGCGGGGCACCCACGCTGACAAGCGTGCCGTGCAGACGCAGCAGGCCGAGGTAGCTGGCCATGTCGATCGGCGCGCTGACCGTGTTGATGATCAGGTCGAAGCTGTTCTTGAGCACCTCGAACGTCACCGGGTCCTTGGTGGCGTGGTAGTGCTCGGCGCCGAAGCGCAGGCCGTCGTCCTTCTTGCCCAGCGTCTGTGACAGCACCGTCACCTCGGCGCCCATCGCCGCGGCGATCTTGACAGCCATGTGGCCCAGACCACCCAGGCCCACCACGGCGACCTTCTTGCCGGGACCGGCGTTCCAGTGCGCCAACGGAGAGTACGTGGTGATGCCCGCGCACAGCATCGGCGCGGCCGCCTCGTACGGGATGCTTTCCGGCACCCGCAGCACGAAGTTCTCGTTCACGACGACGTGGGTCGAGTACCCGCCCTGGGTCACGGTGCCGTCCCGGTCGACGCCCGCGTACGTCTGGGTGTTGCCCTTGAGGCAGTACTGCTCGTTTCCGGTGCGGCAGTTCTCGCACTCGCGACACGAGTTGACCATGCAGCCAACACCAGCACGGTCGCCGACCGCGTGGCGGGTGACGTCGGGGCCGACCTCGGTGATCCGGCCGACGATTTCGTGGCCAACGGTGAGCGGGTAGGGAACACTGCCCCAGTCGCCGCGCACGGTGTGGATGTCAGAGTGGCAGATGCCGGCGTAGCGGATTTCGATGAGAACATCGTGCGGGCCCAGGTCCCGCCGTTCGATCGTGGTACGCACGAGCGGTTCGGTGGCAGAAGGCGCGGCGATGGCGTTGACGGTGAAGATGATGTCCTCCGGTGACGTGATGCTGACCTGCCTGCACCTCACCACACGCGTGCTGGATGCGATCGTCGGCCTGGGCGTCAGGCTTTTTCTACAGCAGGGGTCATCTGTCCGCGCTCACCATGCTGGTCTGCGTGGTTCAGGCGGTTTCCTTCTGCAGTGCGGGGCCGAGGAGCAGCCCTCCGTCGATGACATACTCGGCGCCGGTGATGAAGGCCGCGTGCGGCGATGTGAGGAACAACAGCAGCGCAGTGATGTCGGCGGGCTGCCCGAGTCGCGGGACGGCGAACGGCTCGGGCGAGTAGAAGTCGGCGATCGGGGTGTCGCTGCCGGCCGCCGGCTCGGTGATGAACGGAGTGGCGACAACGCCGGGGTGAATTGCATTGACGCGGATGTTGTCGCGGCCCAACTCGAGGGCAGCGGTCTGAGTGAGCCCCCGAACCGCCCACTTGCTGGCGACATAGGGCGCGTAGAAGGCCGTACCGCCGATGCCCATTGTGGAGGCGATGTTGATGATCGTTCCTCCTCCCGCGCGCCGTAGCGCCGGGGCGGCTGCCTTGATGCCGAGGAAAGTGCCGGTGAGATTGATGTCGAGGATGCGAGCCCACGTAGCCCGGTGGGTGGACTCGATGAGGGCCGGTGGGTTCTGCACCCCGGCGTTGTTGACCAGGATCGTGAGCGCGCCGAAGACCTTCTCGGTCTCCGCGACGGCGGCGGCCCACGACTCCTCCTGGGACACGTCGAGGCAGACGAAACGCGCCCCATCTCCCAACTCTGCGGCGAGGCCAGCACCACGCTCGGCATTGATGCCACCGATGACGACGTTGGCGCCTTCGGCGTGCAGGGCGCGAACGTGGCTGGCCCCCTGCCCACCGGTGCCGCCGGTCACGAGAACGGTCTGATTGGCGAAGCGGGACAAAAGATCCTCCGGGTGCGTGCGAGGGATGACAACCCGAAACCGGGTGGCGAGTCGACCGACTCACCACGTCGAAGCTACCTCTCCTGCGAGTGGTGAGTCAACCCACTCACCTCGCTATGATGGCCGCATGACCCCAGCGCCGTCGGCCTATCACCAGCGCGTGGCGGAGGAGAAGCGCGCGCTCATCGTGCGGGCCGCCACCGAGCTTTTCCTCGAGGTGGGCTACGACCGGGCATCACTGGCGCGTGTTGCCGACAGTGCTGGCGTGTCGAAAGCAACGCTGTTCAAGCAGTTTCCGACAAAGGCAGCGTTGTTCGATGCCATCGTCATCGACTCGTGGGCCGAGAACGACGTCGCCGACGTGCCGCCCGCCGGTGACCTGACGGCCGGCCTGACGGTTCTGGGAAGGCGCTACGCGACGCTGTTGAGCCAGCCGGAGATGACCGCCCTGTTCCGCATCGTCATCGCCGAACTGCCACGCTTTCCTGAACTGGCCAAGGCGCATTTCTCACAGGGAAAACTGCCGTACTTCGAGTCCGTCCGGATCTACCTCCTGGCCGAGCGCGACGCGGGAGCCGCCGACATCGCTGACCCGGAGATGGCCGCTACGCAGTTCCTCGGGATGATCTCGAACTACCTGTTCTGGCCGAGCCTTCTGCTCCCGGACTGGACGGTGACCCCTACCCGCACGACCGCGGTTGTGGAAGAAGCCGTCCGAACCATGGTTGCGCGATATGGCACCGACGTTCACCACCGGGACCGTGAGGTCGTTACCGCGTCTGCTGCAGAAGACGCGCAGGGCCGCCGAGAAGTCCTGGCAACAGACTCCGCGAACAAGGCGCGCGACTGCAACCGCCGGACCTAGTAGCCATGATCGCGAAGAAGTAGCGGGTCCGCTCAGGTCACCAGGCCCCGGCGGTACGCGTACACCACGGCCTGCACCCGGTCGCGCAGGTCGAGCTTGGTGAGGATGCGGGACACGTACGTCTTGACCGTCTCCTGGCTGATCACCAGGGCCGCGGCGATCTCGCTGTTGGAGAGGCCCTCCGCCATGAGCCGGAGCACCTCCAGCTCGCGCGGGGTCAGCGCGCCGCCGTGCGGGCCACCCTCGGCCGGGCGGATGCGGGCCGCGTACCTGCCCACCAGCTGCCGGGTCACCTCCGGGGCCAGCAGCGCGGCGCCCGTCGCCACCGTGCGGATGCCGTGGAGCAGCTGCGCCGGTGGGGCGTCCTTGAGTAGGAAGCCGCTGGCACCCGCGCGCAGCGCCTCGTAGACGTACTCGTCGAGGTTGAACGTCGTCACCACGAGGACCTTCACCGGCACGGGGACCCGGGCACCGGCCAGCAGGCGGGTCGCCTCGATGCCGTCGAGCACCGGCATCCGGATGTCCATCACCACCACGTCCGGCCGGAGCCGAAGGGCCAGGTCGACTGCCGCGCGTCCGTCGCCGCACTCGCCGACGATCTCCATATCGGGCTGGGCGTCGATGATCGTCGCGAATCCGGCGCGGATCAGCTCCTGATCGTCGCAGACGAGCACCCGGACCGGCGCGGTCACGACGGGTTCCCAGCCGGGATCCGGGCCCGCACGAGGAAGCCGCCGCCGGCCCGCGCACCCGCGCTGAAGTCACCACCGAGGACGGTGACCCGCTCGCGGAGCCCGGCGAGGCCGCGCCCGCTGCCGCCCGGGGACGCGCTGTCACCCCCGGAGCCGTCGGTGCTGATCTCCACGGTCGTCTCTCCTTCCCCGTGGTGAACGCGAACCCTGGTCCGGCTGCCGTGCGCGTACTTCAGCGCGTTCGTCAGCGCCTCCTGCACCACCCGGTACGCCACCACCTCGGCGCCATTGATGGCCACCGACGGCGTGCCCTCCCGGACGAACTCGACCGGCTGTCCGGCCTGCCGGGAATGGGCGATGAGGGCATCCAGGTCGCCGACGAAGGGCGTACGCGGATCGCCTGTGCTGTTGTGATCCGGGTTGAGCAGGTCGAGCAGCTGCCGCAGGTCGCCGACGGCCCGGCGGCCGGTCCCGGTGATCGCGGTCAGCGTCTGGTCCAGCTTGTCCGGGGCGTCCATCAGGTAGCGCGCCGCCTCGGCCTGCACGACCATCGCCGTCACGTGGTGGGTGACGACGTCGTGCAGCTCCCCGGCGATGCGCGTGCGCTCCGCAGTACGGGTGGTCTCCTCGACATGGCGGCGGCGTTCCGCCTCGGTGACCCGGTTCTGGCGCAGCCACGCCCCGATGCCCCACGCGAGCGCCAGCAGCAGGTAGAAGGTGGTGAACCCCGCGATGCCCTCACCCGATCCGAGCCGGTCGAGGGAGACCGCCAGGGGCACGTACGCCGCCGAGGCGAGACCCGCGACGGCCCAGCGGCGCCGTTCCAGGTGGGCGCCGGCGCTGATGAGCGCGATGGCCAGTCCCGTACCCGCGATGGTGTGGTAGCCGCGGAGCTGGTCGATCGCGAAGCCGAGCGACACCAGCATGAGGCAGGCGGCCGGCCACCGACGCCGCACGGCCAGCGGCAGGCACTCCAGGGCGACGACACCGATGGTCAGCGCGTCGTACGGGCGGTCCGGGAGGTCGCCGAGCTGCGTACCCTGCCGATCCAGGGCCGGGACCACCGTCGCGAGGGCGAGGGCTACGGCGATCGGGAGATCCCGGACCGTGATCGGCCACTGCTGCCACAGATCCGGGAGCCTCCGGAGCCTGATCACCGGGTGACTGTAGCGGTTGCCGGGGCCTGCGCCGAGCGGTGGCGGCGCGCGATGATGTGCCCGCGGCGCTTGGCCAGCCACAGGAACACCACGGTCAGCACCACGCCGGCCAGCACCGCGTACAGGCTGCCCTCCGGCCCGAAGTCGCCACCGCTCAGCGCGACCGGCCCCGACGTCGACGCCTCGAGCAGCCCCTTCGACTCGCCGTTGCCCGAGACCACGACGCTGAAGATGCCGCCGGCGGCGAAGTTCCAGCCGAAGTGCAGGCCGATCGGGACCCACAGGTTCCGGGTGGCGGCGTAGCAGGCGGCCAGCATGAACCCGGCCTCGATGGCGATGGCGGTCGCCCCCCACAGGGTGGCGTCCGGGTTCGCCAGGTGGATCGCGCCGAACACCACGCCGGTCAGGGCGAGAGCGATCCAGGTGCCCGTCCGCTCCTCGACAATGCGGAACAGCACCCCCCGGAACAGCAGCTCCTCGGTGACGGCGGCGGCCGCCATGAACCCGAGCAGACCCAGCGCTCCCGTCGGCGAACCCCAGCCCTCGACGCGGTAACCGTCGAGGAATGCGATGGTGGCGATGACGGCCGCGAACATGGCGAAGCCGATGAGCGTCCCACGGCCCAGCTTCCCGCCCCGGCCGTCCAGGCCGAGCTCGGTCGGCTCACGGTGCTCGGTGCGCCGCACGACCCACCGGTAGACGACCACGCCCAGCACTGCCGTCAACGCGCCCATCACCAGAGTGAGGAAGAAGTTGCCCTCGACGGCGGCGACGCACTGCCAGCCGACGAGGGCGGCGACGGCGACCGCTAGGAACTGTTTGACGAATCGCATCGCGACTCCTTCGTAGACCGTGGCCGGAGCGCCAGCGGACACGAAGAAACCTATGGTTTTGCGCCGCTGCAATCGTCACCGCACGGTGGACACTTGCGGGTAGCTCGCACGGGGGACAAGAGCTACATTCCGCGCCGGATGGCGGCGACTGACCTGGGCGATCGGGCGACGTACGCTCGAAACCCGCGGTGCGTCCGGGACGGTGATCGCCACGCCGCCGGTCGCAGTGCAGCACGGCGTTCTCGAAGGAGCTGTCCGTCCGGCTGCACATCGACGTTCGGCCGGGGCTGCTCACCAAACTGGACACCACCACGACCAACGTGGAGCTTGGCTCCCGCAGCAGCCTCTGCCAGACACGCCTGAGCCAGCACCTGAGCAGCCGGGCGGTCCGGGTTCAGGTCAGTTTCACGAGTCGCGGCTGTCGGCAGAGTGTCGACCAGGGAGCGCCCCAATCCGACCAAGGAGGTGAGCGACGGTCTGTCCCAAATCCGTAAGGCGGTAGTTCGTCGGGAACCGCGGTTCAGGCACGCCAACTGTGTTTTGCGCGTTGTGCAACTCATCCTCTTCCTCGCCGGAAAGGTGTTGCTGGCTACGTTCAACCGCTTCGACGAAATTCATTTTCACCAACTTCTGAACAAGGATTTGCGCAACGTGAGCAATGCCTATGTCTCGATTGGCTATGTCTTTTACTCGGAACTGCTCAGCTTCCGTCGTTGCCACCGACAAGCATCGCGCATCAACTCCTTCGAAATCCTCCAAGAGTGAAATCAGAATCCGCATCTCATCAGCTCTGGATCCATCCTTGGCTCCCAGAATGAAAGCTCGAGCAAGCACTCTGATCTTCCACTCGTCGGCTGTGGCGGTCGACGCTCCGACGGCCTCGCCCAGCAACTGCCGTGTCTTCCGATCAGATTGCTCTCCCGCAGCGAGGTCATCCACAGTTGACCCGCTCTCCGATTCAACGGCGTCGGTAAACTGCTGTACACCCTCCGCGGCCCAGAGACGGTAGACCAGCGACACCGATTCCTCCACCATGGAGCCCGCAAGCGCGCTGGCGGGAACGGCTGCGACGCCGAGCTCTGGTCTCTGGAGCACAGCTGCTGCGACTGTTAGAAGAGCTGCAACCGCAGGTGCCACGGTGTTTCCAGCGGCACGTTGGACGATAGCAACCGCTCGATCTTGCGCTTCTCCCATGCGTCTATTCTGCTCTGCCTGCGCCAGCCGATTCGCCCTGCGTTCGCCTGATGAGTGTGATTGCCTCCGGCGGGTATACCTCCCGCTCCAGACCGGATCCGACTCCGGTAACCAGGCTGCCCGCCCCCTGGACCCCGGGCAGCTTGGGGATGGCCGACGAACCACCGTCACCCGACGAGCACCACTCGGCAGGGCCAAGCCTGCGCGGCGGGATCCGACAACCAGTCAGACGGCAAGATCAACGCTGGGAGGCGGCCGTAAAGGTAGGTCCACCGAGCTGGCCGGGCCCCTGCCGATCAGACGATTTGCAATGCTGTGGTGGGCGCATGAAACGCCGAACGGCGGCCCGCTGAATCAGTCGGGCCGCCGTTCGCAAACTGTGGATCAGAGCGGGCGGATGTTCTCCGCCTGCGGGCCCTTCTGGCCCTGGGTGATGTCGAACTCCACCTTCTGGTTCTCGTCGAGGCTGCGGAAGCCGCTCGCCGAGATCGCGGAGAAGTGGGCGAAGACGTCGGCGCCGCCGTCGTCCGGGCTGATGAAGCCGAAGCCCTTGTCGGCGTTGAACCACTTCACGGTACCTGTAGTCATGTCTGCTCCTCGCAGGCTGTTGGAGACCGCACTGTGCGGACCCTTACGCCGCCGCGTTGATCACCCGCGTCGAAACGACACGAAAAACGAAGAAGCGCCTGGGTGGGTTCAGATGACCCATCAGGCGCTGGAAAACGTCTACGGAAATCAAAACTGCAACACGGCTACCGTAGCAGATGATCCGTCGTCCGTCCCGTTTGGGTGGGCGGACCTGGTCACCTGTCCGCTTCAACGATGCCGCCCTGGCCACAACAGTGAAGCGAACGTCGACCGGCCGTCGCTGCCACGACGACCGGGCGGGCCGGCAGTGCGGGGCCGGTGCCAAGAGCGCCGGCCCCGCTGTGGTCGACCTGGTCAGGCGCGGAAGAAGGTGCACTGGAAGGCAAAGTCGTCCACCCGCACGGCACCGCTGCCACCGAGCAGGGAGACCCGGACGAACACCTTGTTGGGACCGTTCGCGTAGCTGGCCACGTCGTGCCGCCGCCAGACGGTGTCGGTGATCCGGACGGTGCGCAGCGCGAGGTAGGTCCAGCTCGCCGGATCGATCACCTCGACGTTGAGCACCGCCGGCCCGCTGACCGCCCGGACGAAGAACCCGCCGCCGCAGGTGGTGGAGTGCCCGGCGGTACGCGGCCCCACTGTGAGCAGCTTGCCCACCCCGGACCAGCCACCGGTCGAGGTTGTGAGAATGGCGTTGTTCGAACCAGACCGGGCCGTCCCCGTGCCCAGTTCGAAAGCTCCGCTTCCGGCCCCGGAGCGATGGAACTCCCACACCGCTGCCGGGTTCCCCTCGAACCCGTCGGTGTGCTGCCAGAGGTCCGCCTGAGCGGGGCCGACAGCCACGGTCAGGGCCACCGCCGTCGCCATGACAGCCGCGGCGGTGAGGCGTACGGCTCTGGTGAATGCGGTTCTCATCGTTGTCTCCTTCGCTCGTCGCCGCTCGTCACGGCGCGCCGTAGATGACGACCTGGTACGCGTTGATCGCCTCTCCCACCGGCTGATGCCAGGTGCGCGGCGTGGAGTTGCACTGGCTGCCCTTCCGGTTGGCGTGCGAGTTCAGCCCGTACGCGGTGTTGGTGGCGAAAAGCGGCCCACCACTGTCGCCGCCGAGGGTGCAGATGTTGGTCTCGACCATCTGGCGTACGGTGCCGCCGGCGCCGTTGACCGTCACGTTGGTCTTGAGCACGGAGCCGCACCTGAATCCGGTGGTCCTGCCCGAGTTGCAGACCGACAGCCCACTCACTGCCGTCGCCCAACCGTGGATGCTGCGGCTCGTGTTGTTCCACAGGTTGATGACGCCGGTCGCCCAGACCGACGAACCGTTCATCCAGATGAGGCCGTAGTCGTTCTCCGGATAGTTGCTCTCCAGCGACGGCCCGACGTCCTGCCCGTTGGGCAGTGTCCAGTGCGGGTAGCCCTGAGTGCAGTGGCCGGCCGTGATGATGTAGTTGAAGGTGTAGTCGGTGGCGGTGAACCCGACCGAGCAGCCGCCCAACGAGTCCCCACTGGAGATCCCGACGTTCGGCTGGATCTGGCCGGCGCTGGTCTCGAACCGCACCGCCGCGCCGAACTTGCGCGCCACCGAGCGTTGCACGGCGTTCTTCGCCCCCGACGCCGGCAGGCTCACCACCACCTGGTTGGTCGCCGGGTCCACCCCCCAGGTCGTGTTCGGCTCACTCGCCGCGGCCTCCAGCGTCCGCTGGATGGACTGGAGTTGCCGTTCGCCACGAGCGACGACGCGCGCCTTCGCGCCAGCGGCGGTCACCTTCGCGGCAGCCGCGGCGTCGGTGACCGCGACGACGAGGTCGCCGTTGGACAGGTACGCGCCGCCCGAGCTGGCACCCAGCTCGGTGGTCAGCTGGTTGGCGAGTCGCACGTTGGCGTTCTCGGCGCTGATCAGCCTCTCGGCGGCATCGCGGCTGATACCCCGCTGTGCGGCGATCGCCTCGGCCATGTCCGCCGCCCCGCCGGCCCGGTCCCTGGCGACGCCGCCGCCGGAAGCCAGGGCTGCCCGGCCATCGGTGCGGACCGGATCCGCCGCGCCCCCGGGTTGGGCCGGTCGGTCTACCGGCCCGGCCGCTGCCGCCGTCGGGACGAAGGCCACCGACGCCACGACGGCGAGCGCCATCGCGAGCAGGGACCTGCGGCTTGGCCTTTTCTTACGCGGGTGGCTGACGACACGTTCTGACATTCACCGCTCCCATCACGAGGGGACTGGTCGGCCAGGTCAGGAGCCGGACGGCCCGGACCGGACGGCAATCCTCGCAATCGGGAGGGGGCCGCGAGTGGGATGTTGGACGCGGCTGGACACGGCTGGACAGGGCTGGACACCTGGCTCCGGTCGGCCGCCCGGCGGCTCTTCGGGATGTGTGCAGGCGAAGTCCCAAGCCATTGTCAGCACACTGTCGGGTTCGCCGCGCTCGAGCCCGAGGGCCTGGATCAGGCTCAGCAGCTCGTCGGGAGCCTCGCCCGCTTCTTCTACCAAGCGGCAATCGAAGAGAACGTCGTCGGATCCTGCCCCCCACTGACCCGTGCGACGATCCCGTGGTCGAGCCAGAGGATCAGTCCCTTGTCGCGATCGGTGATGCAGAACGACGCGTTGTCGTCAGCACGATGATGATCGATGAACTCCAGGAGCGCGCCGAGCGCGTCTTTCGGGCCGCCAGGGACTCACTCCTGCTCGTTGTCCGTGTCGTCGCTGGTGGGTGGGCTGTCAGCGACGCCGCGAAGGGATCGCCGGCGACGCCCGGAGGACGGTGAGCCAGGTGGCGTTGGGCGCGGGGTCGCCGGAAGATTGGAGAATCTTTCTGGTTGGCGGCAACCTGCGGGCGGTGGATCGCATGTACCCGGATGTAAGCGATGATCGCCACGATCCATAGGGGCCTGGAAATGTCTGCACGTCCTCTTCTGCTGCTGCCCGTCGCCACCGTCCTTCTTGGATTGTCTGCCTGTAGCTCCTCGCCGGCTTCTGGGCCTGGCCCAACCGCATCTGCTCCGACGTCGGCCGCTGCGGCCACTGGCACCCCCGGTGCGTCGGCCGCTGCGGCTGCCACGGCGGCCGACTGTCCCTCGGCGACGACCCTCCAGACGCTGGTCGAACTGCCGAAGGGCTCGTCTCTCACGACAGTGAAGTGCTTCAAGGACTGGGCGGCGGCCGATCCGCAGGGCCCGACCGCCGGCGACGGTGTCTACCTGTTCCGCTACGTGACCGGTACGGGCTGGAAGTACTACGACCAGGGCAGCGGGTGGGACTGCAAGGATCTCGGCCTCAGCGAGCCGGCGCCGTTCTGCATCTCGGATCCGGTGACGACGACGACCAAGCCGGTGAACAGCGCGGCCACGAATGCCACGTGCCCTTCGGCGAAGACTCTCGAGAGCCTTGTCGAGCTTCCGAAGGGCTGGACGTTCGGCGGTGTCGAGTGCGTCAAGGACTGGGCGGGAGCTGACCCGCAGGGCCCGAAGGCCGGTGACGGCGCCTATCTGTTCCACTTCGTGACCGGCACGGGCTGGAAGTACTACGGCGACGGCAGCGGATATGACTGCAAGGACCTCGGCCTCACCGAGCCGGCGCCGTTCTGCATCTCCTGACGGGTTGACCGCGGTCGGTTGCTGTGACGCACACCAGCTATGGTGTGCGCCACAGCCAACGGGCCGCATCGACGCCGCCGCTGCCTGAAGGACTTTGGGGTCGGTGGGGGGACGAGCACGGCATGGCGGACTCCATAGACGATCTTTTCTGTGAGTTCGTGCGGACCCGCTCCCCGGCGTTGCTGCGGACGGCGTTCCTGCTGACCGGCGACCGGCACCTCGCCGAGGACCTGGTGCAGGATGCGCTGGCCCGCACGCATCGGGGCCGGCGCCGGCTCAATGATCCCGGGCACTTCGAGGCGTACACCCGCACAGCCATGTACCACCAGCACGTGAGTTGGTGGCGGCGCCGCAAGGTAGCCGAGTCCCTGCCCGGCGAACTGGCCGACGTGGTCCAGCCCGGCAGCGACCATGCTCGCCGTACCGATCTCAAGCTTGCCCTGCACCAGGCTCTCGCCCAACTCACCCAGCGGCAACGGGCTGTGCTGGTGGCGCGGTTCTTCGAGGACCGCAGCGAGGCCGAGACCGCGGATCTGCTGCAATGCTCGGTGGGCACGATCAAGAGTCAGACCAGCAAGGCGCTGGCCCGCATGCGGGAGATAGCGCCCGAACTGCTCTCGGCCGTGATGGAGGAGGCCTGATGACCGACAACCTCGGGCCCCTGCGTCAGGCCCTGTCCGATCTGAGCGAGCACGGCGGCACCGCCGACATGTACGAGCGCGCCCTACGCAAATCGCGGCAGTCACAACGGCGCACAGCGCTCACCACCGGCGCCGCGGCCGCGGCGGTGGTGTTCGCCATCGGCGGTACGGTCGCCCTCGCCACCCGCCACCGGCCCGACCCTCCGACGGCACCCGCATCCACCCCCACCAGTGACGGACGCCAGAATCCCACCTGTCCGTCGACGCAGGCCCTCGGGACCCTGGTCGAGCTGCCGGCGGGCTGGTCTTTCGCTTCCAGGGGAGTGGAGTGCGTCGAGACGTGGGCGGCGGCCGACGTGCAGCGCCCGGACGCCAGTGGCGTCATCTATCTGTTCCACTACACGGCCGGCACGGGCTGGCGATTTCAGGACCAGGGCACCGGATGGGAGTGCAAGGACCTCGGCCTGACCGAGCCGGCGTCGTTCTGTACTTCCTGACCGCCTGCCTGGGAAATCCTCGGCTGAGGACAGCCGTCGGAAGCGAACACGCCAACCCGGTGGGCCTTCATGAACCTCAGAGCGGGAGTCGTCCGCTCACTGACGGGTCTCCCTTATCTTCGGCAGTGGCGTGCCGTCGTCGCACCGCGCCTTGATCTCGCTCCTGTTGCCCGCGGACAGCAACACCACCTGGATCTCCTTGACGGGCCCGGCGTTGTAGTCCTTGAGGCGGTAGCCGGGGGCAGGAGCGACGTCGACAACGCGAGCCTGATCGCCGGTGCAGAGCACAGTCACCACACCACCGAGTGCCCGAATGGGTGTAGCAGGCTTGGGGGAGGTCGGCGCCGGCGCGGCACTGGAGGGCCCGGTCGGCCGTTCGGCGCTGGGTGACGTTGTAGCGCCGGGGCCGGCCGTGGAACCGGCTCTGGCGACCGGTTCAGCCGGCCCAGCCGGAGCGGTCCCCGTGCGGCTTGGTCGTGAGACTGGTGCGGGCTCCGCGGACGTCTGCCGGGGAGCAGGTGCCGCAGTGGCAGACACGTCGAAGGCGGCGTCGGGCGGGGTGGCACCGTCACGCGTGGCGACCCCGCCCGATCTGCCATCGGCGGGTATGAACTGGGGGAGCAGGAGCGAAATGGTCCCTGCCGTCACCACGAGAACGGGGATCAGGACGGCGTTGGGGATGCGGCGGCGCCGACCGGGAGAGGGACCGGCGGGGGTGGGCGCCGACACCGGCGGGACGGGTGCCGGCTGCGCCGCCTGTTTCGCCCGCCGCTCGGCGTCATCGGCCAAACCGTGCAGGGCCGTGGCCACCTCCGCGGCGTCCGGTCGATCCGCGGGATCCCTGGCGAGGCAACGGTCGAGGAGGCGGTGAACCTCCGGTGACACTCCCTCGATATCAGGCAACGGTGCCGGATCGACGTACACGTGAGCGGTCAACATCTGCGTGGGGGTCTCCGCCGACCAGGGCAGTTCGTTGGTCAGCGTTCGGTACAGCAACAGTCCGAGCGCGTAGACGTCGGAGGCGGGCAGGACAGTGCCAGCGGCGAGCCGTTCGGGCGCGAGGTAGGCCGCGGTGCCCAACAGTCGTCCGTCCGCCTCCAGCTCCGGCCGACCGACAGTGGTGGCGATACCGAAATCGACCACCTTCACACCGGCCGGTGTCAGCATCACGTTGGACGGCTTGATGTCGCGGTGCACCAGCTTACGTTCGTGCGCGGCGGCGAGCGCCTCGGCGACCTGCGCGCACGTACGCATCGCGGCGGCCGGTGGCAGCGGACCGGCGGCAAGTCGCTGGGACAGGGTCTGGCCGGGCAGCAGTTCCATCACCACGTACGAGACCTGGCGGCCGGCGGCGTCGGTGTGCTCGCCGTAGTCGTACACACTCGTCACGTGCGGGTGCCAGAGGCCGGCAGCGGCCCTGGCCTCCGCCTGGATGCGTTGTCGTGCGCCTCGGGCGGTAGCGTGCGCGCCGGCCAGGACCTTGACGGCGACCGCGCGTTCGAGGACGCGGTCCCACGCCCGCCAGACGGCCGACATGCCACCAGTGCCGAGAGGGCTCTCGACCTGATACCTGTCGTCCAACAGATCACCGACCATCACTGGGACAGCTTGCCAGAGTGGACTCCCAGCGGCATGTCGGTCCAATCCGACGCTGGTCAGCGGCCGTCCCTTCGGCCCTACCCGCGTCACCAGCCCTCGCCCGGTCGACCGGGTTGGTACTGCAACGGCAGCAGCTGAGAGCGGCGGTAAGGGTCGGCCGTGCTCGGCCAGCACTTCCGTGTGGGGTGGGGGAGAATCGAATCATGTTTGTCATCAAGGAGCGGTTCTTCTCGATCGGCGACGACTTCGACGTGCTCGACGAGCACGGCACCAAGGTCTTCCACGTCGACGGCAAGGTGCTCAGCGTCCGCAACAAGGTCGTCATCGAGGACGCCTCCGGCCACGAGGTCGCGACGCTGCACCGGCACCTGGTGGCGCTGCGTCCCACGTACGAGATCCGGATCGGCGGCGAGAAGGCCGCGGAGGTCCGCAAGAAGCTGCTCACGCCGTTCCGCGACAAGTTCATCATCGACGTGCCGGGGCCCGACGACCTGGAGATGAAGGGTGACCTGCTCGACCACGAGTACGTGATCGAGCGCGGCGGCACCGAGGTGGCCTCGGTCTCCAAGCGGTGGCTGACGATCCGGGACACCTACGCCGTGCAGGTCACCGCCGGCGTCGACCCGCTGCTCATCATCGGCAGCGTCCTCGCGCTCGACCTGGCCATGAACCGCGACAAGAAGAAGGGCGACGACGACTGACCCCGTGGGCGGCAGCCGCATTGCTCGGGGTCGGGCTGGTGGCCGGGACGGTCTGACGCGTTCCTGGGCCGAGAACAGCCCGCAACCAGGCTGGGCAGGAGCAGCCGGCTGCGCTAATGGCTGTGGGGCCGGATGTTGTGGTTGAGGTGGAACACGTTGTGCGGGTCCCAGATCGTCTTGAGTGCGGTGAGCCTGGCGAGCTTGGCGGCCGGGTATGCGCGGCGTACCCCGCGTTGTCCCTCGTCGGCGGCGAGCGAGTTGACGTAGACGCCGTCGGCGTACGGGTCGAGCGCGGCTGCGGCACCGCGGGCCGCTGCCATCCGGATGTCGTCTTCGGATGGCTCGGCCCAACGGGAGCCGGCGCCGAACTCGAACATGGTGCCGCGGTGGCTGAACGCGGCGTCGGCGTCCGCGACGTCGGCGATGGCGCCGCCGTGCGCCTGCAGACCGACGTTGGCCAGGTGGGCGCCGGTGTGCAGGTCCGACGCGCCGCGCAGCAGGAACGCCTCGATCGCCGCTGTGGGGAACTGCCGCAGGTAGTGCGCACTGGAGTACCGGCGGTAGGCGTGGCCGCCAACGGTGTCGTCGCGTTGCTGAAGCTCCAGGTATGAGGGGGTGGTGACCCGTTCGGCGACCGGGCGGCCGAGCGCGCGCAGCGCCGGCAGCAACCGGTGAACCTGTGCCGGGTCGCCGACCCAGACGAAACCGACGGTGGCGAGAGGGCCCCTGCCCGTGCCGTGGACGTCGGCGGTGAAGGTCGCCTGCCGCGGCGCGACGGCGTTGAGGTCCCGCCAACCTTCGAGCACCGGTACGGCGTCCTCGGCGCGGAAGTCGAACTCGGCGACCAGGGTCCGCGTTCCGGTGTGGTGCAGTTGGAAGTCGAAGTCGGTGACGATGCCGAAGTTGCCGCCCCCGCCACGCAGGCCCCAGTAGAGGCCGGGGTTCTCGGTTCGGCTCGCGGTCACCACCTCCCCGTCCGCGGTGACCATCGTGTAGGAGACGACGTTGTCGCAGGACAACCCGTGTTGTCGGGCGAGCCAGCCCATGCCGCCGCCGAGGGTCAGGCCGCCGACCCCGGTGTGCGAGACGTTGCCGGCGGTCGTGGCGAGGCCGTACGGCTGCGACGCCCGGTCGAGTGCGCCGAGCATCGCGCCGCCCTGGACCTGGGCGCGTCGCCGGATCGGGTCGACCCGAACGCCGTTCAACGGGGTCAGGTCGATCATCAGGCCGTTCGCGGGGACGGCGAGGCCGGCCACGTTGTGCCCGCCGCAGCGCACCCCGATCTCCAGGTCGAGTTCGCGGGCCAGGCGCACCGCGGCCACCACGTCGGCGACGCTCGCGGCCTGCACGATCATCTGCGGGCGACGGTCGATCATGGCGTTCCAGACGGTGCGGGCCGCGTCGTAACCCGGGTCACCCGGGTTGAGGAGGCGGCCGTCGAAGCGGGGACTGGTCGTTGTGGGCATACGTCTGAGCCTGACGGAAATCGGTACACCCGGTAAGGTCCGATTCCATGGGTCGAATCAGGACCAATTCGAGCACGGCGGAGGACCTGCTCATCCATGTCGACCGGTCCGCGGCCGAAGCGCTGCACCGGCAGATCGCCGCCTCGATCCGGGACAGCATCCGGGCCGGCCGGTTGCGCCTCGGGACGTCCCTGCCGCCCACCCGCACCATCGCAGCCGATCTGGGCGTCTCACGTGGCGTCGTCGTCGAGGCCTACCAGCAACTCGTCGCCGAGGGCTACTTCACCAGTCGGGCGGGCGGCTACACCCAGGTCGCGGTGGAGCCGGTTCCGCCGTCGGCGGATCGGCGCGGCGGGGAGCGGCCGGCGGCCCGGATCGACTTCGGGTACGGCCGGACCGACGTGTCGTCATTTCCCCGGGCCGCCTGGCTGCGTTCGGTGCGAACGGTCCTCACCAGCACGCCGAACGAACGCTTCGCCTACCTCGACGGGCGTGGCGTACCCGAACTGCACGCAGCCCTGATCGACTACCTCAACCGGGTCCGCGGCACATCGGCCCGCCCGGAGAACGTCGTGATCTGCAGTGGCTACGGCCAAGGCGTCGCGCTGATACTCCAGGTGCTCGCGGCGCGCGGCGCGCGCAGGGTGGCCGTCGAGGACCCGTCCGCGGACGACGACGCCCGCCTCGCCGCGGCCGCCCTCGGCCTGGACGTGATCGGCGTCCCGGTCGGCCCAGACGGCATCCTCGTCGAGAAGCTCGAACGGGCCGACACGGACGCCGTCGTGCTGACGCCCTCGCACCAGTGGCCCACCGGCGGCGTCCTGTCGGCCACCGCACGGGCCCGGGTCATCGGCTGGGCGCAGCGCCGCGGCGCCGTGGTGATCGAGGACGACTACGACGCGGAGTACCGCTACGACCGCTCACCCGTCGGCGCCATGCAAGGGCTGGCACCCGACTCCGTCGTCTACTGCGGCACAGCGAGCAAGACCCTGGCGCCAGGGCTGCGTCTCGGGTGGCTGCTCGCGCCGTCACACCTGGTCGACGACATCACGGCGGCCAAGGTACGGGCCGACCGCGGCTCTCCCGTCATCGATCAGCTGACCTTCGCCGACTTCCTCACCCGCGGCGAATTCGACAGGCACCTACGGCGCATGCGCCCGGTCTACCGCCGCCGCCGCGACGTACTCCTGACCGCGCTGCGCGCACGCCTGCCCGAGCTGGAACCGGTCGGTGTCGCGGCGGGACAACACGTCGTCGCCTGGCTACCGCACGACCTCGACGAGGCATTGGTCGTGGCTGCCGCCGCCCGGCGCGGACTGGTCGTGCAGGGCGTCTCCCGGTACCGGCTGAGCCCCGCCGGACCCGGCGGGCTGATCTTCGGCTACGCGACCCTCACCGAACGCTCCATCACCGACGGGGTGGCAGCCCTCGCCGACGCTGTCGCAGAGGTCCGTGCGCAGATCTGCCGCTGACGGCGGCGGCCGGTCGGCGGCCAGGAGCGCCTGGGGTGCGACCGTCTTCATCCGCGACGTCGCTTCCGGCCGCCCTGCGTTACCGCGCAATGGTTGCGCGACCGATGCGGACTATCGACTGGCATCGGAGCGGAAGGTTAGGCTTCGCCCAGGCTTTCATCGAGGCTTGGAGATGTGGTGTCGCCCCGTACCGGTAAGCCCTCCTATCAGCTGTCCGCGCCTGACACGCGCCGCCGTCGTATGGCGCGTATTGCCGTCGTCGCAGCGACGATCGGGCTCGCGGCTGCTCTCGTGGGAGGTGCGGCCGGTTACACGGCCAATCAACCGGACGGCGTCGACGCGGCTGTCGCTGACCTACGCGAGGCCGAGGCGCAGCGCGATAGTCAGCAAATCGTCGAGCTGACGGCAACGGCCCGCAGCCTCCGTGCGGAGATCTCTCCCATTCTCAGCGCTCTGCGCGCGGAGACACCAACCGGTCAGCAGCCAGGCCCTGAGCAGGCGCGCCAGTGGCGACAGACCATGCTGCGGGCGGCGGAGCCCTTCGCGAATCCTCCGTCGGGCACTACCGCGACCAACGTGGCGCGTGGGGGGCTGAGTAGCGCAGTGGAGCAGGCGTCCCTGGCTGTCGAGTCGTATCTCCTCGCGGTCACCGGGCCGGCCACTCAACGGGCGGCTCTGACCGAACTGGCGAAGCGGCAGGCAGTCCAAGCGGCGGCCGCCTGGTCCATCGCGGCCACCCAGCTCGATCAGGTCAACATTGATGCCGGCCAAGGCCATCAGCATGTCTACCTGGACACCGGTCCCGGCGGAGGCGCCTTCACTCCCGACGGCGCGGCCGAGGGCTCTGGCGGGTGACCGATCGCCGGTAGGAAACGAGACCGGCTTGCGCGTGCTCGTCCGTTCTACTCGCCGGAGCCCTGGTCTCCGCGCCGCTTCGGCGGCCCACTCGCCTGGGGCCGTGCCCGGCGATGCGGAGGACTACTCGTACGGGTCCTTGGGGGCGGTCACCTGTCGCCAGGATTCGACGTCGATATAGGGGATCTCTTCGTCATTGATGGGGTCGCGGGTGACGCGGTCGGTGTAGCGGCCGGTGACCTGGATCCAGGTGTCGTTGGCCAGACCGGTGGGCACGTCACCGGCCAACCCGAGCTTGACGGGTCGGCCGTCGGCGGCGCAGCAGGACAGGATCATGCGGGCCAGAATCGGTTGTCCGTCGGGTCCCGGGGTGATGAAGCCGGTCAGTTGGACCCGCCGGTTACCGATCGACTGGCCCTTGTCGAACAGGGCGCGGGCGGCGTAGTCGAAGACACTGGTCGTCGCCGGATCGCCGGCAGGCAGGGGAGGGTAGTCGTAGCCGTAGTCCTGCTCAGCGGTGAGCGCGGTGCCCGCCTGGCCGGCGGCGTACGAGCCGAGGGCGGGCGGAGCCAGAAGTAACAGTCCAAGAGCGGGAAGGAGGAGCAGCCAGGCGACTCGTGGCTCGTGGTGGGCATGTTCGTGCCGGTCCTCGGGCGCATCGGCGTGGGGACGCAGTTCGTACCAGAGGGTCATCACCGCGACGGCGATCAGCAGCAGGCTGGCGGCGATGAGGAACGGTCGCAGCCCTTCCTTGACGTAGCGCAGGTAGAGGTCCGTCACGCTGGCACGCAGGACCGCGGCTCCGAAGAAGATCATGACGCAGGCCTGGGCCATCCGGTTCACAGCAGCACCATCCCGGTGATGACGGCGACCGCGACGGCGACCGTGAAGGTGGCCGGCGCGAATCGGGCGGCGAAGCGCCGGCCGAAGATACCGGCCTGCATGGAGATGAGTTTCAGGTCGACCATCGGACCGACCACCAGGAAGGCCAGTCGGGCGGTGAGGGAGAACTGCGACAGTGAGGCGGCGACGAAGGCGTCCGCCTCGGAGCAGATCGACAGCAGGACGGCGAGCCCGGCCAGGGCGAGCACGGACAGCACCGGCTGGTCGGCAAGGGTCTGCAACCACTGTTCCGGGACGACCACGTTGATGGTGGCTGCGGCCATCGCGCCGATGACGAGGAACCCGCCAGCGTGAGCCACATCGTGGCGTGCGGCGGACCAGAACGCTTCCCCGCGTCGGAGCCCGTCAAGGTCGGGTCGGCGGGGGAGTCGGATCCAGTCGGCGCGGCCCAGGCGCAGCCAGAGCCAACCCATGACCATGGCGACGATGAGGCTGGCGACCGCGCGGGCGAGGACCATCTCAGGGTTGTTGGGAAAGGCCACGGCCGTCGCGACGAGGACGATCGGGTTGATCGCCGGCGCGGCGAGCAGGAAAGCCAGCGCCGCCGCCGGTGTGACGCCGCGGCGGATCAGGGAGCCCGCGATCGGCACGGCCCCGCACTCGCAGCCGGGGAGGATCACCCCGGCGGCGCTGGCGACCGGCACGGCGAGGGCGGGGTGCTTGGGCAGAGCCCGGGCCCAGAACGAGCGGGGTACGAAGACCGCGATCGCCGCGGAGAGGAGCACTCCGAAGACGAGAAATGGTACGGCCTGCACCATCACTGAGACGAATACCGTCGTCCAGGTCGCCAGCGATGGCGCGGACAGCAGTCTCGCCAGGGGATCGCGCACAAAGATGAGCAGCAACAGCACGGCGGCGAGGATCTCAACCGAACCGATCCGGCCGGCGAAGGGAAACCGAGACCGCTGAGCGCGGTCGTGCTGAGCGGCGTCGAGGGTTGGCGCTGTGGCGTGTGCGTCGCCGGGCGCGTCGAGGGTTGCCGGGTCATCGGCGGCTGTGCTGGTGCTCGACGAGGTGGTGGGCTCGGATGCGGCCACGCCGTCCCCTTCTCTGCTCTGGGCATGTGGATGTAACGGGCGCCAGTGCCACCTGCCGGGATCTCGCCGTCGATCCCCAGACACGGGAGGCGGGCATTCGTGGTGGCGAGGATCAGGGGATGGCAGGGCACCCGTGACCAAATCCTTCGTGGTGTTGGTAGTCGTTGTCGATAGGTGCCACGACGTTGTGATCTGTCCGTGACATCGTCGGCGTGCCCCTGCTGGTGAGGACGAGATCGGCCGCCGTGGCCGCGCCCGCTTCCCTGACCAATTCGGCCGTCGTCGCTGTCCGCGCGATCGAGGCGTCGTTAGCCGCCCACTGTCGGTCGTGGCGACTGCCTGTCGTTTCTGCCGACCGGTAACAAATTCGGTTTTCATTATCGCGCACTTGGAGCTGGCGCTCCCCGCAACGGGCTGATCCGTACTGCCTCGCGGCGGGCGAATCGGCAGGTCAGGAGCAGGTACGGCGGCGGCGATGCTCGGCGACGCATAATGGTCCGACCGGCAGCGAGGCGACGTGCCGGAAACGGCAGGCCGACGGCGGCCGAAATCACGGGAGGATGGCGGCCACGGTGAACCAGGCGATGCCGAATGTAACCCGGAACACCCGACAGCGGGCAGAGGTGCTGGCACTGTTGCGCGAGGTGGAGGGCTTCCACTCGGCGCAGCAACTGCATCAGATGCTGCTGGCGCGCAAGGCAGGGGTCGGCCTTACCACCGTCTATCGGACGTTGCAGCTGCTGGTAGATGCCGGCGAGATCGACTCGACTCGGCTGCCAGGCGGCGAACAACTCTTTCGCCGTTGCAGCCAGAGCAAACACCACCACCACCTGGTTTGCCGCGACTGCGGGCGCACGGTCGAGGTGGCCGGGCCGGCCGTGGAACGGTGGGCCGACCAGGTTGCCGCGCAACACGGGTTCGTCGACGTCGGCCACACCTTGGAGATCTTCGGCACCTGTGCCGAGTGCGTGCGCTGAGCGATCAACGGATCGTTTCTCGAGGCCAGGGCGGGCGCCGGTCGGTCCTGTCGACCGGCACCCCGATGGTCACGTGCCCTGCGGCCCGCGACGGGCGTACTTCTGACGGAACTTCTCGACGCGGCCTGCGGTGTCAAGCAGGCGTTGCTTGCCGGTCCAGAAGGGGTGGCTGGCAGACGAGATCTGGACGTCGATGACGGGGTAGGTGTTGCCGTCGGTCCATTCGATGCTCTGGTCGCTGGTGGCGGTGGAGCGGGTGAGGAAGGCGAAGTCGGCGCTCTTGTCGCGGTAGATGACGGGTCGGTAGTCGGGGTGGATTCCGGGCTTCATGCGGGTCGCGCTCCTTCGGTGTCGGTGTCGGCCAGTTCCTCGGTGTGGAGGGGGAAGCAGCCGGCGAACGGGTCGTGGTAGCTGCGCCAGGCTTCTTCGCCGTCGGCGAGTTCGGCGTCGGTGAGCAGGCAGTGGGCGAGGGTGCGGTGCAGCTCGACGGGGTCGACGTCGAGGCCGATGAAGACCAGGTGTTGGTGGCGGTCGCCGTAGTAGGGGTCCCACTCCAGGGCGGCGGCGAGGCGGCGTTGGTCTTCGACGTGCTCCCAGCGGTCCTCGGGCAGGCTCACCAGCCAGTGTCCGAGCGAGCCCATGGACAGACCGCCGCCGGCGAACTCCCAGGCCACCACGGTGTCGGGTTGGGTGGCCAGCCAGAGGTGACCCCGGGAGCGGATCATCTCGGCGTTGACGTCTTCGAGGACGTCGTGCAGGCGTTGCGGGTGGAACGGGCGGCGGGCGCGGAAGACGGTGGAGACCACACCGCAGTCGGATTCCGGCTCGTGTGTGCCCAGCGTGTAGCCCTGTAGGCCGCGGGCGAGCAGCCCGGGGGTCTCCGGTCGGTGCCGGTGGGTGTGGCGTAGTTGGCGGGTCAGCGTGCTGGCGTCGACGAGGTCACCGTCGACCCGGATGTGCACCGCCCAGGGCGCCATGCGCTGCAGCAGGACTGACAAGCGGCTGGTGTCGAAGGCACCTTCTCGGGACTGGCCCCAGAGCAGCAGGGTGTCGGCGTACTCGATCTGGCGGACCACGACGTCGGCGAGGGCGCGGTCGTCGTTGTCCGCGGCCTGGATGCCGAGTGCGGTGAGGTCGTCGGTGCTGGCGAGGCCGTCGAGGAGGTGTTCGGCGTCGAGGACGGTGACGTAGGAGTCGACGCGGATGAGCGCGGTGATCGGTGCGCCGTCGACGAGGCAGTGGACGCAGGCGGCGGCGACCGCCTCCGGTTCCACCACTTCGGGCAGCATCAGCACCAGGTCGCGGCCTGGATGGCTGCGGGCGAGTCGGACGAGGGTGGGCAGCACGTCCTCGCGCAGTGTGCAGGAGGCGCAGCCGTGCCTCAGGTTGACCTGCTCATCCTCGATGATGCCTGCGCCGGAGCGAACCACCCGACGCACGACGCCGTCGCGGATCCCGGTGAGGTCGTGCCGCACCAGCAGCAGTGACTCGTCGGCGGCGAGCAACGCCCGGGCGACGGCGAAGGTCGCCGCTGGCCAGAACCCGGACAGCACCGTCAACGACGGGCGGGTGTCCGCGTCCGTTCTGACGACGTGGGTCGGGGCCTGTGGTGACGACGACATCGCACTCCTCTCGAGGCTAACTGAAAACGATTGTCATTCTAAGCACACGGAGGTTGGCGAGGCGAACGGCGGTCCCGACGGGCGCGGCGGGTCCTGACCGAGGCCGTCGGCAGCGACCCGGGGTGGGTCTGACCGAACGGGTGATGTAGAACTGAAAACCGTTGTCGTTATCGTTTGTCCTGAGCAAGGGAGCGTGCACTGTGTCCCGACGTTGTGACGTCACCGGCGCGAAGCCGAGCTTCGGCAACGCCGTGTCCCACTCCCACCGGCGCACCCGCCGCCGGTGGAACCCGAACCTGCAGAACCACCGCTACTGGCTGCCGTCGCAACGGCGATGGGTCAGCCTCACCCTGACGACGAAGGCGCTGAAGACCGTGGACCGCAAGGGCATCGAGAAGGTCGTCGCCGAGCTGCGCGCCCAGGGGGTGAAGCTCTGATGGCCCGCCAGACCGATGTGCGACCGATCGTGCGGCTGCGCAGCACCGCTGGCACCGGCTACACGTACGTCACCCGCAAGAACCGTCGCAACGACCCGGACCGGCTGGTCCTGCGCAAGTACGACCCGGTCGTCCGCCGGCACGTCGAGTTCCGCGAGGCCCGCTGATGGCCAAGAAGAGCCTGGCCAATCGGCAGGCGCGTCGCGAGGAGCTGGTGGCCCGGCACGCCGAGGGGCGGGCGAATCTGAAGCGGCTGGTCGCCCATCCGGACACCGACCCGGAGGTACGCGCCGACGCGGTGCGCCGGCTGAGCCGGCTGCCGCGGGATTCCAGCCCGGTGCGGCTGCGCTCGCGCGACCAGATCGACGGCCGCCCGCGCGGGGTGCTCACCCGGTTCGGGTTGTCCCGGGTGAGGTTCCGCGAGCTGGCTCTGCGTGGCGAGATGCCCGGGGTACGCAAGGCGTCCTGGTGATGTCAGCACATGTACCACCGCGCGCAGGTACGCGCGGTGCTGAAAGGGGAGGTATGAATGCGACTCTGAGGGCTCGCGGTTTCGCGGCCCTGGTTGCCGGGGCGGTGGTGGTCGCCGGCACGGTGCTGGCGCCGACCGCTGCGTCGGCGGCCGAGAAGGTGGTGTTGCCCAAGGGGCACACCGATGCTGTCGACGTGCACTACGAGGATGGCGCGCTGTCGTTGAAGGTGCACGACGACACGGTCAGCCCTTCGGTGACGCGGGATCCGGCGGACGTGACGTTCCAGGTTCTGCCGGAGGCGGCGATGGCCGTTCCGGACGATCCGCGGTTCGCCTTCCTCGGGCCGGCGGGCAGCCAGGTCTGGTTGCTCCCGCTGACCCAGGATCCGGATCTGCTCTGGCCGGGTTGGAACACCACGACGCTCAGTTCGGGGGTGTTCGAGGGGAACACGGTGCGGCTCAGCCTGGTCGATGTGCAGGGGCCGGGCGCGGTCACCCTGTTCACGCAGGACTCGTTCGGCGGTCCGATCATCAAGCTCCGCGCCGACGACGGCCTGCCCGACGCGATCGACGTGCCGGTGCACACCCACGCGCACTCGAACTGGGCGTTCGGCGCGCTGGGCAGCTACACCCTGACGTTCCAGGCCGACGCGACGTTGACCAACGGCACGACGGTCAGCACCGGGCCGGTCGACTACTCGTTCGTCGTCGGCGAGCTGTCCGGCGGTGGGCCGGAGGTCGGTCTGTCGGTCAGCGGTATGGCCGACGAGTACCAGCCCAACGACACGGTGAGGCTCAACGCGGTGCAGACGCCGCAGAGCGAGCTGGACCACTACCACTGGTTCAGCAGGTGCCCCGGCACGGACGACTGGGCCATCATCGCGGGGGAGGCGGGAGCGAGCTACTCGTTCACGGCCACCCGGGAGCTGAACGCCTGCGAGTACGTGGTCAAGTTGTACGGCGACGCCCACGAGGTGGTGGCGACCAGCGAACCGGTCGCCCTCTGGGTGGCGTTCCCGCCGGAGGAGCCGGGCACCTCGCAGACGATCACCGCGTCGATCGACGAGACGCAGGGTTCTCTGGTGATCAGCGTCAACCCGGACGACCGTGCCGTGGTGCTGCCGCCCGCGCAGCTCACCGCCGGTGGTGACCGGTGGGAGAGCAACGGTGAGCTCCGCCCGGTCACGGTGACCGACACCCGCGCCGGCCGACCGGGGTGGAGTGCGTCCGGGCAGATCCCGGCGGACTTCGCCGGGCCGGACGGTGCGACGTTCAGCTCCGGCTACCTCGGCTGGAACCCTCGGGTTGTCGCTCAGGGCTCCGGGCAGGGTGTCGTCGCTGGTCCGGAGGTCACGCCGTACGTCGTCGGGTCCGGCGGCGGTCTCGGTAACAGCGCGGTGCTGGGAGCGGCGCCGGGCGGTGCCGGGCGGGGCACCGCGCAACTGGGCGCGGGTCTGCGGCTGAGCCTGCCCACCGAGACGGCCGCGGGGACGTACTCCGCGACCCTCACCCTCACCGCGATCTGATCGCCCGAACCCGTCCGGTGGCCCGGCGCTGAACCGTGCCACCGGGCGGTCGCGGGGTGGGTGGGCCGTTGCCGCGACCCGCCCACCCCGCTTCACTCCTCGTACCCAGGAACGGAACCCATCCCCACCATGCGCCTGTTCGCCGCCATCGCCACCGGCATCGCCCTGCTCGGCGCGGCTCCGGCACCGCCCACGCCGGCGCCCCCGGCACCGCCGACGTCTGCCGCGACGTGGGGGGTGGCGCCGTCGAGTGCGAAGGGCCCGAACGGTCGGCCGGCGTTCACCTACAAGCTCGATCCCGGCGCCACGGTGACCGACTACGTCGCGGTCACCAACCACTCGGCGCGCCCGCTCACCCTGAACCTCTATGCCAGCGACGCCTTCACCACCGCGCAGGGCGGGTTCGACCTGCTGGCCGGTGGTCAGAAGCCCACCGACGTCGGCGCCTGGGTCCGCTTCGCCGGTGGCACCGTGACCATTCCGTCCACGTCCCGCCTGGACATCCCGTTCACGCTCACAGTGCCTAACAACGCCACGCCCGGGGACCACGCCGGCGGGATCCTCGCCTCGCTCGCCGCCACGGCGCCGGACGCGCAGGGCAACCAGGTCGCCGTCGACCACCGCGTCGGCGCGCGGATCTACCTGCGGGTGTCCGGCGAGCTGCAACCGGCGCTGACCGTCGAGGACCTTCGGGTACGGCACACCGGCTCGCTCAACCCCCTGGCCGGTGGCAGGCTCACCGCCACCTTCACCGTCCGCAACACCGGCAACGTCCGGCTCACCGGGCAGCCCACGCTCGCCGCGTCCGGCCCGTTCGGCCTCGGCCGGCACGCGGTCGACGCGCCGGCCCTGCCGGAGATCCTGCCCGGCGGCGAACTGACCACCACCGTCCGCATGACGGGCGTGCCCCCACTGTTCCGGCTGAGCGCGAGCGCCGCTGTCACGCCTGCCGCCGTGGGCGACCAGGTCCTCGATCCGCCGCCGCAGAGTGGCACGGCGCGGGCCTCCGTCTGGGCGGTGCCCTTGCCCCAACTGGTCCTGCTGGTCCTGCTCGCCTTCGTCGGCTGGGCGTTGGTCGCCGCCCGGCGGCGGCGGGCCCGACAGATCGCCCGGGCGGTAGCCGTCGCCCGGGAGGAGGGTCGCGCCGAGGCCAGCCGGCAGACCGAACGGACCTCGGACGGCCGCGAGGCCGCGGTCCCCGCCGGGCACGACGTCAATGAATGAACTACTACGAAGCCGTCTGGGGAGCAGGCAATGAGGATGAGAACCATGCGTGCCGGTGCCGCCGGTCTTGCGACAGCCGTACTGGCGTTGGCCCTTGGGGGTGCGCCGGCGGCCGCGGAACCGGCCGCGGTCAGCGCCGCCGGCGCGGACCTGGTTTCCGTCGCGCTCGACGGTGGCTCGATGTCGCTGCGGCTGCGCGACGCCGAGCAGGTGTCCCGCGACGTGGCCGGACACGACCCGGCCGAGGTGGTGCTCGGCCCGGCCGGCGGGCTCGCCGGCCGAGTGCCGGCAGGCAAGGGCTTCGCCTTCCTCGGTTCGCCGGGGCACGCCGTGTGGTCACTGTCCGCCGGCGACAGCGGGTTCCCCGCGCTGGACACCACCGGGGTACGCCCCGGCGTCGTCACCGACGACACGGTGGGTCTCACCCTGCGCACGGTCGAGGGTCCGGGAACGTTCACCGCGTACACCCTGTCCGGCCTCGGCGCGGCGACCCCGCTCTTCGGCAGCGGCCCGGGGTTGAAGCGGACGGTGCGGCTGCCGGTGGCGACGCGTACCGGCGGGGGGGTCTGGGCCTTCGACGCAGCCGGTGACTACCGGTTGACCCTGACCGGCTCGGCCACGCTGCGCTCCGGCCAGAAAATCAGCGCCGAAGCGACCTATCAGGTTCGGGTCCCCGCGATCAGTCCGGTCGAGCAGGCACCGCCACCTGCTCCGGCCAAGTCGGCGACGCGCCCCGACGGGCAGTCGGCAGCGCGCGCACTCGCCGCACCCCCGGTTGCGTCGAAGCCCGCTTCCACGCCGAAGCCCGCCGCGGCCGCACCGGCGGCCCCGAAGGCGGCGGCCACCACCGCCACGGGTGCCCGTCAGGTGATTGCCGACGGGCACGTCGACATGGGCCCCCAACTGTCCGGGGACAACTGGACGATCCGGATCAAGGACGACCGGACCAGCCCTCCGGTCTGGCGGGAAACCGCCGACGTGGTCCTCCAGGTCAAGGACAACGCGAAGATCACGGTGCCCGCCGGCGCCGACTTCCTCGGCAAGCAGGGCGACGCCGTGTGGTTGCTACCGCAGTCCCAACAGGCGGGCATCGTCTGGCCTGGCTGGAACACCCAGCACGAGTCCGTCGTCTCGGGGGTGAAGGGAAACGTCACGTGGACGCTGAAGGGCGTCAACGGGCCCGGTCGGTTCGCCCTCTTCCTGACCGGCTCGTTCGGCAAGGCCGACGTCTTGTTCGACTCCGCCAAGGCGTTCCCGCAGCAACTGAGCGTTCCGCTGAACACCCACGCGCACGGCAACTGGGCGTTCACCAAGCCCGGCCTGTACCGCCTCGCCGTGCAGATGAACGGCACCACCAGCGCCGGCAAGGCGGTCACCGACACGAAGACGCTCACCATCGCCGTCGGCGACAGCACCGACCCGAACAGCGGCTTCGGCTCTGGCGGTAGCACGGGGGATGGCGGCGACAATGACGGGGGAAACCAGGGCGGTGCTGGTCGTCTCCCGCGCACCGGTGCCGGCTGGGTGCTGATGGCCGGAGCGGTTGGCATCGTTTTCGTCGCCGTCGGGGTGCTGCTGGTGCTGCTGACCCGTCGCCGCCGCGCCGGCCTCGCGACGGCAGACGCATGAGGCCGCTGGTCGTGGCGCGGCTGCGGCAGGCGATCCTGCCGCTGGTGATCGTGGGGCTGATCGCCGGCTGCCGGTCGGAGGTGGCATTGACCGCCGACGACGACCGGGTCCAGGTCATCACGACCACCGGCATCCTGCGGGACCTGGTGAGCAACGTCGGCGGGGGGCGGGTGACCGTCACCTCCTTGGTGCCCGACAACGCCGACCCGCACAGCTACGAGCCGTCGCTGCGGGACGTCCGGGATGTCGTCTACGCCGACGTGGCGTTCAGCAACTACCTGCTCCTGGAAGAGCAGTCCGTCATCAAGGCGCTGGACGCGAACCTGCGCGACGGCGTACCGAACATCTCGCTGGCCGAGGGCGCGGTGAAATACGCCGCGGAGATCATCCCCCTGGTCGAGGACGTGTCGCTGGACACCATCTGGTTGGGCATGCGGGTACGCGGCACCGGTGTGGCCCAGGGGGCGAACCGCGCCTCCGACGTGCTGCTCACCGCGACCGCCGCGGACGGGCCGGGCCGGGTGCGGGCGTACCTGACGGAGTCGTTCGGCAATCCGTCGTTCTACGTCGACTCCGGCGACGGGTTCGACGCCGCCAATGGCTACCGGGACGACACCGCCACGCTGCCACCCGACGCCCACACCCACATGAGCTGGGCGTTCACCAAGCCCGGCGTCTACCGGCTGACCATGCGGGCGCACCTGGCGGTGACCCCCGAAACCGCGCCCGTGCCCCTGGGGGAGCAGGTGTTCACCTTCGCCGTCGGGGTGGACCCGCACTCGGTGCCAGGGATGGCGGGCGCGGAGGTGCTGAACTCCGGCCACGCCGACGTCACCGTCGACCTCGACGAGCGGCGGCTCTACCTGTTCGCCGACCCGGAGGGCAGCGGCGAAGCCAACCAGCGGGTGTACGACCCAGCCAGGACCGTGATCGAGGTGCCGAACAAGGCACTGCTGGAGGTGCCCGGTGACCGCAGGTTCCGGTTCCTCGGCCGGCCCGGCACCCAGGTCTACCAGCTTCCGCAGGCTGTGCTCGGCAAGCACGTGCACGGCGAGATCGACCCGCACCTGTGGCAGAACGTCCGCAACGCCATCTCCTATGTGGAGCTGATCCGGGACACCCTGATCGGCGTCGACCCGCGAGGAGCGACGGACTACCGCACGAACGCCTCGGCCTACATCCGGAAACTGGAGACGCTCGACACCCAGGTCCGCGACACCATCGCCCGCATCCCGCCCTCACGGCGCCACCTGGTCAGCACCCACGACGCGTTCAGCTACCTGGGCCAGGCGTACGGGATCCGGATCTCCGGCTTCGTCACCCCGAACCCCGCCACCGAGCCGAGCCTCGCCGACCGCCGCCGGCTCACCGAGACGATCCGCAACCTGAAGATCCCCGCCGTCTTCCTGGAGCCCAACCTGGCGGCCCGATCCACCACCCTCACCGAGGTGGCCCGCGAGGAGGGGCTGCGGGTCTGCCCGATCTACGGCGACACCTTCGACCGGGACGTCACCACCTACCTCGACATGATGCGGTTCAACGCCGAATCGCTGCACGACTGCCTGACCACGGACAAGTGATGGAGGAGCCAGTGACGGCAGGACGGGCGCGAAGCCGCCCCCACACGACCAGCGCCATCCTGCGATGCGCGGTGGCCACGCTCATCGTGCTGGCCACGACGCAGACCCCGGCCCGCGCCGAGGAGCCGACACCGGGCCTCAACCAGTCGATCGCCGCCGACCAACCCTTGGCCACCGGCCGGGCGGAACTCGCCACCGGGCACGTCGACCTCGGCCCCCGCTACGTCGACAACCAGTGGACGCTGCTGATCCACGACGGCACGCAGGCGCGACCGGTGTGGCGCAACCCCGACGAGGTCCTGCTCCGGGTCTCCGACGCCGCGCTGCAGACCGTTCCCGACGACCCGACGTACGCCTTCCTTGGCGTCGACGCCGGCAAGCGGGTGTACGTGGTGCCGCAGACCCAGAACCAGAACGTCGTCTGGCTCGGCTGGAACACCCAGGACCCCAGGGTGATGCAGACCATCGACCGTGGCGTCACCCTGATCCTGCTCGGCGTACGCGGACCGGGGAATCTGACGACGTATCTGCAGTCGGGCAACTTCGCCGCACCCCAACCGCTGTGGCGCTCCGCCGACTCCACAGCGCAGCCGTTCTGGGCCGAGGTCAACACCCACACCCATGCCAACTGGGTGTTCACCGCGCCCGGCGTCTACCTGGTCGCGGTGCGGGCGTCGGCCGACCTGGTCAACGGTGAGACGGTTTCGGCGACCCGTACGCTGCGCATCGCCGTGGGCGACACCACCAGCGCCGACGAGGCGTTCGCCGCCACCGCGGACCTCCCCACAGCAGCCGGGCAGGCACCAACCGGGGAGGACCGAGCCGCGGACAACGAGCCTGCCGGCAGGCCCACGCCACTGCTGCTCATCGCGCTGGCGGGCGCGGCCGCCCTGCTCGCCGTCGGACTGGTCCTCCTGCTGCTACGCGGACGCGGCGCGAAGCGCCGAGCCGAACAGGAACGTGCCGCCACGGTGTCGGAGGGCCAGCGGTGAGAGCGCTCGACATCGAAGGGTTGGACGTGGACCTCGGCGGCCGGCCGGTACTGCGGGACATCCGGCTGCACCTGGACCGGGGCGAGTTGGTCGGGCTGCTCGGGCCCAACGGCGCCGGGAAGACCACCCTGCTCCGCGCCGTCCTGGCACTGACCCGCACCCGCGGCGGCACCGTGACTGTGGAGGGTAAGCCGTCGCGTCCCGGCCGTTCCGAAATCGGATACGTTCCCCAGCGCCACGAGTTCACCTGGGATTTTCCCATCTCGGTCGAACAGGCCGTGATGAGCGGTCGGACCGGCCGCATCCGCCTGCTCCGCCGGCCTGGCGTCGCTGACTGGCGGGCAGTCGGCGACGCACTGGACCGCGTGCAGCTGACCGGGTTGCGTCGCCGGCCGGTCGGTGAGTTGTCCGGCGGGCAACGTCAACGCGTCCTGGTCGCCCGAGCCCTCGCGCTCGCGCCGCGCATCCTGCTGCTGGACGAGCCGTTCACCGGACTCGACATGCCCACGCAGGAACTACTGGGTGACCTGTTCACCAGCCTGGCGGCAGAGGATCGCGCGGTTCTGATGACCACTCACGATCTCGTCGCGGCAGTGGACTCCTGCACCCGTCTGGTCCTGCTCAACGGCCGGATCATCGCCGACGGGCAGCCGGCGGACCTGCAGGACGCCGAGTTGTGGACGAAGACCTTCGGAGTGAGTGAAACCTCCCCGCTACTGAAGCTCGTGAGGGCAACCTGATGTCGATCACCGATTTCCTCACCGACCTGCTCAACCCCGACCTCGCGTTCCTGCCCAAGGCGCTGGCGATCGCGGTCATGTCCAGCATCGTCTGCGGAGTCGTCGGCTGCTACGTCGTCCTGCGCGGCATGGCGTTCATCGGCGACGCCGTGGCGCACGCGGTCTTCCCGGGAATCGCGGTCGCCTTCGTTCTGCAGGGCAGCCTGGTGCTCGGTGGCGCCGTCGCCGGTGTCGCCACCGCCCTGCTGATCGCGATCTTCTCGCAGAACCGGCGGGTCAAGGAGGACTCGATCATCGGCGTCTTCCTGGTCGGCGCGTTCGCCCTCGGCATCGTGATCATCTCGCAGGCCCCCGGATACGCCGGGTCGCTGCAGCAGTTCCTCTTCGGCTCGATCACCGGTATCCCGGACCGGGACCTGTACGTCGTCGGGGGCACCGGCCTGGTCATCCTCGGCCTGGTGCTCGCCCTGCACAAGGAATTCGTCGCGGTCTGCCTGGACCGGGAGATGTCCCGGTCCATGGGGCTGTCGGTCTTCTGGCTCGACATCGTGCTCTACGTCCTGGTCACTCTGGCCGTGGTGATCTCCCTGCAGACCATCGGCAACATCCTCGTCCTGGCCCTGCTGATAACCCCCGCGGCGGCGGCCCGTCTGCTCACCGACCGACTCGGCGTGATGATGCTGCTCGCCCCGCTGATCGGCGGCGTTGCGGCGACCGTCGGGCTGTACCTGTCCTGGAGCTACGACACACCGGTCGGCGGCACCATCGTCCTGGTCGCCACCGCGGTCTTCCTGGCCGCCTGGCTGTTCGCCCCGCGGCACGGCCTCCTGACCCGACGGTGGCGACGCCCCGGCGGGCAGGAACTCGGCGGCGACGTGCATCCGAGCCCTCGTCCAGCCCTATCGCAAGCAAAGTAAAACGACTATCGTTTCCATTAAGCGCTGGTCCACTCGGGACCTTCGCGGGAGAGGAGTCTCTTCGTGCGCAGCACCATCCGTCATCTACTGGCGTCGGGTGTCCTGGGAGTGGCACTGGTCGCCACGGCCCTGCCCGCCCAGGCCGGCCCCACGTCTGCCGTGGTGTTCAACACCGGCCATCTCGACCTCGTCGACCTGGCCTACGAGGCCGGCACGCTGGAGGTCGGCATCCATGACGAGGGCAACGACATCGAGTACGGCGCCGACGAGGTCAAGCTGATCGTCAAGCGTCAAGCCAAGGTCACCGTCCCCGCCGACCCCGCTTTCTCCTTCCTGGGCACCCCAGGCGTGTCCCCGGTCTGGGTCCTGCCGCAGATCGAGAACACCAACCTGATCTGGCCGGGCATCGCCGCCGAGGAGATCGACGCCGGAGTCTTCGCAGGCGACGCACTGACGCTGTCCGTGACGTCGGTTACCGGTCCCGGCCAGCTCGCGATCTACACCGAGAACGCTGTCGGCCAGCCAACCATCCTGGCCGATAGCGGCGACGGTCTGCCGGACGCCATCACGGTCACCGCCGGTGACCACACGCACGCCAACTGGGCGTTCGACGAGGCCGGCACCTACCGGGTGACAGTGCGCGCCACCGGCACCCTGGCCGCCACCGGCCAGCAGGTGACCTCCGCCCCCGCCACGCTCCGCTTCACGGTCAAGGCATGAACGCCATGCGTACCCGCAACCGGTTCTTCGCCGGCCTCATCATGACGACCGCACTCCTCGTCGGCACCGCTACGCCCGTCGCCGCGGCGCCGGTGGTGCTCTCCAGCGGTCATGTCGACGTGATCGACGTCGACTACGCCGCCGGTGCGCTCACCGTCAACGTCCTGGACGGAACCGGCACCACCAGCGTCGAACGCAACCCCGCCGACGTGCTCTTCCGGGTGCCGAACACCGGCAAGATCACAGTGCCCGGTGGCGCGGCTTGGTCCTTCCTCGGCACCGGAGGCCAGGCGTGGGTCCTGCCGCAGTCCAGCAGCGCCGGGCTGCTCTGGGCCGGGTGGAACACCACCGAGGTGCCCAGCGGCATCTTCCAGAACAACCGGGTCACCTTCAAACTCACCAGCGTCTCCGGCCCCGCGGGCTTCAGCATCTACACCGTCTCCGGTGGCACCCCCACCGTGCTGTTCGACAGCGGGAACGGCCTGCCCGACAGCCTCAATGTCACCTACAACACCCATGCCCACGCCAACTGGGGCTTCGACGCCGCCGGCACCTACGCCGTCACCTTCGAAGTCACCGGCAAACTCGCCTCCAGCGGCGCCACCGTCAGCTCAGGCGCCAAGACCTTCACCTTCGAGGTCCTTTCCTGACCCGTCCCACCGCGGTTGATCTGCCAACTCCTTGTCAGTATCCGCCCCGGTAGGACCGGGTGTGCCGTGGCGGATCCGATCGGCGCGGCGCCTACTTCTCGTAGGCGCCGCGCGCCGACAAGTGCCACCAACTCCGACCTTCGCCATTGGCGTGCGCAGGTCGAAGGCTGAACCCCGCTCCGGCAGCGCCTGCCAGGATTGTTCAGCGTGCCCCGGTGCGGCGGGGAAAGACAATGGCCTCACGCGGTGGTCGTCGATTCTGCTGGATTGTCGACGCCCATATTGACGAACATCGTCACACATGCGCAGTCGTGTATGTGGCGGCGAGGTGTTCAGTCGCGCCTCTGCCGCCTCTTGGCGGGCGTCAAAACATCGGTTACGTTGAAGCAGGCCGTCGTCACAAAGGGTTTTTCGGCGCGAGGGGTGGCGACGTCCGTGGCGCCACGACTCACCTGAGGAGTCGCATTGCCCCTTCACCTGGCTCCGCAAATCGATCCGACACTACGGTCGGCACTCGACGAAACCGTCCTGTTGACACAATTGGCCGACGCGATGGGATCCCCACTGGGCGTGGTTCTACCGCAGCAATTGGCGGAAAACGTCACCGCATTCCGTTCGGTCTTTTCCGACCACCGTCTCTCCGGTCAGATCTATTACGCGCACAAGGCCAACCGATCCAGTGCCCTGGTGCGCGAACTCGCCGCCACCGACGCGGGCATCGACGTGGCGTCACTCGCCGAGCTGCAGCACGCGGTCGGTGCCGGCTTCGCGCCGCAGCGGATCATGGCGACGGGGCCGAAGAACGAGGAGTTCCTCTGGCTGTGCGCCCGCACCGGAGTCACCGTCAGCGCTGATTCGATCGGCGAGTTGGCGGCGCTCGCCACACTGGTCAGGGATTGGTCGTTGCCGCGTGTACGGGTGATGGCGCGACTGTCGGGCTTCACTTCAACAGGCGTGCAGTTCAACAGTCGTCGCAGCCGCTTCGGGGTGTCGGCCGCTGCGGTGGGCGAGGTTCTCGACGTGATCGAGAAACACGTCGAAGCCCTGGACCTGGTCGGAGTGGCGTTTCACCTCGACACGATTGGGCTGCCGGAAAAGGCTGTCGCGTTGGAGGGCTGCCTCGGCGCCCTCGACGAGTGTCGCCGACGAGGTCTGCGGCCCTGGTCAGTGGACATCGGCGGTGGGTTCGGCGTGAACTACCTGGCTGACGGGGCGCAGTGGGAGCAGTACACCTCCGCCCTCACCGAGGCGGTGCTCGGCAGGCGGGCGCCACTGACCTGGAACGGGCACGGTTACGGGCTGCGCGCCGAGGGCGGCCACGTCCGCGGTTCGCTGAACCTGTATCCCGCTCACCGGCCCGTCTCCGGACCCGCGTACCTCGATCGGCTGCTCGGAACAGCCGCGCCCGAGCAACGTCGCCCACTCGGGACACTGCTGTTGGACAACATGTACGACCTACTCGTCGAGCCGGGTCGGGCCCTGCTCGACCAGTGCGGCCTGGTCCTGGCCAGCGTTCTCGAAGTCCGCGACGAGGCCAACGGCGACACCATCGTGCGCCTGGACTGCAACGCACGCGATGTCAGCCTTGAGGAGCACGGAGTCCTGATGGACCCGGTCGTCGTGCACCGCACGACCCCGGCCGCTCCGGGACCTGCGGCGGTGTACCTGTTCGGCAACCTCTGTCTCGAAGCGGATCTCATCACCCGACGCAGGGTCTTCCTGCCGTCCCGGCCCCGCCCCGGCGACCTGCTGGCCTTCGTCAACACCGCCGGCTACCTGATGGACTTCAGCGCCACGCACGCGCTGCGTCAGCCGATCGGCCGCAAGGTCGCGCTGTACCGCGACGACGGCGGGTGGCGATGGTGCCTCGACGAGCAGTACTGGCCCGTTCACCATCGTGCGGAGGCACCATGAGGTTCGAGAGCATGACCGAGGCCATCGGCAATACCCCGCTGGTGCGCATCGACCCCGCCGTACACGGTCTGCACAACATCGACCTGTACGCCAAGATGGAGCTGCTCAACCCGTTCGGCTCGCTGAAGGACCGCGCCGCGTGGAACATGGTCCGACCTCTCCTCACCCAGGCCGTTGAGAGTGGCGACACCGTTGTCGAACTGTCGAGCGGCAACACGGCCAAGGCCCTCGCCGTCATCGCCGGGATGCACGGGCTCACCTTCAAGAGCGTCACCAACCGCATGAAGGTCGCCGAGATCAAGGACCTGCTGCTGCTGCTCGGCGCGGAGATCGACGAGCTGCCCGGGCAGGCCGAATGCCTCGACCCCACTGACACCGACGACCCGCTGACCCGGATGTACCACCGGCTCGCCGGATCGAGCGGCGGCTACCTGCACACCGACCAGTACTTCAACGAGCTCAACGTCGACGCACACCTGAACGGCACCGGCCCGGAGATCCTGAAGGACCTCGACGGCCGAGTCCCGGACTACTTCATCGCCTGCGTCGGAACGGCCGGCTCCTCCACCGGCGTGGCGGCTGTGCTGCGCCAGCACAACCCCGACGTACGCGTCGTCGGGCTGGTGGCGCACAAGTCCGACTTCATCCCGGGGATCCGCACCATCGACGAGGTGCACGAGGTCGGCCTCTTCGACCCCGACGTCTACGACACTGTGGAGACCATCACCGCTGACGACGCCATCGACGGCCTGCTGACACTCGTACGCCGATGTGGCACGCTCGCCGGGCCTACCGGCGGCGGCGCCTACCAGGGCGCCGTACGCCATCTGCGCGGCGTCGACGCGCAGCTCACCGAACGCCGCACGGCGGTCTTCATCGTCTGTGACCGCGTCGAGAGCTACATGAGCTACCTGCGGGAGCGGCGCCCCGAGCTTTTCGGTCGGCCACCGCGGCGCAACTCCGTCCGCACGGTGACCGACGCGGACGTGCGGCAGGCGGCGACAGTGGATGTGGCGGAAGCCGAGCGGTGGATCGCCGAGCGCCGAGGGCTGGTGGTGGACCTGCGCAGCCCGTTCGCGTACCAGGCGTTGCACATCGACGGCTCGATCAACATCGTCGACGAGCTCTTCGCCGAGCTGCTGCATGGCGGGCTGCCGTTCGGCCGCCGCCAGCCGGTGCTGCTGGTCTGCCCGGTGGGGGAGAAGTCCGCCCGCTACGCCGCTCTGCTGACCCGGATGGGTCATCCGGACGTACGCTCTCTCGACGGCGGGATCATTGCCTGGCGGGACGCCGGCGCCGAACTCGTGCGCGACTGACATGGACGTTCTCACCGAGCTGCGCCCGTGGCAGGAGACGTTGCGCGCTCAGTTCCCGCTCATCGCCGCCAACCCCGACGTCGCGTACCTGGACAGCGCCGCCACCTCGCAGAAGCCGCAGGCGGTCCTCGACGCCGTCCTGACCTATCTGACGACGGGCAACGCCAACGCCGCCAGGGGCACCTATCCGTGGGCGAACCGGACCACCACCCGCATCGAGCAGGCCCGCGACCGGCTGCGCCGCTTCCTCGACGATCCGGCACCGCAGCGTTCGGGTGTGCATTTTGTCAGCGGCACCACCGAGGGTCTGCGCGCCATCGCCCGCGACTGGCTCGCCCCGCAGTTGCGCGACGGCGACGAGATCATCGTGCCGTTCGCCGATCACGCGGCCAACAACGCACCCTGGCTGGAAACCGCGGAGCTGCTGCGTCACCAGGGCCGCCTGTCCGTCGCCGTACGGGCAATGCCCTACGACGCCGCCCATGACTACGACATCGACCGGCTCGCGGCGATGATCAATGTCCGTACGCGCCTGATCGCCGCGACCCACGTGCACCACGTCTACGGCAACGACATGAACGTGCACAGGCTGCGCGCGGCCGTCGGACCGGACATTCCCATCTGCCTCGACGCCGCGCAGGGCGTGGGGCACCTGCCGCTGTCCACGGCGACGACCGATGTCGACTTCGTGGTGTTCTCCGGGCACAAGGCGATGGCCCTGCCGGGCAGCGGCGCGATCTGGGCGCGCAATCAGCGTGGTCCGACGTACGCGCCGGGCGGCTGGAACGGTTCACCAAACACCAGTGGCATCATCAGCCTTGTCGCCGCACTGGACTGGCTCGACGCCGCCGGCCTGGATCGCATCGCCCGGTGGAACACCGCGCTCGGCGCGCGGCTCACCGACGGGCTGCGCACGCTGCCCAACGTTGAGGTGCTGGGCTGTCAGAGCAGCCTGGCCGCCGACACCCCGACGCAGCAGCGCCAGGGCATCGTGGCCTTTCGCCACCATCTGATCGGCTCGAACGACCTCGGGTTCATCCTGGCCGCGCATGGCCTGCTGGTCCGCGCGGACGGTCACTGCCAGGGCGACCAGGGCGAGAAGACGGCATCCGTACGGGTGAGCCTGCACGTCTACAACACCGCCGAGGAGGTGGACCGGCTTCTGTCGGTCTTGGCGGAGCTCGACCTGGATTGACCGACACGCACCGCGATATGCCGGTTCTTCGGTGTCGGATCACCTACGCTGTCGGAAATGGCTTCCGTTATCGTGTGGTCATCCTGTCCGCGCGTCGTCCCGGAGTGCACCAATGGCAACGACCGCCCGCGCGCCCGCCGCCCTGCTGGACCGCGCGCAAGCCGTCCGGTGGCGTGAGAGCTGGGCGCAGGTCATGGGGGGATTCGTGCCGCACCTCGCCAGCCTTGAGGAGACGCTGTGCAGTGTCGCCGAGGCTGTTCGTGGCCGGGCGCCCACGCGGGTGCTCGACCTGGGTGGCGGACCGGGACTGCTCGCCGAGCGGATGGCCCGGCGGTGGACCGATGCCGCGATCACCCTGATGGACATCGATCCCGTGCTGCTCGCGCTGGCGCGCGGTGCCCTGGCCGGTGAGGTGCGGACGCTGGAGGGGGACCTGTCGACCCCGCGCTGGGTGGACCGTGCGGGTGGCGGCTACGACCTGGTCACGGTGGTCATGACCCTGCACTACCTGCCACCGGCGCAGGTCCGTGCGTTCTACGCCGACGCCCGTCGCTGCCTGGCGCTCGGCGGGCTGCTCATCGTCGCGGACCTCATGCCCGACGAGGGGCTTCCGTCCCTGATGGGCGCCTTGAATCCGGCCCCGGGCGAAGCCGTCGCGGAGCTGGCCTGGGCGCGGTGGTGGAACGACATCGCAGAGATGGACCTGCTGCGCCCGCTGCTGGCGCAGCGGGCGGCGATCTTCGAGAACCGCCTGCCGGCCGAGTTCACCGCTCCGGGTTCCTGGCACACCACCGCCGCCCGCGAGGCCGGATTCGGCGAGGCCGGGATCCTCTGGCGATGTGGCAGGCACGCGGCGCTGGCGGCCATGGCCTGAGGGTCGACCGCCCGGGTCCCCGGACGCTGCGGAGACAACACATGCACGTGTGGTCATCTCGCTATTAGACGATACTTAGCGAAAACGATTACCGTTCCGCATCTCAGGAATGGAGTGTTTTCGTGAAGCATGGACAACGCACGATCATCGCCGCGGCGACCGCCGCCGCGCTTGTTCTTCTCAGTGGTTGTGGCTCGGGAGACGATGCCGCCAAGGGCGGCAGCAACGCCTCGTCCGGCACCGGGCTCGCGGTGGTCGCCACCACCCCCGAGGTGGCCGACTTCGTCCGCACCATCGGCGGCAGCGACGTCACCGTCACACAGATCATCAAGCCGAACGTGGACCCGCACGACTACGAGCCCACCCCGGCCGACATCCAGGCGATCGGTAAGGCCGCCATCGTCGTCAAGAACGGTGTCGGCCTCGAGGAGTGGCTCGACCAGACCATCGAGTCGGCCGGCTTCAAGGGCACCGTCGTCGACTCCAGCCAGGGCGTCACGCTGCGCGAGGGTGGCCACGAGGAGGGCGAGGAAGGCCACGAAGAGGGCGAGGATGCGCACGAGGGCGAGGAGCACGACCCGCACATCTGGCACAACCCGCTGAACGCCAAGACGATGGTCGCCAACATCGAGAAGGGCCTCGCCGCGGCCGACCCCGCGCACGCGGCCGCCTTCGCGGGCAATCTGAAGACCTACACGGCCGAACTCGACAAGCTTGACGCCGACAACGAGGCCGCCTTCGCCAGGATCCCTGCCGATCAGCGCAAGCTCGTGACCAACCACGACGCCTTCGGCTACTACGTCGACCGGTACAAGCTGCAGTTCATCGGCTCGGTCATCCCCAGCCTCGACACCTCCGCCGAGCTGAGCGCGAAGCAGCTCAACGAACTCGTCGCGAAGATCAAGGCGACGGGTACGAAGGCCATCTTCGCGGAGACGTCGCTGCCGCCCAAGAGCGCCGAGGCGATCGCCAACCAGGCCGGCGTCAAGGTCATCGGCGGTGAGGACGCCCTCTACGGCGACAGCATCGGCGCCGAAGGCACCCCCCAGGGCACCTACCTCGGCGCGGAGCGGCACAACACCCAGGTCATCGTCACGGCTCTGGGCGGCTGACATGGACGATGTCGCGGTGGCCGACGCCGCCGTTCGCTTCACCGAGGTGAGCGTCGGCTACCACGGCACGCCCGTGCTCACCGACGTCAACCTCGAACTGGTCCCCGGGCAGCGCCTGGCCCTGATCGGACCGAACGGCGCCGGCAAGTCCACGCTGATCAAGTCGATCCTCGGCCTGGTGCCGGTCCTCGCCGGCACGTCCACCGTGCTCGGGCGTACGCCGGCCCAGGCCCGGGCCCGCACGGGATACGTCCCGCAGACCGACTCCCTCGACGCCGACTTCCCGGTGACCGCAGGCCAGGTCGTCATGATGGGCCGCTACCGGCGAATCGGCTGGTGGCGGCCCACCCGCAACGCCGACCGTCGAGCGGTGCACGAGGCGCTCGACCGCCTCGGCCTCGCCGATCACGCGAGGACCCACTTCGGCGTGCTCTCCGGCGGCCAACGCCAGCGGGTCCTGCTCGCCCGCGCCATCGCCGCCGAACCACGGCTGTTGCTGCTCGACGAGCCGTTCAACGGCGTCGACGCGGTGAGTCAGGAAGCCATTGTGTCCGTCCTTCGCGAACTCAGCGCGGTCGGGACCACCCTGGTGCTGAGCACCCACGACCTGACGGTCGCGCACGAACTCGCCGACGCGGTCTGCGTGCTCAACGGGCGACAGTGGGCGGTCGGCCCGCCCGACGAGACGTTGACGGCCGATACGCTGCGCCGGGCGTACGGCGGACACGCCGTCGAGCTGAGAGACGGCCGGACAGTGCTGGTGGAACCGTGATCGAGCCGTTCACCGTACCGTTCATGGGGCGCGCCCTGGCCGAGCTCGCGCTGCTCGCCCTCATCTGCGGACCGGTCAGTGTCTTCGTCTTCGCCCGCCGCCTGTCGTTCGTCTCCGACGCGCTGACGCACACAGTGTTTCCCGGCGTCGTCATCGGGTTCCTGGCCGGGGGCATCGAGGGCATCGTCGTCGGGGCGCTGGTCGCCGGCGTCGTGACCGCTGTGGTGCTGACACTGCTCAGCCGAGGCGGGGCGCTGTCCGACGACGCGTCCACCGCCGTGGTGCTCACCGCGATGTTCTCGATCGGCGTGGTGCTCGTGTCGCGGCGCTCCTCGTACACCGCGGATCTGACCTCGTTCCTCTTCGGGCGCATTCTGACGGTGACGCCGCGCCAGATCGCGGAGACCGCCGTGCTGGCGGTCGTCATCCTCGGGCTGCTGCTCTTCAGTGCCCGCGCCCTGATCTTCCGGACCTTCGACCCGGCCGGAGCGGCCGCCGCCGGCTTCCGGGTCGCCTGGCTCGATCTGTTGCTCAACATCATCGTCGCGCTCGTCGTCGTCGCCGCGGTGCGCGCCGTCGGCACCATCCTGGTGGTGGCGCTGCTCATCGTGCCGGCCGCAGCCGCCCGCATGCTCACCACACGCCTGTCGCTGATGGCGGTGATCGGCACCGTCCTCATCCTCGTCGCCGCATACGGCGGTCTGTTGGCCAGTTGGACGGCGTCAGTCGACTACGGCATCTCCCTGACCTCGGCCTCCGCCGTCGTCCTGCTGCTCGTGCTCGCCTACCTGCTGCTGCTCCCGCTGGGAGCGCTGCGGTCGAGGCACAACCGCGGGCGGATCGTCTCCGACGCAAGGAGGTCCCCGCATGAACTGGTGGGATGACGCGCTGCACCGGGCCACGGCCGAGGTGCTGCTCGCCGGCGCGCTCGCCGGACTCGTCGGCGTTCACGTCGTGCTTCGCCGGCTGTCCTTCTTCACCATGGCACTGACCCATGCGACGTTCCCCGGGGTGGTGGCCGCCTCCATCATCGGCGTCAACATCGTCATCGGCGGCGTGGTCGCGGGGGCGATCGTCGCGCTGGGCGTCGCCGCGCTCAGCCGCCACCGAAGCCAGAACACGGCTGCGGCGACCGGCGTCATGCTCTCCGGTGGCTTCGCGCTCGGCGCCGGGCTCGTCGCCACCCAGAGCGGCTTCAGCCGAGACCTGACATCGTTCCTCGTCGGATCGATCCTCACGGTCAGTCCGCAGGATCTCGTGACCACCGCGGTGGCGCTCGTCGTCGTCGCGGCCGTCCTGCTGGTCTGCGCCCGTCCACTGCGCTACACCGGCTTCGACCGGGCCGGCGCACAGGCGGCCGGCTTCGCGACCGGTGTCTGGGATGTCGTGCTGTTGCTCGTCATCCAGGTGGCGGTCGTGACGATCGTCCCGGCGATCGGCACGATCCTCGCCCTCGCCCTCATAGTGGCACCGGCGGCGGCGGCGCGCCAGTGGTCGCACCGGCTGAGCATCATCACCGCCCTGGCCGTCACGTTGGGCGCTCTCAGCGGGCTCGGCGGCCTGTACGCGTCGAGCCGCTGGGACGTCGCCGCCGGCGCGAGCATCACCCTGACCGCCACCGCGATCCTGGCCCTGTCGACAGTGCTGGCCCGGCTGGTCAGATCCCGGCCCACGGCGACCGCCCGCCTGCGGGCGTTCCCCGCATGAGCACCGCACCCCTCGACGAGACGAGGCGCGCCCTGGACCGCGCGGTGGTCGTGCTGCGCGCCATGGCGTACGAGCACCGGATCCATATTCTCGTGCTGCTGCAGGACGGCGAACAGACGCCGGCCTCGCTGGCGGAGGCGATGTCCGCGGACTCGACGCTCATTGCCCGCCACCTGCGGTATCTCAAGGAGGCCCGGTTGATCCGGCGCAAGCGTCGCGGGCGAGAGGTCACCTACACGCTGCAGGGGGAGGCCACCAGGCGACTCATCACGGAGGTGCTGCACCACGCCGAGCACTCGGCCTGAACATCGCAGGCGCACGACGGCTACTTATAGTTCAGCATCGCGTTAATTCAGTAGATGATGTACTGTCGTGTGGTGGAGACGTTGACGCACGGGCAGGTCCTGGCTCGCTTCGGTCACGCCTTGTCCGACCCGGTCCGAGCCCGGCTCCTGCTCGCGCTGCGCGAAGGCCCCGGCTATCCGGCAGACCTCGCCGACCTGCTGGGCACGAGCAGGCAGAACCTGTCCAACCACCTGGCCTGTCTGCGTGGCTGCGGCCTTGTCGTCGCCGTACCCGAGGGTCGCCGGTCGCGCTACGAACTCGCCGACGCGCGCCTCGCCCATGCCCTGGGGGATCTCCTCGGTCTCGTCCTCGCGGTCGACCCGGCCGCCTGCCCGAGCGCCGAAACCGAGGGCTGTTGCTGATGAGCCTGCCGCTCATGCCGTTGGCCGCTGGACCGCCGTCGGCGCGACGGACGGTGTTGATCCGTCGGGTACGGCTGTTCGTGGCCGTGACCATCAGCTACAACCTCATCGAGGCGACAGTGGCGATCAGCGCGGGGACGATCGCCTCGTCGACCGCGCTGATCGGCTTCGGCCTCGACTCGATCATCGAAGTCGCCTCGGCCGCCGCGGTGGCGTGGCAGTTCTCCGGCGCCAACCACGAACGCCGCGAACGCACCGCCCTGCGCATCATCGCCATCTCGTTCTTCGCCCTCGCCGGCTACGTCAGCGTCGAGTCCGTACGCGCGCTGCTCGGCACCGAGCGCCCCGAGCACTCCACGGTCGGCCTGCTGCTCGCGGCCGTGTCGCTGGCGGTCATGCCGATCCTGTCCGCCGCGCAACGGCGCGCCGGCCGCGAACTCGGCTCCGCCTCCGCGGTCGCCGACTCGAAACAGACCCTGCTGTGCACATACCTGTCCGCCGTCCTGCTCCTCGGATTGGCAGTCAACTCGCTGTTCGGCTGGTGGTGGGCCGACTCGGCCGCCGCGCTGGTCATCGCCGCAGTCGCGGTCAAGGAAGGCCGGGAAGCCTGGCGTGGCGGCACCTGCTGCGCTCCGGTCACGGTGCCGCGCGAACCCACCGGGTCCGGCTGTACTGACGGCTGCTGCACCCCGAGCAGGGCGAGGGCCCACCGGGAACGGGGAAAGGGGTCTTGAGCGTGGGCCTCGTCTACCTGGCGCCGCACCTCACGAACTGACGCAGCGCATCGAGTGTCGCCGGGGCGAGCACGTTCGAATTCGCGGGGTCGGTCAGAGCGGCGAGTAGCCGGTAGGCGGCATCGGCTTGGCGGACGACCACGGCGGCGCTGTAGGCGCGCGAGCGAGGGGGGCCGGGGTGCCGCTGCGCCCCGGCCCCTCGCTCCGATACGGAGTGGAGGGTTCTCAGCTCACCCGCAGCGTTGACCGTTGAGGTTGAAGGCGGTTGGCGCCGGATTGGTGCCGCTCCACGTGCCGTTGAAGCCAGTGCTGGTGGACGCGCCGGAGGCGAGTCTGCCGTTCCAACTCATGCTGTCGGCGGTGACGCTCGTTCCGTTCTGTTTCCAGGTGGCCGACCAGCCCTGGCCGACCTTCTGGCCGGTGGTGGGGAAGTCGAAGGCGAGTTTCCAGCCGTCGATCGCGGTGGTGCCGGTGTTCTTGATCGTCACGGTCGCGGTGAAGCCGCCCGGCCAACTGTTCGCCGTGTAGCCGACCGTGCAGCGGACGGTCGGGGCGGTGGGCGCGGTCCGTACGGTCAGGCCGGGGGAGGCCGCCGAGACGTTGCCCGCCGCGTCGCGGGCGGTCACCACGAAGGTGTACGGGGTGTCCGGTGTCAGCCCGGTCACGGTGTACGTGGTGCCGGTGGCGTTGCCCACCTTCACGGTCCCGGCGGTGTCGACCCGGTGCACGTCGTAGCCGGTGACGGCGGTGTCGTCGGTGGACGGCGTCCAGGCCAGCGAGATGCTGTCGCCGGTGATCGTGCCGGCGGTCGGCTTGCCCGGGGCGGTCGGCGCCTGGGTGTCGCCGGGCGTGGTGTCGCGCGGCAGCACCAGGTGGGTGATCGAGTTGGCCGGGAAGGTGGCAGTGAGGCCGCCGGTGGTCACCGGCTGGTCTGCCTCCCGCACGACGCCGGCGAGGTCCGCTCCGCTGTAACGGTAGACCTGAGCGGTGCTGGCGGAGGCGCCGGTGAGGGCGACCGGGCTGGTGAGGTCGTCGCCGGTCTTGTTGATGACGACCACTGTGAGGGCCTTGTCGGCGCTCCGCTCGGCGGCGTACACGGCCAGTTTGCCCTGGTCGGCGCTGGTCGCCTGGACGGAGGTCTCGCCGAACGCGCCGCCCTTGCCGTCGTAGTTGCGGTAGACGCGGAAGGCGTTGGCCACCGGCTGGTCGGCCTCGGGTGCGGTCCAGAGGGTGGCCAGGTCGAGCCCTTCGCGGCCGAAGATGCCGAGGACGTCAGCCTGGGCGAGCGCGCCGTTGAGCGACCCGTGGCCGCCCCAGTTGTACTCGGTCATCGCGACCTTCGTGCCCGGGTAGTGCTGGTCGACCAGCTCGCGTAGGCGCGGGATGTACCGGACCGGACTGTTGATCCAGCTCTCGTCCACGTAGGTCGGGTCCCAGAGTTGGCGGGTCGAGCGCAGTCGCAGCGCCTGGGTGTCGGCGTCGCCGGCCGCTTCGCCCAGTACGCCGGACTGCTGCGGGTAGAGGTGGACGTCGAAGTAGTCGAGGATGCGTGTGCCGTGCTGCTGCTCGTACTCGCGCATCCGGTCCAGGTACCACGGGCCGAGGTCCTGGCCGCCGTGCGCGGCCTTGTCCGGCGGGTTCGACCAGCAGCCGGTGCGCGAGCAGGTGTCCTGGTCGAGGCCCGAATAGAGGATCGAGTTCAGGCCCCAGCCGACGGGACCGAGCGTCTTCGCGCCGGGGTCGGCAGCCTTGATCGCGGCGGCGTACTCGTAGGTGCGGTCGCGTAGCTCGTCGTAGCCCAGCCCGGCCGGGCGGACGTCGCGGTGGGTGGAGTGCCACAGGTCCGGCTCGTTGTCCAGGTTGTAGAACTGGACCCCGCCGTCGGCGGCGGCGCCGAACTGCCCCTTGAGGTGGTTGACGAAGTCTGTGGCGTACTCCGGACCCACGGCGACGCTGGTGTCCTCCGGATCGTTGCCGGTGACAGGTGACCCGTCCGGCTTTATGCCGTTGCCGCAGTCCGGTGCCCACTGGTCGGTGGACTGCTGTGGGCCGTACTTGGCGACACTGAAGCCACACGCCCGCGACCGGTCCTTGGCGATCCAGCCGAGCAGAGGCAGTGTCATGACAGTGGCGGCGCCGTTGGCCTTGTTCTCCTGCACGAACCGGTCGGTCTCCGAGCCCTCCGGAAGGTCGGCCGGACTCGGGTTGTCGTTGGGGATGTTCTCGAAGTACCAGTCCGACGCGCGGTTGGTGGTGTCGGCTCGGAAGTTGTAGCGGGTGGTGGCGTTGCCGCCGTAGCGGTGCACCGGCAGCCGCAGGTCGCGGGCGAGAGCCTGGTCGGCGAAGTTCATGCCGTAGACGTACGGGCTGATCTGGTGCCGGGCGGCAGTGGTGTCCACGGCCAGCGCCGGGCCGGCCGCGGCCAGGGCGGGCTCCGGCAGGGCCAGACCGCCGAGGGCCGTGGCGAGCACGACCGGAAGTAGAGCTGTGGTGGGACGCACGAGCATTCCTTTCGCAGAGGAGCTCGACGATGGGAGCGCTTCCACAGCGTTGCGCTTTCCTGGCTCCGAGTCAACGCCGCAGGGTGGTCCACTGCTGGCCGACCGAATGCAAGCGTCACATATAATGACGCCCGTCAATGTGGTTGTGCCTGATGCGGTGGTGCCGGAACAGCCCGGATCGCCGCAGTGCGGAGGCAACCGCGCCGCAACGGTGCGAGCGGGAGCATCTCAGCGTCGCACGGCCGGAAAGTTCCTGCTGGCCCGGCCCCTGTGGCGGGAACCAGCCGTCTTGGAGGATGACAGTGCGCAGATTTCTCGCGGTGTTCAGCGCCGCCCTGATCCTCGGCGCCGCAGTCGGCAGCGTTCCGGCCGGCGCAGCGGGGGCCTCCCCGCCCTCGTGCCCGCGTGGCCTGCTTTTCTGTGAGGACTTCGAGCGACTGCCTCCCGGGGGGCCCAGCACGGTGAACTGGGGCGTCGACACCCGGAACGGCACGCTCACCGTCGAACGTGCCCGTCGTGGCAACCAGGTGCTGCACGTCCACACCGTCGACAACGGACGCGCCTTCCTGCGCGTCGACGACTTCGCCGCGCCGGGCAACCGCTTCTACGGCCGCATGCGCCTGCGCGTCGACGCCTTCCCCACGGCCCCGGACTGGGCGCACTTCACGCTGGTGGAAGCGACCGGCACCGGCAGCGCGGAGGTCGTCCGTCCGATCGGTGGGCAGTACGCGCCAACGGTTCCCGGAACCTTCTGGGGGGTTGGCGCCGACGGCGGTCCGACCGGCGACTGGACCAACTGGCGGGAGTCCGCCCCGGTCGTCGAGGACACCTGGCAATGCTTCGAGTGGAAGATCGACGCGGCGGACAACCGCGTCGCGGTGTGGATCGATGGCGTGGCGAACCCGGAGCTGACCGCCTCCACGAGCGACCACGGTGGCAACGATGTTCCCTTCGTCCTCCCGACGGTCGACACGGTGAAGATCGGCTGGCAGCTTTACCAGGGCGGCACGACACCGGGCGAGTTTGATCTCTGGATCGACGACATCGCCCTTTCGAGCAAGCGGCTCGGCTGCTGATCCGGGGCCAGTCCCGATGAATGTCCCTGCCGGGGGGCGGCTTTGCTGCCGCACCCCGGCGGCGGACCGGCCTCCATGGCGATCATCGATGCCTCCCGCTACGATCCGACATCGACAGACTACTGAGCGTTGATGTGTGCTGTCCGCGCGTCCTGGACGCTGGCAGTCCGGCGCCGGACGAACCGGCCTGAGGATCACGCCGTCTCGACGAAGGGGACCCGGATGACGGAGAGCGCGCAGACCACCGAGAGTCGAACCGTTCCGCCGGCCCGGTCGTACCCGTTCAGTGTGCCCGACCGCCTCGTCGTCGATCCGACCTACGGCGAGCTGCGCGAGAACGAGCCGATGACCCGGGTGAAGCTCCCCTACGGCGAGGAGGCGTGGCTCGCCACCCGGTACGAGGACGTCCGTACGGTCCTCGGCGACGTGCGGTTCGGCCGCGCCCCGGCCGTCCAGCGCGACGAGCCCAGGCTCACCCCACGCCAGCAGTACAGCGGCATGCTGACCCTGGACCCGCCCGATCACACTCGGCTGCGCCGGCTGGTGGCGAAGGCGTTCACGGCACGTCGGGTAGAGGCGCTGCGACCCCGAACCCAGGAGATCGCCGACGCGCTGGTCGACGACATGATCCGGCTCGGTTCTCCGGCCGACCTGGTGGAGCACGTCGCCACGCCGCTGCCGATCCAGGTGATCTGAGCTGCTCGGGGTCCCGTACGCCGACCGCGACCGCTTCCACATCTGGTCCGAGGCGATCGTCTCGACCACTTCCCTGCCCATGGAAACGATCCAGGAGTACCTGAACAATCTCTGGGGCTACATCGGTGATCTGGTCGCCGAGCGCCGCCGCGAGCCGGGGATCGACGACCTGCTCGGCGCGTTGGTGCGGGCCCGCGACGAGAATCAGGATCGGCTCAGCGAGACCGAGCTGGTGGAGCTGGCCGGAGGGCTGCTCGCGGCCGGCCACGAGACCACGGTGACCCAGATCCCCAACTTCGTCTACGTGCTGCTGCAGAATCCGGACCAGCTCGCTCGGCTGCGGGCCGATCCGTCGCTGGTGCCGGCCGCGGTCGAGGAACTGCTGCGGTACGTGCCGCTCGGCGTCGGCTCCTCCTTCGCCCGGTACGCCAAGGAGGACGTCGAGGTCGGCGGTGTTCTGGTCCGGGCAGGTGAGCCGGTTCTCGGCTCACTGTCATCGGCGAACCGGGACGGTACGGTCTTCGCCGACCCGGACCGGCTGGATCTCGATCGCGAGCAGAACCCGCACCTGGGCTTCGGGCACGGCGTACACCACTGCGTCGGCGCGCAGTTGGCCCGCATGGAGTTGCAGGTCGCCGTCGCCACCCTCGTGACCCGCCTGCCCGGATTGCGGCTCGCCGTACCGGCAGCCGAGCTGGAGTGGAAGCGGGGCATGTTGGTGCGGGGTCTGCTCGGCATGCCGGTGGCCTGGTGAGTACCGCCTGGCGGATCGGGGTGGACTCGAGCCGGTGCATCGGCACGAGCATCTGCGCCGGTACCGCGCCCGAGCACTTCCGCCTGGTCGGCGGCCAGTCCGCGCCGCTGGCCGACGTCGTCGCCCCGGCCGACGTCATCCTCGACGCCGCCGACTCGTGCCCGGTCGAGGCGATCACGGTCCACGACACCACCGACGACCGGCTGATCGCACCGCAGGATTGACCCGAGATCGAGCCCGGCCGTCTGCGCCCACGAGCTGGGCAGGTGCGGAAGTTTCGGCAGATCAGCGACGAGACGGTCGCTCTGCCGCGGCGGCTCTGCTGACGGCTTGCGCCAGCACTCCGATCCGGTTCGCCTTCGCCGACCAGGGCTTCGCCGCCGTCTGGTCGACTGGTGCCGCAATCTCCTCCGGGCGGTGCTCGACGGCCCGCTCAATCACTGACTTGGAAAGAGGGCAGTCAGAAGCGGTTTGCGTATCTCGCGGCGGCCAGTGTGGCGAAGGCACTAAACGAGACACCGGTCGACGGACTTCTGCCGGGAGTTGGAACAAACTTCGATCAGGATCAGTCGTCTATCGGACCTATTCCGGGGACGGCTGGCCTCGTTCATCAAGCTCCGGTCATGCGAAAATTCACTCGCCGTACCGCGGATTGTCAATGAGCGACACGTTCCAATAAAAGACATACACGAGTTTCATTCGTCATGAGGTCGGCGTACGGGGGCACCGACATGTCGTGGCCACCTGACCAGGCAGTGCACCAGCGGCACGAGGATGATCATCATGACCCAAACGACAACGGCGAACAGTACCTCGACCGAACCCGCCCCCTTGCGCCATTCGATCAGCAGGCAAATTTTCTGGCTACTGCCCGTCGCCTTGGCCTCGGTCGGAATCTGCGTGTTGTTGTTTCAAAAAGAAGCGTGGGGTGCGAACGCCGCGGCCATCATCAGTGTGCCGATCAACATCGCGGCGATCGTGGTGACGATCCTGGTCGACCGGGGCGCATTCAAGACTCCCGCCCTCCGCAAACCGGGTGGCAAGTCGTGGAGGATGAAGGGCGCTGTCTACTTCACCGCGGGCACCCTCGTCCTCAGCGCCGCGTTCTGGTGGTTCCAACGGGAGCCCGATCCGTTCGACTACATGTCGGGCGAGGTCCGGATCGGTTACAACGCGTTCGAGTACGAGGGCTGGCACACCGACAAGGACGGCGGGACCGGGTTCGATGTCGCACTGGCCAACGAGATCCAGTCGCACTTCGCGGACGCCCACCTGAAGTGGGTGGACCTGGGCACCCTGGACAACCGGATCAACGCGTTACACGGGAAGTGGCGTGCCACTGACCGGAGCCCGCTCCAGGAACCCGTCAAACTCGTGATCTCCAATTTCTCGATGACACCGGAACGAGCCGAGGTGATCGACTTCGCCGGACCCTACTTCGTCGACACCCAGGGCTTCCTCAGCCGGAGCGATGCCAAGACCATCGCGGCGATCCCCCGTGGCAAGGTGTGTGCCATCAAGGGCTCGACCACCTTCAGGAGACTGGATCAGATCAACTGGAATCCGGTGCCGGCCGACTCCATCGCCGAGTGCATCAACAGATACAAGAGCGGGGAGATCGATGCCGTGTCGGGCGACCGTTCGGTCATCGCCGGATACGCCCGAGCGGTTGGCGTGAGTCCACCGATCCCGCTGGGGTACGGATCGGAGAAGTACGCCATCGGCATACCGAACAACATGCCACGGCTGTGCGGCGAACTCAGCAAGGTGATCACCGACTTCCTGGAGTACGGCTGGCAAGCCAATTTCGACACCACCCTCGGAACCCTCGGCCTGTCCGAGTCACCACCACCGCAAGCCGTCGACCCCTGCCAACCGGCAGCGCCGTGGCTGGACCGGTAGCACCGCCCTCACCGTCCCGCGATCTGCGCCGTGAGGGTGAGGGTGCTGTCCCGGAAAGACCCTGCTTCGCCACCGGCCGTACCGGCAGTGCCCGCTGCCGTTCAGCCAGACGGCAAGGCGGATCTTGGACACTGCGATGCTGTGTGCTCCTCTGATCCGCAGGATGCCAGGTAGCCCCCGGTCGCACCGGCGTCAGACAGCCGCCGTCGCCGGCTGCCGGGCGATCGGAGATGCTCATGACCACCCCGATGGGCTCGCGCCGGCACCGCCCCAGCGACGACGTCCGGCGGCTGCACACAGCGCTGCTGCGGATGCCCGCCGACATCGCCACCGACGAACTGGTCGACGCCCGGTACGGGCCGACCACCCGGCGTGGGGTGGCCGAGTTCCAACGGGCGCACGGGTTGCCGGTGACCGGCACGGTGGACGGGGCGACCCGCGACGCGGTGCAGATGGTGCTGGCCGAGCCGCCGTCCCGGTTCGTCGTGGTGGGTCGGGTGCGTTGGGTCGATGGGCAGCCGGCGAACGCTTTGACGGTCGGCGCGTTCGACCGGGACCTGCGGCACGCCGAGCAGCTCGGCGAGGCGACCACCGGAGACGACGGGCTGTATCGCGTCGACTATTCGCGGGAACGGTTCACCCGGTCCGAGAAGCAGTCCGCCGACCTGTTCGTCCGGGTGTCCGCTGGTGATCGTCTCCTGTCCGACCCGCCGCTGAGCGCGGTGCTGTTCAACGCCCCCGAGCTGGCCGTGCTCACAGTGGATCTGTCCGGTGGCGGGGACCGGGAACGCAGTGAGTACGAGCGGATCCTCGCCACGATCGTCCCGTTGCTCGGCCAGATCCCGCTGTACGAGCTGCGGCAGGACGACGAGGCCGAGGACGTGACGTTCCTGGCCGCCGAGACCGGACTGCCCGCGACGGCGCTGGCGCACTTCGGTGTGGCGCAGAAACTGGCCGCGTCCTACAAGCTGCCGGCGGTGTTCGGTTACGCGCTGTTCGCCGAGCGGACGCTGTTGACCACGAGCCGCACCGGCGCCGCGCTCGCCCGGTTCGACGTCGATCTGAACACCGAGCTGCGGCCGCTGTACTACGACATCGCCCTGCTCGACGAGCACCTGGTCCGGAACGCCGTCGCCGACGCCGTGCGCCATCGGTTCGTTCCCGAGGACCTGCTCGGCGAGCTGGACCGGATCCTCGACATGCTGGCCCGGGTACGGCCGGAGGCCAAGGAGTACGTCGCGCAGGAACGACCGAAGGTGTTGTACGGGCGGGTGGAACGGTTCCTCGCCGACGGCGCGCACGAGCGTGTCCAGAGTCTCCTTGCCGCTGACGCCGCCGGTGACCTGCCCGGGCTGATCGCCCGGCTGGCCGACGCGGCGGCATTCCCCGACCGGTCGGCCGCCGAAGCGGCCGGCGCGGCGAGCGTGCTGGCCGAGGTGCTGGGCTACGACGAGACGATTGTCGACCGGGTCCGCGACCGCGAGGGGATCGAGGGGGCGGCCGACGTACGCCGGCTGGCCCGGCTGGCACCGGCGGACTGGCGGCGGGTGTTGGGGGACAGCGCCACGGATGTCCGGGTCGCCGGTCAACCGGTCCGGCCGGAGTTGATCGACCTGCACGCCGGCGCGCTGGCTCGCAAGTTGGAGAGACGCTATCCCACCACGGCCTTCACCGCCCAGCTCGAACGCGACGCGGGCGCCGCAGCCGAACGGTCCGACGGCAGCGGCGATCGGCCCGACCCCGGTCGACGGGCTGACCCCGACGAACAGCCCGGCAAGAACGAACAGCCCGGCGACGACGAGCGGGCCAGCGCCGCCGAGCGCGCCTTCGGTGGGCATCGGGACGTGGTGCTCGAACTGCTCACCGCGAATCCGGACTTCGACCTAGCGACCGGCAACGTGGAGCGGCTGCTGCGGGACCACCCGGAGCGGCTGCGGACCGGGCGGCCGGCGCTCAAGGCCGCGCAGCGGATCTTCAAGCTGGCGCCGACCTATCGGCAGACGACGGCGTTGCTGGCGGCCGAAGTGCCGTCGGCGGCCCGGATCCACGCCCTCGGCGAGACGCGGTTCGTGGCCACCGCCGTGGACACCGGCCGGTTCACCGACGAGCAGGCCCGGTCGGTGTATCGCCGGGCTGTGGACGTGCACGTGGCGAGCGGGCTGCTGGCCGGGGAACTCCAGAGCGCGGCGCGGGCGCTGCCGGTCCGGGCCCTGGGCGGCTCGGCGGCCCCGGACCTCACCCCTGTCAGCGCCGACTTTCCCAACCTGAGCAGCCTGTTCCAGCTCGCCGACTCCAGCTACTGCGAGCCGTGCCGCAGCGTGCACAGCGCCGCCGCGTACCTGGTGGACGTCCTTCAGTTCCTCGGCAACCGGCTGGTGACCGACGCCGATACACCGGGTCCGGCCACCAAGGTTGCCCGGGACGTCCTGTACGGTCGCCGGCCGGACCTCGGTGACCTGGATCTGAGCTGCGAGAACACCGACCTTCCGCTGCCCTACCTGGATCTGGTGTGCGAGCTGCTGGAGGAGGCGGTGGCGCCGGACGCGGGCCTGGCGTTCGGGGGCCCGCTGAGCGGCGGCGTCGATCCGGTGGAGGCGCCGTCGGCCGGGCTGCTGAGCCTGTTGCAGGGCCAGGGATGGCCGTTCACCGACCGTTCCCTCGTGTACGAGCCGGACCTGGCCGGGGCCCGCGTGGTACGGGACATCGGCGTGGTGGCCAAGGCGACCCCGGACGGGGCCGGCGGGTGGCTCGTGCGCCGATTGCGCCAGACCACCGGCACCGCGCTGGAGTTGGCGGCCGCGCCGCAGTACGTGAATGCCGCCGCCTACACCCTGCTGGCGGGCAGCCGGTACGCGTTCGCCCTGCCGTTCGACCTGGCCCACGAGGAGACCCGCAGCTACTTCGCCCAGTTCGACATCGCCCGGGCCGACGTGATGCGGGCGCTGCGCCGGTCGGCGGGCCCGAGCGACGAGGCCATCGCGGCGGAGGAACTGGGGATCAGCGACGCGCAGCGACAGTTGGTGGTCACCGCCGACCCGGCCGCTCAGGACGACATCTGGAACACCGCGCCGCTCGGCGCTCTGGGCGGCATCGCCCGGGTGGACAACTTCCTCGCTCGGGCGCGCCTGGACTATCGGGAGTTGACCGAGCTGCTTTCGCTGGCCTGGGTCAATCCCGGGAACGCCATGTTCGTCAAGCACCTGGACACCGGCTCCGACCTCAGCGCAAAGCGGATCCAGCAGCTCACCGACGCGCGCCTGGACCGGATGCACCGGTTCCTGCGCCTGCTGCGCGCGCCCGCCTGCACCGGTTGGACGCCGCCGTTGCTGGACCGGGCGATCCGAGCCGACGCGCTGGGCGGTGGCGCCCTGGACGACGACCTCCTGGTCGCGGTGGCGGCGCTGCACCGGCTCGCGGCGCGGCTCGGGCTGCCGTTGCCCGAGGTGGTCGACCTGTTCGCCCCGCTGGACGGGTCGCGGTACGCCGAGGTGTTCCGCAACACCGCGAACGGCCCGGTCGTCGAAGCGTTCGAACCGGCCAACGTGCTCGCCAACGAGCAGGCGGAGCTGACCACACCCGGCTCGGGCGCTCCGCTGTCGGCGCACGAGGCGTACCTGGCGACGTGCCTGGGGGCAACGACGGCGGACACCGCGCTGCTGGTGGCCGACCTTCCGGCCCCGGCGATCGTCAGCAACGTCGGCCTGCACGCGGTGTACGCCGGGACGATGCTGGCCCGGGCGCTCGGGCTCACCGCCACCGAATACCTGATCATGAAGGATCTGATCGGGTCGGATCCGCTCACCGCACCGGCCACCGCGCTGGCCTTCGTCGAGCGGTTCGACGCCGCCCGGGCCGGCACCGGCATCCGCCCGGCGGATCTGCGGTACCTGCTCCGACACGTTGCCGACGACCTGGCCGCGCGGGACCTGCCGGACGAGACGCTGACCGCGGTGCTCACCGGGTTGCAGGCCGGCTACCAGAGCGGGTACGCGGCGACCCGACCCGCTGTCGACCCGGCGGCGCCCCCCGAGGAGAACCTGCCGGGTATGCGTGCCCTGCTGGCCACCGTGCCCGGGATGACCGAGGCGGACCTGGCCGGCTTCGCGTCGATCGTGGACGGTGGTTGGACCGACGCGGTGACCACCCCGGCGCAGTTCGTCGACGCGAAGCTCGCCGCCCTGGTGGACACCACACCGATAACAGCGGCGATCGTGGCCAGCCCCACCGAGGCCCAGCAGACCACGCTGCTGCTGGCCATCACCACGGCCCTGTCCAGCTCGGCGTACACCCGTACCAAGCAGGAGCTGGCGGTGGCGGCGGTGGCCGACACCTTCGGGTTCTCGCCGGACGCCGCCGCCACCGTGCTGGCCGGCGCGGAGCTGACCCGGCCGCTGCTCGCGGTGCTCACCGACGACGCGCTGGTGGACCTGGTGAACGAGCCACCGGCGCCGCCGGCGGTCACCCCGGCCGGGTTCGACGAGCAGTACCGCGCGCTGCGCCTGCTGCACGTGCTGAGCCGGCTCGTCGACCACCTGACGGTGCCCGATTCGGACCTCGGCTGGCTGCTGACGAACGCCGGGTCGCTCGGCTGGCTGGCCCCGGACCAGGTGCCCTACCAGACCGGCCGCCCGCCGGCCCCGTTGGCCGACTGGATCCGGTTGGCCGCCGGGGTCGAGCTGGCCCGCACCTACCCGCCGGTGGCGAACCCGTTGGACGCGGCCGCGCCGTGGACGGTGTCCGGGCTGTTCGACCTGGTCCGGGCGGCCGGCACCACCGCCACGCAGGTCCACACCCATCTGGCGCAGCTCGGTGGCTGGGACGCCGCGGTGCTGGCCGACCTGGACACCCACCTCGAACTGTCGGCGATGGACCTCACCGCGTACCGGTCGCCGGCGACGATCCAGCGGTTGGTCCACGCGCTCACCCTGCTGCGCCGGCTGGGCCTGCCGGTGGCGGCGGCGGTGCCGCTGGGCCAGCCAGTCACCACGGCGGCGGGGGCGGCCACCATGCGGCAGGCCCTGAAGGCGCGCTACGCCGAGGCCGAGTGGTTCGGGGTGCTCCAAGGGGCGCAGGACCGGCTGCGGGTGGCCAAGCGGGACGCGCTGGTGGCGTACCTGTTGGCCGAGAACCCTGGGCTGCGCGACACCAACGACCTGTACGACCACTTCCTCATCGATGTCGAGATGGGCGCCTGCATGGCGACGTCGCGCATCGTGCAGGCGCACGCCACCGTTCAGTTGTTCGTGCAGCGCTGCCTGCTGGGCCTGGAGCCGGACAGCGTCGCGGCGGTCACCGAGGATCCGGGTTGGGACCAGTGGAACTGGATGGCCAACTACCGGGTGTGGGAGGCCAACCGGAAGATCTTCCTGTATCCGGAGAACTGGATCCTGCCGGAGTTGCGGGACGACAAGTCGGAGCTGTTCACCGAACTCGACGACCAGTTGCAGCAGGACGAGCTGACCGACCTGGCGGTGGAGAACGCCACCATCACGTACCTGGAGAAGCTGGACGACCTGGCGCACCTGGACGTGATGGCCTGCTACTACCAGCACGACAGGCATCTCATGCACGTGTTCGCCCGCACCCGGGGCGGCGACCCGACGGTGTACTACCACCGGCAGTTCGAGCGGGAGCGGTACTGGACGCCGTGGCGGCGGGTGCCGCTGGACATCGCTGGCGACCACCTGCTCGCCTTCGACCGCAACAGCCGGCTCACACTGGCCTGGCCGGTCTTCACGCAGGAGACGGACACGGCGCAGACCTCACAGATTCCGGACCCGGACGGCATTCCGCCGGGCGGCACGGAGACGGAGCGGCCGCGCCGACGGTGGCGGATCCAGCTGGCCATCGGCGAGCGGACGCAGGACCGCTGGCAGCCGAAGAAGATCTCCAAGGACGCGCTGTACTACCCGGCCAGCGGCTACCGGGAGGACCTTCCGGCGGCGGACGAGTTCACCTGCTTCGCGTACGCGGCCGGCGCGGCCGGCCAGGCGATCAGCGTGCTCACCGGCACCGAGTTCGTCGGCTCGTTCGCGTTGACCGGCTGCCGAGGCTATCCGGAGCCGGTGCCGGGCGGCGGCTCCGGCAACCTGCTGCTGTCGCCGGTGTTCAAGGACACCGAGCTGCTGGCCGAACGCTTCACCGAACTGGTCTCCCGGACACAGAACGACCTGGCGATCAGCACCCCGCTGATGGGCGCGTTCCAGACGCTGGTGGCGCAGACGCCCGGCCGGTTCCGGGTGACGTACCCGATGCAGATGTCGTTGCTCGACTGGATCGTCATGCTGCTGGGGCTGGCGCAGAGCGTCCGAGGCACCCACGACCGCCGGCCGGTGCTGCCACTGGGCACCCTGATGCCGTACTTCTACGGCGACTACGACCGTGGTTACGTGATCATCCCGGGCTTCTACGACCGGCGTGCCGAGGACCCGGCGGATCGGATCGAGAAGACGTACAGCGACGTGGACGAGTTCGCCCGCGACGTGTTGGCGCTGCTCACCGAGTACCTGCGTCGATACGCCGAGGACCCGGCGCACGACCTCGCGGCCGCCGTGCAGGCGATGACCGAGGACGCCGAGTACCACCGGCTGGTCGCCGAGTTCGAGGTCTACGGCACCCTGTCGTACGGGGTGAGGTTCGCGAACTTCTACCACCCGCTGCTGTGTTTCCTGCGGGCCACTGTCTACCGCTCGGGCGTGCCGGCGATGCTGAGTCGGACCACCCAGCTCACCAACACGGGCTTCGACTTCGCTGCCACCTACCAGCCGGCGCCGGTGGTGGTGTCGCCGTACCCGGTGGAGGACCTGGACTTCGCCGCCGACGGCGCGTACGCGGGCTACAACTGGGAGCTGTTCTACCACCTCCCGTTCGACATCGCGCTGCGGCTCAACCGGGACCAGCGGTTCGCCGAGGCGCGCAACTGGTTCCACCACATCTTCAACCCGGTCGGCACCGCCGACGGCGCCTCCGCCCCGCAGAAGTACTGGGTCACCAAGCCGTTCTTCCAGACCGGAGTGCCCGAGCTGCTCAACCAGCGGATCGGCGACATTCTCACGGCGATCGCAGCCGACCCGTCGGGGGCCAGCATCACCGACCTGAAGTTCGCTGTGGAGCAGTGGCGGGCGAAGCCGTTCAACCCGCACGTGGTGGCCCGCAGCCGGCCGGTCGCCTATCAGCTCGCCGTGGTGGTCAGCTACATCAAGAACCTGGTCGACTGGGGTGACCAGTTGTTCCGGCAGTTCACCCGGGAGTCCGTCACCCAGGCCACCCAGCTCTACATCCTGGCCGACAAACTGCTCGGGCCGAAGCCGAGCGTGGTGCCGCCGCTGGTCAGCCCGGCGCCGGCCACCGTCAACCAGCTCCAGGCCAAGGTGGACCTGTTCGGCAACGCGCTGTTGGACCTGGAGAACCTGATCCCCGACCTGGACCTGCTGCCGCACGGCGGGGCGGAACTGCCCAGCCCGCTGAGCTACTCGGCGCTGTACTTCTGCGTCCCACCCAACGAGGAGATGCTCCGGCTGTGGGACCTGATCGCCGATCGGCTGTTCAAGATCCGCAACTGCCAGAACATCGACGGCGTGGAGAGCATGCTCGCCCTGTTCTCGCCGCCGATCGACCCGGGGGCGCTGGTCCGGGCCGCCGCCGCCGGCATGTCCGTCTCGTCGTTCCTGGCCGGGCTCGGCGCACCGCTGCCGAACTACCGGTTCCGGGTGCTGGCCCAGAAGGCCACCGAACTCGTCGGGTACGTCGGTGAGCTGGGCGGCGGGCTGCTCGCGGCAATGGAGAAGCGGGACGCCGAGCAACTCGCCCGGCTGCGCGCCGGCCAGGAGATCGCCCTGCTCGACGCGGTACGGGCGGTGAAGGTCGCCACCATCGCGGAGGCCGAGGGCAACGTCGCGGCGCTGGAACTGAGTCGCAAGGTGGTGGAGGAGCGGCAACGCTACTACGCCGGCCGGCCGTACATGAACGCCTGGGAGATCACCGCCACCGCTTTGTCCGGGGTGTCGCTGCTCGGCGAGACCGCGATCGCGGTGGGCTACATCCTCTCCGGCGGGCTGAAGCTGATACCCAACTTCACCGCCGGCGGCGCCGGCTTCGGTGGCTCACCCACCGTGACCCTCACCCTCGGCGGGGACAAGGCCGGTGCCGCCGCCGACTCGGCGGTGATGACCCTGGAGGCGATCGCCCGGGCCCTGGACAAGGCCGCCGGGATGGCCGCCAACCAGGGCGGCTACCGCCGCCGGATGGACGACTGGGAACACCAGGCGGCGCTGGCCGGTCTCGAACTGACCCAGCTCGACCAGCAGCTCCTCACCGGGCGGCTGCACGTGGCCATGCTCACCGACGAGCTGGCGGCGCACGACCGGGAAGCCGACAACGCCCGGGCCACCGAGGAGTACCTGCGCGGCAAGTACACGAACACCGAGCTGTACCAGTGGATGGTGAGCCGAGCCAGCTCCGTCTACTTCGGGGCGTACCAGCTCGCCTTCGACGTGGCGAAGAAGGCCGAGCGGTGCTTCGCCCACGAGCTGGGCAGCGAGGCCACGTTCCTGCAACCCGGCTACTGGGACAGCCTGCGCAAGGGGCTGACCGTTGCGGACGCGCTGCGCCACGACCTGAAGCGGATGGAGGTGGCCTACCTCGACCGGCACAGCCGCGAACGCGAGCTGACCCGGCATGTTTCGCTCGCACAGCTCGACCCGGCGGCGTTGATCGAGCTGCGGGCCACCGGCAGTTGCGTGGTCAACGTGCCGGAGGCGCTGTTCGACCTGGACCACCCCGGGCACTACTTCCGCCGGCTCCGCACTGTCAGCCTGTCCATCCCGTGCGTGGCCGGCCCCTACACCCCGGTCACCGCGAAGCTCTCCCTGATCGGCAACCGGTACCGGACCGACACCGCGGCCCGGCAGGGCGCCACCAGCGCCAAGGACAAGTACACCGAGGTGCCCGGCGACGAGCGGTTCGCGTACAACGTGGGAGGGATCGAGTCGATCGCGACCAGCAGCGGCCTCAGCGACAGCGGCATGTTCGAGCTGAACTTCGCCGACGACCGCTACCTGCCGTTCGAGGGCAAGGGCGCGATCGGCACCTGGCGCCTGGAACTGCCGACGGCAGTTCGCCAATTCGACTACGACAGCATCAGCGACATCATCCTGCACCTGCGGTACACGGCCCGCGACGGCGGCTCGACGCTGCGCGGCCTGGTCGAGGACTCCCTGCGGGAGGCGCTCAACGAGATGCTTGTCGACGCCGGTCGGACGGGGCTGTACCAGGCATACAGCCTGCGCCACCACTTCCCGGACGAGTGGTGGCAGCTCACCCAGCAGCAGAGCACCGCGCTGACCGTCGGGCCGGAGCACCTGCCGTACCTCGCCCGCGACCACCAGCCGGTGGTGGACCAGGTGACCTGGTACGCCCGGGTGGACGGTGATCCCGGGACGTACGACCTCACGGTGGCCGCTGACCCGGTGACGTTGAACCGGGACGCCGACCTGCGGCAATGCGTGGGTCAGTCCGATCCGCTGGTTCTCGGCACCCCGGTCACGCTGGCGGCCGACCCGGACGGCCTGACCGACCTGGTCGTCCTGCTGCACTACCGGCTCGACGGCTGAGGGGGCGCGGTGACGACCAGCTACCCGGTCGGCGGCGGATCGTGGGGGCCGGGGCCCGGCTCCCGGTGGCGCGGCTCCGCCGACCCGACCGGCGCCGGTGCTCCCGGCGGAGCGGGTGGCGCATTCGGACCGGGCGGGCCGCCGACCGACGCGGCCGGCGCCGGGCCGCCGCCGGCCGGTCGGGGCGCGACCGGGCCGGGACTCGGCGGACCGGCGATCAGCCTGCCCACCGGCGGCGGCGCGATCCGGGCCATCGGCGAGACGTTCGCCGCCCACCCGGTCACCGGGACCGGCGGCATGTCCGTGCCCATCCCGGTCAGCGGCGGCCGGTCCGGGTTCCAACCCGACCTGACACTCAGCTACGACTCGGGCGCCGGGAACGGCCCGTTCGGCCTGGGCTGGCAGCTGCCCGTGCCGGCCATCAGCCGGCGCACCGACCGCGGCCTGCCCCGCTACGACGACACCGACACCTTCCTGCTGTCCGGGGAGGACGACCTGGTCCCGGTGCCCGGCGGCACTCCGGTCGCCGGTCACACTGTGCAGCGGTTCCGGCCACGGACCGAGGGGGCGTTCGCCCGCATCGAGCGGTGGACCCGGGACTCCGACGGTGACGTGCACTGGCGCACCCTGTCCGGGTCGAACCTGCTGGCCGTGTACGGCCGCGACGGCGGCTCCCGCATCGGCCTGGGCGGGCGGGTACACACCTGGCTGCTCTGCGAGACCCGCGACGATCGGGGCAACGCGGTCACCTACACCTACAAGGCCGAGGACGCCGCCGGCCTGGACCTGGACCGGCCGCACGAACGGCACCGCACCGACCGGAGCGTCAACCGCTACCTCAAGTCGGTGCGGTACGGCAACACGGTGCCTCTGCTCGACCCCGACGGCCGACGCCCGGTGGACCTGACGCCGGCCCAGATCGCCGACGCCGGCTGGGTGTTCGAGGTGGTGCTCGACTACGGCGAGCACCACCCGGACACCCCGCTACCTGCTGACGCCGGGGAGTGGACCTGCCGGCCGGACCCCTTCTCCACCTACCGCGCGGGATTCGAGGTCCGCACCTACCGGCTGTGCCGCCGGATCCTGATGTTCCACCACTTCCCTGACGAGCCGGAGGTGGGCGCGAACTGCCTGGTCCGGGCGGTGGAGCTGGAGTACGCCAGCGGGCCGGTGCTGTCCACCCTGGTCGAGGTGACCCAGCGCGGCTACGCCCCGGCCGCCGGCGGCGGGCACACCAGCGCCGCACTGCCCCCGGTGACCTTCGAATACACACCGGCCACCATCGCGGCGACCACCCGGGAACTCGAGCGCGGCAGCCTGGAGAACCTGCCAGCCGGCGTCGACGGACGGACCGAGTTGTGGGTGGACCTGGACGGGGAAGGACTCGCCGGGGTGCTGACCGGGCACGAGGGTGCCCTCTACTACCGGCCGAACCTCGGCGCCGGCCGGATCGGCCCGGTCGCCGCGCTACCCACAGTTCCGTCGCTGACCGACCTGGCCGGCGGACGCCAGCAACTGGTCGACGTGAACGGTGACGGGCGGATCGAACTGGTCCAGCTCGGCACCGTACCGGCGGGTTTCGTCAGCCGCACCGACGACGCCGGCTGGTCCGGCTTCCAGCCGTTCACCGAGCTGCCCGCCGTCGACTGGGCCAGCCCCGACCTGCTGCTGCTGGACCTCACCGGGGACGGCCGGGCCGACCTGCTGATCGCCGGTGACACCGTGCTGGCCTGGCACGAGTCGCTGGCCGAGGCGGGGTACGGCCCGGCGCGACCCGCGCTCTGGCCCGTGGACGAGGACCGTGGGCCGCGGCTGCTGCGCTCCGACGACCGGCAGAGCATCTTCCTCGCCGACATGTCCGGCGACGGGCTCACCGACCTGGTCCGGGTCCGCGACGGTTCCGTCTGCTACTGGCCCAACGTCGGTTACGGACGATTCGGCGCCAAGGTCGAGATGGACGACGCGCCGTGGTTCACCGGGCTGGACGAGTTCGACCCGGCCCGGGTGCTCCTCACCGACGTGGACGGCACCGGCGTGATGGACCTGTGCTACCTGGGCCGGCGCGAGATCCGGCTCTGGTACAACCAGTCCGGCAACGGCTGGTCGGCCCCCGCCGAGCTGCCCGACCTGCCGCATGTCACGCCCGATTCGACGGTGACGGTGACCGACCTGCTGGGCACGGGCACCGGCTGCCTGGTGTGGTCGTCGCCGCTGCCCGGCGACGCCGCCGGCCCGGTGCGCTACCTGAATCTGGCCGCCGACGGCAAGCCGCACCTACTCACCCGGGTGGTGAACAACCTGGGCGGCGAGACCACCATCAGCTACGCCGCTTCCACCGCCTTCCAGCTGGCCGACCGGCGAGCCGGTCAGCCGTGGGTGACCGGGCTGCCGTTCCCGGTGCAGGTCGTCGAGCGGGTGGAACAGGTGGACCGGATCACCGGGACCCGGCTGGTCACCGGCTACCGCTACCACCATGGGCACTACGACGGCGTCGAGCGGGAGTTCGCCGGCTTCGGCATGGTCGAGCAGATCGACGGCGAGTCGTTCGTGGACCACGTGTTGGGCGTCGAGGCGGTCGACGGGAACCAGGACACCTCGCCCGAGCTGTTCCAGCCACCGGTCACCACGAAGACCTGGTATCACACCGGCGCCCCGGCCGACCTGTCCGCCGAGTGGTACGCCGGCCGGCACCTGCCCACCGCGGAGCTGCCGGCCGGAATCTCCGCCACCGAGCTGCGGGAGAGCCGGCGGGCGTTGCGCGGCCTGCCGCTTCGGCAGGAGGTGTACTCGTACGACGGCAGTGCCTCGCAGGAGCACCCGTACGGGGTGGTCGAGCAGACGTACCAGGTGCAACGGCTGGACGCGCGGGTGTTCGTCGCCGTCGAGCGGGAGGCGGTCAGCCTCTCCTACGACCGGCAGCCGGACGAGCCCCGGATCAGCCACCGGCTCAACCTGGTCCTCGGCCCGTACGGCAGCGTCGTCCAGGCCGCCGCGGTGGTCTACGGCCGCACCACGCCAGACCCGGAGCTGCCCGCCGAGGTGACCGCCGAACAGCGACGCCGTCACGTCACCTACGGCGAGCAGTGGTACACCCCGGACATCGACGAGACGCTGCCGGTGCCGGCGTACCGGATCCGCTCCGCGTACGAGGCCCTCGGGCACGAACTGACCGGGCTGGCCCCGGCCGGTCCGCTGTTCACCCGCGCCGAACTGCTCGCCGGGTTCGCCGCGGCCACCCCGATCGGGTACGAGGTGGTGGCCGACGAGGTCAGCGCGCAGCGGCGGTTGCTGTCCCGGTCACAGGTGCGGTTCCGGGACAACGCGCTGACGCCGTTGCCGGCCGGGCAGTGGGACAGCCTGGGGCTGGGGCACCAGACGTACCAACTCGCCTTCACCCCGGCCGCGCTGGCCGCCGGCTACGGCACTGCGGTGACCGACGCGGACCTGGCTGCCGCCGGTTACGTGCACCTCGACGGCGGCCCGGACTGGTGGATTCCGTCCGGCGAGCTGCGCTATCCGACCGATCCCGCCGCGCACTTCTACCTGTCCAACGGGGCCCGGGACGCGCTGGGCATGGCGACGGCCGTCACCTTCGACGGCTACCACCTGCTCACCGAGCGGGTGACCATCGACCAGGCGGCCTGGTCGGTCACCACCGCTGTCAACAACTACCTGGTGCTCGGCCCGAGCCTCGTCACCGACCCGAACGGGCAGCGCCGCGCGGTGCGCTACGACGAGTTGGGCCGGGTGGTGGCCTCGGCGCTACTCGGCCGGCCCGGCGCCGGGGACGGTGACACGCTCGACGATCCGACGTTGACGTTCACCTACGACCCGTTCAACTGGGTGGTCAACGGCCAGCCCGCGTACAGCCGGGGCCGGCACCGGGAACGGCACGGCCCGACCAACCCGCGCTGGCTGGAGAGCTACGAGTACAGCACCGGCACCGGTGGTGTGGCGATCACCAAGTCGCGGGTGCATCCGGGCAGGGCCCTGGAGGTGGGGGAGGACGGGGTCGCCGTCGAGGTGGACGCCGACCCGCGCTGGGTCGGCACCGGCCGCACGGTGGTCAACAACAAGGGCAACCCGGTGAAGCGGTACCAGCCCTACTTCAGTACCACCCACGAGTACGAGGACGCGGCGGCGCTGCGTGAGATCGGTGCCACCGCGATTCGCTACTACGACCCGCTGGGCCGGGCCGTGCTCACCCGGTATCCGGACGGCACCCTCAGCCGGGTCGAGTCGACGGCCTGGTCGCACCGGTTGTTCGACGCCAACGACACGGTGCTCGACAGCCAGTGGTACGCCGAGCGGGGCAGCCCCGCCGTCTCCGATCCGGAACCGGCCGACCCGGCCAGCCGCGCCGCGTGGCTCGCCGCCACGCACGCCGACACACCCTCCGTGATCCACTTCGACAGCCTCGGCCGGGCCGTCTACACGGTGGCCGACCGGGGGGCCGGCCAGCGGTTCGGCGTACGCACCAGGGGAGACCTCACCGGACGGTCCTCGGACGGGTACGACGCGCTGGGCCGGCACATCGCCAACGCGGCCACCGCCATGCACGGCGCGGGAGTGCGATCGTGGAGCGCGGAGAAGGGCGAGCGGTGGGTGTTCCAGGATGTGCTCGGCGGGGTGCGCCGGATCTGGGACGAACACGGCCGGACCTTCCGCACCACGTACGACGCCCTGCACCGGCCCGTCGGCCTGTACGTCAGCGAGTCCGCCGGGCCGGAGCGCTGCGTGCAGTACGTGGTCTTCGGCGACCGGCATCCGGACGCGGCGACGCTGGGCCTGCACGGCGTGCCGTACCTGGTGTTCGACCCGGCGGGGCAGGTGCGGGTGCCCGAGGTGGACTTCAAGGGCAACCCGCGCCGCGCCGAACGGAGACTCGCCACCGATCACGTCGACGGCCCGGACTGGTCGCCGGTGGCCGCCGCGCCCGACCACGCCGCGCTGCTGACCGCCGCGGCGCCACTGCTGGAGAGCGAGGTCTTCGGCACCGCCGCCGAGTACGACGCGGTGAACCGCCCGACAGTGGTCACCCTGCCCGACGCCACCGAGCTACGACCGACCTACCTCGAGGGCGGCATGCTGGGCCGGCTCACCGCACGGCTGCGCGGCCAGGGCGCGGAGGTGGAGTTCCTGTCCGAGCAGGACTACGACGCGCTGGGTCGGCGGCGGTTCGCCCGGCACGGCAACGGGCTGGTCACCGAGTACTTCTACGACCCGATGACGTTCCGGTTGGAACGTCTGCTCACCGCCGGGGTTCGCGACCTGCGCTACACCTACGACCCGGTGGGCAACCTCACCCGGGTGGCCGAACCGGGCGCGCCCACCTTCTTCGGCAACGCGGCGGTGCCGGCCGCCAGCGACTACGCGTACGACCCGCTCTACCAGTTGGTCCGGGCGAGTGGGCGGGAGCTGGCCGGGGCGCCGAACGACGCGATCCGCGACCAGATCGACGTGCCGCCGGCCGGAAGCCCCACCGATGCCGGCGCGGTACGTGCCTACACCGAGGAGTACGAGTACGACCCGCTGGGCAACCTCACAGTGCTCCGGCACCGGTTCCGGACGCAGGCCGGGGTTGGCGCCGGCTGGACCCGGCACCACCGGTACGCGTACCAGGACGACCCGGCCGACGCCACGAACCGGCTGGCCGCCACGAGCCTGCCCGGCGACGCCGACGGCGGCCCCTACTCGGCCCTGTACGCGCACGACGCCGTCGGCAACCTGACCGTCATGCCGCACCTGCCGGCCCTGGAGTGGAACGTCCACGACCAGCTCCGCCGGGTCGACCTCGGCGGCGGCGGCGAAGCCCGGTTCGTCTACGCCGCGAGCGGGCAGCGGCTGCGCAAGGTCGTGGACCGGCCGGGCAGCGTCCAACTTGAATGGATCTTCCTGGGTGCGGTCACCGTGTTCCGGAGGCGCAACCGGGTCACCGGCGTCCTCCAGCACGAACGGTGGACCACCACGATCGCTGACGACACCGGCCCGGTCGCCCAGGTGGACGTCAAGACCGTCGACGTCGGCGGCTTCGACCCGGCCAACCCGCTCGGCGTTCCGCTGGTCCGTTACCAGCTCACCAACCACCTCGGCTCGGCCACGCTGGAGACCGACGCGGCCGGGGTGCTCATCTCCTACGAGGAGTACCACCCGTACGGAACTACCGCGTACCGGTACGGCCGGCCGGGTGCCGACCTCAGCCTGAAGCGGTACCGCTTCGGCGGGCACGAGGTGGACGACGAGACGGGCTTCTGCTACGCCGGGGCTCGGTACTACGTGCCGTGGCTGGGCAGGTGGGCGAGCAGCGACCCGGGCGGCTTCGCCGACGGGGGCAACCTGTTCCGGTACTGCCGCAACAATCCGGTGGGAATGGTCGACCCGTCCGGGTTCAAGCCGACCACTGTCAAGGGTCCGGAAACCCACGACATCTCCATCACGGAATCCCACTTCACCGGGTCCGAGAACCCCACGGTGGAGGACTTCCGGCGCTATCTCAGCAGCCACGGCGCGACCCTCGACCCACGGATCAACAACAAGAACTCGGTCATCTACTACCAGGCCAACGTCACCCTCAACCTGGAGGGAGGCAACTGGTCCGAGCACCCGGGCGGCACCTGGGTGCTGCACGCCGTACTGCCGCCTCCGGCACCGCCGAAGCCGAAACCGGCGCCGCCTCCGCCGCCACCGGAGCCGCCACCGGCCGAGCCGCCGCCACCCGCGCCGGCCCCGCCACCCGAACCGCCGCCGGCCGCGCCGCCCGCC